>JAJEDB010000060.1 GCA_022821725.1 Candidatus Poribacteria bacterium | reverse complement strand
GGGTCTGGGTGAGTTTGACGCGAGCCGCCCGGGCAGCCGGTCAAACGATTTATCAACTCAAAGAAAGTTTACTTGATGATTACATCCGACAACAACTTCAAAAACCTGCTATTTCTATCAATATTGCGTAAGTCCTAATATGTATAAGATGGCAATCCGTTGGGCATCTGATAGAATCGAAAAGCAGGGCATTGTTGCGTTTGTCACCAATGGATCATGGATCGATGGGAATGCAGACTCAGGAGTTCGTGCGTGCTTGGCAGCGGAGTTCAGTTCAGTCCATGTCTTGCACTTGCGCGGGAATCAACGGACCCAAGGGGAAGTGTCGCGTCGAGAGGGTGGCAAAATCTTCGGTTCAGGGTCCCGGGCACCCGTTGCTATTACTATCCTCGTCAAGAACCCAAACGCAACACACGAGGGGTGTGAAATCCACTATCGCGATATTGGCGACTATCTCACACGCGAGGAGAAATTAGAGGCGTTACACAAGGCAGTATCCATTAAAGGATTCAGTGATTGGGAAACAATTACCCCCAACTCCCATTACGATTGGATTAAACAACGTAGCGAAGCCTTTGCTCATTTCTACCCGCTTGGATCCCCGGACGCGAAGGCGGGCAGGGTAAATGACACCATATTTGGATTATATTCTCAAGGAGTGAAAACAAACAGGGACCCATATATCTACAATTTCACACGCGATGCTTGTGCCGAGAACGCGAGACGAATGACACAGGACTATCTTGATGCTCTTTCTGAATTTAAGGAAAACCCTGGACTTTCAGTAAATGAAGTGGCACGCCGCCACACTGAAAATGTTACGTGGGTAGGAGAGCTTATGGGTAGCCTCAGACGGAAAAAAACGACTAAATTCGACGATAACTATATCCGAAAGGTTATGTACCGTCCCTTCATCGCTACAAATTGCTATGCTAATTACATCTTTATACAGAGAAAATACCAGATGGATCGCATTTTCCCGAATAAAACCAGTGAAAATCGTGTGATATGTGTTCCCGGCATCGGATCCAAAAAAGCGTTTTCCGCTCTTATGACCGGTACCATACCAGATCTCGGTCTCAATAATGCAGTGCAATGTTTCCCGCGATATTCATATCCAAAGCCTGCTGATCCATCAGAAGGGACGCATACATTTCAAGGGATTGGCGAATTGCCTGATCGCATTGACAACATTTCAGACACAGCACTCCGCACCTTCCGAGACCACTATCGCGACGACACCCTCACGAAAGACGACATCTTCGACTACGTTTACGGTATCCTGCACCCACCCAGTTACCGGGAACAATTCGCAAACGACTTATCCAAGATGATACCCCGCATCCCCTTCGCACCCGACTTCCACGCCTTCGCGCAAGCAGGTGCAGTGCTTACCTCCCTTCACCTCAACTACGAGACCTGCGAACGATACCCCTTAGAACTCATCTTCTCCCACCAAGGCGAACCCCAACCGAAACACTTCCAACTCAGCAAACGTGCCATGCGATACACCGATAAAGAAGCCAAAACAACCCTCATCCTCAACGATCATGTGCGGCTATCCGGCATCCCAGAAGAAGCACATCGGTATGTCGTCAACGGCAGAACCCCGTTAGAATGGTTCATCGACCGCTACAAAATCACACAAGACAAAGACAGCGGCATCATCAACGACCCAAACGGTTGGTTTGCGGATCCGCGTGATCTTGTCACTGCTATTGAGCGCATCGTCTATGTCAGTGTGGAATCTGCACGGATTATTGAGGGGTTGCCTGCGGAGATAGTTTCAAACTAAGATTATCAGTGGTGGATGTGTAAAGTTTTTGACAAAGCATTCATTTTTCACAGAGGTCGGCTTCCGTTACATAGCACTCCGCTGGAGTGCGCGGGCTTGACACCCATTTTTCTATAGACATATTGCTCCGCTGGAGCAAAGAGGCACCCTGAAGTGCCACCCTTTATTTAGACCATTTTTTCGCAAAGTTAAGAGAAGGTTTGTCTTTGAAATTCGACAGGTGTCAAATACCCCAATGCTGAGTGCGGGTGTTTTTGATGATACACCTATGTGATAAAGGGGTTCGCAAATCTGTCGCACGGAATACGTCGTCCGTAACACCTCAACTATTTCTCGTCTTTCTGATCCGTTTCACTCAACCACGTCAAGGCTTTCTTTTGGATGTCCAATGCCACTGCCAATTTCCCAACGTGTTGTTCCAGTCGAGCGATCCGCTTCGTAGCCTCCTTGGATGGCTTACCGCTTGGTTCAAAAAGGGAGGCGGCGTTTTCAAGAAGTTGCCGTTTCCATTTTGAAAGTTGTTCTTCGCTGATGTTATGTCGCCGATACAGTTCTGCTTCGGAACTTTCACCGCGGAGTGCCTCAAGGACGACTTTGGCTTTAAACTCGGACTGGAAGGCCTCACAAATGCCCGCACACTATGCAAAAGCCGAACTCGCTGAGTGCGGCACTATCGCACGATTCAAAGACGGAAAGGGATAAATAAAATATGCACCGCAGATAAGAATATCCAACGAAAGGAAGTAAAGAACTTTTCCAATGATCGGCTTCAAGCAAAGACTATTTGGTATTCTTCGGTTTAGACGTAGTTTGAGAAGGTTTTGTAGTTGAAGGTTTGGGTCTTGTAGGTGCGCTGGAATCAACAACTTCTTTAACTGCCCGTCTAACTTCCCTTCTTGAGAGATTCCCTTGCTTGGGAGGATATTTGACGGTCCTCTGTTTTGTCTGCTTTGCCATTTTTAATTAACTCCTTGAAACATGTTACGATTTGTTACTTGTCTGCATCGTCAACCATTCTGCAACTATAAAAGTATAATCGTTGAACATCAGATCATTAACCTCTAACTGAAACCTTTGAGCAATTTGAGGTGAATCCCTCAGAAAATCCTGATAGCGATCCCAAATGTTGCTTCCACTGGGAATTGTTCGACGTTCTGATGCAGTAAGAAGCCAATCCCTGACAACCTTCACAGTTTTTTCAGGATTATTATTGTGAAACGGAACGTCTTGACCCGCAATATCCGAAATAAATTTTTGATACCGATACTGTTCTCTGTCCATTACAAGACATTTTTTCTTTTGATGTTCTTCTACTCCAAATCTTTTCGCCCCGAGAAAGATACCCAATTCCAAAGGCATATTAAACCGAGGGAGGCAAGACTTCCTAACGCCGAATGTGGGCGTTAACACCTCAACTATTTCTCGTCTTTCCGATCCGTTTCATCCAACAGAGTCAAGACTTTCTTTTGGATGTCGAGTGCCACCGCCAATCTCCCAACGTGTTGTTCCAGTTGAGCGATCCGCTTCGTAGCCTCCTTGGATGGCTTACCGCTTGATTCAAAAACGGACGCGGCATTTTCAAGGAGTTGACCTTTCCATTTTGAGAGTTGTTCTTCGCTGATGTTATGTCGTCGACACAGTTCCGCTTGTGAACTTTCACCGCGAATTGCCTCAAGGACGACTTTCGCTTTAAATTCAGGGGTGAGGTTTCTTCGTTTTCGTTGGGTCCTCCATCGGATGCTCCTTTCAAGTAGATGGCTATTATACCACAATCTGGGTTTAGACCGTGGCCCGAATTTCCGGTGGCAGTACAATTTTCCATTACTCTGATAATTCCTTGCCTAATTCGGTATTTGGAAGTCCAAGTGTTTTCGCTGCTTCCTCTACCGGCAGTTCCTCAACTTCCTGTAATTTACCCACGACTGCTTGTGAACGCCCCTCTGTCCTTTCAAGAGCGTTGGAAGCGTTTCGGAGGTGCCGCTGCGTGAGACCTAACAGGCGACTGTGCTCACGAAATTCCGTCTTGATGGCAGCGAGCATTTCTTGGATTTTACCAGAATGTTTCTGAATCGCTAATGTTCGGAAACCTACACGGAGACCGAGTAAAATGGCGGTGAGGGTCGTTGGTCCCGCAACTACAATGCGATGGGTTTGTAATAGGTCTTCTACCAAGCCGGGCTGTCGAAGGACTTCTGCATTGAGACCTTCTGTTGGTAAAAACATAATAGCGAAATCTGTAGTCTGTGGGGGGGAGATGTACTTTTCGCTGATGTCCCGCGCCTCCTCTCGAACCCTTCGTATGAGGGCTCGGGTTGCCGATTTTTCTGCCGCTTTATCGGCTATTTCAGTAGCCGCAACGAGCCTTTGATAGTCAGCCGTAGGGAACTTAGAATCAATTGGCAACCAGAGACTCTTATCTGGATTATCATCAGTGCCTGGCAGGCGAACGGCGTACTCAACCCGCTCAGAACCTGTATGCGGTTGGACGTTCAGTTTATATTGATCTACCGTCAAGATTTGTTCAAGGATCGCGCCGAGTTGAACTTCTCCCCATGCCCCGCGGGTGCTGACATTTGTTAGGACACGTTGAAGACTACCCACCTCCGAAGCAAGATTTTGCATCGTTCCAAGTCCATGCTGAACGGCTTCAAGACGCTCGCTGACGATGTTGAATGACTCTGTGAGTCGTTTTTCCAATGTTGTTTGGAGTTGTTCATCAACTGTTTGACGTATTTGCTCCAGTTTACTTTCATTATTCTGTTGCAACCCTTGAAAACTTTCACTCAATGCCGTTCGCGCCCCTTCAAGTTGGGTCGTCAGGGTTTTGCTTAATTCACCGATATTTACCACAAGCGTCTTAGTTGTAGAATCTTGCGTCGCTCTAATTTCAGATCGAATTTCCTGTCCCGACTTAGAGACTTCCGCTTGTAGCGTGTCTAAGTCATCTTGCCCTATATGTTTCGGCTGCGACTTTACAGCCCGGTATACGAGAATGAGTAGCACGAGATTTCCTAAGAGTAACAGACACAGTATTGTGTTTAGAATCAATTTTATCTCCTTTTCTTATCCATTTTTGTAAAAGCAGGCGGTTCAGTATACCACGTTTTGAGAGAAAGGTCAAATCTTTTTTAATCCCCGGATGGCGATAATGCTCTTGACAAAGTGCCCAAAATACATTAAAATTGAAAATATTCCATAACGCGATACCATCTCATAACTCCGGCGAAATCAAAAGAACGGGGAATTCCAGGCAGAGTAAATCTGCATAAATATTTACTTTAGGATATGGGCAGTAGTAGTGCTATGTCAACCTTCATAAGAAGGGTAAATCCGGTTCGTAGTAGTGCGATTCATCATTATTTTTTCTCCCAACAGAGAATTTTCACCGAAAAAAACGCAAGAACCCCACGGCACCACTGGGTTCCCAACCGAAAACCCGCACAGAAATCCCAATTTAAAAATGTTATAAAAACGTAACATTTTATCGGAAAAGATATTTCGGTGCCAACGCCGTCAACGACACACCCCGGGCAACCAAAAGCAGGGTAAGCGCGCCCCATAACCCATGATTCCCAAACGGGGTCAACAGATAGATCGCACTAAAATAGAGGAGTGTTGACACAATGACGGAATTCCGTAAGCCTCTCGAAGCAGTTGCCCCCAGAAAGATGCCGTCCCAAATGTAGGCAGCGACGTTAATCACAGGTGCGATGATTACCCAAATCAGATAAACTTCTGCCTGTTCCACAAGCGACATCTGATCCGTAAAAACATACAACAATCGCTCCCCAAAGCACGCAAGGATTAGCAGAATCACACCCGCAAACAGAAATGCCCAAAGAAAAATGAGGCGCGTCGTCTGTTTCAGATTTCGTAGGTCCTGCGCACCTTTGTATCTGCCGACCAGACTCTCCGCTGCAAAAGCGAAACCGTCAATCGCGTAGGACAATAGATTGATATACTGCAACAGAATCGTGTTAATCGCCAAGAAGGTATCACTCAAGGCTGCGGATTTTGCCGTGAAATAGGCATGACTGAATACCAGACAACACGTCCTGATGAAGATGTCGCCACTGATACTGAGGAACCGCTTTAACTTGGACAGCAACAGAACCTCCCTGATATTCCATCCCCTCAAGATGCCTCTATAGCGTCTGAAAAAGAGCAGAATCGCCAACAGCACCCCCACATACTGCGCAATGACAGTCGCGAAAGCCACACCCTCTACCTTCATACCGAGCATCTGCACAAACACCAGATTTAAGACGATATTGACGAGGTTCACCACAATCGTCAATAGCATCGGGTAATGTGCATTCTGTAAGCCTAAAAAGACACCATGGAGGGCGTGTAAACACAAGGTCGCCGGGGCAGCATA
The DNA here is from genome assembly GCA_022821725.1 of Candidatus Poribacteria bacterium. GTDB lineage: Bacteria > Poribacteria > WGA-4E > WGA-4E > WGA-3G > WGA-3G. The sequence goes on along the minus strand of JAJEDB010000060.1, from coordinate 46,658 downwards.
GATCCGAATGTGAAAGTAGGCACGAGCGAGATGCTCTACTTCAGGACTGGTGTTGATGAGCAGGAAACTCATATCCGCAAGTTGCCACTGGAAGATAACGAGGAACAGGCTCCCCATGAGACCGATGCCGGCTGCTCTCAAAAGTAAGCGTCCACATTCCGGTGTGTCGTTTTCCCCGAAGGCTTGTGCCGTCAGCCCTGTCGTTGCCATTCGGAGAAACCCAAATCCCCAATAGATAAAGCTGAAGATAACGCCACCGATGCCGACCGCACCGAGGTAATGCTCGGATTCTAACCGCCCCATTAAAGCAGTGTCCACCGCTCCCAAAAGAGGGATGGAAAAATTGCTAATGATATTCGGGAGCGCGAGTCGATAGATCTGCTTATTGATCGCTTGAGGGGTATGCATGGAGAATTCCTACCCTATACCTTACCACAAACGCAGCTGAAAAGCAACGGCATTAAAGCAAAGAAAAATTATCTGCAGTGCAACAGAGTAACAAATTCTGCTCCACACGCTGCAGAATTCGTGTGTGCTCTATATTTTTCTTTGTAATTTCACGAGAAATTGAGTATACTATTTAACAATGAAAGACTGGGGTTATCTGTTTGCTGCCAAATCAATCGGATTCTGTGTATCTCGGCTGCCACGCTCGGTGACATTGGTGATCGGTGGATGGTTGGGCACCCTCGTATACTATCTGGTACCACAGCAGCGGGAATTGGCGTGTGAACACTTACGCGACTGTTTGACGTTTCCTGATGAACGCCGAGTCAAAGCAGTGGCGAAACAGTGTTTTGAAAATTTAGGCAAAACTGTCGTGGAGTTCATGCAGCTCCCACGCTTGGATAAGCACCAAATTCAACAATATGTCACTTTTGAAGGCGTCGAGCATGTGCAGCAAGCGCTTGCGCGTGGGAAAGGGGCAATCATTCTAACCGGGCATTTTGGAAATTGGGAACTTCTCGCTGCGAGCATTTCTGCGACAGTTGCACCCCTTACGCCGATTGTCCGCGAATTGCGTTCCGCTCGTTTAAACGCATTGGTTTCCAGTTACCGAGAGAAAGGGGGGTATACGACAATTGACAGAGATACAGGCGTGCGCCATGCCCTTCGATGTCTCAAACGGAATGAACTCCTCGGTATTGTTGCCGATGTAGATACAGCCGTGAGTGGTGTTTTTGTCGATTTTTTCGGTAGACGTGCCTATACACCCTACAGTCCAGTGGCGATTGCCCTCAAAACAGGGGCGGCGATACTGCCAACGTTCATTGTCCGGCAACCCGACGGTTCACACCACGCTATTATCGAACCACCCTTAGCGTTGAAACGGACATCTATGAAAGAGAAAGACCTTGTTGTTAACACGCAGAAATTCACAAAAATCATTGAATCCTACATCCGACGATACCCCACGCAGTGGATTTGGATGCATCGTCGGTGGAAAACACAACCGTAGGGGTTGGAGTACCCAACCCGTCCAGATCCTCACACCCTTGTATCTCTGTCTGTTATTCTGCGTAATTTGTTGTAGGAGTACAGAGACACCCGTCGGTGCCACGGATGAACCCGGAGCAACCACCCCGACCCAGAAAGTGGATGGGTTTTCTACACAACACACCGAAGCAGGGGTCATCAAATGGACGCTTGTCGGGGATACCTCAACGTTTCACGGAAGTTACATTGACGTGCAAAATCCCACCGTTCAGATTTTTGAAGAGGGTGTTGTTTCTATTACCGTGAAGAGTCGGAAGGGTAAACAGTTCCTCACGGGAAGCCAAAAAAACAATCTCCATTTCACAGGAGATGTCGTCGGTGTTAGCGAAGATGGCACTTTATATAGCGAGGTTCTCCATTGGCAAAACCTTGCGGGTAAGTTGTATGGACCCGAAGAAGTCACACTTGTCCGTGGAGATTCCACATGGATCGGAACAGAGATGTACGCAGATCCGACGCTCAGAACCGTAAAAATGAAAAACAATCAATTTGAACTTCACCCAAAAGATGAGAAAGCACATGAATACCATCAAACCCCAATTGAACCAGAGTAGTTACAAACACAGATTCCAGTTTCGTAAATTTTGCAATTTTTGTGTGTGCGCCAGTTTTCTAACCCTTTTTGTCTGTCTTATCGCACTGCCCCTCGGGGCGGAAGAGGCAGAAACAGAAGGACAGCCGTCACCCACCAACACTGCGGAAATTCAAACGACAGAGGGCACTGTAGAACAGGATAGCACCGCTGAAGATACAGAGGCTACACCACCAGTAGAGACGAAAGAAATAATCACCGGGACATCGAAAAGGATGGAGAGTTATGAGCAGGAAGGCATAACGATTCTTATTGACGAAGCGAAGACAGTCCGACGGGATGAGCAAGGCATCGAAATCGGGTTTCTCAACGCCGATAAAATCACCCTCAAGCGCGACTTAGAGACGGGCGCAACAAAAGAAATTGTCGCCGAGGGCAATGTAGAAATACGAGACCAAGATATCTTTGCGACCTGTGACCATGCCATCATGGACAATCTCACAAGTACTATTATTCTTGAGGATAACGTCGTCGTCTTACAAAACAAAGATCGGCTCGAAACCAAATACTTCACTTTCAATCGCCTGACTGGAAAACAGACTGCCGAGGGTGACGTTAAGTTTAAGGTTACCGTTACACAGGCAACACCCGTAGAGCCCGAAGCGGATGAAAACGCCGAAAGTGGCACAGACACCGAAAGTGGCACAGACACCGACGAAGAAGATACTTCCGCAGCTACACCTGAGGAGACGGAAGATCCGGCTCAAGCAGAAACAGAGACTGACACTGATACTGCTGAGGAGGATACTGAAGAGAAACCGGATACAGATGCTGGAAGCGCTGAAGAGACAGATCCGAAAGAAGAAACGGATACAGCCCCAGAAAACTCTGATAACACAAATCCAGACGCTGAGACGGAAGACCTCTGATGGAAAAATATAGTTAGGACTTACGCACGATGCTCTTTTGTAGCATAGGCTGTTAGCCTGTGCCAAGAGACCGTCTGCGTTTTTTAGGCATTTCCATCTCACAGAACGCGCTGCGGTCAAAATTACGTAAGTCCTGATAGTGACGTATCCCAAAGGGATAATCAAAAAAATGGCAACAGAACTACAAGCACACAGACTCATAAAACGTTATACGCGGCGCGGTCCTATAGTCGTTAACGAGGTGAGCCTCTCGGTCCAGCAAGGCGAAATTGTCGGGCTGCTCGGTCCCAACGGTGCCGGAAAATCAACGACCTTTTATATGATGGTCGGATTGATTCGTCCGAATGCAGGTAGAATTACCTACGCTGATAAGGACATTACCTTCTACCCAATGTATAAACGCGCAAGGCTCGGTATCGGCTACCTCGCACAAGAAACATCGATTTTTCGTAAACTCACAGTTCAACAGAATGTTGAGGCAATCCTTGAGGTCCAAGGGGTGCCAAAATCAGAACGCGAACCCCGTATCCGGGAATTGACGGACGAACTCGGCATTTCAAATCTGTTACCACGCAAGGCATATACACTCTCAGGCGGTGAGTGTCGCCGGGCAGAAATAGCACGCGCCCTCGCCGCACAACCTGATTTCATTCTGCTCGATGAACCGCTCTCAGGAATAGATCCGATCGCTGTTGCGGATATCAAGCAACTCATCAGCCACTTGCGCGACCGCAATTTAGGTGTGCTCATTACCGACCATAATGCCGCTGAAACACTTGATATTGTTGACAGGGCCTACATCATTGTTGATGGAAAAATTACACTCGCCGGAACGCCCACGGAACTCATTAATAGCGAAACTGCAAGAGACCTCTATTTTGGACACAATTTCTCCTATCGGATTTAAGGGTTGTCGGTTTTTGGTTCGGATTTTTTTATGAAGTTTCAGGAAATATTTCGGTAATTTGATGTTTCCCCAGGCCCGGTAGGTGCGGTTTCCTAACCGCACCGGACTTGTTAGGAAATTACCGAATTAATAAATTAATCTTCATTCAAAAAATCCTTTCGGTTGTCGGAGGAATAGTTTTCGGAGGAATGGTTGTCAGTTGTCAGTTGTCGGTTGTCGGACAAGAGGAAGCCTTTGTTAAACGAACACCTCTTAACTGAAAACCGAAAACCGAAAACCCAGAACCATTAAATCTGATAACTAATAATGAAATGTACAAAGCGCAACTTACCCAAGCACCCCAATTAACGCAGAAAACGTCCATTACACCGAGGTTACAACAGGCACTTAAAGTGCTAAATATGCCGCTGCAGGAACTGACGCAATTCATCAGTCAAGAACTCGAGCAGAACCCTTTCTTAGAACTCGAGGAAGACGACGAGATAGCACTCCCTACCGAAGAATCGGAGCCAGACGCCGAATGGAATGAACCAGAAGAGAATCTTGATCGCGAAGATAGTACCGTTGATATTGATTGGGAAACAGCCTTTGAGGACCGTGTCTCCGTTAGCGAACGGATAAATTCCAGATACTCGGACACTGACGAGCTACAACCAGACCTGGCGCATGAAGGGTCGCTCCACGAATATCTGGACGAGCAGTTGGACCTCGCACCACCGGAGGTTATAGCCTCAGAAACAGAATATGCTATCGCAGCCCAAATTCTCGGAAATCTCAACGATGATGGACAATTAGAGCTCGAGGTGTTTCAGGTTCCGTGTGAATTCCTGCCCCAACTCAATCAAGAGGTGCTTTCAACAGAACTGCACATTTTTATTGAAAAAAAATTGTCAGCAGCGACGGGCGATCCTGATCTTCAATTTTCAAAAACTGCTACAATCGCTGTGAAAGATACAATGTGCCCTTCCCCAGAAAATCGGGGCATGCCTGCACATCGGGCATGGAAAATTAACGACAAAGACAACAAAAAAACATATACTATTCTATATGAATGTCCGCCAGACAGTTGTAAACCGGCACTTATCTTTTACCAACTCACGTTGGAGGATATTGCTGAAACTGTCGGCTGTGATACATCACTCGTTGAAAATGTACTCCGTAAAATACAAGATAATTTTGAACCCATTGGGATAGCACATCGAGATATAAGAGAGGCATTACTGATACAGATTCGCAATTATATGATGAATGATGGGGATCCTGGGCATTGTTACACGCTGCCCCTTGCTCACAAAATCATCAAAAATCACTTTGATGCTTTTCTAAATCAGCGGTGGGATGGCATCGCGGATGCCCTGAAAGTTGACATCACAGCGATAGATGCAGCTGCGAAGTGGATCGGAAGGCTATCGCCGCATCCCGGTCGCTACTTCACAGATCCTATGACGCGATCGCTCAAAAAATCTTCCGCAACAGAAATCATCACACCGGACGTGGAGATACAATACCTTAATGGAAAGTATCAAGCTATCTCTGTTGATAACTACATACCGCGCTTACAGATGAATCCTTACTATGTAAATCTGATGCGCAATCGGCCAGATACCTTGGATGCTGAAGCAAAAGAGTGGATAGAGAAACGGTATCGTGATGCGACAAATTTACTCAGCAGTCTCGCCCAACGCGGTAGCACAATCGCTCGGGTCACCGAAGCAATTTTTGAAGTGCAAACGGAATTTCTAACACAAGGCGTTAAAAGTATTAAACCCTTGACCTTGAGAACAATCGCTGAAAAAATAGGAATTCACGAATCAACCGTCAGCCGAGTAACGAGCAATAAATATGTCCAAACCCAACACGGTATGTATCCCCTTCGGTTCTTTTTCAGTAATGAATTAGCGACCACACAGGGGGACGCAGTCTCCGCCAAACAGGTGAAAAATCTCATTCAAGAGATGGTTAATGCCGAAGTCGCCTCGAAACCGCTCAGCGATCAAGCAATTAGTAATGCCCTGAAGGCGAAAGGTATCTTGCTCGCAAGGCGAACCGTTCAGAAATATCGTGATGAATTGGGCATTCCAACATCACGTGAAAGGTTTAAGGCAAAATCTATTTAACCATACAGGGTTCCCAGTCGCGTTGGAATTCACCCGATACCAGCGTGAAACCCAGTGGAACGCTGTCAGGAGGCAATAGTAAAAAAATGAAAGTAACCTGCTCAGGACATAATTTAAAAATTACGGATGATATTCACGCGTATATCCTCAACCGTGCCGATAAAATTGAGTCGCGCTTCAACGGGATGCAAGAACTAAATGTCGTTCTCAAATCTGAGAAACACCGGTTTGATGCTGAGATGATTGTGACGGCACCGCGCGTGTCATTCTATGCAAAAAGTGAGACGCATGAGATCCTCTCTGCGCTGGATACTGTTACAGATAAGATCCTCAGCCAGATCCGACGTTACAGGGATCGAGTGAAAGACCGCCGAAATATCGCACCCCATCGCGAGGTAGTGGCACGGCTCAATCCGGACGAGGTGGACGCCTCACCGGACGTTGAAGGAATCGATACCCCTGTCGTCGTGTCAACACAGGATAAATTCGCATCCAAACCGCTGACGCTCGCCGAAGCCACAACGGAACTTCAAGCCACCAATTCCGGATTTCTTCTGTTTTTAAATGCCGAAACGCGACAGGTAAATCTAATTTATGAAATGGAAACCAAAGGGACTTATGGATGGGTAGAACCCCTCTTCGCCTAAATGCCATGTCGTTTAACCGCAAGGAAAAATAGAAATATGTGTTGTTCCGTATTACATTACGATCGGATTTCTGGTGGTGCCATAAATAGCAGCCTGCAACACCGGCGCAGGCGGATATGATCGAGAACCGTCAAGTCCCGAGCATCGTCGTTTAACCGCAAGGAAAATTAAAAGAATGGCAAATCTTCCGAAAATTTATGCCCCTCACGAAATTGAGGGGAAATGGTACCAACTTTGGCAGAAAAACGGCTACTTCCACGCCGAGTCAACCTCCGACAAACCGCCGTACGCCATCGTTATACCACCACCGAATATCACCGGCAGTTTACACATCGGGCACGCCCTCGACAATACACTCCAGGATTGCCTCATCCGATGGCGACGCATGCAAGGTTATAACACCCTCTGGATGCCCGGAACCGACCACGCCGGTATTGTCACCGAACTTATTATGGAGCGACAACTCGCCGAAGAAGGCACCAGCAGAACCGAACTCGGACGTGAAAAATTCATCGAACGGATGTGGCAGTGGAAAGATGAATCCGCCGGGTATATCGTTTCGCAGCTCCAGAAACTCGGATGCTCCTGTGATTGGGAACGCGAGCGTTTTACACTCGATGAAGGTTTGTCGAAAGCCGTCCGCACTGCCTTTGTTAAACTTTACGATCAAGGACTCATCTATCGCGATACCTACATGGCGAATTGGTGCCCGCACTGTAACACCGTTATAAGTAACCTCGAAGTTGAACCCATTGAGATAGATGGCCACTTTTATCATATCCGCTATCCGGTTAAGGACAGTGAGATCGTACTCGAAATTGCCACGACCCGTCCAGAAACGATGTTGGGCGACACCGCTGTTGCTGTGCACCCTGAAGATGAACGGTATCAACATGTGATTGGAAAAACAGCGCTCCTACCGCTCTGCGACAGAGAAATTCCGATAATCGCTGATGCGTATGTGGATACAGAATTCGGGACAGGTGCCTTGAAGGTTACACCCGCGCACGATACGAATGACTATGAAATTGGGTTGCGACACAACCTCGAGCAGCTCACAATTTTCACACCGGATGCACATATAAACGAAAACGCCCCCGAAAAATACGTCGGCTTGTCCCGATGGGAGTGCCGCGAGCAGGTCGTTGAGGATCTGCAGAACTTGGATGCTCTCGTCAAAATTGTCCCACATCGGCACGCCGTTGGACATCATGACCGATGTGGCACGGTTGTTGAACCTGCTATATCACCGCAATGGTTTATGAATGTGCGTCCACTCGCGCAGCGCGCCATAGAAGCAACGAAAAAAGGTGATATCCAATTTATCCCGGAACGCGAAACCACTCGCTTCTATCATTGGATGGAGAACATCGAGCCCTGGCCCATCTCACGTCAACGCTGGTGGGGACATCGCCTCCCGATATGGGATTGTAACGCATGCGGTGCCGTCACCGCTGCGATGGAAACCCCGCAGCAGTGCGAAGTATGTGGTGCCTCCGACTTTCGGCAAGAAGAGGACGTGCTGGACACATGGTTCAGCTCCGGGTTGTGGCCCTTCTCTACTATGGGATGGCCAGAAAATACGGAAGAGCTGCAGACTTTTTACCCGACGTCCGTCCTTGTAACCGGCTGGGACATCCTCTTCTTCTGGGTCGCAAGAATGATTATGCTCGGATTAGGATGTATGAACGAGGTCCCGTTCCGCACGGTTTATCTGCATGGACTTGTTGCCGATGAAAAGGGACAGAAGATGAGCAAATCCAAGGGAAATAGCATCGACCCCTTAGAGACAATTGACACCTATGGAACGGATGCATTCCGTTTTGCGCTCGTCAATACAAGCACCCCAATCCCTTATGTCCCGCTTCCAGAATCGCAGATCGAGGCAGGTAAGCGATTTGCGAACAAAATTTGGAACGCAGCCCGGTTCATTCTGATGAACTTAGAGAAACATCCTGTACCCGAAAAAATGGATGACGTAGCGGCTGAAGTCCCCAGTCCCTACAAACAGGAAACGTTAGAAATCGCTTGGATACAGAGCCGTCTGAGCCATACCATCGCAACAACAACCGAGGCTTTCGAGGACTTTCGTTTTTATGAAGGCGCACAGATACTCTATGCCTTCCTTTGGCATGAATTCTGCGATTGGTACTTGGAATTTGCCAAACAACGCATCTCACAAAATCAACCAGAGGCATTGTGGGTAGCAGCAGATGTCCTGGAACAGACAATGCGTCTCCTACACCCTGTGATGCCTTTCTTGACCGAAGAGATTTGGCAACAACTCCCGCACGGTGGAGGCAAAAACGAATCCGCCGAAAGAGGTTCGATAACAGTTTCGGCATGGCCAGAACCAATAGGCGAAAATCCGACAGCAGAAACCACCATGGCGACACTCATGGAAGTTATCGAAAGTGTCCGAAGCATCCGAGGCGAATTAAATGTCCCCCTCGGCGCATCCGTAGAGGTTCATATCCAATCGCCAAATGCTGAAATCCGTGAACGACTTGAAGCATACTTGGCACAATATCTGCCAGCCTTCACACGCGTAGCTGACATCACGATCGCCGAATCGTTGTCCAAACCCCCGGCTTCGGCGGAAGCCGTTATCGGTGAGCTTGCCATCTACATCCCGCTTGCCGATATAATCGATCTGGATGCCGAGCATGCCAGGCTGAGTAAGCGACATCAACAGGTCGTTAAAGATGTCGCAGCAGCGCAAAAGACTTTAGATAATCCAAATTTCATTCAGCGTGCCCCTGAAAGGGTTGTTAAACAAAAGGAAGAGTTACTCGCACGACTGGAAGTAGAGAAAGAGAAATTGGCGCGAAGTCTCGCGATGCTCACTGAGTCGGAAAAGGAATAATTAAAATATGGGAATTGAAAATAACGACAACTGCTTCGTGTGTGGTATGAAAAATCCATATGGCTTTCAGGTAAAACCTGAAATCAAGAATGGCGGCGAATTCGTCTATATTGGATGTACGCCCCCCGAGCATTTACAAGGGTGGGCAAACATTCTACACGGGGGTATCCTCAGCACGCTATTAGATGAAGCGATTACACACGTCGGGATAGGGACTTTCGATCAACCCGCAGTAACAGCGCAGCTCGAAATCCGTTTTCGCAATCCGGCACCGACCCGTGTGAAACTCCATGTAAACGCAGAGCGTATTAAGATTTCAAAAAGGTTAGTCGAAGCAAAAGCGGAAGTCACGCTTAGCGATGGCACCCTTATCGCTACTGGCAGAGGTAAGGTAATGCCGGTCAATGAGAGTTTCGCTCCTAAGATATCGGTTCAATAATTTAAAAAATGGAAAATCCAACATCTGCGGTAAATCCAGATCGGAATTCAAGTTGGGACACGGATGTGCTCATCATCGGTAGTGGTGCCGCTGGATTACGCGCCGCTCTCGCTGCAAGCGAACACACGAATGTGACCTTAATCACCAAAACCACGCTGACAGAGAGCAACACACACTATGCCCAAGGTGGCATCGCAGTTGCCATGAACCTCGATGACACGGTTGCCTTGCACATAAAGGATACCTGTGCCGCTGGAGCCGGACTCTGTGATGCCAAAGCCGTTGAAATGATGGTATCTGAAGGCATTCCACGGGTCGCTGAACTCCTTGACTGGGGGGCGAACTTTGATTGGGAAGGCACACTGCCCCGCTTTACACAGGAAGCCGCACATAGCCGCCGCCGTATCGTTCACAAAGGCGACGCAACCGGACGTGAAACAACGGATGTCCTCATCCAGCGTGTGCTTAACACCGAGAACATCCAGGTCTTACAGAATACATTTGCCATTGATCTCCTGACGGATGCGGAGACTCCCCAAGAGTTTCAGGAAGCCGCTACGTGCTACGGCGTTACCGCAATTGTAGATCAACACGTAAATTCTATTCGCGCCAAATCCACGATTCTCGCAACAGGAGGGCTTGGGCGCATCTACCCGTGTACCTCCAACCCAAAAGTCGCAACAGGCGACGGGTTCGCTGCAGCGTGGCGCGCTGGATGCGAAATGGTTGATATGGAATTCGTCCAGTTTCACCCAACAACACTCTTCTTGGATGGTGCTCCCAACTTTTTAATCTCAGAAGCTGTTCGGGGTGAAGGCGGTCAACTCATCAACATTCGGGGTGAACGGTTTATGGAGAGATACCACGAGAAAGGTGAACTCGCGCCCCGCGATGTGGTCAGTCGCGCTATCCAGATAGAAATGGAATTGACCGGATTTCCATGCGTTTATCTCGACATTACACATAAGCCTGCCGAGTTTATCCATGAACGATTCCCCACGATCTCTGAAACCACCAAACACTATGGATTGGACATCAACATCGACTTAATTCCGGTGCGTCCCGGTGCCCATTTTATGATGGGCGGCATCCGCACGAACACCGATACAGAAACGAACCTCAAAGGACTCTACGCCTGTGGCGAAGTTGCCTGCACGGGTGTACACGGCGCGAACCGTCTGGCAAGCAATTCGCTTCTGGAGTGCCTCGTCTACGGCGCGCGCGCTGGCACAAACGCTGCAGCATTCGCCGCATCGCAGCCTCCTGCTCACCCACCCGATATATTACCCGCCGGTAATACAGAGACATCTCAAACGCCAGATTTAGATTTTATAGAGGCGGTAAAGGATGCAGTCCGCGAGACCCTCTGGGAAAATGTGAGTATTGAACGAAACGGCGAGGGTTTAAGACAAACCCTCGCCGAATTGAAAGACTTAACCATAAATTTAGGAAACGTGCCAGCAACACCAGCACCAAACGATATAATACGCATTGAAGCCGTCAATATGCTCAATGTCGCCTTGATGATAACCGAATCAGCACTCGAGCGAACCGAAAGCCGCGGCGCACACTACCGCGCTGATTTTCCGACGCAAGACGATAGCGATTGGCACCGCCGAATTCTTATCAAGAACAATAACCCACCGAAAGTGATCTCTTTGGAATAACAGTCAGCCAACGGTTAACTGATAACTGACTGCTCACAACTATTTCCCTAAAAACCTTTTTGGACGATCCCTGTTACCGAATTCACAGCTGGCGGTTCGCTTGCCTTCTTATAAATTTCTATATAGTGATCGTAACTGTCAATCACCTTCTTGATATGAAGTCGGGTTTCTCGAATCGTAATCTTCTCGACAAACTCATCGATATCCGCGATATTTTTCGATGCCACCCACCGCTTCATCCGTCCAGGACCGCCATTATACGCGCCAGTCACCAGCATCATGTTGTCATTGAACAGTGAATTGAGATATCCGATATACTTCGTCCCCATCTGAATATTCACATCCGGCTGTTTGAGCATTGAGGTGCGGAAGCGCCGGATTTTGAGCTGCTGCGCGAGTTCCTTTCCAGTCGGGGGCATAATCTGCATCAATCCGATCGCGCCTGCCCAACTCACCGCCGCCGCGTTGTATCGACTTTCCTCCAAAATCATAGCCGCAATTAAGAAGGTATCCACGTTATACAATTTGGCATATTTCTCAACAGTCTTAGCATAGTAGCGCGGATAGAGTTTCTGATGAAGTTTCTCTAAATCCTCTCGCGTTGCATTTTCAAAAGCCGGACTCTCAAGAGACCGTTCAGTCACCTTCCGGGCTTTGTCGTACATCGCGAGACCTTCATAACAGGTGACCAAATTATAAAAACACTCACGTTCAGAGAGCGGAGTTGTGTTGATGTGCTCATTTAACTGCGCAATCGCATCTTCATAAAGCCTAAGTTCCATCAACAACAGCACCTGTTCTGGACATGCCTGACGCACGGGTAATTCCGCATCCTGAACGGCTTTCGGTTCCAACTCGGACATAGCCACACCTAAAATCGCTTTCGCTCGTGCTGAGTAGTACCAATACCTCGCTTCTGCGACTTCTTTATACAGCTTCCGCGCCAGGGCAGGCTTGTTCTGGCGTTCACGTATCTTTGCCATCCAAAAGTGCGCACCCATCGCATAACGATTTCCAGGGAAATTCTCTTTCAGGCCCTCGAAAGCGTTGTAACTCTCTTCATAGCGGCGTTCATCAAAGCGCTGCCAGCCAGTTCGCCACGCTGCAACATCAGCGTAAGGACTTTTCGGGGCAACTTTAATTAAGCGGGCATACGCCTCAAGTGCTAACTCCGATTTCCCCTGTTTTTCGCGGAGTTGCGCGATATCATACAATGCGTTGTCTACCCACTCACTCCATGCATAGGACTTCACAAAACTTTCAAGCTTGCTGATGGCGGTTCTAATATGTCCCTTCCGACGATAACACTGGGCTATTTGATACGTCGCGCGCGTGAGATACCTGTTTTTATCACCGAGTGCAATAACCGCATTGAACTTCTTAATTGCTGTATTGTACCACTTCCGCCCCTGATAACTGCGTCCGATGAGGTAGAGCGCGTGCGCTCGTAGATTCATATCCACAGTCTTAGGAATTAATTCCAAGTCCGCCACGGCGGTTTTCCATTGTTTATGAGAAAAGGATACCAAGCCACAATTAAGCCGATCGGTTGGGGTGAGTTTTAGCGTTTTATGCGCTCTCATAAGCCGCTTAAGCCGACCCAGTGAATCACGAGCAACGCTCTTTGCGTGATTTTCCGTAATGAGTTCGCGATACGTGTTGAACGCTGTAGTGGTGTCACCGAGCTCCTCACGACAACGGGCTAAAGCGAAACTTGCCTCTCTTGCATAGCGTGGTGCCTCAACGATTTCAACCAACAGAGACTTCGCGGACGCGTACGCCTTCTCTTCCAGATGGAGTTGTGCTAAAGCCCACTTTGCCTTCACGAGATAAAAACTCGTCGGATAATCCTGGACAAGCTGCGTATACCACTTTATCGCCCGTGTGCTGTTGTTCATGTCTTCGTAAAGTTGTGCTAAGCGATAGATGGCACAGTCTGCCAGCGGATAACTCACCGAAGCAACTCGCGCGTAGTGCCCAACCGCCTTCGGACGGTTGCGAAGTTTTTCATAGGTATAGCCGAGTGCATGATGAATCCGAAGTTTTTCTGACTCGGACAGGCCAGTTTGCAATAAAGCCTCAAGTTTCACACCTGCTTTTTTTCGGTCCCCTTTATCAATTAAGGCAAAGGCTTCTTGCCACGCAGCACGCTGGTCTTCATCACCTGAAGCCGGTATCCCGATGGCGAAGCATCCATACGCCAACGCCAGCAAACCTAAAAAGGATTTTCGGATTATGATGGAATAGAACGCAGCTCTCGAACCTGATGTGTTGTTGCACTGAATTCGGGTGCTGCTAAAAAACTTTATATATTTCATTGCGTCTTTTTTGCGGGCCTCCTCATGTGAGTTCCTGTGGATTTACTTGAAATATGCATAGATTTTTCCGGATTCTTTTATCATAATTGAATTGTAACGTCTCTTAAAGGCAAAAAGCAACAAAAAAAAATGAACCATAACGTTCCATCTCGCGAATACCAGAAATCACTCTTGTGGGAGGGGTTTGTAACCCCGATTCTTGTGAATGGGCGCGAATACCAGAAATCACTTGCCAAATTGAAGACGTTACGCTATACTTAATAGCAGCTTAATCCATGAAAAGGAGCATCGCGATGGAAATTGTAGCACTTGGAAAAACAGGTTTAAATGTTTCACGACTTTCAATCGGAACAGGGTCGAATGGCTGGAATGGTCGCTCAAATCAGACAGATTTGGGATTTGAGGCTTTACGGGACTTACTGCTCTTCTCACACGAAAAAGGTGTAACGTTTTGGGATTCCGCAGATCAGTACGGAAGCCATCCACATGTCAAGGCAGCACTGCAAGAGGTGCCACGTGAGAGTGTCACTATTACCACAAAGACCACCTCCCGAACGCGAGAAACCATAGAAGCAGACGTGAAGAGATTTCTCAAAGAGATAGGTTCTGACTATGTGGACATTGTCTTGCTCCACTGCCTCACACAAGTAGACTGGCCCGAACGATATCCGGAGGCCATGGAAGCACTGACCCGTTGCAAGGAACAGGGATTGATCCGTGCACACGGCGTATCCTGCCACGATTACGGTGCCTTCCAAACATCAGCGATGACGGAATGGGTTGACGTTGTCTTGGCTCGGATTAATTACGCGGGTGTCCACATGGACGCGTCCCCCGCGGATGTCATCCGCACAATGGAACAGATGGCATTCGTAGGAAAAGGCATCTATGGAATGAAAGTACTCGGACAAGGAAAATTGGCAGAAGACGCAACAGGTCAACGCCAGGCAATCGAATTTGTGATGGGACTTCCCTGCGTACACGCTATGACTATCGGAATGACCTCCGAGCGAGAAGTGGAAGCGAACGTCACCCTCGTTAATGAACTCTCGTAGGAATAGTGCTCGGTTCGGATTTTTTCTGATGAGACTCAGCCGCAGCCTGCAACAACGGCGCAGGGCGTTTTTGCTTGGGGGTTTCTGCGTATTGCTTGGGGGTTTCCCCTAGATATACGGAGAGGTACTTTATTCATCAAACCCACCTGATCGAACCGCAAGGTAAATTAAAAGTATGGAAAAATATGAGATAGTGATCGGTTTGGAAATCCACGCCGAATTGTGCACAGAAAGCAAACTTTTCTGTAATTGTGCCTATACCTTCGGGGCATCAGCGAACGACTGTACATGCCCAATCTGTTTAGGCATGCCCGGAACATTACCCGTCGTCAACAGACGCGCCGTTGAGTTTGCGGTCCGGGCCGGCTTAGCGATGGGCTGTGAAATCACGGCTTCCAGTAAATTCGATCGGAAGAACTATTTCTATCCAGATCTACCCAAAAACTACCAGATCTCACAATATGACATCCCCTTGTGTCAAAGCGGACAGGTAACGTTTGAATTTGAGGGCGAACCCCGAACGGTTGCCCTCCGTAGAATCCATCTCGAAGAAGATGCCGGAAAATCCATTCACGCCGAAGTCACTGGGGATCCAACCCGTAGTTTCATGGATTTCAATCGTGCCGGTGTGCCACTCCTCGAAATTGTGAGCGAACCCGAATTGCATTCCCCCGCAGAAGCCATCGCCTATTGTCGGGCAGTTAAGGAAATTTTAGAGTATATTGAAGTGAGCGACTGCAACATGGAAGAGGGGAGCCTGCGATGTGAGCCAAACCTCTCCCTGCGTCCCAAAGGTAGCAAAGAATTGGGGACACGCACTGAAATTAAGAACAAAAACTCGTTCCAAGAGTTGATCGAAGCAATGGAATACGAGGTGAGACGACAGACTCGGATCTTAGATGCGGGTGAAGAGGTCGTCCAAGAAACACTCCTCTTTGATGCCAGCACGGGCAAGACCGTTGCCATGCGGGGTAAAGAGGAAGCCGACGACTATCGCTATTTCCCTGAACCCGATCTCGTTCATGTCCAGATAAGTGGTGAATGGGTTAAGGAAATCCAGCCGACCCTTCCCGAACTCCCCGCTGCCCGCCGAGAACGGTTCATTTCGGACTATGACATCTCACCCGAAAACGCAGAATTCCTAACGAGCACCCGACCGCTCGCAGAATTCTTCGACGAAGCCGCTCGCCGCAGTGGGGAACCCACCACCTGTGCAAACTGGATCATGGGCGACCTGACCCGACTCCTAAACACTGCAGAGATTGAGATCCAAGACGCGAAAGTTACGCCAGCACACCTCAACGAACTCATCCAGCTAATCAAGGATGCGACCATCAGCGGTAAAATCGCCAAATCTGTGCTTGATGATGCCTTTGAAACCGGCAAAATGCCGAAACAGATTGTTGCCGAAAAGGGGCTGGCACAAATTACGGACACCTCAGAGATAGAAGCCATCGTCTTACAGGTAGTCGAGGACAACCCCGGTCCCGCGCAAGATTACCGTGACGGCACAAAAAAGGCTATTGGATTTCTTGTAGGGCAGGTAATGCGTGCGACTCGCGGCAAGGCAAATCCGCAACTCGTGAACCAAATTCTGACACAGGTGTTGTCCGCTGAATAATACCCTTAATCAGAATCTTTGGGTGAGATCTCTATTTTTTTTCTTTGAATTAGGTTTTAGGGTTAATTGGCTGGGTACATTTCAATCGCGACCAAGGCATGACTATAGGACAGATTACCCTCACATCCGTAACAAAGCAATTCGGGGACACCGTCGCCGTTGATGATGTGTCTCTACAGATCGAAGGTGGCGAGTTCTTTTCACTGTTGGGACCCAGTGGGTGTGGAAAAACGACTACCCTCCGCATCATCGGCGGATTTGAGTATCCCACCACCGGAGAGGTATCCATCAACGGCGAACTGATGGCAGAAACACCCCCCTATCGCCGTCCAGTCAACACCGTCTTCCAAAATTACGCCCTGTTCCCACATAAAACCGTTACACAGAATATCGCATTTGGGCTACAGATGAAGAAAGCCACCAAAGCGGAAATCTCTGACGCCGTTGAACGCGCATTAGATTTAATTCAGTTACCGGGTTACGGCGACCGGAAACCGAGTGAACTCTCTGGGGGGGAGAGACAACGGGTAGCCCTCGCGCGCGCACTCATCAATGAACCCACCATTCTGCTGTTAGATGAGCCCCTCTCAGCACTCGACCTGAAACTCCGAAAGCAGATGCAATTGGAACTGAAAGCACTGCAACGCAAAGTCGGTATCACGTTCGTCTATGTCACACATGACCAGGGAGAAGCACTCGCACTCTCCGATCGGATTGCCGTGATGAGCGATGGTAGAATCCTCCAAGTCGGAACGCCATCTGAAATCTATGATTCGCCACAGGGGCGTTTCGTGGCAGACTTTATCGGCACTTCTAACTTCCTTGAAGGGACACTTATCAGCCAGAACGAAATTACACTGGCAACGGAGCCACCCCTTAAGATTGTCAGCACACCGAACAATAGCATGCCTATAGATACACCTGTCACCCTCGCACTCCGTCCAGAGCGCCTTGACCTGAGAACGACCCCCATCTCTGATGTTGCGAACTGCCTACGCGGTGTAATTCAGGACGAAAGTTATCTTGGCACACTGCTGCAATACACCATCCAAACCGATTACCCGACGCCACTGATTGTCCACCAACAGAACACGGGCACGAGAGATGGACATCGCTTCCAACGCGGCGATACAGTCTATCTGCAATGGACCCCTGAGAACGCGATTGTTTTGAAAACCGACGAACACTAACTACCGGACAAAGGCAGTTTGACCTTTCCGTTATCGCGTTGTTGCGAGGTTAAGAAACCGATGATAATCTGGACGACCTTATACCCTTCAGTGCCAGGCGAAACAGGTTCTCCACCCTCTGTAATAAGACCTACCAACTCTCGGGGTCCCGCAGGAATACCGGTGATGTCCCACGTTGGTGCCTCAATTGTTTCAATAGCATCGTCTTGGTGGAGTGTTGCTCCCTTGTCACTGATGAGAATGTAGCCGTTGGTCCCGACAATCTCTACGCGAAACCCGGAGAGGGTTGTCTTTGGACCGCCAGCATAATATCCCCGCACACCGTTCGCGAAGTGAATATATCCATGTGCCGACGGTTCGGTTGCGGGGACGTGTCCACCATCACCTTTATATTCGTTATAATCTTCGTAGCCGTCCTCTAATTCGGCAGAGACCCACTCTGGATCTGAGTCAGCGAAGTAGCAGATGGCATCAACCAAGTGTGTGCCATTGCGGAAGAGCATCGCCCGACCCCCACTCAGGGTCCCGATGACATACTGGACCTCTCCAATGCGTCCACCACCCACGACAACATCTTTAGTGTGCCGCCACAACGGCTGCCACCGACGGGTGTGGTCAATCGAAAGAATCGTCCCGTTCCGCTCCGTGGCTTCCAACATCCTATCCGCATCTTCGATGCTCGTTGCCATCGGTTTTTCACAGAAGATACCCTTTACACCCGCATTCGCAGCGTCAACGACAAGGTCAGCATGCCGATGGTCGGATGTTGCCACTGTCACGATGTCCAAATTCTCAGCAGCAAGCATCTCTTGATGGTTGGTATACAAAGCAATATTGCCCCAGGTGTCCTGATATTTTTCCTTGAAGGCATCCAATGTGCTTTGAACAAAATCGCAACCAGCAGCCAGTTCTACGTTCTGCATATCGACCAGCCCTGATACATGCGTTGTGCCGATACCGCTACAACCGATAACCCCTACGCGTAGTTTTGCCATTTTCATATCCTCCGTTATTCTGTTTCTCCAAACTCTGGGAAACCGAAAACGAGATGGTTACGAGATAAACCGTTTTGTCACGGGAACGATTATATACCGTGCTGGATTAGAAGTCAAATATTTTGTTCGGAAAGGGTGTGTAAAGTTTTTGACGCGCGATTAATAAAAGTGAGGCCCTGTAGCATAGGCTGTTGGTTTCCTGTGGCAAGTATTACCTAAGCAAGGAAGTTACTTCGCTAACCCACAATCTGGAAGCAGAACTTTCCAACAAATGAACTTAACAACATATGGTACATTAAGTTTCACTCCCATAATTTCGTAGTCCAAGTTAATTTTACCGCAAAATTTGCGTCGTTTGGCTGCACCATTGGAAGAATTTCTGAATCCAGCCAGGGCGAGAAGTCCGAATTTCGGAAATATCAGGTAGGGTTATTGTTATTGATTTCCACACCCCATCAGCATAGTCAGGATTATTTTCATGGAACGCAATCTCTTTCGCTTCAGGAATCGGTTCACCATCAAGCAGCATGCCTTCAATGTGACATTGGATGGCTTCAGCGGCTTGATTTTGTGCATCCTCAAGCGTATCGCCAGCCGTTATGCAACCGGGTAGATCTGGAACGGTTACACAATAATCACTATCTGGGTCTTTGTGAATCACAATAAGGTAATGCCTATGCATAAAACACCTCGTGTTCTTTTCTTGGTCTGTTTTCTCCAACCTGGATCCCAACCATTCCATCCTGCTTGTCTACAGATACTTAACAATGTCTGTTGCCGTAGGTCTTTCTTAGGGTGAGGGACGGTTACTCGCCCAGGCTTGTTAGGATGTTTGTAGTGATGGTGACTACCAACCGTGTGAACCAACATCCATCCTTCTTTTTTTAGCCTCTTTATCACCTTACGACTTGAGAGTGCCATATTCCAAATTAACTCGGTTCTCAACTAAAAATGTCAACGTGTCTTAAAACCCATCGGTATACCAAAAAATATGATGCGACCGAATGCCTTGTTCCAAAGGTTCCGGTTGATTATGCAACAGATTCGGAATCGAATTGAACGCCGGTGATGCCATCTTCTCTGAAAGCACTGCAGGTTGAACGATACGATACATCGCACTCCCCTGTTCCTCAAGTGCTGGCGCATTGAAACCGTCTGCGATAGGTGCCGGATAGACAACCTCAAGCGATTCCGCATCCATCTGTGGCACAACACAAGAGAGCATACCCTCAAAAAGGGGTTTCCCATTTTCCCTCGCAAAGGCTTCCTCTGAAGCGATGAACTCCTTAACGCTGAGCCCATCTTCGCGTCGGGCCACAGAGACATAGCCTTCAATGTTACCCTCCCGCTCGGCAACCCATGCGTTTGCGGACTCAGTTCGCACCCACTTCCTCCAGTATCCGATTTCATCTCTAACGACAGTCCCGTTAAATTTTCGCGCATACCCGTCGTAGAGATCAGAAAGCCGTTTGACTTCAACTTCATCATCAAAATTCGCTGGACGGACTTCCCACTCCGACTCTTTGTCAGCGGTGAAAGATTGTCTCGCATAGTAGCGCGGCACCTTTTCCCACCCTTCAATCGAATAGATGCGTTGGCTTCCGAAGAGCACGGAAACAACAATATCGCGGGACTCCATGAACCGGATCGAATCTTTGAGAAGCTGCGTAGCAATGCCACGTCGGCGGTAGTCTGGACGCGTGCTGACCTCTCCGATGCCACCAACCGTTATCGGTTCGCCGTGCAAAAATATCTTTCGGATAAAGACGCGCACCGTACTAACAATAGTGCCATTATCAATCGCAACTCGAATGCCTTCCGCATCCTGCCACGGATCGTTATGCCAATGATTAGAAAAATACTGACGGCTACCCGTAAAGACAGACGTGACATGATCCAACCACGTCTCTAATTCTTCAGGATGAAGGCCACGAAATTCCATTTTTAATTATACCTTTTTAGGACTTACGCATGCTGCTCTTTTGTAGCATAGGCTGTCAGCCTGTGCCGCAGACCGTCTGTGTTTTTTAGACGATCTCTATCTAAAAGCATGTGCTTTAATCAAAATTGCGTAAATCCTGCTTTAAAACTTTATCGTGAGTTCTCCAAGGAACTGGCGCGCCTCATTACGGCTCCCAAACACTTCGTAGAGATCCCCAGAAACATCGTAAAACCTGCGAATAAAATTGCGACTTGTTTCCGCAGGATTCAGATCCGCATAACGCAGCCATAAATTCGTTCGGGACCAGATATCCCAATTGAGTTCAATGACCGTAGAGCTCGCATCGCCCGTGTCCACTCTACGCTGTTTGTTGAGGTCTGGGAAGAGGGCATCCTGTGTTAAGTCAGACGTGCCATCGACACGACCGATAGATAGGTTCAATTCCTTATAACGATACGGATTCGGATTCGTGATAAATTTCAGGTTCGCGGCGAACGCATTTTCTAACGCCTGGGTCTCGAAATCGTAGCTATCTTCTACCTTCGCAGGCGTAACATAACGTTCATCCTGTTCGCCATACGTCAACTCATCAAGGAATGTCAAGTGCCACCGTTCAGAAAGGCTGTAAGTCCACCCAAACATATTTTTCAGTTCTAATTGATTGAGTTTATCTTGAACATCCGTTGAAAAGTCAATATCTTCGTAATCTTCCAAATAATTGTTTTGCAGATTGGCGGCACGAACGCTATAAAAACCGTTCATGTGTGAGGGTTTCACGGTGAATCCACTGACAGAATATTGTGCGATCGTAAAATCGCTATCATCTCGTAGATAGAGGTATCCAGCAGCGTCCAGATCCAAGAAGGTCTGATCGTGCTTTTCCTCGCTGAGTTGATCGGTTTCATAAACGATGCGTCCGAGATACCGTCCGTTGCGATCGAACTTCTGGATACGCGAGATGATATTGTGAAAGAGCGTCAGACGAATGTCTTTGCGTTTCAGCTCTTCAGCGAGTTCTTCCTTGTCCTCTGCATCGGTTTCTTCGGCATAATATCGACTATATTCTGCTTCCTCCAGTAACCGGACACGTCGGTTCAAGGCGGCATTATCGGCAGCCGTAGCAGGACTCTGGGCAAACGGACCGTATCGTAGACGCGTCGCGTTCGTAATCGCATCAGAAAGTTCCGCTTGACCTGGAGTGAGTTCCGTCAGTTGCGTCAATGTCGGTGAGAGCGCAATGACTTCCGGCAGCCCCCCGACTTTTCTACGGAACCGACTGGCATCTTTAACCAGGATCTCACCGGTAGGAAGGGCGACAAGCGCCATCGGTTTCATAAATTCACCGTTGCCGCGTCCCTTTCTCCCAAAACTACCGAGGGGTTTCCCCGTCGCGTCAAACCTCACAATGCGATGGTTCCCAGTGTCCGCAATAAGCACATTTCCCCGCGGGTCAATCGCTATGTCCGAGGCATCCATATCAAACTCCCCCTCGCCTGCCCCATACCTCCCGAAAGTGAGCAATGCCGCGCCATCGGTACTGAACTTATGGACGCGTCCAAGTTCCGCATCTAAAACGTAAAGTTCATTTTGAGAATTGAGTGCCACGCGGAGGGCTCTGTCATATCCCTTGGGCTGAATAGCAAACGCGGTTTTCCCTTGCTCGTCAATGATCAGATTCGCTGGCAAAACGACTTTGGGGAGAACATCTACAGGATCCACAAAGTGGGTGTCTAACAACTCACCCTTCGCACTGAATTTGTGGACGCACGGAACGAACATATAGACTTTCGGAGCACCTGCTTCGGTTCCCGTCTCTGCAATGTGCTGAATGGTTACATCAGCAACATAGATATTCCCGAGACGATCTACGGCGAGGTGTCCAGGTTTCCGCAGGATATTGTCTGGAGATGCTGGGACTTCAGGGATTTGAAATAGAAATTCGCCTGTCGCTGATAATTTCTGGATGAGCCTGTTTTCGGCGTCACTGACGTAGATGTTTTGGTCGTCAAAGGCGAGGTGAATCTCCTTGCCAAACCGCCCTTGGGTCGCACCTTTACCTGCAAATTCATGCTCTAATTTGATAAAATCTACTGGGAAAGTCGAATTCACTCCGATACATAGCGAAAAAAGGACGGAAAGAAGTGGTAGGAGAACGATGTATCTTTTCATAGTTTCTTGTGGCATTTTAACTTTTATGTTCCGATTGAGTTTATTTTTTATAATACGCGGTATTCATCTAAATGTCAAGGCAAAACGTTCTTAAACACGTAGGTTGGGTTGAACGAATAGTTCCAGAGTGCTATTCACGCAGCGGTTATTAATGTTCGGTTTACACACCCTCCATGTGAAACCCAACGCCCGGTACTGATTGCTGATTGTTGACCGCTGCCTGCCAAATACCTAATCCGGTAAAATCCTATACCCTGTACTGATCCCCGTAATCATGCCGATAATTGCCCAGAGTCCAGCACACGTCATCTCTCCAATCACCAATCCCAGAAAAACAGGTCTCGCGCTCCGATACGCCTTCAATCCGCCGTATTTAACAATGCTGAACTTCAGACCCCAGCCCAAGAATATAGAGAACCACAGTTTAAACGTTGCCCATGAACTCAACATCGTATAGCCCAGTGGATGCAGGGGCCACCAGAGAAACGTTTGGCGCATCCACATCAACCAGATTGTGAACCCGCTCCCGAACACCATAAAGCCCGTATTCGTCCAATTCGTACTTGTTTTCGGGCTTACGAGCAGCCCCTCAAGTTGGCGCATAAACCAGCTCCCACCGGTGTAAGGGGCCCCGTGTGCATAACTAATCTTAATCGCAGAATAATAGGAAACACCAAGCCCGATAACCATCGCAACCGCCATCGCGATGAGCAGCTGCCGGCGTTTGACACGAGCGTCATCTGCCGCTTTCAATCCATTCATGATGTTCGGCATCATAAATTCACGAAGGTCTAACGTGAGACATACCGGGTGCATCATTATAGATGTTAACGTGGATGGATGGATTTTTGAGGTGCCTAAGGTTGTTAGAAAGAAACTTTGCGGTGAAAACGATGGATTGATGAACGGAATGCCACCATTAATCACTTGCCACGTCAGCAAGACATACATCGCAAGCAGGAAAAGCACAAAACCGAAAGCAAAGAGGAGGGACATTCCCATCAAATGATTGAAAAACGCAAGCACGCAGATACCACCAAGCAGTCCGAAAATCGTAACCCCGTGGGGCAATGCCTCGTCGGAAGGACGGAACTCGAACATGGTTTTAATGTGATGTCTCGCTTTCCAGAGCGCGATGGCAACAAACGTCAGACACGCACCTGCCTCCTGTGCCGCACTAAACGACTTACCTGTCCACTGCACGCCGGGTCCCGAAGTCAGTTGGAAACCGAGGACCACACCCAACAGACACTGGAGTTTGTAAAACACGAAGAAAAACCAGATG
Source organism: Candidatus Poribacteria bacterium (assembly GCA_022821725.1). Classification (GTDB taxonomy): domain Bacteria; phylum Poribacteria; class WGA-4E; order WGA-4E; family WGA-3G; genus WGA-3G. The sequence goes on along the minus strand of JAJEDB010000060.1, from coordinate 22,482 downwards.
CTGAACGAGACCTCCAAAGTGAGCAGATAACTGAACCCCACCATAGACCAAAAGATGACGATCTGAAACGGACGGAGCGCCGTCCACGGCTTTTCAGAGAGGTACGCGTTCAGCCAAAAATCGCGCGGGACATGCGGCATGGACGGGAAGAACGTATGGAGCCCGTTCATCGTATGCAGGAAGACTGGGAACGCGAACCCGAACCAGAGCGCGCTGTTCTTAAAGAGCGGACCGAGGCTCCCTCTACCTTGCGCTGCCATCTCTACAGGTAACTTAACGAGTGGAAAGGCGCAGCGTTCGTATTCCACCCACTGCTTACGGAGTAGCACCGACAAGCAGATCATCACGAAATAGACGACGAGGACGTATGCACTCCACGTTAGGATAGGAACGATCCACGGTCCCCACGGCACGGACTCCCCATCGAACAAACCCTCAAAGAAAGACTGCGCAGCGGTATGGTCGCGAACAACGCGCCACTGTGGAATGTAGTGATGGAACAGCGACTCCCAATCGTTTTCCGGTGTGGCGAGATACTGATACGCCACCATCGGGCTGAGCGCATAGCGCATCATCCCAGAAGACGGGATGCCTGCTGGCGCAAGCATGATACACCAAATCGTGACAAGCTCTCCGGGTGAGAACGCCGAGGAAGGGTGGACCCGCTTCAGGAAAACATTGATTCCCAATACAAAAATCGTCAGAACAAAGAACGGAGCGACAGGGAAATGTCCACCTGCGAGAAATATGTTACGGATGACGTAATCGTTATAGGGTGCGAGAAGACATTCAGTCGTAGCGCACGCCAACCCGATAAGCACTGCGCGCCACGTAAGACTATCTCGAGTTTGTTGCTGAATCAATTTCTTGCCTTTCCTGTTCTTATGCTTTCAGCGATAAGTATACCACATCCCCATTTTTTTCAATAGCATAATTTTAGATGAAAAATCATTTGACTCCCCATCCGAAGTTATGCTAAAATCTAATGTGAGTTCCATAAAAGGAGGAATACATCATGGTTACCCGGAAAGCTATTCAAGCCACGTGTGACGACATCGTGCGCGAATTCACACCGCTACAAGTGATCCTCTTCGGCTCCTATGCCTACGGCACGCCTACGGAAAACTCGGATGTCGACCTCCTCGTTGTGATGGATATTCCGAAATCGGAATTTCGCAACAAGGCGATGGAGATTCAGCAGCGGATTCCCCACCGCTTCCGTTTGGACCTTTTGGTGCGGTCGCCAGAAGAAATCGCGTATCGCGTATCGTGTAACGACTGGTTCCTCCGCAAAATCACTGAAAAAGGCGATCTTCTTTATGGATCCGATGTGTATCACGCGAAAAGAAACTCGAACGTCATACCGAACGCCTTCAAGAAGGAGCAGGACTGCATGAATCTGTTGACCGTGGAATGGATAGAAAAAGCTGAAGAAGACTATGATATGGCGCAGTTGGCACAACAGGCATCCCGTCCATTTCACAATTCTATCTGTTTCCACGCACAACAGTGTATCGAAAAATATCTCAAAGCCTGGCTTCAAGAGATGAACGTCCCTGTGCCGAGAACGCACGATCTTGAGGCATTACTGGCACTGATTGTGCCGACGTTGCCGGCGTGGTCGCAGTGGCAGCCTGATTTTAAAAGGATCACCGAGTATGCTGTGGACTCCCGATATCCCGGTGAGTCAGCGACTGCTGACGACACACAACACGCCATGCGTATCTGTGAGGTCGTGCGTCACGCTATTCGCGTCTCACTGAAACTTCCCACGCAAATTTTTTGAAAAAACATTTGACAAAAATCAGCAGCTTTTGTATAATTTCTTTCAGGTTGAGCACCGCAACGGCTGCTCAGAACTTCATAGAAGGTGACGACCATGCGAAATGGACGTAGTGATGTCAATAGTGACACATCAATTGTCCCCGCGGCTGAGGTGGATATATGCCACAATCCAGCCGCGCGCCGCCGTGTCTCTTGTTCATCAATAATTCGCCGTATTAACGCAGAGTTAACAGCGGTTACACCCCCTCCTTCCCCCCCCCCACTTCACATTCGTTAACTAATACCTTTCACAATAGAGTAATAGCGGTTATTGCTGTGCTGTATGTTTCGCGCCCGCGCGCCCTTCATCTCGCACGAAGTGTCCCCTCGCGGGCTCTTTTTGTTTCATTTCCCTTACTAACAAGACTACGCACGATGCTCTTTTGTAGCATAGACTGTTGGTCTGTGCTAAGGAACCGTCTGCGTTTTTTACCGGTTCCCTGTGTCACAGCATGCGCTATCCTCAAAATTGCGTAAGTCCTATCCATAAAAAGGAGAAAATGTATGACTGAGATGACTGAACAAGAAATATTAGAGGCACAAAAACGGGCAGATGCCATTGTAGAGAAGGTGAGGAACTTAGTCGCCCTTGAAAGTCAGGTCCTGGCAGCGCGGGAAGCTGCCAATGCTAACACTGCTGACGAGAATGGATTGAAAGTGTTGGAGACCCAATTGGAGACGCGTGTTGAGGAACTCAGCGGCATCGCTGACGATCTCAAGTGGGCAACCCCGTGTTTCAGGGCTTACGTCCTGCCCCAAATTGGCGACATTCTGGGGAAGCAAGCGTCTTTTCAGTCGGAAGAACGGAAAGACCTCGAAAGCGTCATCGCTGCCCTAATAGACGCAGAGAACGCTGAACCCTCTGAGGAATTAGCCGCGGACATCATCGCCCGTCTCCGATCAAATATTGAGAAGAGTTTTGGAGCTTAGAACGCACGATTTCTGCTGGGCACCTCCCGTGGAGGTGTCCACTATCCGCGAACATCATCGTCTTCCAGATACGTCTTCAGCGTCCGCCGATCTATCCCTAACGACTGTGCCGCTTGTGAGTAGTTCCCATGTGCCTCGAATCGCTGCCGAGCGACTGCTGTTAGAATGTGGTCGCGATCTTTGCCCGCGATATGAATCGTATCGTGGAGGCTGCCCAAGAGTTCCGCTAATGTGAAGGCGGCTTCACGGGTAACCCGATCCTGGGTTTGCGCTGAAAGCCGCTGATAGACGGCAATCGGTATGCCCCCGAAGATAGCGATAAATTCTACCATAGAGAGCCGCTCCAGAATCTTACGCACCTCTACAGGCAATCTGCTTCGGACGTTTGCTGATGACGTTTCCGAACCTGTTGACTGTAGGACGAGTGCAATATCCGCCGGCAAATTCCCAACCCCTAACTCACAGGCTTCTGTCGTGATAATCGCTCGGTTTATAGCATTCTTGAGTTGCCGGATGTTGCCGTGCCACACCGCATCTGTCAGATATTGAAGTGCTGCTGCCGTAATCCGGGTAACCTGTTTCCCGTGTGCCACGCTTAATTCCGAGAGAAACGCCGCAACCAGCGGCGGAATGTCTTCACGCCGTTCCCGTAAGGGCGGGATATGGATATGGAATCCGCTGAGCCGATAGTAGAGGTCCTGTCTGAACGCCCCGTTTTCGACCGCTGCTGCGAGGTCTTTGTTCGTAGCAGCGATAATGCGGACATCCGTTTCAATGTTTTTGTTCCCACCAAGCCGCGTAAACGCTTGGATTTCTAAAACGCGAAGGAACATAGCCTGTACCTCAAAAGACATTTCACCGATCTCATCAAGGAAGAGCGTCCCCCCATTTGCCTGTTCAAACATCCCGATCCGCTGTGCCGTTGCCCCCGTGAACGCCCCTTTCTCGTGACCAAAGAGTTCACTCTGAAGAAGCCCGTTCTCAGGAAACGCACTGCAGTTGACAACTTTGAAAGGTCTACGGTGTCGCCCACTCGTGTGGTGGATGTCCTGAGCGATAATCTCTTTACCGACCCCCGTCTCGCCAGTAATCAGCACAGTTGATTTTGTCGGTGCGACCTGCTGCACCTGTTGATAAATCTGTTGCATCTGTGCGGAGTGTAGCCGAATAGGGTGTGATCCATTTTGCATAATATAACCTATTTGATCTGATATTGATTAGAGGCAGTTTTTTATTTTTAACGGTTTTCGGTTCACGGTTCGCGGGCAGTATTTGAAGGGATGGATTGCATGACCGGAATGACATAACTCCGAATGTTCACACCCTCAACAACCTCGCTTTCTACACGCGTTTCAGGTTTTTGGCGGTGGTCAAACACGACGTAATATCCGTGCCGCTCGCCTTCTAACTTCAGATATGCTGCCAGTTGCCGCTTCCCCCGCTGATATAACCTATCGCCTTCCCATATCTTTGTTTCAACGATATATTTTCGCTGATTGTGTAGCAGGAGGAGATCCATCCTACCGCGCCCGGTTTGCACTTCAAGGAACATATCGCCACCAATGATCCGGATAAAGGCATCCAAATAGGCGTAAAGTAAGTGCTGACCAACGGACTCTTGCGGTGTATCCGGCACTTGCAAAATACGGAAACCCGCTCGCGCAATGAAATCTTGGAAATTGTCAAGGAGTGCCCGCATTTCAATCACGCCGTCGTGAGTCAGGTAATCGATGAAATCATCCCCATTTTCCTCAGAGAAGTATTCAGTTTCCAGCCCATTAAACAGCGGTTTAAATACGCGTAGAATGCGGTGTTGATAGATCGGGTTCGCGATTTCACACATCCCGTCAGCCCCTTTTGAAATCACGCCGTACATCGCAAGTGCATCTATGATTTCGTCGTCCGGATTGAAAGGTAGACCTCTCTCGTAAGATGCGATCCGCATGAGGACACTCTCAAATCTGCGGTCTCTCCGGATATTGTTCAGTAGATGACTGATGTGGGTGTTGCCTTCCTCAAGGAGCTGTGTGTGTGCTTTTGAGAAGTGTTCCAACGCGATCGTCTCGGTTTTAGGAATGTTGAGTTCAGCAGTCAGAATCTGTGCAGCCCGGTTGATCAGAAATGGCTGTCCGGCTGTTTGTCTGTGTAATGTCTCAAGCACCGCTGCTGCGAAGGGTTGCCCAACCGCCTCCGTATACTGAGCGAAGAGTTCCTTGACCTGTTCGAGGGTAAAGTTGGAAACAACAAATTCATCTTGGATATTGAAGGGTGAAATAGAGGCATCGTAGTTAAGTTGCCTGATATTTTTGACCCCCACGATGCCAACACTATGTGGACAGTGAAAGGTTTCGGAGAGATAGATATAACGGAGCGCGTAGAGGAAATCACTCACAATCTCCTGAGGAATACCGTCAAACTCGTCAATGAAGAGGACAACTCGATGGTCTCCTAATAAACCCCCTAATTGTTCAAAGAACGCCGTCATTGAGAAGGGGTCGGTGAGGCGTGCGTTTTCCAAGAATTGCACCAGCACTTCAGGAAGCGTATCGCCCCGTTTTTGGAAAACGAATTCGATCTGTCTGCGAATCATATAGGCGAACTGCCCGTAAAAGGCAGCAGGTGTGGCATTCCGCTGGATTTGGAAATCCAATTGAATCGGGAAATAAGCGGGATCCGCCGTTGTCAATGTAGCCAGCGCAGCACGGAAGAAAGTCGTTTTTCCAGTCTGTCGGGGTGCGAAGATAACAAGATATTTTCCATTTTTGATGCGTTCTATGAAATCGAGCGTCTCCTTAGCGCGGACAACGGTATAGTTATCGTGAGGATTAACGGGTCCCTGTGTGCCGAAAGTCCTCATGGATTTTCCTCCTTGTATTGCGTGCAGTGCGTGAAGGAACGGGTACTTCCGTTTTTTCATTGACGGGTCTATTTTAAGTATACCTTTCGGGCTCAATATTGTCCAGTTTTTTATTCGGTATGGAAACCGTATTTCATCTGCCTTAAGCAATTTTTGAACATGGACAAATTTTGTCTATACAATTTTTGCACATACCATCTTACCTCTGCTCCCTTCCATCCTTCCCATTTTCCATACCGACACGATGCGGAAGTCCTGTTCCGGATAGGACAAACGCATGCCGCGCCTTTGTCGCATAAGCTTCTGTTTTGTGTCCGCAGCCTGTCCGCTTTTCTTCGGGTATCCCCATCTCACAGCGCGTGCTACAGTCAAAACAGATTGGCACGCATATTGCTTATGATTAGGGTAATGTGATAAGACGGGCGTAGATGTATTTCTGGGGCGGATGTGTTACCAACGAGGTCTGCCCCAGAATACCAAAGTCACTTGTGCAGAAAACGGGTCTGCAGTACCGGCATTGTAGAGGCTCACGATAAGGTCGCCCTCACTTGGGACAGTCTCAAACACGGAAAATAGTTTGCAATTTGGCGTGAGCCTTGATTGGGACTGTATTCTTAGCAGGGCCCTTGATTCAGTGACAAATTTCAAGATGAAAGGCCAAGATGGAGGAAAAATAGATGAGAGGAGGTCCATTTTGGACAGGCTGGATACCAGACTATCCTGATTTGCGGGATTACACATTTTATAACAATAACCGTGTTCGTTGCCTGCTCAATGAAATGGGAATTGAGAATTGGGACGAGGTGAGTAATCTCGCAGACTCCGTTGACCTCAGGGATACATGCTCGCCTGTTGAAGACCAGGGAAATTTGGGATCCTGTACAGCACAAGCGGCGATTGGGCTCGTCGAATTTTTTGAAAGAAGAGCATTCGGAAATTATCTGGATGCTTCCTCTCTCTTTCTATACAAAGTGTCTCGTAAGTTAGCAGGAATTCACGGAGACGGAGGTGCCACCTTACGTGACACGATGAAGGCATTGGTGCTTTTCGGGGTGCCACCAGAAACTTCATGGCCGTATATGGAGGAGGATTTTGACGAAGAACCGACCTCCTTTTGCTATGCTCTTGCCCAAAACTATCAGGCAGAAGTGTACTACCGTCTTGATTCTTTTGGTACTCTACCTGATGAGTTGCTCCACCGGATTAAGGCCCTCTTATTTAGAAAATTACCTTCTATGTTTGGATTCACTTGCTATAGGTCAATAAATAGCAGTACTATGACTGGACACATCCCCCTACCTGCCTGCAATGAGCCTACTGTCGGTGCACACGCAGTTGTTGCGGTTGGATATCAGGATGATTTTGAGATAAGTCACCCAATGACGGGTCATATTACCACCGGGGCTTTATGCATCCGCAATTCTTGGGGGGAACATTGGGGTGATACTGGCTACGGGTGGATCCCATACGACTATATTTTACAGGGGCTTACTAGCGATTGGTGGACCCTTCTGAGGAACGAATGGGTTGATACTGATGCCTTCAGAGCGGAATCCTAACGGATCTAAAGCAAATTTCAGTATTAACCTTGCAACCCTTCTTCTGACGTAGGGATAGGATTGCCAATAACCAGAGGGGATATGTAGTGAATGAACGAAGTAATTTACTTCTTAACACTTATTGGTCCAAAATTTACCTTGAGGTAAGCCAATGATGATAAAGTGCCAACGTTATTGTGGATGTGGTCAAAATCAAATGGATCCAACCTTTATGAAGAAATTGAAGGAGCTTCGAGAAGAAGTTGGCTTACCAATGTATTTGTCATCCGCTTATCGATGCCCTGACTACAATGCCAAAGTATCATCTGGCGAGACAGGTCCACATACCCAAGGAAAGGCGGTTGACGTGACAATCGCTGGCGAAAAAGCATTTGAATTACTGAAACACGCGCTGGTATTGGGATTTCACGGTATCGGCATCAGTCAAACGGGTGCCAGGGAACAACGCTTTCTTCACTTGGATATTTCTGATGATATTCCGCGTCCGCGTATTTGGATGTATTGAGATTGACGCTCGTGACAGTGAAATAGCCAAGTCATCGGAGAACTCGTAGCGGGTTCAGAAACAGTTACTATTGAGATTTTCAATGACGCACTCCGTCAAAAACTCGGGGGTACGGTGCCAGTTTCATATTCAACTAACTGATTTGATGAAGTGAGGTGAAATATGTCTAAACTGAAATGGATGATTCTCCTTTTACCGATTATCTTTTTTGCGGTTGGATTGCTGCAAACACACGCGGAAGATGAGACAAATCTTGAGCCTAAAAATGACACACGACAGCCGACAAAAAGCATTTCTGACCCAGATATCTCTGTCCCAGATAAGGGGGTCACAATTGGGCTTCGCTTACTAACAAGTGAAAAGGCACAATTGGTAAAACACACTAAAGACAAAAACGGTAAGATAAACTCACAGGAGATACAAGGATTTGAAGCGGTCGTGCCTGAAAACACAGTCGTTCGATTCATCGTGGACAGCGAGGAAAAGATCGCTGTCCACGATGTAACAATCATTGTTGGAGATAATGGAACACAGACCCGTGAACAATTTAAAGATCTGGCTAAATTCCAATGTCTAGACCGTCTTCTGAAAAATCGGATTCAGTATGTCTGTACTTTTGGAAAGAAAGAAGATGCCGCGAAAAACATTCTAACACGGGTAGTGACTGTCGTTGTTCCGATGCCAGTATTAAGCGGCATCAAAGTCACTGTTGGCCCCTTTCTCAGCAATTTGCCCGATGAAAACTACCTTAAAATTGATAACAAAATTGTAGTCGGCAATCAAGATAAATTGAGCAACACACTCGGTGTTTTAGTCCATCTTCCGCTTTATAGTTGTAACTCCTGGAAGTTTAGGTGGGCACTTGCGCTGAGTACGGGATTATCGTTAGATAAATATAGCATAAGCAATGAGGGTTTAAGCATAACGCGTGTTCCGCCTACCTTAGGGGGAAGCCTCCTTTTGGCAGGCTCCAAAAATGAAAGTTTGATAACAATTACGGGCGGAGGAATCCTAAAAACTGTGAAACAACTGGATGGCTACAGCGCGGGTCAAGCCTGGCCATCAGGCATCGATTCCTCTACCAAACCCACAAGAGATGTGAACAGATATGGATGGTTTGTGGCAATAACGTTCAGTTACGATATTTTTGACCAACTCGGAATCAAAATTAATCAAAAATAACATCAAAACCCGAAATCGGTTGAATTGGCATAAACGATATACCCTATTCAACAGGGAGATTTAATGATGAATCTGAATATCAGAAAACCGACTCAGTCTCTGCTTCTTGATACTCTAAAATGGATGCTATGCTTCCTAATACTAATAGCAGTAGGACTCAGTATCGGTTGCCAAAGTGATGAAGAGGATTTATCCGACAAATACCTGGTGATTTGGAGGATGCATATTGATAAACAAGAATTGGATATTAAGCAGACAGCGAAATTGTCAGTAGATTGTGAATATAGCGGCGACGAAGCAGAACTGCAATACACTTGGACCGCAGAATTAGGCACAATTCACAACAATGGGCGATATGCAACTTATGTTGCCCCTGAGAACGCAGACATCGACGTTATTCGATCTGATGTGTCTAACGGTGTCATAACAGTATCGGATGCGATAAGTGTGACCGTTGGTAATCCTTGTTCGACTAAGGAGACCGACACTAAACCAGAAACCGCAACTAAAACCGAGGATTCCAATGACTCGGAGACGAACCAACCAGCACAACCGGACGAATAGTTGTACTTGAACTCTTGGAGGTATTTATGAAAATGGAAACCAAAACCAACCTTCGCGGATTAATTTTTTTGATTTGGGATAACATATCATGTGGTCAAAGGAAAAATTATGAAGAACTCAAACTCACAATCTGAATCCGTTTCTTATCGAACACAGGGTGGGGTACAAATTCATCAGATGACCGAGCAGATTTCTTTGACTGAGGCTGTGAAGCCTATCATTGATGCGCTTGATTCACATCGTGGTGTTCTTTTTGCGTCATGTTTTGATTTCCCTGGTCGTTACACCCAATGGGATATTGGGTTTATTGATCCCCCAATAGAGATAATCTCCCAAGATCGATTCTTTAGAATTTCTGCCCTTAATGAGCGAGGCGAAGTCATTTTGTCTGCCATAGCGTCGCGACTTGAGAAAATGGCAGAAATTGCAAAGATTGAAACGAGTAGAAACGCTATCATTGGAGATATTCGTAGCCCCTTGAGGCGTTTTCCTGAAGAGCAACGCAGCAAACAACCTTCTATTTTCTCTATTTTACGCGCCATCATCAATCTTTTTTCTCACCCGGATGCATTTCCACTGGGGCTTTATGGGGCCTTTGGCTATGATTTAGCTTTTCAGTTTGAACCCATCCATTTTCAAATTGAACGTCCTCCGGATAGACGGGATCTCGTCCTCTACCTTCCAGATCAGCTTGTTGTTATAAATCATCCCCGACAGAGTGCCATGAAGTATAAGTATGATTTCGAGGTAGGCGATGTATCCACACATGATCTTCCTCGGTCCGGGGCTATAAATTCCTATGTAAGTAAAACGAAAATAGACAAGACTCGAGACCTTCAGCCCGGTGAATATGCAAACCTCGTCCGCATCGCTCACAATTATTTTGAACGTGGTGATCTTTTTGAAGTTGTCCCCAGTCAGAGTTTTTTTGAGCCATGCCCCTCCCCACCTTCAAAGATTTATCAATATCTTCGGAAGCAAAATCCCGCGCCTTATACTTTTCTAATGAATCTTGGCCAAGCTGAGTACCTAATCGGTGCCTCCCCTGAGATGTATGTCCGCGTTGAAGGCAATCGCGTTGAAACCTGCCCTATTTCTGGCACGGTTGCCAGAGGTCAAGATGCAATCAGTGATGCTGATCAAATTCTTCAACTCTTGAATTCAAAGAAAGATGCATCTGAACTTACAATGTGTACCGATGTGGATCGTAATGATAAATCTCGAGTATGTGTTCCTGGGAGTGTAAGAGTCGTCGGTCGGCGGCAAATTGAGAAGTATTCACGAGTGATTCACACAGTTGACCACGTCGAAGGCACGCTGCGCGAGGAGTTTGATGCCCTTGACGCTTTTTTGACTCATACGTGGGCGGTTACAGTTACTGGGGCCCCCAAGTTATGGGCAATGAAGTTCATTGAGGAACATGAGTCGTTGCCTCGGGCATGGTACGGGGGAGCTGTTGGATGCCTTGGTTTCGATGGTAATATTAATACCGGCTTAACAATAAGAACCATTCAAGTTAAGAACGGGACCGCTGGAGTCCGTGTAGGCAGTACACTACTCATCGACTCCGACCCTGAGGCTGAGGAAAATGAAGCTGAACTCAAATCTACAGCTCTGATTGAGGCTATTAGAGGATCCCAAAACACAACCAGAGTTCATTCTTCCAACGTCCCTGATCTGTCTGAAGGAGACAAAAAAATTCTTCTCATAGATCACGAAGATTCATTTGTCCACACGCTTGCTAACTATCTCCGTCAGGCAGGTGCTGAGGTTTTAACCGTTAGGTCTGATTTTTCTCAGAAGCAACTTGTAGAACAGATCAATGTGTATGCCCCTGATCTCGTTTTTCTTTCCCCTGGACCGGGGATGCCTCGTGATTTTAATATTTCAACAACTATAGCGACTGCATTGGAATTCGGTTTGCCTATTTTTGGTGTATGCCTTGGACTTCAAGCAATCGTCGAATTCTTTGGCGGAGAATTAGGGACTTTGTCTTATCCGATGCACGGAAAAGAATCTCATATTCAGGTTATTGGAGGCTGTATTTTTACGGATTTCCCAAAAGTTTTCACCGCCGGGCGCTATCACTCACTCCATGCAATCAAGGGGCAATTTCCCCCGGAGTTATCTATTATTGCTACTAGTGATGACGAGGTTATCATGGCAATTGAACATCACAATTTGCCCATCGCAGCTGTACAATTTCATCCAGAATCAATAATGTCACTCAAAGATGGGCTCGGTTTAAAACTCATTCAGAATGTTGTCAATTATCTTCCAAACTAACAAAATTAGGATTTACACATGTCGCTCTTTTGTAGCATAACCTGTGACGATGACTGGAAACGGAGATTATTCTTTTTAACTTTACCTGTACAATACTCGGAAAGGAGAGCATGCAATGCGACAATACACATGGATAATCGTTCTAATACTCATCGCCAATACTGTCATTTTTACCAGCTGCGAGCGAATGGAACGAATGATCGGGCCGGCGATACCGGACACAGCGGTGCCCTCACCGGAAAGCATGGTACTCATCCCCGCCGGCAAATTCGAGATGGGCAGCCCCGCCGGCGAATTCAAAATGGACAACCTCCAATTCAGGTGGACCCAACCAGTCCATACCGTGTACGTAGACGCTTTCTACATGGACACTCACGAAGTGACAAACTTAGAATACAAGCGTTTCCTGTCAGCCAATCCGGAATGGCAGAAAGATAGTGTCTCAATCGAGGGCTACCTCGCGCATTGGGATGCTAATAACAACTACCCTGAAGGGAAAGCAAACTATCCGGTCCGCTATGTGCCTTGGCTTGCTGCAGTGGGATACGCCGAATGGATGGGAAAACGTCTGCCGACAGAGGCGGAATGGGAGAGAGCTGCACGCGGCGGACTCCCGAACGCACGGTTCCCACTCAGTGATACCCCTTCCGATGGAGATGTTGAAAATGCGGAGCATCATCTTATGGCGGTGCAGGAGGGGAACGGCTTAACCCCGGTAGGAAGTTATGCGCCCAACGGTTATGGGTTATACGATATGTCAGGGAATGTCTTCGAGTTCTGTCTTGATGAGTTTGATCAACCCCCAGGAGCCGATCCACCTCCAGAAGCCTTCTATAGTATCTCACCGACTCACAATCCATTGAATACTCACCTTGAGAATAAAACAATAGCAGACTTAGAGAACTACTTGCCGGGGAGCGGCTATGACCACAGCATAGCTGGCAAAGTAGTTCGTGGCGAACGAGTTTTTTCGCGAGGTTTCAGTCCCCCGGGGCCCTTCCATGCTTGGCCCTGGCACATCTTAATCGGTTTCCGTTGTGTGCAGGACATCGAGCCGTAACACCCGCTAACGCCCTCTATCCGCGTGCTTCCACAGGTAGATAGGTATCCATTTAACAAACGCACCAACACCCGATTAAGGGGGTATCAGAAATGCATAACAAATTTGATTCTTTTCAACACTATCAGCAAACTGAATTAAGGTCAACTGATCCGAATACGTCAACGCCATCGCGAATCATTTTGGACCTTGCGTCTGATATCAATACCATACTCGAACATGAAAACCTTGGATTCCTTTCCAGAAGTAGAGGGTTTGTTCCGCTAAACCAAACAACTCAGCGATTGCCAGCTGACTTTGATGCGTGGGAGAATCTTGTTGCCGAGTTACCCAATCACTATTCATCGCTCCGTTTGCGTAACCTCATTGAGCAGTTGCCTATTTTAGAAGCAGACGCGAAGCATTTGGCTGATACTCACCTCATCAGGGCTTGTAGTCTGCTGTCTATATTGTCTCATGCATACTATTATGTCCGTTCAGAACCGCCAGAGAATGGACTCCCTGCGCAATTGCAAGCCCCCTGGGAAACGGTACAAAGGAGATTGCAGCGCCCTCTCGGTGTCCTGTCCTACATAGATCTCATTGTTTACAATTGGCAATTCAAGGAACCGGAGGAATCCTTTGACCTCAATAATCTCAAACTCCTTTTTCCGACAGTGAACAACCCATCCGAGCAGATTTTTTATCTGACACAATTGGAAATTTTAGCCCATTGCGCGCCTATTGTCCCTAATATTGTCAAAGCACAAGAGGCGATTCGGCAGAACAACCCCGAAGCATTGAAAAGCGCGTTGATTGCCATCGTCGCTTGTTTGAAAGAGATAGTCCACAAGTCACTATTCAATATCAATCCAAATAGTTACAGTGAAAACTACGTTGACCACATCATCTGGGCAAAGACAGTCGCCCCGTTTGCCGTGCCTTTTCGGGAGGATGTTCTTGGTCCCAGCGGCACCTCATCCCCAGTGTTTAACCTTCTTGACACGTTTTTAGAACGCCGAAAACACGAAACTTTCCTCGGCAGCGAGATAAAAGCCTTGCGTTCCACTTATCCGATCTTCTGGCAGCAATTCATTGAGGCTGTATCCGAAGTTTCTTTACGGGCATACGTCAGGAAAATGGATGATCCTATCCTGGACAACCTCTATCAAGAGACGATAGATATCTATGCGAGCAATAATGGGTTCTTAGGACGGCACCGCATGAAAGTCTACGGGTATTTGGAACTCGCTTTTAAGATGGGTAGAGGCATAACCATAGGTGGATTTGCAGGCAAATTTAAAGATAGAGAACACGATCATGTAGACGCTGAACTTGAGGTTGCCCGTTTAGAACGCACCGACTCTTTCCCCGAAAGCACTCATTTCGCTTACATCAAATCGGTCAGCCAAACCCACGCAGCAGGGGCTCCAGACGTAAAACATGTGGTTTTAGATGTAGAAGGAACCGGTATAAAATACGAACCAGGGGACCGCTGCCTAATTTTGCCTGGAAACACCGAGGCACTTATCCGTAAAACGCTGCAGGCTTTAAGGGCACGCGAGACTGAGGCAGAAATTGTTTTATCTGAAGAGTGGCAAGAAGCAATGATAGCGCGTTTGGGGTTTGCAGATGTGTCTCTCCCGTTGGAAGTGTTTTTGCGGTATGCCCAGATAAGGCCAGTTCATCCCCTCATTGCGCACTCCCTTTATATGGTTCATAAAAGTAAATTTTTGGCTGAAGAGCTGCGTCATCAGACGACCACAAATTGGGAACTTTGGGAAGTGCTGAACCAATTGAGCCGCGAAGGCTTTGACCCACGGACACTGATCGACACAGAACCAACTGCGAATGGCTACCTCTCCCGGGTCGTTCCTCCCCTAAATTTCAAAGACTACTCAATTTCGTCTGCAATGGAGGCTGATGAAACCGATGGTGCTTCAGAACTACATCTGACGGTAGGTGTGGTAGAATATCAATCCAACGGAGAAATGAAATACGGCACGGCTTCCAAATTTTTGACGGATGATTTAGACAGCCAAAGACCTATCTCGTTTCGGATTGAGCATCCGCCCAGGTTCAGTTTACCACTTGACAAACGAACTCCGATATTGATGATCGCAGGTGGAACAGGAATAAGTCCGTTTCGCGCATTCATTCTGGAACGATTGAAAGACCCAGAAGCCGGAGATATGTCTCTTATGTTTTTTACACGTTCCAGAGCACATTTTCACTATCAGGAAGATCTTCTTCATGCCTGCGTAAATAAGCGACTCAAGCTGTTTGTCAAATTCTCGCGAGAAGATATTCAAGTTGACATGAAGAGAACTTTGGAAACGGGGAGTCAATTTCTTTATCAGGAAGGAACGAGAGGGCACATCCAGGATTTTTTGGTAGATGCTAACATCAACAAGGAAATTTGGCAATTTTTACAGAATGAGAATGCAACACCTCATGTGTATATCTGCGGCCGGACTGAGTTTGCTAAAGCCGCCTACGAGTCTCTCAAAAACGTTTTTTATCAAAACTTACCCGGATCCCCATCAGAACGCGAAGTTGGAGCAACCCACCGGCTGGCGAAATTATTTTCTACAGGGGTGCTCAAACTTGAAGTTTACACGAACACCGCTGTCACATCTCGTACTGAGGAAGGCATTAGCGTCTCAGAGCTTGCACAAAAGAATGATCCGACAGAGCAATGCTGGATGGCCATTGATAACAAAGTCTACGATTTAACCGATTTTCACCATATCCATCCGGGAGGACAGATGATTTTGCAAGCCTACTACGGATTAGACGCTACTCGGAGCTTTGTCAAGGTCCACAAGAACAGGCTGGACATTGATGCCTTCAAGGATATGTACTATATTGGCAGATTACACCTTCCGATTTTCAAAGAAAAAGGGGTCGGCACTAAAGAAGACACTGTGGAATTGGGAAAATTATATCAGCGTTGGGTATCAGCCTTATACTTGTCCGTAGAGATGGAAAATACGCATCTTCTTGACCAAGGGATGCAGAATCAAAGCCTAATTGCAGACGAATCTCCAAGTTTAAAGACACCGTATAAAGTGGAAAAAGCGATAGAAACGCACAACAGATTCCACGAGTTTTATTTGACCCCGTTAATAAATGAAGTGATTCCTGAACTCTGGGAACTCACGAAAAGAATGGGGGCTAACGAGAACGTCAACACCGAGATGAACAAGAAATTTACGGAGATGCGATCTCAGAAGTCTATTCAAGAGAGTGAAAACTTGTCACAAATCCTACAAGACAGGCTTGATCTTTGGGTCAAAAAATCCGAGGAGAATGCCCAACATGAATTGTCAGACATCTTTGAGGTTGTAGACACTTTATTTGTTTTGGACAGAGCATTTCTATCAACAATTAAACAAAAATTGATCGAAGGTGTTACGCTCTTTGAAACGCACGAAGATAGAGTTGATACTCAGTTCCCGACATTCATCCAAATTTTTTACAATTTTAGTGAGGTTGTAGAAAATTTCTGGGAAGGCATAAGCACATCAACAAACTCGTTGGGGACTTGAATCTATAAACAAAACATAAATACAATAGGACTTACATGACGAAATATGGCTAATTGCGGTTAAATCAACATTTCTGGTTAAGTGACAACTGAGGTGATAATTGATTGGTTCGTAAATGTTTAAAAAAAGAGAGTTTCCGTTCATGAGAACAGTATTAAACCTGACTTCTATTGTCTTTACTGTGTTCTTCATTTGTTTGCCCCACAGTTCCTCTGAATATGCAGCGCATACGCAATTGGGGTTGCCCGAGGGTGCCAAAGCCCGCCTCGGCAAAGGCAGAATATGTCAAAGAAAACCAACGTATTCCCCTGATGGTGTGCACCTCGCCTTAGCGAGTTCGATCGGAGTTTGGCTTATTAATGTCCGTACTGGCCAGGAAGTTTCCCTTCTCACTGGACATGGAGCTGTTTTTAGTGTTGCATTCAGTCCGGATGGTAAGCTTCTCGCCTCTGGGAACCGTGATGGTAGTTTGCAGTTGTGGGATGTTGCTACAAGAGAGCACCAAGCAACATTCACCGGACATCCTGACCCGATCACGAGTGTTGCATTCAGCCCGGATGGCAAGACCCTTGGGAGTTCAGATGGCACACTCCAATTGTGGGATGTTGCCACAGGCGAATCATGGGATGTTGATACCAAAGGCAAAGTTGGCAAAGTCGGCAGATTCCCCACGAGCGTTGTGTTCGGTCCGGATGGTAAGACTCTCATAACTACGAGTTCCTATGGAGGGTTATTTAAACTATGGACTGAATCCATAGGCGCACGTAAGGCAACGTTGTTTTGGGAACTCCAAGATGCCAGAAGTGTTGCGTTCAGTCCGGATGGTAAGACACTGGCAAGCGGAAGCCAAGATGGCAAGGTTCAGTTGTGGGATGTCACTACAGGAAAACACAAAGCAACATTTACGGGACATTTTACCGGGATCACGAGTGTTGCGTTCAGCCCAGATGGTAAGACGCTTGCAAGCGGAAGCGATGATTTCACAGTCCGATTGTGGGATGTCACTACAGGAAAACACAAAGCAACGCTCGGCCCACAGAGCAGCTCGGTCACTCATGTTGCGTTCAGCCCAGATGGTAAGACGCTTGCAAGCGCGAGTCGAGATGGCACGGTGCGATTATTGGAGGCTGACACTGGAAAGCACAAAGCAACGCTCACTGGGCACCCCTTCGGGCCCGAACTTATTGCCGCATTCAGTCCGGATGGCGAGACCCTCACAACTATAGGTTCGGATGGCACAGTGCGGTTATG
The DNA here is from genome assembly GCA_022821725.1 of Candidatus Poribacteria bacterium. Lineage (GTDB taxonomy): Bacteria > Poribacteria > WGA-4E > WGA-4E > WGA-3G > WGA-3G. Next base: position 4,934 of record JAJEDB010000060.1, on the reverse strand, counting down.
GGATACGAACCCCCAAAAACTCAAAGCCCTCATTGCTGAAGGTCCATCGGATGGCACAGTGCGGTTATGGGATGCGGATCCCGATACGAACCCCCAAAAACTCATTGAACTCTTCCTTAAAGGTCCAGATGTTGATGACATAGGTGTCGTAAGTGTTGCGTTTAGTCCGGATGGCGAAACCCTGGCAATTGCAAAAGAGCGCGAGGTTCAGTTGTGGGATGTTGCTGCAAGAGAACCCCAAGCATCATTTACGGGACATGTCAAGTGTGTTGCGTTCAGTCCGGATGGCGAAACCCTTGCAAGCGCGAGTCGAGACGGCACGGTGTGGTTATTGGAGGCTGACACTGGAAAGCACAAAGCAATGCTCACTGGGCACTCCCACAGGCCCAAACGTATTGCCGCGTTCAGCCCGGATGGTGAGACCCTGGCAAGAAGTGCCGAGTGTGTTGCGTTCAGTCCGGATGGCGAAACTCTTGCAAGCTCTGGTGTCATCATCCAGTTGTGCGATGCTGACACTGGGCAGTACCAAGCGGACCTCCGTGGTGATGAGAGACTGGCATCTTATGGGCTAAAAAGTAATCACCACTTTGAAACTGTCGATGGTAATAGGATTTTACTCCAATTGTGGGATGTCGCTATAGGAAAACCTAAAGCAACACTCAGGGAATATTCTAAAGAACTTTTTCACATCTATAGTGTTGTGTTCAGTCCGGATGGCGAGACCCTTGCCATTGCAGACGGAGGCGTGGTTAAGTTGTGGGATGTTGCTACAGGAAAACGCAAATTAATATTCCCTGAAGATTCCGGAGGTGTCCTGAGCGTTGCATTCAGCCCAGATGGTAAGACGCTTGCAAGCGGAAGCAATGATTTCACAGTCCGATTGTGGGATGTTGCTACAGGAGAACCCCAAGCAACATTCACGGGACATTCCGGCAGTGTCAAGTGTGTTGCGTTCAGTCCGGATGGTGAAACGCTCGTGTCCGGTAGCAAGGATTACACGGTGCTCTTATGGAATCTTGCACAAGGAAAGAAGCCAACGCAAAAGTCTGTAGATAAAACGCGGGAACCTATTATATCAAAGCCCGATCCAAAAGGAGGTCAACCCGGACATCAAGAAATCAAGGAAGCACCTGTTAGCGATATTCCACTACCTGATATAGACCCTTCATTGATTCTCCACTTCTCATTTGATGAGCTTAAGGGGCACCTTACTATTGACCATTCACAATATCAGAATCACGGAACCTTAGTTGGAAACCCGCAATTGGTAGCAGGTAAGTTCGGTAACGCTCTGAAATTTAATGGTCGAAGCGATTGGGTTGAGGTGCCACACGACGATACGCTCAATGTTAATGATGATTTTACGATTATGGCATGGATCCATACACCGCGGCATCACGGGCCAGGCTTCTCCGCATGGCAGGGAATTGTTGGTAAATCCAACAATCCGAGGTCTTACAGTTTTTACACAAAGGATGGAGGCTACTTGCATCTGAGTGTGGGTGAACATATCAGTAGTGATAGTGATGGGAAAGTCGCCCTGAACGCGTGGCAACATGTTGTTGTACAAATTGATAAAGAGTGGCAACGTTTCTGGATAAATGGTGAAAACGTTGGAAATCTCTTGATTAACGCACGCCTCCCAGGGAAAGTAGATACGGCACCTGTCCGGATAGGAAACACACACGATAATCGTCCGATGAATGCACCTGACCGTCATTTCCTTGGTATGATTGACGAGATACGGATTTACAATCGCGCACTCAGTAAAGCTGAGATTATTCAACAGATGCAAATAGGTTACAAGTGAAAGGCAACAGATGATTCTGAACTTATCCACTTTTTTGCATTTTTTAATCTGTCCGAGATGGTTTAGCAGAGCGCGGCTATTGTTTTTCGTGGTGGTCGTTATCGTATTTTCTACATTGTGTAAACCTTGCCAGATAGCAGACGCAGCGCCGGTAATGAGGCAAGGTAGTGGCAGGGGCAGTAGTAGTAGAGGCGATGCTGAAGAAATGCACACCTATACGGTAGCAGATGGACTCGTAGGTCCTGTTGTCCCTGTTATCTTTCAAGATAGCCGGGGTGCCTTGTGGTTCGGTTCTGAAAGCGGCGGGGTCACCCGGTTTGATGGCGAGACTTTTGAGCGATTTCGGTTTGAAGGGGATTTATCGCTCGGTATCACCCGAAAAATCCTTGAGGACAAATGGGGACATGTCTGGTTTCTTACCTGCTTGCCTACGGAACAGGAGGGCACAGTCGGTTATTTCAAAGGGACTGCTATTGAAACAGTTGGAACAGCAACATGCCTCACGCGTGACAGTAACGGGGATATTTGGGCTGCCACTAATCAGGAACTCATACGCTACGTAGGAACGCAGAGCGGGATATCCATTGGGCGGCACGTTCATTCTAATGAAAAAACGATTAAATCAAGACACTACCGCCTTCCAGAGATGACCGATGCAACGATCAACGTTCTCTTTCAGAGCAGCGACGAGACATTCTGGGTCGGTGGCAGTATCGCTGGAGGCGCGCTGCTCCTCAATTTCGATCCCGATTCTGATCCTCAATTCAAACGGATAGGCGCGAATAGCCAGCGTGATACCACGGATGAAATTACAGAAACTGTGAAGCATGCCCCCGTTTTCGCAGCCGTAGATGGTAACTTTGCCATCCACGATATCACTCAGGGTCCCTACGGCACCGAGGATCTCTGGTTCGCTGGATCCAATCTTCTCCTCCGATTTGATGGTAAAACTGTTCATCAAATGCACCCAAAGCCACGAAGCATAAAACAAACCAATACGCCGCCCGGAATTTCAAATGATAGTCAGTTACATCACGATTCTTTTCATGGATGCATCTGGTTCAGTGATGGCAGACAGACCGAGGCGTGGAATACATACGGACCCAAGAAGCTCCCGCTATTTGGTCAATTCGCCGCCGGAACACTTGAAATGCAGGATACGCGGGGCAACTTATGGTTTGCAACCCCGATTGGCATATACCGATACGGTGCGGACTACGGCTCAACAACTTATACTGTTGAAAACGGTCTTGGCAGCGACAATATACAAACTATTTTTCAAGGTCTAGATGGAAGAATCTGGTTTGGACACGATAATGGAGCCACTGTCTTCAAACCGCACTCTACGTTCGTCAACTTCAAAACACTCCCTGTACTCGGAAGCAACAGGGTCCGCCAAGTATTCGGAAGCCACCCTTGGTTCAGTATCCGCGGTGGAATCGCGAACTATGACGGGACGTTTCTCTACCAAAAGAAGTTGCACCCAGGACAACCAGTTGCACTTGAGTCAGGCTCTGAGTTCGGTAAGGATATATTTAAACTTATTGAAAGACCTGAAGCGGAACCAGTAAACGTGTTTGAGGCGGAACTTGAGGAACTACGTGAAGCTGCTGAAGTTGTCAGATTTTTTGTCGATTCGGATTTGGTCTGGTTCATCAATAAGGCTGAGCAGACCTCAACTGAAACGCTTTACACCTTTTTTGCTAAAGATCGCTTTGGCCGAGCAGGTTTTCTTATTAATCCCGATAGGGTGCCGGGATACCGGCAGCTGTCTATCCAGATCCAAACAGAAGGCAATCAGGGTAGGCATCCGCAGATTTTAATATCTGCCTCTGAAGATCCATGCATCGCCTTTGGCGGGTGGCTATTCAAACCGTATCCAGAAGGGTTAAAATGGGTATCTCCACACGGAACGCGCAATTTTCAATTTCAAAACTCACAACAATCTAAATATGTTCCAGTGATTAAACACGGTCCTTCGACAATTATCGACGTGCATACGAACAAGTATGGGAACATTTGGTGCTATTTGGAAGATGGGACTGTTCAATCCTACGCGAACCTAAACAGAAAAAAAGTCCCTAAAGTTGTGCTGCCCAAAATTATCACGATTGCTAAGATAAAACCGCTGCGTGTACCGAATCCGAACGTGGGATCAGAGGCATCTTCTGAGAACGCTGCCCCGAAATGGTTTTTCAACAGTGAGGAAGAGCAGCTAATATATTGGGATACTGAAAACTTGAAGGAGCCGACCGCGATTGAAGGTGTTTTCAATACGCCTCCTATCGCAATATGGGAAAGTGCCGACGCAGCGGAGACGACCTTTATCTTTTCGGATCGTCTCAGGAAATACCGCGGCACACAGCTTATCTACGAAGAAAAATTCGAAGAAAAAGTCAGCGTTGCTGAAATCAACGCTGCGCTGCTCACGGATGCACACGTGTTATGGCTCGCTACAAAGCAGGGCGCGGTCCGATACGATGGCACCACACTTGAAACCTACGGCATCAAAGATGGATTCCTTGTCAATGACCTGCGCGATGTGATTGAGGATGACAGGGGCCATATCTGGTTTGCGACCTGGGGTGGGGGTGCTGTCCGATACGATGGCGAAACGTTCACTCCCGTTACAACGAGAGATGGACTTGCACATAACAATATCTCTGACATCCATCAATCAAGCGAGGGCCCTATCTGGTTCGCAACCGAAGGGGGCATAACCCGTTACACGCCGACTGATGGTGCGCTTCCTTTCTGTAACATTATAGCAGTGAAAGCCGACAAAACCTATGCGCGCATTCCAGAGACCGGCTTTGATTTTGCCTCCCGTGTTAAGGATATCACATTCAACTTTGAAGGTATCAACCCGCTCCGACTCCGACACCACCTCACCTACGAATTTAAGCTCCTTGGACTTGGCGCAAACGGCTGGACCCGGGGCTCCAGGCAGACACCGACGCGTCTCCTACAGGATACCGTTACACAAACTTTTGCTACAACAGACACATCAGAACATCGGGGACCCTCCGTTACCTACCAAGGGCTCAAGCCCGGGAATTATACGTTCCTCGTAAAGACCTACCGCAAAGGCTGGCCCTACACTTCCGCCCCTGCTGCTGTCAAC
>JAJEDB010000021.1 GCA_022821725.1 Candidatus Poribacteria bacterium | reverse complement strand
TGTGCTAATGATACACTAAACATTGGTATTCTCTCCTATGAAACTCATCATAACTTTTTTAGGAAAGGATACCAACTTTCACACTTTTCCTCAACAGACTTTTTCACCTTATCTCTTTGACAAAAACTTTACACACCCTGTTTGTGTAACAACTTGACACGTGTACCAGTTTTGGCTATACTTGCTGTCACGCGTTAAAAACATAAAGAAGAACGAAAAATTAAACCGCACATGTCTATAGAAAGGGAACCGTTCATGAAAATCTCTGGATTCTCTCACGCCAATTTCACATCTCCGGTTCATCGAAAATCGGGACTACAAATCCCTCCCACAATAGATTCTCAGAAAACTGATACCATACCCGTGTGGCGTATACGGAGTGTGTTGCTCATAATAATGTGCGTTGTGTCCCTACAGGCACCGGTCCATGCACAACTGATACCCCCTGAGGAGATGCTCGGATTTCGAGTCGGTTCCGACTATCAGGTGGCAGGATGGCAGACAGTGTCTGATTACATGCGACATGTGGCAGCGAACTCAGATAGGGTTCTGTTAGAAGAACTTGGAAAAACGACAGAGGATAACGATTTTCTGATGCTGGTGATTTCCGCACCAAAGAATTTAGAGAATTTGGCACACTACCAGCAGATTCAAAGGAAACTCGCGCTGCCCAATGCTCCGATAAATGAAGATAACACGGTAGAATTGGATGCATTTGCGGCGGAAGGTAAAACAGTGGTCCTGATTAATTGTAACTTGCATTCCACAGAGATCGCCTCTTCACAGATGTCAATGGAACTTGCACATGAATTCGCAACCCTTGAGACCTCACAAATCAAAGAGATTCTTGAAAACGTTATAATTCTGCTCATCCCCTCGGCGAATCCGGACGGCTTGAACATCGTGGTAGATTGGTATAATCGCACTGTCGGCACGCCTTACGAAGGGTCGGAAATCCCGTGGTTGTACCACAAATACACGGGGCACGATAACAACCGTGATTGGTTTATGCTCACACAGATAGAGACGCAGATATTGACGGAGGTGCTTTACGAGAAGTGGTTCCCGGAGGTCGTCTACGACGTTCATGAGATGAGTTATCGCGGACCTCGGTTTGTGATTCCACCGTATTTTGAGCCAGTCAACCCGAACATTCCGCCCCTTTTACAACGGACGCTTTCACTTATCGGGGCGCAACTCGCTTTCGATTTGACGAGTGAAGGGTTTACGGGTGTGCTTTCAAGTGCTGTTTACGATACATGGTGGCACGGCGGGTTTCGGACGGTCCCCTATCGCCACAATATGGTGGGTATTTTGACGGAAGCGGCACGCGTAGAGATAGCAACACCCATTTTCCAACCGCATCATACCTTGAAAGGCTACCGACGCGGGCTTGATAAATATGCACTCCGCACAAACTTTCCTGAACCGTGGCCCGGCGGTTGGTGGCGACTGCGAGACATCGTAGAATATGAGAAAGCAGCGGCATTGTCAATTCTCTCTTTCGCCGCGGAGCATCGGGGCACGCTGAAGACGAACTTTTACAAGATGGGACTCAACGCTATAGCGAAAGGGACAGATGAACCGCCACGTGCGTTCCTGATTCCGACACACCAACGCGACCTCCACACAACGCTCAAGATGTTAGATATTCTGCGACGTGGCGGGGTAGAGATTCATCAAGCGAATGCCCCGTTTATCGCCGATGGCGTAGAATATCCGGGGGACACCTATGTTGTGTCAATGTCCCAACCGTTTCGGGCACACGCGAAGGATCTACTCGAGGTGCAACGCTATCCGGAACGTCGCCCTTCTCCGGAATCGCCGCCCGAACGTCCCTACGATATAGCCGGATGGACGCTGCCCTTACAGATGGGGGTGAGAACAATCGCTGTTGTGCATCCTTTTGAGGCGGATTTAAGGAAACTGACTGCACCTCCTGAAGTGGAAGGGACGTTAGAAGGTGCCGCTGAACCGACGGGTTACCTGTTTGAGAATCGAACGAACACCGAAGCGATTGCTCTCAATCGTCTGTTTCAAGCAAAATTCGCAGACGATAATCCGAGATACACACTCTATTCAGCACAACGGGACGTAAAACTCGCCGGTAAAACGCTTCCGCGTGGTGTTATCCTAATTAGAACAGTAGAACCACCGTCCCAACAGAGAGCGGAGATACAAGCCCTCGCATCAGAATTCGGTATCCACATCCACGCCGATGCATCTATCGACGCAGAAGTCTCCAGTCGAGAATTCTCACGGTTAAATGCCCCGCGTCTCGGTCTGTATAAACCGTGGACAGCAAATATGGACGAAGGTTGGACACGCTGGGTTCTGGATACACATGAGTTCAACTACAGCACTCTCACGAACGCGGAAATACGTGCGGGGGATTTGGCGGCGCGCTACGATGCAATCATTCTGCCGGATTTCGGTGCTTCCGGTATTCTGAAGGGGCATGCAACAGGGAAACTACCGCCAGAGTATGTCGGTGGAATCGGGACAGAAGGGTTAGCGAATCTACGAGCGTTCGTGGAGGACGGAGGGACGCTTATCTGTTTGAATCGTGCGTCGGAACTCCCTTTGAAATACTTTGGGCTTAGTGAAAAGGGTATCTTTAGTGTGGTCGAGAAAGAGAATCAACCGAAGGAAGGAGCGTTTTTCTGCCCTGGCTCCTTATTACGGGTTCGGATAGACACGAAACACCCCATTGGACACGGACTGGACCCAGAGATGGCAATCTTTTTTAAATTTGGACATGTTTTTGAAGCGGGACGGGGTGGCGCGAATGTCATAGCGACCTATCCCGAGTTCAATCCGTTGATGAGTGGGTGGCTCGAAGGCGAGAAACGGATTCGTCAGAAAGCAGCACTTCTGGAAGTTATCTTAGGCGATGGACGCGTGATTCTTTTCGGTTTCAAACCACAGCATCGCGGACAATCCCAGGGGACCTTCAAACTGCTTTTCAATGCGATTTTTTACAGCGCACAAAACTAAGAGGTAGGCAAAATGGCAGAAACACAACAGAACCAATCAAAATCAAAACTGCTATCTGCTCAACACACACTTTTAACAGCCGAAGACCTGTGGAAACAGCCGGATGATGGGTATCGGTACGAATTGGTGAAAGGAGTCATACGTAGAATGCCACCCGCTGGATTTGAACGCGGAATCCGATCGGCTAAAATTGGAAGACACCTTGACGCTCATGTTGAAAAACATAAATTAGGCTATGTCTGTGGTGCCGAAACAGGATTTAAGATTGCCCAAAATCCAGACACCATACGCGCACCAGATGCTGCGTTTGTTCGGCAAGCCACAATTGATGAACAGGGTATTTCAAAGGGATACTGGAATGGAGCACCCGATCTTGCGGTTGAAGTCATCTCTCCAGGCGATACCTACACGGAAGTCGCAGAAAAGGTAGACGAATGGCTAAATGCGGGGTGTGCAATGGTGTGGGTTGTAAATCCGCGTCGAGAAACCGTAGAAGTGTACCGGTCTCCAGCGGATATGACCGTTTTGCGTGGAGATGACATCCTTGCAGGTGGTGATGTGATTCAGGGGTTTCAGTGTAAAGTTAGGGATCTATTTGTGTGAAACCGGATCGCTTATTTATCTGCCTTATCGACCGCCTGTCTGTAAGCGTCCAACTTTCGGTGCAGCGTTCGGACCCCGATATCAAGAATTTTCGCCGCCTCCGTTTTGTTACCGCCGACTTCTGCAAGTGTCTTTTGGATAGCGGCTCGCTCAATTTCCGCCATTGTCATACCGACCCTGCCGATGATTTCTTCATCGTCAAGAACAGGTAGATACTCGCCTGGTGCCTGTGAACTACCGCGCTGCTCCACCGGCGCAGCGATTGGTAAAACTCCATTCTGTGCACGATTTTCAAGCACTTTGGCTATCGCTGAAAGGATCTCCAACGCTTTTTTGAGAACGTCCGCAGCGTCGTCCGCTTCGCTAATTTGCATCCAGCTGGTATCTTCATCCGGTATTAGGAACGGCATCTCATCGCTCGTGGCAGCAGTTGGCTCAAGCAGACGGATTGCCGAGAGAATAAGCCCAAGGATCGTCTTGTAAATCGCTATGTTTTCTGTTGCGATTGCACTACCAGTGGTATCAACAACCTGCAAGGAACTCCCCGGCACATTCAGAAGTTCAGATTCTTCATTGGGAGCGTCAATCACCTGTGTAGGTGCGAGTTGCGTGCCAGCGGCTGGCACAGGCAGTAAAGCAACCTGCTCAGATTCCGAGTCCGATGGGAAATCGTTCAGTTGTAACTCCTCGGTAGTGGACAAAATAATGGCGGTTTCTATGGCATTTCTCAGTTCACGAACATTACCGAACCAGTCAGCATTTTGGAGATAATTGAGTGCCTGTTGGGTTATACCGGTAATGGGTTTACCGTGTTCCGCGCTTAATTCAGAGACGAACGCGGAGACGAAAAGCGGGATATCCTCGCGCCGATCGCGGAGGGGTGGAATCTGGATACGAAAGAGGTTCAGTCGGTAATAGAGGTCTTGCCTAAATTTCTTTTGTCTCACCGATGTCACAAGATCAATATTCGTGGCAGCGATAATTCGGACATCCACTTTAATATTTTTTTCGCCACCGAGCCGTGTGAATTCCTGTGTCTCAAGGACCCGTAGGAATTTCACCTGCACTTCAGGCGACATTTCGCCGACCTCATCCAAAAACAGCGTGCCGCCGTTGGCTTGTTCAAACACACCGCGGCGTTGGCTGGTTGCTCCCGTAAAAGATCCCCTCTCATGTCCGAAAAGTTCACTTTGAAGAAGGTCTTGGTAGAACGCGCCGCAGTTGACGGCTTTGAAGGGTCGGTTTTTACGGGGACTACTTTCGTGGATCGCCTGTGCGATGACATCTTTCCCAACACCTGTTTCGCCTGTGATGAGGACAGTCGCCTTCGTTGGTGCGACCTGCGCGACTTGGCGTAAAACCGCCTGCATCGGTGCGGATTCGCCGATAATGCGGCGCGAACTGTCATTGGTAACAGGTATTGGAAGGCTCATCTTCTTTTGTCCTTTTACAACATCCCTTCTTTACTACCTACGTACGATTTCCAGTAACCGCTGAGGGTCTTGTTTGACTTGCTCAAACACATCGAAGCCATCACGGCAGGCGGCTTCACACAATCTTCTCAACACAACCCCTTTCAGCGCCCAATTTGTGGTGCGAAGACTTTTCTGCAAGGCTCTGCCAGTTTCAACAACGTGGAGATTCGGCAATTCTTCGTTCACGACGTGTTTGTGACTCTTCGCAAGCAAGAAAATTAGCGGTGTCGCACGCTCTACCTCAAAAACGCGTTGCAGCGATAGAATATCGTCGGGTCTCAATAGTGAAAAGGCGAGATCGTAACGCTCGATTAAATCTACTGTCCGTTCAGGGATACCACTCTCACCAAACTCTAAAACCTCAAGCTCGTGAAGGGGTGCAGTATCAAAAGGCACAATAACATCCGCTTCGTTAACAGGACTCTTTTTTCCGTCAACGCGGCAGAAATACCATGGAAAATACAGATCCAGCGTCGTCTCACCGTATTGCGCGTGTTCCCGAATTTGTTTCAAGCCTGCCCGTAATTGGGTATTCAAAGGTCCAGTGAACATCTCTCCAGCGGGCGCGCTGTAGTCTCTATCTTCATGATACCAACCCTCAGCGTTGTAACCACATAATTCTTTTATGCGTCGCTCAAGATGCTCAGGCGGACCGCAGTCTTCACCCCGAAGGAGATTATCCAGTTTATATTTTTGCCCCGTTGTATAAGGACTCAAAACCAATATTTTCATGAAGCTTCTTGCGGGCGTCCGCGGTTCCAGAGATACAGGATCGGACTTGCGATGAATACTGAAGAGTAGGTCCCTACCAGGATACCGACGATGAGTGCCAAGGCGAACGTGTTAATCTCCTCGCCCGAACCCGTGATGAGGAAGATAACCAGAACAACAAACAACGTAGTCAAAGAGGTGATAACGGTTCGACTCAGCGACTGATTGATGCTTCTGTTCAAAACCGCAACGTAGTCAGTGCCACGTAAGGTCTGTGTATTTTCCCGAATTCGATCGAATACGACGATTGTATCGTTGAGCGAATAGCCAATAATCGTAAGGAATGCGGCAACAGTTGGTAGATTAATTTCTTTTGAAAGAACAGCAAAGACACCCAAGGTAATAAGGACATCGTGGACAAGCGCGGCGATTGCACCGATGGCAAAACGGAACTCAAACCGCCAAGAGATATATATTAATAAAATCGCAATCGCGCCAAGCACCGACCAGAGTGCCGCCAATTTAAGGTCGCGTCCGACACTCGGTCCGACTTCAGAAATATTGACACCGCCAGCGAGTGCCTGCCAACCGTCTCCACCCTCAAGTAAGGCATCTGTGAGAATTCTTCCGACACTTGTGCCTTGTCCCTGAAATTCAGGACGATGTCCCATAGAAACGAATGCTTCATTTTTGCTCGCATCTGTCTGGATTGTGGCACGTTCATAGCCGATTTCAGTGAGTTTGGCTTGCAACTCGGCTTCAGTGACTGCCCTGTTGAATTTGGCTTGGATCTTAACGCCCCCTCGGAAATCAATTCCGAAATTGGGGCCTTGATGAATCACGAGGAAAATCAAACCGATAGCGATGATTACCGCTGAGAAGACAAATCCTGTTCGGTGTTTGCTGATAAAATCAAAGTTTGTATTTTTAAGTAATTCCATTTTTTAATTTTTCCTTGCGGTTAAATGACGTGAGATTCAAATTTGACGTGCCATTCCCAAATCCGCTCTCCATTTCATTACGAGCTACGCGCTTTGGTGTTATACAAACCAACCTCTTAACTGACGACTGATAACTGACAACCGATAACCCTCAAATGCTGAGTTTCTGCACGTCTCTATTTCCAATCGTCAAACCGTATATCTCACGTGTAACAATAATCGCTGTGAACATACTCGCGAGAATACCGATACCGAGCGTTACCGCAAACCCTTTAATCGGACCCGTCCCGAAATGATAGAGGACCAGTGCGGTAAAGAAGGTCGTAAGATTGGCATCTAAAATTGTTATAAATGCCCGTTGATAACCGCTTGTGATAGCCGACCAGACGGTTTTGCCGGTTCGCAATTCTTCTCGAATTCGCTCGAAGATGAGCACATTTGCATCAACAGACATACCGATCGTCAGAACAAGCCCAGCAATACCCGGGAGTGTCAAGGCCGCGCCGAAACCCGCCAACGCTCCAAGGATGATGAACATATTAAAGACCAGCGCAGTAATAGCAACAATTCCAGATAAACGGTAGTAAATCACCATGAAGATGAGAACCCCGCCCAACCCGATGAGTGCAGCAAGGACACCGTCATTGATGGATTCCTGCCCAAGTGTGGGACCGACAGTGCGTTCCTCAGCGATCTGAACACCTACTGGAAACGCTCCCGCTTTCAGGATATTGGAAAGGTAACTCGCCTCCTCATAGGTGAAATTTCCTTGAATAATAGCGTTTCCGATAATCTGATCCTGGATGACAGGTGCAGATTGCACTCTACCATCAAGCAGAATCGCCAAATGTTCTCCAATATGGTCCCCTGTGACCTGCGCGAATTTGCGTCTGCCGACACTATCAAAACTCATTGAAACGACGATGTCAAAACTGGTTCTGCCTGTAGAGGGTCCAGCATCGCTGATGCGGTCACCACTCAGGAGAACAGGGCTTTCAAGCACGTACCAGTTGCCGGTCTCGTAGTGATAGCGGACTTCACTATCATCGGGGATATTATCCGGTATCGGTGTATCCGAAGTTCCGCTCCACAAACTGCCACCCGTCGGTGATTTCTTAACAAGTTTAAATTCGAGCCTGCCCATGGTCTTAACGATCTGTAATGGCTTCGAGGAGTCTTTGGCACCGGGGAGTTCAACGATGATTCTCGGGTGATTCGCCTCTCGTCGGATAGAAGGCTCTGAAACCCCGAATGCATCAACGCGGTTTCGTAAGACAATAAGCACCTGCTCGATCGCCTGCTCGCTATACCTCTGAATGCCTCGTTCGCTGAGCGTTAACTGATATGTGACCTGCGTCTCCGTTTCCGCGCCGACCTGTGCCTCTTCAAAAAACTCGATTTCGTTGAGGAAACGTTGGGCTTTTTCCAAGTATTCTGTTTTTCCATCAGCATCCGACCGGAGTCTGGAAGGGATTCCGACGAACACGTTTAGTGTGTCTTGTCCTTCTATCTGTTTAACCTCTCGGCACAAAATATCGTCTGTGCGAAGTCGTTCGGGAATCGAGAGCGTATGTTCACGGAGCAGTTCTGTTTTGGAGGTCTCTAAATCTACTTCAAGGACGAGGTGTACCCCCCCCTTGAGATCCAATCCTAACTTCAATCGGTTATCGGGTATGAGCCGTCGCAGGACGGTTGGGAGGCTGCCGTATAGGTGCAAATTGTCAAGTGTTGCGTGTGGGTTCTGACGTGCCTTCTCCGAGATGAGTCGCACATAAAATTCGCGTGCTTCAGTGGTATCAAATTCATAATCACGCGTCTCTTCAAGTTCAAGTTTCCTTAAGTGGACTCGGAAGATATCCTGAAGTTCAAAGGTTGCATCCTGGAAATTGATGCCTTCGGGGTACTCGACATCCGCGAGATTTACCTTCAAAGCATTGTCTTCAGTGACTTCAAAAGGTGGGAGTTTTTCCTGCATCCAGAGCGGTAAGTTTCCGTACAAGGGATTGTAGAAGTTATCCGGGGTAGGAATGAGGTAGAGTACGGAAAACAGAAAGACCCCGAAGATTAAAACTATTTTCCAGATACTGAATCTGTACATTTTTTAATTATTCCTTGCGGCTTTTTAATTTTACCTTGCGGTTCGGATAGGTCGGTTTCAGGTTTGAAGTTCCTTTTCGTATATCCGCCTGCGCCGGTGTTGCAGGCTACCGATGCGTGCTATCAAAACCCGCTTTCATCACGGTTATCACGGTCAGATTTTGACAACACAAACGTTAAAAACGCGCCTGGGAGGAATCGAACCCCCGACACGAGGCTTAGGAAGCCCCTGCTCTATCCCCTGAGCTACAGGCGCACGCGTTCATCCTAATATTTAATGAGCGAAAAAATATCGTAATCCGGAATCTGATCTCTACCATTGAGTTCGGTCAACTCAATTAAAATAGCAATACCGACAATGTGTCCCTCCAATTTTTCGATGAGTTCGACAGAGGCGGCAAGTGTCCCACCCGTCGCTAAGAGATCGTCACATATTAGCACTCTACTGTCTTTGGAGAACGCATCTTGATGAATTGTCATTATATCACTACCGTATTCAAGATCGTATATCGCTTCATACGTATGATAAGGCAACTTACTTTTCTTTCGGATAGGCACAAAAGCAGCACCCAACCGATACGCGAGCGCAGCACCGAAAATGAAACCGCGCGCCTCAGTTCCGGCAACAACATCAACCGCTTCCAATTTATAACGGAGTGCGAATTCGTCAATTGCCCTATGAAAAGCAGTTGGATTTCCCAAAAGTGGGGTAATGTCTTTAAATATAATACCTGCTCTCGGAAAATCGGGTATGTCTCGAATAAATCGCGAAAAATCGTGCATTACGTCTTTCTTCCCTCCTCCTGATGCGGGTGTATCATAATCTTCATTCCCTGTCGGGATTCCATTGCCTCAAACGCTTTGTCAATCTCAATAAGCGGAAAATGGTGTGTGATGAGGGGTTTCACACGCACTAACCCTTTTTCAAGGAGCCGGACCGCCAACTCATGGTGTCGTGGTACACAGCCATGTGAACCTGTCACAAAACATTCCTTATAGTGAATAACATTGGAGAGGACGCTCATCGGACGCATGGTCTTCGGCAACCCACCAAACAGATTGACGTATCCCCGGTGCGCTACCATTTCAACCGCTTGTTCGTGTGCCTCAACAGAACCACACGTCGTAACGACGATATCAGGTCCCTCACCCTCCGTTTCCTCCTTGCATCTCTCAATCACGTCTTCCTCTTCGGAGGCGATATAAGCATCTGCTTCATAGAACTTTGCGATCTCCATTCGGAGTCTGCTGCGTTGGACACCAATCACCTTCGTCGCCCCCATCACCCGAGCGAGGTCAATCATCATACATCCGATCGGTCCAAGACCGATGATAACGACCGTCTTCCCCAGAGACATGTTAACGAGTTCAAGCCCGTTGATAGCACACGCGAGCGGTTCAGCAAGTGCGGCTTCATCAAAACTGAGCGCCGTATCGAAAGGGGTAACCGGTCCTTCCTCCAAAACGAGACGGGGGAGTTTCATATATTCTGCGAAAGCACCGGGAATCTGGTAACCAATGGCGTAGTTGATGGCACAGTTGTTTCCGAGTCCATCGCGGCACCAACGACATTGCCCACACGGGACATCCGCACCGATTGAAACGCGATCGCCTTCTCTGACGCGCGTCACATTTTTGCCTGTTTTAACGATGACACCGGAATTTTCATGCCCAATAATGGTAGGGGGTTTGACTCTTGGGTTTCCGTGATGGAGAATACGAACATCGGAGCCACAGATGCTGACCGATTCAATTCGCATCAAAGCGGCATCATCGTCAATTTCGGGTTCAGGGACCTCTTGCACACTCAAGTTATCAAGACTTTCAAGTATAGCCGCTTTCATATTTTTAATTTTCCTTGCGGTTAAACGACACGGGTTTCAACTTTGACGTGCCTTTCTTAACGCCGCCCTCCATTACATTACGGGCTACGGGTTTCGGTCATAGAGAAATAGGGTCTTTAATTATTCCTTGCGGTTAAATGACAGGCGTTAAAACTATGAAGTTCGTTCCTTAAATCCGCCTTCCATTTCATTACAGGCTACGGGTTTCGGTTTTTTCTTTATGGATGAATTAAGACTTTCGCGTAAAACTCACTTTTGTCTCGCATCCTCTGTAACATGTCCGCACTCTCAACCAACGGAACTTTGTGCGTTATGAGGGGCGTGAGCGTTAGCATACCAGCGGCAATCGCTTGGAGTACACTACGCCAGTCATCGTCGTTGCCTGCTGCACTGTAATCGGAATTCCAAGTCCCGAGAATAGACACTTCACGCCGCATCAATTGCGAGATAAGAGATGCCGGTAGCGTCACATCCGCAGCGGGATTACCAAGTAAAACGACACTCCCTTCGCGTCCAACACTCCCTAAAGCACTCCGATAGGTAGCCGGAACCCCCGCTGCCTCAATACAAACATGCGCACCCTTTTCATCAGTGCATGCATTCACAATCTCAATTGGTTCGTCAGTCGTGCTATTGAAGACCTTGTCAAAACCGAGTTGCTTCGCCAGTTCCAGTTTCTCCGCAATAATATCAAAAAGCAATACCTCTGCCGCGCCCATGATTCTCGCCCATTGTGCTACCATTAACCCGATCGGGCCGGCACCGAAGATAGCGACGACCTTTCCCGCAAGCGAGGTCTGAACACGACGGAGGGCGTGTAGTGCGACTGCGGCAGGCTCTGTCATTGATGCCTCTTCCAGCGTCACCCCGTGCGGCACAGGTATCAAGTTCGCCTTCGGTGCGACGACACATTCAGCGAAAGCACCATCGCTCCGTGAACCGAGATAGTCGTAATCATGGCATTGGACATATTTCCCCTGTTCACACGCTGGACAACTGCCACACCAGAGCAATGGAAAAACGACAACAGGGTCTCCCGGCGCGAAGTCCTCAACGCCAGGACCACATGTCTCCACAACACCCGCGAATTCGTGCCCACAGACGGTTGGAAAACTATAGGTGCCTTTGACAAAGATTCTCGGAATATCGGAACCACAGACCCCACAGAACCCGATTCGGACGCGCACTTCGCCTTCAGCGAGTTGCGGCACTGGAATTTGTTCTAATCGTAAATCTCCAACTCCATGAAGAACGAGTGCCTGCATTTTTTTAATTATACCTTGCGGGTAAGTAATGTAATTTGGAACTTCACGTTTTCTGTGTTCGAGTCGCATGCGTGTTTTTGATAGGGGTCTTTGCTTGGGCATTTCTGCGTGTTTCTGTGTATTGTTGCATGCTTGGCTTTCGATGTCAGTCCCGTTCTGCAAGCCCAAGGGCAATTGCTTTCTGTGCCTGCTGAATGTTCTCAAGCCGTGAACCCGACTTTTGAAAAACGCTACTGGTTCCGCCGACCAAAATATCTGCACCCGCAGATACCATCTTCGGGATATTCTCAAAACTTACGTTGCCATCAACTTCAATGGGTAAATCTACACCCCGTTCGTTCAAAAAAGCACGACATTCCGCGATTTTTCGGAGGGTCGCCGGTACTAACTTCTGTCCTGCGAACCCCGGATTCACCGTCATAACCAGCACAAAATCGAGCCGTTCCAGAACATAATCTAATGCAGAAAACGGCGTTGCTGGGTTGAGCGCAGCGCCTGCCTTGATCCCGTGTGCTTGAATCAGAGACAACGTTCTATCAAGATGCGTTGCTGACTCAACGTGAACGGCTATCTGCTGAACACCAATCTCAGCGACCGCATCAACAAAGAAATCGTTGTCCTCTACCATGAGGTGAATGTCAAAAGTGCTGTCTGTCTTTGCACGTAATTGTTGAATAAGTGCAAGTCCAATCGGCATATTCGGGACAAAATGCGCGTCCATTAAATCAAAATGGAGCATATTAATACCAGCGGCTTCTAATTCCCGAATATCCGTTTCCAAGTTGCATAAATCCGCACACATCACAGATGGCGCGATGCGGATGGACGGTTCTGAAGAAACCGTATTTGGCGTAGACAAATTGGCACTCCTATAGCGTCAAAATTCCCGTGCTTATTCTAACAACAAAGCCAATTAATAGTATAGCATAAAATGCAGAATTTGTCAAATTTCGGTATGGCGTGCGAGGTCAGGAATATTCTAAAACCTCGCGAAACTGTGAATCCAAATCTGAGGACGGGTCAAAAGGGATGTTAATCGGTTGGTGAGAAATAGCACTCGCATAGATGCCCAAAATCGCATTGAACTGGTGCAATGCGCGTTTTAGATTCGTTTCGACGGGATGGGTATCGTCTTCAATCCAGTCGAACATCGCCTGTGTCAAGTTGGCTTGGGCAAGGTCGTTTTTTGCGCGCCACGACTCGGGGGTCTGCACACCGTTCTCGGTTAACCGAGGCGTGACGATTTCCCACCTGTTGAATTCCTCAAAGAGGACATGCCCGTTCTCGCAGTATGCGGCGACGCGACAGTGCTTGTAGATCGTATCGTCGTCTATGACGCGTGGAGAGGTAGAGCCGGTGTTCCACATCCCATAGACCCCGTTTTCAAATAAGACCTGACACGACGATGTATCGGGAGCAGGATAGTCGCCATCAAGCGACTCAGTCCCGCTCGCAGTGCCGAAGACCCTGACAATAGGTGAATCGTTGTTCAAGGACATTGCCCAATCAATGATATGCGTGCCTTGGGCGGTGAGGTTCATCCCACACGAAAAATCTAAAAAGCGAATCTCTCCCAATTCACCGCTCTCGACTGCCTTCCGGCAATGGGTGAAGTCGGGATGCCACCGGTACTGTTTGCCGACCCCGAATTTTGTACCGGTCTTCGCTTCCAACTCAGATAAAAAACGCCAGTCTTCGACCCCACAAGCAATCGGTTTCTCAACGAGGCACGCCGGAACCCCCAATTCCGATACCATCGGCATCAGCTCACGCCACTGGTCAGGCATTGCGACGAGGTGAACTAAATCAGGTTGCTCTACGCGGAGCATCTGTTCGGCATTTGCATAGCCGGTGATACCGAAGGTCTCGGCGAATTTTTCACGTCGGGCGACATCCGAACGGTTAGCACACGCGACTAACTCGCCGCTCGAAACGTGTTGATAGGCATTCGCATGACCATAAGCCCTACCCCCACAGCCAATAATCGCACTTCTTTTAATTTTTCCTTGCGGAGGAACAACGTCTATTCCAACTTTCACTCGCATCCCCTAAATCCGCCTGCGCTGATGTCAGGCTATCGGTTTGGTTGTAAGAAAACCGCTAATTTCTCCTTAATGCTCCGACTTGACGCGTGCCCACACTGTTGCCAAACGACCTTCTGGTGATACAGGCGTAAACCCAAAGAGTTTACCAAGTCCCTCGTTCATGATGTCATTGACCTCGGCTTCACTTAACGCGGTATTGAAAATAGCGACATCGTCCATGAGCCCCCATCCGGGTCGCTGATCCGGCATACCGCCAATATTGAGAGCTTGTCCTGTCAATCCAAAAACACCACCCGTATTGGCTTGTGCATCCACTTTGCCATCTACATAGGCGATCATTTTCTTACCATCATAAGTGAAGGCGATATGATGCCATTTATCGTCATTGACGAGCGTTGGACCTGCAACCCATGCCGGTGCAAGCTGCCCACTACCGATTTCAACCTTACCGTGCCCACCGCCTCTTCCGGGTCCGAAGATGTTCAACAAGCAGGTATACATGAAATTAATGATGGCGTGGTCGTCATTACAGCAACCGCCAAGGACGACTTTCTCCTTTTTCTTGAGTTTCACCCAGGTCGTCGCGGTATATGTCTCAGCACAACTGTCCAAACTCTTTGAAGTTTCGACCGTTGCGACTTGGAAATCGTCGTCACCGGAGAGACTCAACGCCTTCTCGAATTTCCCATCATCTACCAATTCGGCACCTTTCAACAATTCAGCGTCGTTGCCGTTCCCCGTAGAATCGGGAGACATGTCTTTGTTATCAACCTCATCAAAGAGCCATACGCCAACGATATTTTTCGTATCAATTGCTGCATCGCTGATAGATGCAAATATCATTGGAATCGCCATTAAACAAACCATCCCGAGAATAAATAGTTTTCGCACAGTAATTTCCTCCATTGTTTGAAATATCCATCATCTTATCTTAAGGGGTCAAAGCTGTCAATAGAAAAAAGATGTGCAGCTTCGCACTGAATTTGCTAAAATATCTGAACTGACGACTGACAACTATTAAAACTGATGTAAACAGGAAGACGCAATTTATCGTTAAATCATTGACCAAATCGCTGAGTCTACAACAAATGAAGATTAAGAATTTAATCGGGTAATTTTTACTGATGCCCGGTGCGGTTAGGAAACCGCACCTACCGGGCTTGGGGGAACATAGAATTACCCAAATATTTTATTAAACCTCATACGTTGTAGGCGGATTCTCTGAAAGGTACGTTAAAGTCCAAGTGCATGATGTTTAACCGCAAGGAAAGTTAAAAAATTGTCGAAATTTGTAAACCAGTTAACCTTAAAAACGCAAAGTCTGCTGTTAAAAACTGGGATCATCTTTATCATTGCCCTCTGTTCACCGTCTGAAGTTGTCGTCAGTCGTATTGCCGAAGAAGATACCGAACCTAAGAATGGTCATCAGTCGTCAGTTAACAGTCACCAGTTAAGAGGTGATTCTGTCGAACAAGGGTCCTCTTTAACGGATAACCGAGAACAGACAACTGACAACGCTAAAAATGGATTTGGGTTATTCACCCGCAACCTCTTCAACAATGATAGCGAATCAAAGCACTTCATCTGGCAAGAGGAAAAGGAGCAAATCGAGGTTCCTGAGCAGACAGCGGAGGAAGACCTCCTCATCCAACCCTACCTCGACAGTCTCCGGCACTGGCAGTATCCTCCCCATTTAACCGATCTCAATAAACTCTATGACTGGAAACCGAGACCGAAGCGTGATGAAAAAGGCATCGCTCTCCCGATGGATTCCAATCTCAGGATAACAGGCTTACAATCTGTAACCGTAGAGGCAAACAGGACCCACTATTTCGGTGAAGGGGATCTGAACCGATACGGGGGTTATGGCTATGGTGGCGGATATGGAGGCTACTCATCAGGGCTTGACTTGGGGCTCACCTCGTCTTACGGTTACGAAGACTTCGGTTACAGCAGCAGCGGTTTTGGTGGCGGATACGGTTCAGGATATGGAAGTAGTTACGGTAGTTATGGTTCCAGCTACGGTTCGAGCTACGGCGGGTTTGGGGGTGGATACGGCAGCAGCGGTGTTCCACGCGCAAGTGGGTTTAACCTACGTCAAATACAGCAATTTGGGCTACACGGTCGCGTGGGGCAACGGACGCATATCG
Source organism: Candidatus Poribacteria bacterium (assembly GCA_022821725.1). Classification (GTDB taxonomy): domain Bacteria; phylum Poribacteria; class WGA-4E; order WGA-4E; family WGA-3G; genus WGA-3G. Next base: position 6,091 of record JAJEDB010000021.1, on the reverse strand, counting down.
CTGTAGACTATAGTGCTGGCGGCAGCGGCTTCGGTAGCGGTGGATATGGTGGCGGATATGGTGGATACGGCGGCGGGTACGGCGGTGGATATGGCATCGGCGGCACCAAGGAACAGAAGATTAAAATCTGGTACGAAGGGACACCAGAGAGTATAATAAAAACCATCTCCTTTGGCGACATCACACTCAGTTTACCGAACACCCGTTTTCTGAATATCAACCGGAATCTGTTTGGACTCGAAGGCGTCTTTGAGTGGAAAAACACACGTCTGACGGCGTTCGGTTCTCGGAGTAAGGGAATACGCGAGGTGCGTACTTTCCGAGGGCAGTCGCGGCGCGCTGGTGGCGGATACGGTTATGGACCCCGCGGGATCCAGATACCGGATACCAACTACGTAAAAAATCGGTTCTACCACATCCAAAAAGGTGAAGACGGCGAACTACACGACGCATATCTCCCTATCAAATCAGGGAGCGAACAAATTTTCATTGATGACGGTGTCGTCGGAAACAATCAGGGCGGCCAAAGAACGAGTCGCGGCTACTTCAACCCCCAATTCTCCGGTCAGGATTACAATATTGATTATGAAACTGGTGAAATAGAATTCCTATCTCCGATTTCTGCAAATTATACCATCGTCGTCTCGTATGAATATTTAGGCGGAGACGGCGGCATCGTCGGTAAATCTGAAGTCTTTGTTGATGAAAACGGAGACGGAACACTTGACGAAGAGGGTGAGGAAATCGGCTACGTAGTGCTAAAAGAGAAGGGATTTCGCGGGACAGAGGCAACACACGTCTATAGCCTTGGCAACCGCAATATTAATCCACGTGACTTCACACTCACACTCCTCCGACAAGGACAAAGCGAAACCTTCCAGACGAATACCCGCTCTGTCCCATATCTCGAAATTTTTGGATTGGATCAGAACAGTGATGGTATTGTAGATGCCCAGTTTATAGATTATGACAGAGGCTTACTCCGTTTCCCCACGACAGATCCGTTTCAAATTGTAGACCCAGCCCATCCATATTACGATTATCGTGATTCACTCAATAACACTGCCATCTATCTCGAAGGGGTCCGAACAGATGCCCAAGTCTACACGATTATAGCGGACTATGCGTATCAATCAGAAACGTACAATGTAGGTTTGTTTGTGATTCCAAACAGTGAGACAGTCCGATTGAACGGGCAGCTCTTGACGCGCGATACCGACTATATGATGCTTTATGAGGTCGGTACTCTCCGATTCTTCAGACAACTCGATGAGTTCGATGAAATCGTTGTGGAATTTGAAAAGACACCCTTTGGTGGTTCATCACAACAAGCTGTAGCCGGTGTCTGGTTAGAGTACACACGCAAACAGGAACCCAAATCCGATAGAGAACAGAGCCTTGAGGACAGATTCAATCGGTTAGGGGGCCTTCAAACAATGGACGCAGATATGCTTGGTGAAGGAACGGATGCCTTCGGTAGAGGCGGGTCAGGTGGGCTTCAACGGAGGAGCGGCGGTTTTGGGGGATTCGGGAGCGGTTCTCGCTTCGGTAGGAGCAGTTTCGGGGGTGGCTTCGGCGGTGGTTATGGTGGTGGTTATGGCGGCTACAGTAGTTTAGGCGGTCGCTCGCGAAGCTACTACGGTAGTTATGGCGGTGCGATGAACTATTTCAACCCCGTTTTTCAAAAGGGATTTTCACTCTCAACGGGTTATATTCTGAACACCGGACAAAAACCAGCGGAAATACCAGATGTGAATAGCGTGCCAAATCGCTTGCAAGCGTTCAATGTGAATACGAGTTTTGGACGGGAGTTTAACGTTGCTGGTATTTTAAACCTGTTGCCCTTTATTAACGTGAGAAACCTGCCCCTCTCAGTTGACTTCAGTGGAGAGGCGGCTTATTCACACAACAACCCAAACAGTATTGGCGTCGCGCTTATTGATAGCATGGAAGGAGCAAAGGACTCAACGACCGTGCCGACATTAAAATACAATTGGAAACCGAGCAGTGTCCCATACGTATCGGAAAATGCACCAACACCGTCTGGAGATTCCGCTTACTACGTTATACCGACCGACGAGAATAGAGTGCTCTTTAACGTTGTGCTGAAAGACAAAAACGAAACGGAAGCAATAGGCAACTATATGCGGAACCGCGATGTGCCAGCCTCATCAATTCAACCGCTCTCCCTCTCGACTGAAGAACGCCTCATTATGGAACTCGGCTACAATTTCACAGATGTGATCGCCGAGTGGGGCGGTTTTTCAAACGGTCTCTCAGCATCCGGAGTAGACTATTCGGAACGTAGCTTCGTTGAAATTTGGATGCGCGTCCAAGGCGACGACAATGTGACACTCCACTTGAACCTCGGGGTAGTGAACGAAGATACAGATGCCGATGAACGACTGGATAGCGAAGACCTTCCAGAAACCCTAACGGATACGAATGGAGACGGAAGTATTGATGCATTGGACTTAGACCTGGAGAACCTCTCAGAGATCGATCGCTATCGTGGGAACGGCACGCTCGATACAGGTGAAGACATCGGATGGGGACATAACGGTCCGCTTGAAAGAACATCTATCGGTGTAGGCAACCAGATTCTGGACAGCGAAGATCTCAACGGTGATGGTGTCCTTGATAGTATAGATGCATATTTTGAGGTAGCGATACCCCTCAATGAGATTCCGAAAGAATGGGTTAAGAGCAAAAATGCAAACGGTTGGATGTTCCTCAGCATTCCACTCTCTAAATTTAAGCCGGGGGGGTCCCGCCTGCCAAGCCTCGTTTTCGTTCAACACTTCCGATTCTGGTTGAGCAAAAACGCACCCGGTAACGTAGAAGGTTTATTGCAATGGGCGGATATTGAAATTGTTGGCAATAAATGGAAGCAAGGAATCATCACCCGGTCAAGTTCTGTAGGAGGGGTTTCTAACCCCGATTCCTTGGACGCCATAACGAACAACCCAGCACTCGCCTCGACCGGAAACACCTTGTCAACAAGTACAGTTGTAGAAGACACATTGGAAAAATTCATTGTTGGCACGAGGGACAACTTCAGTTACGATGCGTATCAAAGTGCGTATCTGGATATCGAAGATAACGAGCTCTTCAAAAAATTACATCCATTCACAGCCACTTCACTCGGTTTTCAAACACAACAGCAACGTGAACAGACACTGAGCCTTGAATATTACCTCTTTCCCGGCTCCTACGGTGTCACCTCAAAACAATTGAAAGGCTTAACACAAAGTGAAGGGCAAGATTTCAGCAAACACGATACACTCCGCTTTTGGCTCTATGGGGACAAAAGCGACACAACCTTCGTTTTACAACTCGCGCCAACCGTCCGAACCGGCTATCGCAGCTCCTTCTATAGTTCAGATCCGTTCGTCAATCAGACAGAACAGGAAGAAGATATCAACGTTTTCGAGAATCTAACAGACTACTATGAATATACAGTCCCGATTGACTTTGAGGGTTGGAAGTTAATTGAAATTGATTTGCGGGACCTCCGCAGAAACGACTATCCAGATGTAGCCGAAACGCAAAATCCAGAGCCACAAGCCCGTAATGAAATGGAGGGCGACTCTACGCAAACAAACATTATTCATGAAACCGACCTGACCGACCCGCAAGGAACAATTGAAGAACCGGATGGACAGCCCGATGGTTTCACGATTCGCGGGAAGAATAGCATGCGGCTCTCCATCAAAAACATCGGCGGTATCCTCTTGGGCATACGGAACGACACTGGCGGTGAAATCAGTGGAGAAATCTGGGTAAATGAGATTCACCTCGGTGATCCGCTCGTACGTGCCGGATGGGCGCGTCGCGGTAATATGTCGGTGTCCCTCGGTAGAATTGTTAAATTACGCGGCGGTTACGCAAGCCAAGACAAAGATTTTGAAAGTGGCGCGGGGGAAGTCGGTAGACAACGGCTCTCCTCACGCGGATATAGCACGACAAATAACGATTTTAATATCGATGCAGATGTTACGCTATTTCCATGGCTGCCGATCCGATACGGGATCCGACAGCAAGACACGGAAACTGAGAGCCAGCGCGGTAGCTACAGCAGCTTCCAGAGCGGGAAAAGTGAAATCCGCACCCGAGATATTTCTGTGCAGTTCATTCAAAACCCGTATCCGAATCTCGGCTTTGCTTATAACCACCAAGACTTTTGGAACGAACGTCAAGGCACACAAATTAGCCATCTGTATACGGGTAGCTTCCGGTATGAACTCGGTTCAAAACTCGGGGTTAACGCTCAGTATCGGCACGAAGACATACTCGCCAAACCCGAAACCGCAACGGAGACAACTTCGACCTCAACATCCTACTATAGTTACGGCTACGGTAGAAATCGAGATGAAAAAACAGATAGCGGCACCATAACATTTAATATTAATCCAACGAGTATCTTCAGTCTGAACCCCAGTTACGATGTCCGTCGGACGCTTGAAAGACGGGAAGATCCAAACGCCAGCACCTCACTTGCTGGCAATATGACGAATTTGGGTTTGGAAACCTCTCCTACAACCGCCGAATCCGAAGAAGAGACCCCCATCGAAGATGTTAAATGGTCAATTGCTGAGCGAGAACACCGATTGTCGCTGACCCCACGCTTAAACCGGGATCTGATCGGCATGCGCCCCACCGTAACAAGCCGTATGAGTTTTCGTGAAAACTGGTTCCGTGAACAGAAAAACGCTTCACTCAATGGAAACATCAGTTTCGGCGTGAACCTCCGCGTTCAAAAATGGTTCGGATGGCTCCTCAAAGAAGGGAATGGCAGAAAGGAAGAAGAGAAAGAGGGGGTGCCCAACCTTCCAACCTCCGAACCTTCCAATCAAGAATCTCCTACGCTTCCAACGGATTCGGGGTTGGAGACCGCTCCCGCGCCCACTCCTATAACTGATGACCTTAGTGCACAATTAAGGGAAAACGGTATTGATGAAACACAAATCCAAGAGTTAGAAGAGAATCGAGGGGATTGGATCGAACGCGATAAAAGCGAGTTGTCATCTGTAGACGCGAAAACCGGGGATAGCGGAACACAAGCGGGAACAGTTTCAGAGGTCAAGGACGGTATCTTGCATCGCATTCTGAAAAGTTTTACTGTTAACACCAATGCAAACTTCACGGCTACTGAATCGTATCGGCAACTTGCATCCGGCCTATCAATGTTAGAAATCTATTCGCTCGCGGACGATGCAAAGGAACGGACAAACTCCCGACGTAGCAATCGTTATACAGTACGGAGTTCGGTAGACCCGTGGAATTGGGCATCCTTCGGAACGAACCTCAGCACTTCCGACAGTTTCCGAAAAAGTTCAGGAACAACCTACATACAGAACACCAACGCTTATGAAGCCGACGTAAAATTGAAAGCGCGAGAGACCTCCAGTTTTCAACTCCGCTACAGTTATACAACGCGAAATAATGGGACCCTGGATACTATACTCGGCGACAGCAAAGCACATACGCCTTCATTGAGTTGGATGCAAACATGGGGCAAAGAGACTCGGACAGCGTTGGGGGTTCGGACTACGATTCGGGACCAACTACGGAGCGGTATTAGAAGCAACGCGCTCATCGTTACGCCAAACGTGAGTATTGAATACAAATACCATACAGAAAATGGCATACGGATACCGTTTTTCGGTAGAATCCCTCTGAAGCACGATCTCGATTTAACCAATACCCTCTCTTGGGCTATCCGTAGAGAACAGTATGGTGCGAACCTTGAAGAGCGTTCAGAAAGATATGAAACCACCTTGCGCGTGGGGTACAAAATCAGCACGCATATCACAGCGAATTTCCATCTCGGCTTGAGTTACAACCATGATAGGGTTGAAGAAGGCAGGGATTTCCTCTCCATCGCCACTGCACTCACCGTCCGCGGCGAAATCCAATAAACAAAATCCAAAGATTACCAGGAAATAATGAGGGGTGTGTAAAGTTTTTGTCCTTAGGCGTTAGGCAGCTTGTGGGTGTTGTGCTTGCCAAAAGGTGTCCCAAGCGTCATTCTTCAATAAACACCGCCAGAATAAGATAGCGTTGATGCCGTTTTGTGTCCATCGCATGC
>JAJEDB010000147.1 GCA_022821725.1 Candidatus Poribacteria bacterium | reverse complement strand
GCATGCGATGGACACAAAACGGCATCAACGCTATCTTATTCTGGCGGTGTTTATTGAAGAATGACGCTTGGGACACCTTTTGGCAAGCACAACACCCACAAGCTGCCTAACGCCTAAGGACAAAAACTTTACACACCCCTCGACTAATTACATCCGATCCCACGGAATTTCAACATTTAATTCGTCGGCGAGTCGTTCAATTTCTTGCACTGGTTCTTTGTGGAGCGGAATTCCATTTGCGAGACGTTCCTGCGTCAATTCCCACTCAATCTCGCCGGGGAGTGTGACGCGCGTAAATCCACTGCGCGGCGTCGCTTGACGCGTCATCCGAATCTGTCGGTCAATTTCAGCCTTGAATTCAACGATAGAGGTGAAACTGGCGATGTTAATCGCGAAGAAAAAGTGTGAGGATACGCGTTTCTCGCGTGGCGCATCTCCAGGCTGATAATGTTTGTTGATACCCATTAGTCCACCGCTTAAGGGACCACACAACACGTCCATTACAATCGCAAGCGCAGAGCCTTTGGGACCCGCGGCAGGTAAGATCGCGGCAACCTTACTTGGATCATCGGTCTCATTGCCGTCCGCGTCCAGTGCCCATCCCAACGGGATCTTTTCTTGGTATAGCCGTGCGGTTCCGATCCGTCCAGCTGCGGCAGCACCACACGCCATATCCAATACGATCGGTGGCTCTTCGCCAGCAGGAATGGCAAAGGAGAGCGCATTGTTTCCGATCGAAGTGCTTCTCGCGCCGAAGACAGCGACGTTCACACCGAGTCCGTTCGTGGTCGCGAAACCGATCATATCGTGTTCCGCGGCTCGCATCGCATGGCTGGAAGCAGCCCCAAAGTGATTGCTGTTCCGAACAATCGCCACGCCAATCGAAGCGGATTTCGCCTTTTCAATGGCGAGATTCATTGCCCGAACACCGACGAGATGTCCCAACCCTCGGTCGCCATCTAACAAAACGGAAGCGGCATTGTCTTCAAGTGTTTGAAGTGCCGGTGTAGGATTTATATCACCGTTGATGATGCCTCGGACGTAACGTGGCACGGCACGCGTCGCGTGTGAATGAACGCCCCGCAGATCCATCAGGACTTGCATTTCTGCGACGGTATCTGCATCTGATTCGGCAACGCCTACTTTTTGGTAAAGTCGGCTACAGACGGTTTGTAACGCGCCTGCGTTCACAATTGTTTCTTGTGTGTGTCGGTTCATGGCTGTAGATGCTCCTATCGTGTTTTTAACACATTTGGATGCGTTAGGTTAGAAGGACACGTGGACAGTCGCTGAGAACCTTTGCTATTTCTAACACCGTCATTTTAGCAGAATTGGCCTTAAAGCGCAAATTCTGTTCAAAAAACTAAATAATCCAGTATTTGTGGTAAAATATACACCAGAAGATTGGTGGGGTTTCCTAACCTCGCCAACAGGGATGGCAGGTTTTCGCTTCTGTTGAGATGTAAACTTATTTTCATAATTCATCATCGTGGATTTTTATTTGCGGTTATGTTTCATACTAAGGTATAATTACTGTATATTCACGTAAACGTATAACCAAACGCAAACGTTGTTACAATAACACAAAACTTCATTTCCACAGCGCAGGAAACATACTCATGATTTCGATTAATTATGCCTCACCTTGTTTCTGTCTGATCTTCGTGCTACTGCTCGTTGCACTTGCTGCCAACGCGGGTGAAACGGTCCCTTCCGATTTTTCACAAAATGGTGCTATCTTCTTGGAAGAGTACTGTTTTAGTTGTCACACCGGTGACCAGCCTGCCGCCGAACTTTCCTTGGATTCATTCACGGACAATCGTTCTTTAATTGAGAACAGGGATATCTGGGATCGGATTCTGGACATGCTCACAACGGGGCAGATGCCGCCACCGGACAGTGATTGGCTTCCACCGATAGAAACGTCGGAATCTTTTGTTGCGCACATTGAAGCAATCTTTGAATATGCCGATCGCATGGCTAAGCCGGATCCTGGACGCGTAACGGTGCGCCGCCTCAATAAGGTCGAATACAAAAATACCGTCCGAGATCTACTGGGTGTTGATTTCAATCCAACCGAGAATTTTCCTGCCGATGATGTCGGACACGGATTTGATAATATTGGCGATGTGCTTACGATGTCGTCACTGCTAATGGAGCGTTACCTTGAAGCCGCGGAGGCAATCGCCACGCGTGTTATCTTGTTGGATCCGCCACCACCCTCGAAACGTTACCAAGGTGGAAGTCGTCTCGAGCCGCGCCACGACGATGTCCCTGATGAACGTTATCGTCTGCTCGATCCAACGGCTACAGAAGCGTGGAAATCTGGTCCCTTCACAACAGGAGCGACATATTTCAAGATATTCCCAGATGTGGAAATCGTCTATCACGCAACGCTTTACGCCGAAACGGACAGCGATACCCCCGTGGAAGTCGTTCTATTCATTCAGGGTGAGAAATTGGAAGAACTGACCCCACCGGAGAAACTCGCACGCTTAGTCGGCGTAGATCCGACGGCAGACAACAACATCAAGGTTCTGAAGGCTTTTGAGATTACCGCACGCGAGGAAGAAAAGAGACAGACAATTGAAGTCCATATTACCGGTATTCCGAACATAGAAAAAGTCGGCATTGCGATGCTGAAACCAAGAGAAGGTGAACCACAGGCCAAACTCCAGATTCGCACACTCTGGGCAGAGGGACCCTTAGACACCAGACCCGACTCTCATTTTGAAATTCTGGCGTGCACACCTGATATTTCGCAAGCAGCGCAGACCCGTGAAGTGCTAACGCGGTTGCTTCGGCGCGGCTATCGCCGTCCACCCACCGAAAACGAAGTGGAGCAACTTGCCGAGTTTGTAGCGTCAGTCCAAGCGGATGGGGTGTCGTGGGAGGCAGGGATTCAAGCTGCGATTAAAGTTATGCTGTGTTCACCGAAATTCCTATTTCGGTTGGAGTTAGACGACCGTCCATTGGGTTCAGAACCGTATCCGATTGATGAGTTTCAACTCGCTTCTCGGCTTTCCTACTTCTTGTGGTGCAGCATGCCAGATGACGAACTCCTTGGACTGGCTGAAAAAAAGCAACTCACTGCCAATCTGGCGTCACAAGTTAAGCGCATGCTTGCAGATCCGAAAGCCTCCGAATTGGGAAGTAACTTCGGAACCCAATGGCTGCAAATCCAGCGACTGACAACGGCTGCGCCTGATCTCGAACAATTTCCGTATTTCACAGGTAGCTTACGTCTCGCCATGCTAAAGGAGACGGAGCTTTTTGTCGAATCCATCTTTCGCGAAGATCGCAGTGTCCTGGATCTGATTGATGCCGATTACACTTTCCTCAATCAAACCATCGCAAACCACTACGGCATTATGGATACACAGGGAAACTGGAGAGGACAAAAGAATCCGGTACCGGGTGGAGAAGCGATTAAAGGCAGATCGTTTCGACGGGTCAAGATACAAGGGAACGCACGCGGTGGCGTCCTGAGTCACGCCAGCGTCTTGACGGTGACTTCTAATCCGACGCGCACGTCTCCTGTCAAAAGGGGACGTTGGGTTCTGGAACAGATACTCGGTACACCGCCGCCACCGCCACCACCGGATGTCCCGGAATTGGAAGAAGAGGGTGAGGCGGTTCACGGGAGTACACTGCGTGAACGTCTTGAGCAACACCGAGCGGATCCGGCATGTGCTAACTGTCATGCGAAAATGGATCCGATCGGATTCGCACTCGAAAACTATAACGCCATTGGGGCTTTTCGGTGGAAAGATGGCGAATTGGATATTGATACGACCGCGGAATTGCCGGATGGAACGATATTGAACGGCGTAGCAGACCTGAAACAGGTCGTCAAGGACAGAAAAGAGCAGTTCTTACGTTGTCTGACGGAGAAAATGTTAACCTATGCTTTAGGTAGAGGATTGGAATACTATGACCGATCGACCATTGATAGGATCGTGGCACAACTTGAAGCCGGAGGTTATAGGAGTTCTGTGATGATTACAGAGATCGTCAAAAGTGATCCGTTTCGATTGCGCCGTGGGACGAAGGACAATTTATGATGCGGATTTTTCTCGTTTTTCTTTCATTCATCATAATTTTCCAGTCAAGTTGTTATACGTCCTCCTATTATGAAATACCAAGTAGTAATCCGATGTCACAGTTGGAGGAAAAATATTCCGTTTACTTAGATTCGACATGGACAACAAAGCACGCTCATGCGCTTTTAAAGGTCTTTGAATCCATGTCCCCAAATCTGGATCTACAATTTTCCAGATGGAGTATAACTGACGATGGCTTAGAAAATGATATTAAGATTGAATCCAAAGATAAGTTAAAATTCGTTACAATTAGTAGAGATGTTTTTCCAGTTGAAGAATCTCAAGAGGTGGTGTCACCGGGCAAGCATCTATATTATGCCGTCGTTCAATACGTAACAGAGAATGGAACAAACAGAGCCGTAATAGAATTAATATTGCAAAAAAGGTATGGTATATCTGTACCCTCTTATGATTCATTACCCGATGAAACGAAAAATAAAACAACAAAACGCTACTCGGATTTTGAAAACCATGATCTGATGCTCATTATATCAGTATTTGAAGAATTCCCTCAGGCATTACATAAAATACCTCGATTGAAGTATATAGTTCGCAGAGTCGATAACGAAGATGATGAAAACAGCGGCGTGAGCCATGCCCTGACAAGTCGTGGGTACATAGAGTTTGCTGAATCCATTTTCACTCGCCGTAATTTTCGTGAATTTATTATTACGCGTCGCATAATTGCCCACGAAAAGGCGCATTTTTTATGGGCTTATGTTTTTAATAGAGAACTTAAATTGGATTGGGCGAAACTTGGGGGATGGTATAGAGAAGGAACAAGTGAGTCAGGTTGGTCAACAACTAAAGATCGATCGGCGTTTGTATCAGACTACGCTTCTGAAAAAAATCCAAATGAGGATATGGCGGAAAGTATTGCGAATTATCTGTTATCTCCGCATAAACTCCGTTCCTGTTGTCCTGAGAAATATGAATTTATTCACAATCGGATTATGCTTCTGTATGTTGAACGCTGGGGCACATCTGATTTTATGTAAATCTGGGAGAGGTTTATGAGCACATCAAAACAATTTTCACGTCGAACGTTTTTACGGGGTTTGGGAGTCGGTGCCGCTTTACCTTGGTTGGAAACGGTGGGATCCCTGGCGGCTTGGGCAGACACATCCATAGATGGGAAAGCGATTACGCGTTATCCCGATCCAGCGGTTGAAGTCATTGACCCACGTTTCGCGAAATACAAAATTGGAAATGCTGTCGTAGAACGACTCTGGACGGGATCGCGCTGGGCAGAGGGACCTGTCTGGTTCGGTGATGGCGGATACCTCCTTTGGAGTGATATTCCAAACAACTGTATTCTGAAATGGCAGGAAGCCACGGGCATGGTAAGCGTCTATCGCAAACCGGCTAACTACACCAATGGACATACACGCGATCGGCAAGGTCGGCTTATCAGTTGTGAACACGGCACACGACGTGTCACACGCACCGAGTATGACGGAACGATTACCGTCCTCATAGACAACTTCGAAGGCAAACGCTTCAATGCCCCCAACGACGCTGTTGTCCATCCTGACGGGCATATCTGGTTTACCGATCCGGGATACGGTATCCTTTCCCATTATGAAGGACATAAAGCAGAATTTGAATTACCGACTTGCGTTTATCGTTTGAATCCAGACACTGGCGAAGCGGTCGTCGTAACGGAGGAAATCGAAAGACCGAACGGCATCTGTTTCTCGCCTGATTACGATAAACTTTACGTTGCAGATACCGGTCCACCGAAAAATATTGTTGTCCATGATGTCATCAACGGTGAACGGTTGGCTAACAAACAGGTATTCGCGGATATGGCACCCGGTGCTGCTGACGGACTTCGATGCGATACTGATGGAAACCTCTGGGCAGGCACAGGCTGGGTCGGCGAAGGCTACGATGGTGTGCATATCTTCGCGCCAGACGGAACGCTTATCGGAAAGATCCATCTTCCCGAAATTTGTGCAAACATCTGTTTCGGGAGTGTGAAACGCAACAGGCTTTTCATGGCAGGTAGCCAGTCTCTCTATTCGGTTTATGTCAATGCGCAAGGAGTGCCGTATTTTTAGCCATCAGCAGTCGGTGGGCACGTCTAAATCAGGATTTTTAGGATGATTCCATAAACACTTGACAAGGGAAAAAAGATAGGGTATAATTGTGTCGTAGGCGTTCTGAAACGAGAAATCACATGGTAACAGTAGAGGTTTTTTCCAAGTTTCCTACTGCCTTAACTATGGAGAGTTGACGAAGGAATAATTATGAACACTTCAAAACAACTTTCACGTCGAACATTTTTACGCGGTTTAGGTGTCAGTATTGCTCTGCCGTGGCTGGAGGTCATGGGACCGCTTACCTCGTGGGCAAACGCTCCCGCGAGTGGGATAGCACACCAGACGGCTCCGAATCGGATGGCTTTCCTTTATGTGCCAAACGGAAAGATTATGGAGGAGTGGACACCGAAGCAGGTTGGAACTAACTACCAACTCACAGATATCCTGAAACCTTTGGAAAACGTAAAGGATAAGATGTTGGTGCTCAGTGGTCTAACGGCTGATAAAGCCCGTGCGAACGGGGACGGCGGTGGTGATCACGCCCGTGCGATGGCTGCTTTCCTTACAGGCGCGCAGCCCCGTAAAACGGATGGTGCTGACATTCAGGCGGGTGTTTCTGTTGACCAAGCTGCGGCATCGCATATCGGTAACCGGACGCGAATGCCTTCGCTTGAACTCGGGATCGATCCTGGCAGAAGGGCAGGGAATTGCGATTCTGGCTATAGCTGCGTCTATTCATCGACACTGTCATGGCGTTCCGCGACGCAACCGCTTCCCAAAGAGGTAAATCCGAAACTCGCTTTTGAACGGTTGTTCTCCTCTCTGCCCGACACACAACGAGAGGAACGCGATCAACAGCGAAAAAGTATCCTCGATTTTGTAAGACAGGACTCAAAAGATATACTCCGTCACGTCAGTGGAAACGACGTCCGGAAACTCGATGAGTACTTCTCTTCTATCCGTGACATTGAAATAAGAATCGCATCGGCTGAAAAGTTCCCACCCGTCGAAAGCCCGGACTATACCGTGCCGGAGGAGATCCCAGCAGACTATCAAGAACATCTACGTTTGATGATGGATCTTATGGTCCTCGCATTTCAGGCGGATATAACCCGTGTTACAACCTTCGTCCTCGCAAATGAAGGAAGCAACAAACCCTATCCGTTTGTCGATGTTTCAGAGGGACACCACTACTTGTCACACCACAGCGGTGATGAAGAAAAAATAGAAAAAATCAAGCGAATTGATATCTTCCATTCTCAACAGTTGGCATACTTCTTGGAAAAACTCAGTGCCACTCCTGAAGGGGAGGGTTCACTCTTGGATCACTCAATGATTCTGTACGGAAGTGGAAACGCTGACGGCAACCGACATAGCCATCACGACCTCCCGATTATACTTGCAGGCGGCGGTTGCGGCACGATTAAGACGGGACGTCATATTCGCTATCCGAAAGAGACGCCGCTGAACAATCTCTGGCTATCCATGCTCAATCGGATGGATGTTGACCTTGCCCAATTAGGCGATAGCACTGGCAGTTTACACGGACTCTCTTAGGTTAAAAATGTAGGCGTGCTCTGTAAGCACGCCTCTTTCCAACTTTCCTCTCGTCTTCTTTTCTTTAGCCACCCCACATTCACAGAGAACACTGCATCAGTGAACATCTTCGGCGGGAGACCCCGTCTCAGCAATCCGCATCAGTTCCTCATCATCCAGGTCAAGGTCTACGTCCTCAGAGAACGGCTGTGGGACCTTGTATGGGGTCTTCGCGTATACCTCAACGACATTCTCATCGGGATCGTAGAAGTAAATCGCCAAAGAGATTCCGTGATTTACCACACTCCGAATCCTTACCCCTTCCGACTTCAGAAGTCCGTAGAACTGCTTTAAATCCGTGATATCCTCAACAATGAACGAAACCTGTTGAACCACCTTTGCGCCTCGGGGAGCATCCCTGCCGGGACATAAGGCGAGCTCATGGTGTTCCGATTCTGGCTGTGCGCTCAGAAAAATAATATGTCCTTCTGGATGCGCGTCGGTAACGGTGAGACCGAGAATACGGGTATAGAAGTCCTGAGACTTTTGGACATCGGTACAGTAAAGTCCGACGTGACCGAGTTCCTTAACGGCTAACATTTTTCACCCTCCTCTGGTATTGAAATCAGTGCTCTCAGTTTAGCATGAAACTGAAAAATAACTCAAGACGTTTCGGACTCTCACTTACCGCCATTTTTTAGATTTAAACGTTCATATTCTTTCATCGTCTTAAAATTGCAGATACACATAAAACTCTCAAGGAGAAACAGAAATTTGCCCGATCAAAAACCGACTTCTTACCAGAAAAATAGAATGAACAACCTTAACATCGCCGACTGCATCAACGAGACCTGCCCTTGGTCCGGCGAGCCAGTACAAGCCGATTCGCTGACCGAGTACGGCGGCCACGTCGTCGGGTTCTGCAACACAGGGTGCCGCGACAAGTTTGAAACCGCGGTCCACCACTTTGAGGCGGCAAAGGCAGCAAAAGTGAGCCGATAACCTTCCGCAGAACGTGCGATAGGGGTTTGTAACGTATCCTGGTTAGGTTGCGCCCTTTCATCTCATTAATATTACTATTAGTAATATTATGCATTTGACCTGAACGCCTGGATTAGGTCAAACGATAAACCTCAATTGATCCTCCTACCAACATTTTCTCAGTAACATATTTGAATAATAGGGAGAAATTCCGCCGAAATTATCTGGCATTCTGTTGTAAAATAACGGACACGCTTTGATTCAATATCTACGGCAGAAATTCGCAGTATAAAATCCACGAACCCAGTTCCCATGTGGGTTTCAAGCAAAATATCATTACTTTGGAAAAATATATTTTGAGAATGGGTTTCATTATCAAAATAGAAATACCCTCGCAAATGAAGTTAAAATGCTATAGGACGCAGATTGTATTTCAAAAAGGTAAATTCGGGATAGAATCGCTCATCGGATAATTACCAATCTTTAAACGGAAATATGCGCGTTTCTGTCGCCATCCCGTAGAAACTCCATAAACTCCCTGCAACGAACTCACCGAGAATTAAACCGAGGAAGAACGGTGCCGCCTTGCGATGCAACTGCAAGCCGCCCTGTTTGATAATCAGCCATTTTGCGGTCGTGCTAATCACAAGCGAGATCCAGAGCCAGTTCATACACCAATCCGCTGCCCCTGAGACAGCATAACCAACGGCATGGAAGGGCCACCAAAAGAAACGCATCCGTAAAAACATCAAGAGAAACGTGAATCCCATACCGATACCCATCGCGGTCACTTCAGGAACATTCGGTCCCATCGGGAAATTGAGTTGTTGTTGCAACCGATTGAAGGGATGACGTGCAAAACCGCCAGCCGCCCCGAAATGATATACATCGTGGAGGTATGCCCAGAAAGAACCGATCGAACCGACAAGGGCAGCAAGGAGCATCACCCACACCAGCGGTTTCGGATTAAATCGCGCACGTGAAGCGAGTTGGAACCCTTCTAACTGATGCGGCATTGGATGACTGCGGTGCGCACGATTAAAGAAAAATAGGAAAGAGAGTGCCGTCAGGTTCGGTCCTCCCATGCCCCGCGAACCCAGAATTGCAGGTAAAGCGTAATCAGGACCCATGAAATGGAGATCGTGTGCAGGGGCACCAGATTCTACCCGCATGCGTGTGATTCCTGTTGACAACGCGAAATACATCACAAAGAAGGCAATACCGAGCGATATACTGATGCCTATCTTCACTGAAAACCCTATAAGGTAGATACACCCCAACACAATGCCTATAACGGCAGTCCGATAGCGCATCGGTTCAACGGATTCATCAAGGCTGGAACGTCCTGTGGTTATCTGTTTGAAGACTTCAGCGAGGTATTTACGGCTTGCCCATATCGCGAAAATCGCAAGCCCAAGATACGCACCCAGCGACTGCTGTCGGTCATAAGGAAACCCGGGTAATCCCCGAACCCCGATGATGGCACCAGCGACTCGCTGCATCTTGCGAAACAGGTAGAAGAACCAGCAAGAGAACGATAAATCCAGAGGCATAAAGAACCCGAGTCCGATGACGAACGGATAGATAGAAAACGGGGTCCAACCGATGGCATTCCACGGTTTGTCCGTGAAAAATTGGCTGATATTCCGAAACCGAACGCCAATGATCGGAATGGTCGGGAAAAGGTAACTGAACCCGTTAATGAGGTTCAGCAACGAGACGAGGATAAATGCTGTCCAGAAGGGCTTACTTCTGAAGAAGTTCCTACCGCTGTCGCGCGTCATTTCTAACGGCAATTGGATAATAGGGTAGGCGAGTTTTTCACGTTCAGTCCACTGCTTCCGAAGCACGACGTTGATGCAGAGCATCACAAACACAAGCACAACGATGAAACTCGTCCACCACAAGGCCGGACCGAGCCATGCTTGTAGCACTTCTGCGCGATAAAACGTGGTTTGCCCTTCGTAAAACCCTTCTAAAATCCCTTTATCTTGGACTGTTCCCCACGTCGGCATGTATCGGTATAAGAGTTCTCGCCATTCGTTTTCAGGAGTATCGAACCAGAAAACGTGTCCGATCATCGGAATGAGCACCTGTGTATGGTCGTGTGAAGCTATCGCACTCGCCATGCAAAGCATCACATATATAACAAGCAGTTCGCCATGTGTCAATGCCCACTGTCGATTTATCCGGCGTATCAGCAGATTGAGGAGAGTGATCGTAAATACGAAGAAGACTGCGTTGAAAAACAGGGACATTGTTGTCGGAAAAAGCCCCCACCAGACCATCTCCGTGTACATAATCCAATAGCAGTTGATCGGGATAAGGATGAGAGATAATATAACCGATTTGAAGGTGACCCCGCGGGTTAAAGCCGAAGGCATGTAACGCTCCTATAGTTTTCGCAATCTTTCATAGGTGTGCCTATTCTGTGATAGTTTGGAGCATCCGAACAATATCGAGATGCCCTCTCGATTCTGCTAATGTCAGTGCTGTGTCGCCTTGTCTATTTTTAAGGGTGGCATCGGCGCGATGTTCGAGGAGGAGCTGGACGATTTCTGAATGTCCGCGCCACGCTGCATACATCAAGGCTGTTTCACCGGTCCGGTTTTGGGCATTAACAACGGCCCCTTTCGTCAGCAAGCGTTTGACAATCTCCAAATTTCCTGTCTTGTGGATAATAAAGATTAGCGGCGTATTGCCGTTGAGGTCTGTGAGGTCCACGTCTGCCCCGTTTTCGACGAGGAACATCACCACATTTCCGTATCCGTTTTCTGCGGCGATGTGTAACGGGGTCCTACCGAGCGCATCTTTTATGTTCATATCGGCACCTGTGTCGTGAAGATGCTTAGTATCCCCTGTCCACGCAGCTGCGAAGAGTTTATCCTCGGGTGTGTCTGAAAATTCAGAAATAACGTGTTCCCGATTTATGGGAAGATTTCTATAGACGTGCACGACACCACTCTGCCACCGCACCTCAAGCCTATCAATAACGGTGTGTGCACCTAATCCGAAGTGGAGTCGACCGTCGTGGCTGGACAGGTAACTTGCGGCTCGATTGATTTCCTGAACTTGTGTGTGTCCGCCTGCTGTCAAGGTAACGCGCGTTCCTACTGCGTCCCTACTGCTGATAACCCCAAGGGTTTTAATCCGAACCCAATTGTGTTGTGTTCCGGTCTCGTTTCGTAATAGGGTCACGGGACCATTAGACTGTGTGACGAGCATATCGACATCACCGTCGTTATCATAGTCCCCGAAAAGTGTCCCGCGGCTTACCGCAGCACTTTGAAAATAGGCACCCGCACTCGCGGATACCTCTTGAAATGTGCCATCCCCTTGATTACGGAAAATCTGATCCCGTTGACGATAGGTCAAAATATCGTGTGTGTCTTCAATATTGTCGATGATATGCCCATTCGCGATGAATATATCCCGCCAGCCATCGTTATCGGCATCAAGGAAGCCTGTGCCGAAGCCGAC
Organism: Candidatus Poribacteria bacterium; assembly: GCA_022821725.1. Taxonomy (GTDB): domain Bacteria; phylum Poribacteria; class WGA-4E; order WGA-4E; family WGA-3G; genus WGA-3G. The sequence goes on along the minus strand of JAJEDB010000147.1, from coordinate 80,063 downwards.
GAACAGGTAGCTCTCTTTACCGAGATGCGCTTCATAAATGACATCCGTAAACGTCCCGTCCCCATTGTTCCGGTAAAGCGCGTTGGTTTCATAGGAGAGGTTCGTAACGAAAATATCAAACCATCCGTCGCCGTTGTAATCGTCAGTGGCAACTCCCATTCCTGCTTGTGCAACCCCGTTGAAGCTGTAGGCGCATCCAGCCAGCAGCGAGATTTCACTGAACGTTCCATCCCCGTTGTTATAAAAAAAATCGTTTCGGGTATCGTCGTTTCCGACATAAAGGTCTGAAACGCCATCGTTATTGAAGTCGGCTGAGACGACCCCTAACCCTTTTCCGTGAAACAAGCCACCAATACCGCCAACACCTGTTTCCTGACTGACATCTGTAAAAGTTCCGTCGCCGTTGTTGCGATAGAGTGTATCGGGCGCGCCTTCATACAGGGAAGGATGACAATAGGTTTGAACCCCTTCTTCCCCGCATGGACGGTAGGGAACATCCGTTGTGTAGACAAGATAGTTCACAACAAACAGGTCGAGGTATCCGTCCCGATTATAGTCCAGAAAGCATGCGCTGCTACTCCACGCTGGATCACCGACGCCCGCGTGCGCCGTGACATCTGTAAAAGTGCTATCACCGTTGTTACGGTAGAGTCGGTTGACACCAAAATTGGTCACGTAAAGGTCTACATCGCCATCGTTGTCATAATCGGCGCAAGCCGTGCCTTGTCCGTAGTTGCCGCGATTTCCCACACCTGCAGTCGCTGTAATGTCAGTAAAAGTTCCATCGCCGTCGTTACGGTAAAGCGCGCTCAGTGCATCATCTGTTGTGGACGATTCCTTCCAATAGCCGCTGTTCACAAGGTAGATGTCCAAATACCCGTCATTGTCGGCATCGAAGAAGGCTCCACCCGCGCCAAGGGTTTCGGGCAGGTGATATGCCCCTTCCGCACCATTGATGTGCTTAAAGTGGATACCTGCCTCCGCAGTTACATCAACGAATTGAATCGCGGCGGATGATGGCGAGGGTGGAACGCATATAAGGAGGACTATGAGGAGAACGATGCTTTTACTTTTCATAATCTTTGGCGAGTCGGAAGCCGATGAAACTGGTTCCAATCGCTGGGTATTGCCCAATTCGTGTGGAACACCGCGCTAACTTTTCCCTGTTCAACCACGATCCACCTCTCACAACGCGGCGACTCCCGACCGCCGGTCCTTTTGGATTTCTATCGGGACTCTGGCGGTAATAGGTTTCGGAATACCAGTCAGCCACCCATTCCCAGACGTTGCCCGCCATGTCGTGCGCGCCGTAAGGACTTGCGCCTGTAGGATAGGCACGAACGGGTTTCGGATGCGCCCTTGATTGCGTCCATGTATTGGCGTGGACGGTTGTTCCCTTGATGCGTTGTGTGAAGGTATTCCCCCAGGGCCAGCGTCTGGTGTTTGTTCCGCGTGCTGCTTTTTCCCATTCTGCTTCGGTAGGTAGCCGCATGCCGCGCCACGTCGCGTAGGCAACAGCGGAATGCCATGAGACCCCTATGACGGGATGATTCGGTTTCGTTTCTGCAATGCGGGGCCATGTCCCAAATTCACCCTCATAACTGATCGGGGTGTGCTCACTGCCGATGCCACCATTTTCAAGCCAAAACGGGTGGTATTCCGCGTTGGTTACCTCCGTTTTACCGATGTAATAGGCATCCAGATAGATTTTATGCGCAGGGGCTTCATTTGGTAGATCGTCATCGCTGCCCATAGTGAAATGCCCTGCGGCGATGAGACACATTTCGGGGTCAGTCCACGCGTAGGGTGAAAACGCCAAGAGGGTATAAAGTAAACCGAGAATGTATACTTCTCGGCTTGCAAGGCGTGCCGAAAATTTGCTATTGAGAAGTGGATTTTGACGTGAGACGTTCATATTCCTGATAGGTTTTCTCGGCTTCTGCGTGTGCACCAGCGAGTTCGTAAGCTTTGGAGAGGTTCAGGTAAAAGCGCGGTTCCGAAGGCTTTAAATGAATGGCTGTTTGATAGTGCTCTATCGCTTCGGGATACTGTTTTAACATCAAATACGCACCGGCAAGGCTATTGCGGTAGGTGGCAACGTCCGGTTTCCGCTGAATTGCTTTCTGGTACATCGCCACCGCCTGCTTATAGTTCTGCTCCTGAAAGTGAATATATCCGAGTGCTTCATAGCCGCGTGTCTCCTGTGGCGCGAGCGCGACGGAACGTTCCAAAGATTGCGTTGCCTCCGCCCAGAGCTGACGTTTTAGTTGGATTCTACCAAGTCGGTACCACGGCTCGGCAGTGGTAGGATTTAGCTGCACAAATCGTTTGAGATGTGTCAACTGCTCTTCCTCAATAGATAGTACCTCAAAACGCTGTAAATTCCGCTGCGCGACTTCTGTTTTCCCAATGCGGCGATACGCAGTGCCTAAAGAAAAATGTGCCTTTGCGTGGAACGGATCGATGTCAATGAGTGCTTTGAAAGTCTCAATAGCGGATTGCCATGCTTCCTGTTGAAGAAGGGCATTACCGAGCGTGTAGCGTGCCGTCAGCGAAGTTGGATCGAGTTTAAGTGCGTGTTGCAGTTCACGAACGGCGGCATCGGTGAGATTATCACGAAAATAGGCGATCCCTAATAGGGTCCGTATGCGTGCATGATTCGCATCCATCGCGACTGCTTTCTGTAGGACGCGTGTCGCCTGCGCGGTGTCTCCTAAGTGAACGAGCAGCACATCCCCCAGTTCATAATACGCCTCGATATAGTTTTCATCTGCGACCGTCGCCTGCTGAAACGCTTCAGCAGCAGCGGGGGTCTCCTCGGCACCTTTATATATCAATCCCAAAACGCAGTGAGCATCCGCCAAGGAGGCATCCAGTGTGACGGCTTTTTCTAAAGCGGTTCTCGCCTTTTCCTGATCTCCGTGAGCGAGGGCACGTAATCCAGCGTCATATAACCGTGCCGCTTCGGGATGGTATCTCGGTGCTGCAAGGGTAGGTGGTGTCAGGAACAGTAGGAGAAGCGCGAAAACGCGTTTGAATGGGGTCATAGGTTCAAGGGAATAGTAGGGGTTAGGGGACCTAACCCCTACACTCTAACTTACATTATTGCGACTTAATGTCTGCCCACGTTGTTGTTAGCCGTCCCAGCGGGGTGACAGGCGTTAAACCGAGCACCGAACCGAGCCCATCGTTCATTATGTTCTGGATGTCGGCTTGTTCGAGTGGCACATTGAAAATGCCGATCTCGTCCATCAATCCCAACGCTTGTCTTTGCGTAGGTGTTCCGCCTAAATGGACATCAACACCTGCAACACCGAAAACACCTGTTGTATCCTGATCAATATCAACTTCACCATCAATGTAGAGGATTTTCTGCGCACCGTCGTAGGTGAAGGCGAGGTGATGCCACTGATCGTCGTTGACTGCGGTCGGTCCAAAGAGCCAGCGCGGATTCAGTTCACGGCTACCGACTTCGACTTTCCCCTGATTTCCGCTTCTACCGGGACCGAACACGTTCAGAATATTGTTCCAATTGGTCGTAAAGGCGATGACCATGTGATCGTCTGCACAACATCCACCGTGCGGATCGCCTTTTCGTTGGATTTTTACCCATGCGACACCGGTGAAGGCTTCAGCTGTGCTGTCTAAACTCTCTGAATTTGCGACATTGACGTAGTCATCATCGCCGTCGAGGCTGAGTGCTTTTCCCCATTTACCGCCATCGGTGACCTCTGCGCCGTTTATAAGTTCACCATCGTTTCCGTAGCTGCTGGAATCGCTAACATCGCCATCGTCAAAGAGCCAGACCCCGACAGCCGTCTCACTATCGACTGCGGCGAAGCTCAGCGGTGGGATGAATACCAACCCCAGGACCGCCAAAACGCATAGTATTGCCCAATTTTTTGCCATTTTACAAATCTCCTTTGAAAAATGTGAGTGGATTGCCTAAACAAACCGTTGATGCATCAATTTTTCGCTATTTTATCATAAGGTGCGCGTAATGTCAAGTAGAATCTATTTTCCTTTTTTATTGATTCTATGGATTGAAATTCGTTATAATTTTAGAATGAGAAGACAGACACCCCCTAAGTCAGCGGCGACTCCGAAACTGGAGCGGGATTTCGTATCCGAAAACGACCAACTTTCGGAAAGGAGAAAACGATGGAAGGTAAGATTCTGCCTTGGCATCTCCCCCTAACAGATTGGTTACTGGGAGCAACGGTTCTGTTCGCAACCACTGGCACCGTCATCCTCTGTCGATTCTTGTTACGTAGATGGAAAGCGTGGCGGATTCAAAAGTTTCTCGATCAACGCGCAGCACTCGCATCTCCGGGGGCGCAGAAGTTTACGGCATACGATAAGCAGCTGCTTACGAAAAGGATTCGGCAATCGGGAAACGAGCGTTTGGAAAAAAGTTTCGCCTTCCAAGGGAATGCCGATCTTTATGTCGCTATTGCGCTTTTCGGACTGGCGATGATTGCTTTGGTCTTGTTAGCTCTTGCCAATGGCTTCCATAAACATGGACTTCCATAAATACAGATATAATCGGTGCGGTGGACTTTGGTTCACCGCTTTTTTTATCACTCCTAATTGAATCCGTGATAGAATGGCAAATGATTGATAAGACAAATTAATTGTCTACCTACGTATCACACATTTAACGCCACGTGTTTCCACGAATTCTTGGTTCACAATGCTTTCACCCAATAAAAATGAGGTTTGGCAAATGAAGATCGTAATGGCGGATTTAATGCTTGCGTGTGTTGGTTTAATTGTCCTGGGTCTAATGTTCACTGGTATGAGCAGTGCCGAATTTGATCTGAAAACCGTTGCCGGGATGTGGCTCTTTGATGAAGGTAAGGGGAATACAGCGGCGGATTCCTCTGAAAATGGGAATGATGGGAAATTTGAAAACGATCCGAAATGGACGAATGACGGTAAGTTCGAATCCGCGTTGGAATTTGATGGAAACGAGAGTAAGGGACATGTTGTTGTCGGGGATCTGGGCTTAGATGGAGAGGTTACACTGGTTCTGTGGGCAAATCCGAGGGATGCCGCCAATGATGATCGGTTGATATCAAATATCAGTGGACCGACAAATCCGGCTTTCACAACTCGGTACCAAGGTGAAACAGTTGAAATCTGGAGTAGCGCGTGGAAACCCGTCATCCCAGAATTTGATGACAATAAATGGGGACACTATGCGTTTGTCTTCGATGGCGAAGGGAATGTAACAGGCTATTACAACGGCAAAGAAGGTGAGACTGTTGCCGATTCCTATACGTTCACGGAGATCGGTATTGGTGCGAATTTTTTGGATCAATGGGGACAATACTTTTCCGGTCTCTTTGACGAGATTGCGTTTTTCAGTGTCGCGCTCACTGAAGATGACATCGAGGTCATCATGACGAAAGGATTGAAATCCGCGTTGGCGGTTTATCCCGCTGGGAAATTAACTACCACATGGGGCAATATAAAAATCAGTCCGTAGGGACCAAACTGAGGGCAAAGGAAAATAATCTTAATCGCTAAAGATACGGAGCGAATACATGGAATATCACGTACTCATTACCTTTTTTGTAATAGCGGCATTGGTCTTAGCGAGTGAACTCGGTAGTGTAACAGCGGATGAAATCGGGGGATTGATCGGTCATTGGAATTTTGACGACGGAACCGGGACCGACCTCTCTGGGAACGGGAACCACGCTGTGCTTGGTGGCGCAAAGATTTATTCACTCGGTGAGGGGCAGGCGTGTATCGAAACGATGCCCAAAACCGAACCCTTGCGAATTCCCGTGCCTGAGAACGCGCCGCTTGCAATGTCGCGCGGCACCATCTGTTTCTGGCTAAATACGATATCGGATCGATCCAACATCCTCAGATATAATAACGATGCTATTGAATTGAACACCTATCGTGGCTGTTTTCAGGTGCGTTTCCGGGGTGAAAAGGAATTTGAATACTGGGAAGGGATTCTCGACTACGACTGGCCCCAATACGACATGCGCGAATGGGCGTTCTATCCGCATGTGAAAGCTACCATTGGCGATTCCGAATGGCATCTGTTCGCGGTTGCTTATGACAACACAGCAAAGCAAATCGTGGGGTGGCGTGATGGGGAACAGATCGCCACGATTGACTTGTCAACGGTGGATACGGAACCGCTGCGCCGTGAAGGTTTAACGGAGATTCACACGGGAGAAGGCTTTGTCGGCTTTCTCGATGATCTGCGTATTTACAATAAGCCACTCACCAACGCTGAAATCCGTCGGATTTACGACGAGACCAAAGCTTTCTATGCGGGAAGACGGGATACGAATCCGGCTGAAAGCAGGCAGAACACTTACCAGTACCAAGAAATAGACAGGACGCTCTACAAGGCGTGGCTACAATTCAATCCGCTTGATACAGAACAACACAATCAAGATTTATTTAGAAACATTGTCGCTGAGGGAGCGAATTCGACCGTCCAGACGGCTGCTTCTGAATTAGCACAGGCGGCGGAATCCATGTTCAATTTCAAGCCTTCCGTTTCGGAGATTGCCACTGCCGCTGGACCGAAGATCATTCTCGGCACAGCCGATACCTCCAACTGGATCCGTGATCGTGCTGAGGACCTCCAATTGGATCGTATTGAAGGAGATGGGTTCGTCATCAAGGTGATGGAAGATGCGGTTGTAGTTGCGGGCGGAATACCCGCAGGGGTCGTTTTTGGTGCCTTCGACCTGATGCGTCGCGTCCAGATTGGACAGGATCTGCGCACATTCGATGTCTTGGAAAATCCACAGGTGCCGATCCGTATGGTGTCACACTGGTCATATTTCCGAGGACTTTTCGGCGACAGATGGCGCGGGGGTGGCAGAGACGATTCGATCTTCAGTTGGGAAGAGTTGCGTATGGGTGATACGAAGCGCATCCGAGATTGGGTGCGCATGTTGGCATCGTGCGGTTGGAATGCACTCTGTCCGAGTGAGATTAACTGGCATTACCGCAACAATTTTTTAGATCATCTCGATGCGGTCGAAAAACTCGCCGACATCTGCCGAGACTACGGCATCAAACTCTACTGGAGTCCGAGTTATCTCCTGGCACTCGACCCAAAAACCGCCGATACCCTCTATGCCCGCGTGCCTGACTTCGGTGGATACATGATGAAACTCGGTTCGGAGAAACAGAACGGCGATCCGCGTCCGCCCATGACGAACCGGATTGCGGATACATTGAAACCGTATGGCGGAAAGGTGCTCGTGCGGGCATTCGTTTACGGCAACCTCCGGTATACGCCTGAACCTTACCGAAACCTAATCCCTTACGATCTGTTCGCACATGAGGACGGTAATTTCCGAGACAACGTTATTATTGTTCCGAAAGGCAGCCCTATGGATTGGGATCTGTGGGCACCGATCCCCGCACTCGACGGTGCGATTCAGAAAAACCTCTATGGTAGTGAACTCGTCATTGACAAGAGTTGGCCCGTCTCTTGGGTCAAGAAGTGGAAATGGTGGTTTGAACAGGATACCTATCGCAACGGACCGGGGAGTCTTAACAAATTCAGTGTGGATTGCATCATGGGGGTATCAATGATCTCGCCGTCACCGGCATGGACGGAATGCCCATTGAACGCCGTGAACTATTACGGACTGGGTCGGCTCTCTTGGAACCCAGACCTGACGGTAAATGAAATTTACACGGAATGGATTCAGCAGACATTTGGCGATGATCCAGATATACTTCAAACGGTTAAGACTATCCTAATGATGCTTGAAGAGGTGACGCGTAAGTCCTACAACTATCGGGGTTACCGCGGTATATGGTTTGATTCCTCCGATGATGATATGACAGAGAACAAGACCCCCTATGTCGTCAACAGGGAAGGGATAGGTGTTACAACCCCCGCCTTGCGTGAACGCGTGTTAGCGCAGTATGCCCCGGGACTTCAAAAGATATATGGGGATCCGTTGCGTGCGGAAGCGCATCTCGCTGCTTTTCACTTCACGGAACACGATCGGCGACTTTCTATCGGCAGGACCCTCATCCAAGACATCTACGCCAACATGGAAGAGGCGGTCGAGATGGCGATACAAGCATCTGAACTCTGGAAAACGCTTGAAGGCAAGATTGATCCACATAGATATGCATACACGATGGCAACCTTGGTGGACTATGCCGAATCCGTCCGCAGCATGACGCTTAAGAAATGGGTGACGAACCTTGAGAAGTATACGGGCAGAAAACGCGCGGAAACCCTCGCGGAACTGACAGCGGAAGCAATTGCGAAAGTTGGCACATACAACGTGAAGCATTTCGGTGCCGTTGCCGATGGCACGTCAAACGATGCAGATGCAATTAACGAAGCCATTACTGTCTGCCACGCCGCTGGGGGCGGAACGGTCTTCGTGCCGTCCGGTGTCTACGCGACGGGTTCTATCTACTTGAAAAGCAACGTTACGTTCGCAGTTGACGCAGGGGCTGTGCTTAAGTTTTCCTATCCGAACGCAGATATCGCGATGCTTCTCGGATCGGAATTGCAAAGCGTGAAAATATACGGTCCCGGTACCCTTGACGGTACGGGCAACACGTGTATTGCATTAAAACGCACTAAAAACGTGGAAATCCGAAACCTGAATGTCTATAGAGGCGGTGGTTCCGCAATTCTATCTGAAAATTGTGACGGAATGCTTATTGACAACGTGGACATTCGAACGGATAACGATGGGCTTACGCTTTCTGAGTCTCACAACGTAACGGTTACCGACTGCCGTATCGACGCGGTACACCGCGAGTATGGGAGACATATGGGGGGTGGTGAAGCAATCAAAGTCAGCGGTGAAGAACACTCGTCCAGAAACATTACCGTTCAAGATTGCTTTTTTGCAAACGAATAGGCGAGGTTAGGAAACCTCGCCTACCAGGGAGTTGTGTAAGTCCTAATTAATCATCGTCGCGTTCACTCAGTAATTCACCGCGAGCGAGACGCTCCGCATTTTCGGTGGACCACAAGATATTTTTCATCAGCTTCTGTGCCGTGATGTAACGGGTCGCTGCCAATAGATGCATCCGCTGTTCTTCCACATCCGCCGACAACTCGTAATGTCGGAATGCGACTTCCAGTACCTGGAACATGTGCAGTTCTGCGTCTTCGCGAAGGAGGATGTGTGAGAGTGCCTGCTTCAAGGGCTCAATCTCATGTCCTTCTTCCAGATATTGGTTCACCAGAATTTCTGCCTCATAGACCTTCTGGAAATCCGCAAACTCTTGTAGCCTCTCCAGCATCTTATCAACAGAGTCATAGGTTTCATCAAGTCGCTGTCCCTGCCTCGGTATGCGGGCAGCAGGCATGTTCAACCAACGCAGATATGCTAAGAAAACGACACCGTGAAAAATACCACGCAGTAAGTGAGCACTCGGTGCATAATCAAAGGCGTGGTACAGGGCGTGTGCGTAGGAGTAAATGTTCGCCACATCGTGCCAATCACCTTCGTTTTTGAGATGAAAACGCGCCGTCCGAATCGCGGAAGCGTAAGTCATTGCGCGGCAGATGTCTCGTGGATTCACACCGGCACGCAGTTTTTCTTCCACCGCAACGACAATCGGCTCGAAATCGTCGCCGAGGAGTGTCTGTGTAAACGCTGAAATATCGAGTTCGGCTGCGTTGGCTTGGTTGTCCTTCCAGATACTGTCAAGTCGTTCAAAAACGGGTTCTAACACAGGCACGGCATCTGCCCAGCGTGAGGTTTCCTCATGACGGGTTCGACTCACGAGATCAACAACAATCGGGCGTAAGATTTCGTGTGCGCCTTCCCATTCGACATAATCCAACGCCTCGAACATCTTGTTAGCGAAATCGAGAGCGTGTCCGTCGCCTGTAAAGTAGAAGTCGGTCGCGGCAGTGAAAACGAAATCAGCGAGCACCGATTTATCGTAGCCGCGGTCATTCAGCGTCAACAAGATCCGCTCGGCTGCACCTGAGTGCCGTTTATCCACAAAGTAGCGGAACCATCGCTTGAGCGTTTCAAGGTCGTGTTCCTCACTCATTGCGGGAAACGGTGCACGATAGGGACGGGAGCTCCCTGTTGTTCGACGGCTAATCTGAGTTAAGCCGTGGACGAGAAACAGGTTGTGATCGTTTGGGTCTACATCGTCCCACAAGTTCGCCGCCAAAGTGAGGATAGCGACACCCGACGACCATCCCTCGCTACTTTTATGGGCGCCGTAGTGGAGGCCCTGATGAATGATTTCGTTCGGTGCTGCGCCAGCGTCTCGCAGCGCAGTGACGGCTTTCGCAATAAAGAAGGTGCTGCGGTCTTTAAGCCCTCGTTCGAGTGCCCGTTTGCCACGGTCAATGACGCGTCGTTTTGCCGCCTCTCGTTCACCTTTTGCTAATCCAACATACAGATAACCGTCATCACGGAGTTCGACGGGAAAGGCTTTCAAATCATCGCCAAACGCCTGAAAACAACCCCCTGATTTGAGGTCGAATTCCCAGTGATGCCAATGACAAATCAGGACACCATCTCGGATACTGCCTTTGGACATAGGATACCCCATGTGTGGGCATCGGTTATCAACGGCGTAAAATTGATCTTCGTATTTGAAAACAGCCAAGTGTGTGCCGTTGACGTGGAACGGCTTGCCTTCCAAGTCTTGAAACTCGTCAGGGCGACAGAGTTGATGGTAGTCAAGATCGGTATGATCTACCGTCTCTATAGGCACGGGTTCAAAATGGATAGAACCGGCACCGGCTTCTTCGGGGGTAAAGGTTGAAGTACGCACGATTCTCCTCCTGACACTTAGTGTTCAATTCAAGCAGATTCGGTGTAAACTTTTCATTTTTCAGTTCGTCCTAATTGTCAGTATATCATCTATTAATTTTTAAAGCAAATCAAGGCGAAAACAGGAAGCGTAATAATACAAAATTTCTTTAGTCAGACCTTTTCGGAGGAATATCCCATGAGACTTATATCCACTTTTCGCATTCTCACGCTGGTGCTGCTGTGTGTAAACGTTTCCCCGCTTTTCGCAGAAGCACCAACGACTCCGAAAATCCTGTTTACTTCTGCCCGCGATGGTAATCGGGAAGTCTACATCATGAATCCAGATGGCAGCGAACAGGTGAGACTCACACAACATCCTGGAAATGATCTGCAAGCCGTTTGGTCTCCAACGGGCGAACGGATTCTTTTCGTCTCGGATCGCGAAGGCGTTCGAGACCTCTATCTGATGGACCCAGATGGAAGCAATGTCCGACGCGTCTTCAAGAAAGAAGCTTATAGAACGAATCCGGCATGGTCGCCAGATGGCAAGCAGATCGCTTATATGTCTATAGACTGGGACAGGATTAAGTCTCCTATCTACATTGCAACCATAGGTGAACAGAAAGCCGAAAGCATCGTTGAAGGTTTTTCTCCGGCGTGGTCACCGGATGGCACAGAAATTGCTCATATCGCTTTTCTTCCAGCAAGTCACACTCGTCGAGTTACACTCATTGACGTTCACACAAAAAGGAAAAGGCGTCTTCTACCGAAAAAAGCAATGGATTGGCAAAATCATCCATCTTGGTCGGCCGCGGGGGACAAACTGGCCTTTTCTTGGAATAAGAATCCGTTACCACCCGATCGTAAACCCGGCGATGATTGGCCTCCCGAATGGGAAAATAAGGAAACAATCTATATTGTCAACCGCGATGGCACGGGTCTCCAGCAATTGGTTGCTGAAGCCGGACCTTATGCACAGGATCCGGCATTATCGCCAAATGGAGATGAAGTTCTCTATACACAGGAAATTCAGCGTAGGTTCCAAATCTTCAAAGTTGACGTGAACAGTCGCATCCAAACACAGTTGACGCATGTTGTCGGTCTCTCTCTTTTCCAAGCCAATGCTGGTGGAGATTGGTTCGATCCGACGTATGCGTTGCCTGTTTCACCCCAGCCGGAGTTGCTAACGACAATGTGGGGAAAAGTGAAAAAGAAGTAAATTAGCAAATTCGCGAGCAAAGCTCGCTCCTACAGGAAACGTGTGTGCTACAGCAAATCGAAGGTTTGTCCGCCTTCTGTCTGCCAGTTAGTGAGATCGTTCAACGGAATTGTCCGTAATCCGACTTGGGCGTTCCCTGTGTAAAAGACGTATCCGATTCCTTCCTTGACGAACATACGGGGCCAGCCGACCCACTTGCTGTCGAATTGGTCGGCGTTGATACCGAGACCGGGCAGTGCCGGGTTTCTTGGATAGTATTCCCAGTCGATGAGGTCTTTTGAACGAGCCAGTCCTACCGTATCCCACCAACCGTGATGTGACACACCCTCCGGTTTCCATGTATTACATCCTTCATACCACAGATACCACATATCCCCAATCCGATTCAGAGATCTCGGTCGGACGTGGATCGCGTCCCAGTTGTCCAGCGTTTCAGGACTAAAGACTGGATTTCGTTTATCGGGGTGCCAGTTCACCAGATCATCGCTGTATAGGAGATACCCTCGATCGCCTGCGGATCCGTGTTGAGGCTCCGGCGTAAATCCCGCGTAGAAAAGGAGATAGCGATACGGTAGCCCTTCAGCACGAATGAGATCGAACTCGTGCGCATGCGTGGGATGTTTGTAAACCGGGTTATTCTCATACTGAGTGAATGGACCCATCGGATGATCCGCCATGGCTAACATGAATCCTTGCCACTCTGGAAATTTCTGTGCAGAGAACATGATGGCGACGCGTCCCTCATCTGTGACGACAGCACCGCTAACATAGAGATTATCATACGGCGTATCGAGATAGGAGATCAGAGGTTCAACATGCCCCTGCCACTGCTTTAAGTCTGGGCTCACAGCGACACCGATTGTCCGTCTTGAAGATCCCTCCTCGTCGCCTGCCATTCCTGCCATGACGTACATGTAATACAAGCCATCATATTCTATAATCGCACCCGGTATGATCTGTTTCTCATAGAAAGAACCTTTGGGACCACGGGATATGACCGGTTTGGTAATCTCTTGGAGCCATGGGAGGGTTGTCACGGTGCAGGATTGGAGTTGGATGCCTGATGGCGTTTCAACGCCAAGACAGTTGTTGGTCGGTTCGTAAATGTCTTCCCATTCCCCCAACGGACCGCGGATCCAACCGGTCGTGGTGTTGATCCAGAATCTGAAAAAATTGCCTTTCTTCAGAATCCTGACGTTCCATGGTGGTTTTCCGATGTTATCATAAGTTTTCCAGATTCGCGTATCGGTGTTGATTTCGCGGACAACCTTGAATCCGTCTGCGGAGATAGCAAGGGACCCCCTTTTGCTTAACGTTGTATCCCCAGAGAAGAAGACTTTGACAGGTTCAAAGGTTGGTTCTCCAGTCAGCAGTAGATTCATCTCGTAGTTTCCAGGGACACGCTTTTCTATCATATTTTTCATTTGAATGGATGCTCGGTTCGCCGTTGTCAGTAAAAGAAGAGTAGTCACGAGATCTACCCCTACAGAGTCCCCTTTTAGGTTGCGTCAGTTTTACCATAGGTGACGGATGGATCGAGTGGGTAGATGGGTCGCCTCAATTGCTGGTAGTCATAACTGAAAAGGTTCGGACTGTGAACGCCAGGGGTATCCACGTCCAAAATTTGATGCGCAATGGGTGTGTAATCTGCTCGGAAATGGACAGCGGATTTGAGGGCGATGAGTTTACGCGCTTTCGGCTCAATCCCAATGCTCCGAAGAACCTCCGCATCGTAAGGTTGGATCCGTCTTTCTGTGAGGATAATCTCAATCCCACCGATTTGGACGACAGCAGTCGTTCCCATCTGTCCAACAGTGCCGCGCCCCATTGGACCTTTAAGGATGAATTTGCCGTCAGAGAGGGCTTTGACTGACCCTGTTAGGGCGACCGGTGCGCCGTGTTGTGTGTCCGTTTTACCACCGACGTTCAACTGAACGCTATTTCCGACACCTGCCGCTACCGCTTGGTCAACCGATTCAGGATCCGCAATCACTGCGATCACCGCGTCTTGCACGTCTGCCTCTATAAATTTCTGTAGGATTGTCGTGCCGTCACAGGGGCCGCCACCCCCAGGATTATCCGCGCCGTCGGCGAGGACAATCGGGTTGCCGTCTGTCTGGTTTGCGATTTCAATTGCGGCTTCCACGCTGTGTAGGTTGAAAGTGAACCGCTCACGCATGTCCCAGATATTTGCTGCGAACCGGTCAGCATGTGTCTCTGCGAGTGCCATGTCCCCGTTGGTCGTAACGAGAACTGAAACGCCAGCATCCGTTATATCCGCAAATGGGAAGCCCATGGAAAGGGTTGCCGTCACAACACCCCGCTCGGTTTCAAGGGCATGCAGTGCGTTGATTACTTCTGTCATTGGAGATTTCATTGTGCACTGTGCAGGCGGTGCGGTCAGTAAGGGAAGTTGACGGTATGCCATCGTCGGTTGAACGTTACCTCGGTTCATACCGAAGAGAAGTTGTCCGGCTTCAAACCCACGTTCGTAGCAATCTACGTGCGGATAGGTATCGAACCCGATGATAACATCGGTGTAATGCGCCATTTTCTCGGTGATATTGGCGTGTAGGTCGAGCGTTGTGACGATCCATGTTTCACCTACCGTTTCACGGACTGCCTGAATCAGGTCCCCTTCGGCATCTTCAAGTTCCTCTGTTACCATCGCGCCGTGTAAATCGAGGAGTACGCCATCAAGTTCTCCAGCGTTCTGTAGAAGTGTCAGGAACTCCGTTTTCAACGTCTGATACGCCGCGTGTTCCACCATGCCCGAAGGTGTCGCGAACGCCCACAGAAGCGGGACGGGTTGTAAATTGAGTTGCTCCGCGACATCAAGGAAACCACCGGTAATGGTTCGGGTACCGCGGAACGCGTTGATGATTTCGTCACCGCGATGGTAACTCCCTTTTTTGAAGTTATCAATGGTTGTCAGGACGGGTGAGAATGTGTTGGTTTCGTGTCCGATACAACCGACTGCGATTCGCATGGATTGCCTCCCTTGCGCTTGAAACTTCGTAAATTCTGAGACAAATATAGCATACCTTTATCGGTGTGACAAGATTTTTGTTAATCAAAAAACAGAGATTTGATAAAATGGTTGACAGACATTTTTGAGCTGCCAGATTCAAGATTTATCAACATTCATACAGGAGCAATCGCTATGGAATATACCTATCTCGGTCGGACTGGACTACAGGTGAGTCGTCTTTGTCTCGGTACCGTCAATTTTGGGAGACATACGTCCGCAGAAGATTCGTTGCCAGTCCTGAGTCGGGCACTGCAAGCCGGAATTAACTTTTTCGATACCGCCAACATCTATAATGAAGGTTTAACGGAGACGATTGTTGGAAACTGGTTGGCTGAAGATAAAAGTCGGCGCGATCAGATTGTTCTGGCGACCAAATTGTACGGTTCGACAGGTGAAGGACCTAACGACGGGCGTCTATCTGCTTACCATATCCGTCGGGCATGCGAAGACAGTCTCCGTCGTCTGCAAACCGATCATATTGACCTTTATCAGATGCACCATATTGATCGCCGAACACCGTGGGATGAGATTTGGCAGGGGATGGAGCAGTTGGTCCGTGAAGGCAAAATTTCATACGTCGGGAGTAGCAACTTTGCTGCGTGGCACATTGCCCATGCCCAAGGTATTGCGAAGCAACGCAATTTTCTCGGACTCGTCTCAGAACAGAGTGTGTATAACCTCCGCAGCCGAAAAATCGAACTTGAAGTCCTACCGTGTTGCCGCGAACTCGGCTTGGCGGTGATTCCGTATAGCCCGATGGGCGGTGGATTGCTCTGTGGTGTGCTGGATAACCCGACCACCGGTCGACGGGGCAGGGAATCGCACAGAGAAACGATTGCGACGCATCGATCACAGTTCGAAGCATACGAAGCACTTTGCGCCTCGATAGGAGAGCCTCCTGCTAACGTCGCCCTGGCATGGGTGCTCAGCAATTCAGACATCACAGCACCGATTATCGGACCGCGGACAATCGAACAACTTGCGGAGAACTTATCCGTCTTGGAACTGAAACTGGACGCTGAAGTCCTCACGAAACTCGATGAGATTTGGGCGGGTCCCGGTGGCGAGGCACCAGAGGCGTATGCGTGGTAGTGCGTAAGCGCGTTGGGGTGAACTTGCCCGATACGGAAACAGATAAGGAGTGAAGATTATGGCATACGAGAACGAACTTTTTCAGGAACGCGTCGTTCGTGTGGAACGCCCATCAGCGCATTGGACGTTGTTACGCGCCCCGAACGGAGAATTTCTCGGCGCGTCTGACGATGGACTCGCAGTTTTTGAGTATGTAGACGATAAAGCGATATGGGAATCAATTGATGATGGTGCTGCGTATCGTCATGTGATCACCGATCTCAAACTTAAGGCGGAATCTGTGAAGTCCGGGAGCGGCTGTTATCTTCATTACAACGGGGCCCAGCTTGCCAGGAACGGCACTGTAGCGGTTGATGAGGGGGCGGTCTTTTCTCCTGGACATGGACCTGCACATCTGCCATCGGAGTATCTAAAAACGCTCCAAGAGAACGGTTGGGTATGCCTCCCATCCATTATGGCACCCGATGTTGTTGAGGAATTGGAGCGGATTAGTTGCACAGGTCGGTGGGATCATGAAACATACGATCGAAGCACAGGCGCGTTGGTTAAAGGTATCGCCGTAGCACAAGCCGCGACAGAGCCGGTGTCCTTGTGGGTGATGCGCCAATACATGCGAACGAGTGAAATTCGACTCGGGCACCCGCCGGGCCTCGCGATCCTTGCGCCGGACGATGGCGAACGGGATGTCCAAGGGTGGCATTCCGATTTCCCGTATCATTGGGGTATTTTTGCCACGAGAGGCACCGGTCCAGAGATACCCCTCCACAATTTCCCTGAATTGGTTATGGGTATTCAGCGCAATCTTTGCGTCTCCGAATTCCGAAAGGAGAATGGCGCGACCTGTTTCAAACTCGGATCGCACATACTCGGTGAAGGTCCACCAGACGAGTGGGGACCGGGACACATCTACAGACAACCGGGCTATCGCGCAGCCCATGGATTGCCCTACAATGGACCCGATGCAGATGTTGTTGAGGCACCCGGTGGAAGTTATATTCTCTACGATTCGAGAGTCTGGCATCGCGCCGGGGTGAATCGAACAGATCGTAAACGCGCCGCAATGTTGCAAGCCATCATCCCGATGTATATCATGCCGAAAACGGATACCAGTCGTGCCTATCGGAACTTCATTGAGAGCCCTCTCGTTGAAGAATTAACACCGTTGGAACTGAAAGAGCTGAAAGCCCTGATGATAACCAGAATCGAGGGTTCAGGTGGAAAGCATGTCGTCACGACTGACGCTGCGCTGAGTGAAATAGTAGAATAGCGATTAAAAAGGAGTAAAAATGGAAAAACGTCCGAATATTTTATGGTATTGCACAGACCAGCAACGCTTCGATACTATCAGAGGCTTAGGAAATTCACACATCAACACGCCGAGGCTCGACGAATTTATGGGTCAGTCGGTCACATTCACCCACGCCTATTGCCAGTCTCCCATCTGCACACCTTCCCGTGCGAGTTTTATGACGGGTATGTATCCCTCAGCCGTCAGCGTCACTGGCAACGGCAACCCGGTTTTCCCCGAATATTATGAAGATCGACTCATAACCCATGCGTTGACACAAGACGGGTATGACTGCGGGTTAATCGGCAAACTCCACCTCGCCAGTGCCTTCGAGGCACAAGAACAGCGTGTGGATGACGGATACCGCTATTTCCAATACAGCCACGACCACGGCAAGCCGAATGCCCTCGGACACGAATACGCGGATTGGCAACGCGCACAGGGGGTTGATCCTGAAGCGTTGATAGCAGGAAAAGCGATTTCCCAAAAGTATCCGAACAGTGCCGGACGCGTGCAAGAACCGACCCCGGATCGCGACAATGTTCCGCCGCCCCTTCATCAAACCTACTGGTGCACCGAGAAAACAATCGAATTTATTGGGAAAAATCGCCGAGAAAATCAGCCGTGGATGCTGAGTATCAATCCGTTTGATCCACACCCACCCTTTGATGCGCCGTGGGAGTATTATCGACGATACGACCCGGAATCACTGCCCGGTCCACACTTTCAGGAGAGCGATATTGCCTTTCAGTCGAAATTGACAGAGGCTGGTATCGACTTTCAATCCCAAGCGAAACCACCTTCGGAATGGGACGACAAACGGATGCAAGCGTCTTATTACGCCATGGTTGAGCAACTCGATTACGAGTTCGGGCGTATACTCGACCACCTCGACGCTGAAGGACTGCGTGAAGATACGATCATTGTTTTCACTTCCGATCACGGAGAGGCACTTGGCGACCACGGGTTAGCATTCAAAGGGTGTCGTTTTTATGAAGGATCCGTGCGGGTGCCACTCATGATCTCGTGGCCCGGGCAGTTTTTGCAAGGCGTTCAGAGTGATGCCCTCGTTGAACTGACCGATATTGTTCCGATGCTATATGATGCTTTGGGTATGGAGGTTCCCTACTACGTCCAAGGCAAATCCCTTGCCCCGCTGCTCCGCGGTGATACCGCTGCTAACGATCATCGGGAGGCGGTTCGTTGTGAATTTTTCGATGCCATCTCGATGCCCGACCGGACACACGCCACGATGTATCGAGACCGACGCTGGAAACTCGTAACCTACCATCAAAAGGGACTTTGCGAACTTTACGATCTCGACAACGATCCTTGGGAACACAACGATCTTTCGGAGCATGCCGATTACCAATCCGTCAAATGGGAACTGATGCAGAAAAGCTTCGACGCGACTGTTTATGCGCACCCGCAGATGATACCGCGCGTCGCTTCGCATTAGTATGAGAATAGTTATCGGTTATCAGTTTTCGTAGGGGTTGGGGATTTGGTCTTTAAATAGACCAAATCCATTCCTTGTATTACACTCCCAACCCTTACAGAGGTGTTTCTTTGGGGTTATTCTGAGATTGTGCAACCTTCTCACGCTAAAAGTGTGTCACTAAGAAGTGACGGGTGAACGTAACTTCAAACCGCGGTAAAGGGTTTTCCTGTATAGTAAAGTTTAGAATTAATTGGACACTCCGCACCGGTGCGGGTTTTGTTAAATGAAAACCCCTTAACTGACGACTGACAACTGATAATCATTAAAAGGAATATTATGACGACCTCAATGAATAACGGAATGCATGCCGATGACGTTGCTGCAATTGACGAACTCCGAAACGTCTATGACCAGTTAAAGACATCACTTGCCAGGATTATCATCGGTCAGGAACAGGTCATCGAACACTTGGCAATTTGCCTATTTTCGCAAGGGCACGCGCTGCTGATGGGTGTTCCAGGCTTGGCAAAGACGTTATTGGTCAGTCGGTTTGCTGAGACGATGGCGTTGCAGTTTAGTCGCATCCAATTCACACCTGACCTCATGCCGATGGACATTACCGGCACAGACATTCTTCAGGAAATCCCCAGCGGTAGACGGGAGTTCGAGTTCGTAAAGGGACCCCTCTTTGCGAATCTGATTTTGGCGGATGAGATTAATCGCGCCCCTTCAAAGACCCAAGCGGCTATGCTTGAGGCGATGCAGGAATACAAAATCACTGTCATCGGCAGAACATACGCTCTGGATCTCCCCTTCTTTGTCTTAGCAACGCAGAACCCAATCGAGCAGGAAGGCACCTACCCGTTACCGGAAGCGCAGTTAGACCGATTCATGTTCAGAATCGAGGTGGATTATCCGGCACGGTTTGAAGAGATCGAGATTGCCCGCACAACGACTGGCGCGTCCCTCCCGACACTGGAGCATGTTCTGACCGGTGAGCGAGTGCGCTCGTTTCAAGACCTTGTGCGTCGCGTTCCGGTCGCCGAGCACATCTACGAATTTGCCGTGGACCTCGCCCGCAGCACACGTCCAAAAGGGGATGCAGCACCTGATTGGTTGAAACCCTTGGTTGCTTGGGGTGCTGGTCCGCGGGCGGTTCAATATCTCATTCTCGGTGCGAAAGCTCGTGCAGCACTCAGTGGCAGCTACATGGCACGCCTTGAAGATGTTATTGCGGTGGCGAATCCCGTGCTGGCGCATCGTGTTATCACCTCCTTCGCTGCCGAGTCTGAAAATATTACCAGTAAAGACATCGTCAACCGACTCGTTGAAGAGATTTCTAACGATTAAACCCGGGCACCGCGCCATTACATTCCGCAGTAATGCCCAAGGATAAAAAAGTAAAAAATGTTGGAACTCAAACGAGATTACCTTGATCAGAAGGTGCTGGAACGACTTTCGACCCTTCAATTGCACGCTCGGTTGCCTATGGTCGGAAGCGTATCGGGCAAACATCGGAGTCCGATTCGTGGTTCGAGCCTTGAGTTCGCAGAATACCGAAAGTATGTGCCGGGGGATGACCCTCGGAGACTTGATTGGCGCGCTTATGCCCGGAACGATCGCTACTACATCAAAGAGTTTGAGGCTGACACCAATTTACGGATGTGTTTAGTCATTGATACGAGCGGTTCTATGAATTTCGCACACGACGGGATGCGTAAACTGGACTATGCCCGTCGTATCGCTGGAACCTTAGCCTATATCGCGGCACAGCAAGGTGATGCTGTCGGACTTTACTGCGCAGGCACAGGGTTTCACAAAGAGATACCACCGAAACGGAGTGCGGCACATCTCAGCGCAGTTCTTGATGAATTGGGTGCGATGGAAGCCTCTGGTGAAACAGGGTTGGCGAACGTTCTCCATGAAACCGCTGAACGTGTTCCGCAAAGGGCACTCATTATCATCCTTTCCGATCTGTTCATCGAACCGGAAGTCGTTCGGAACTGTCTTGACCATCTACGATTCCGTAAGCACGATGTCGCGGTGTTTCATTTGTTGGAGCAGCGCGAATTGGCGTTGGAATTCGATCGTCCCATGCGTTTCATTGACATGGAGGGCGGCGAGCCTATATTGGCGGATCCAACCGTCATCGGGGCGCAATACCAGCGAGCACTGGAAGTATATCTCGAAGGTATGAACACGGTCATTCAGGAGACCGAAGTCGATTATCATCGTATCCGCATCAATGAGAACTACGACGATGTGTTAGCGCGATTCCTATTAGGTCGGACACCGAAACGACACAAGTGAGGATTAGTTGTCAGTCGCCGTTCCTCCGCAAGGAATAATTAAAATATGGGTTTTCTGCAACCGTTCGCATTAATCGCCCTCCCTTTAATCGCGTTGCCGATCCTTATCCACCTCATCAATCAGTATCGGCACCGCACGATCCCTTGGGCAGCCATGATGTTCCTTATGAGTGCGAAGCGGATGAGCAAAGGTATGGCACGTCTTCGGCATTTCCTTATTCTACTGATGCGTGTGCTTGCGGTCGCCGCTCTAATTTTCGTCGTCAGTCGTCCCTTATCTGGTGGATGGTTGGGTAGCATCGGAATGAGTAAACCGGATGCCACCTTAATACTCCTGGACCGTTCCGCGAGCATGGAAAGGCAAGACTTACAAACGGGGCAGTCAAAGCGATCTGCGGCACTTCAAAAACTCGCGGAATTGCTGGAACAGGGAGATTACGGGACGCACTTGATTCTGATTGATAGTGCAAGCGGTCAACTACAGGAGGTGGATTCACCGAAGGCACTATTGGATATACCCATCGCCGGACCGAGTGCCACCAGTGCGGATATTCCGGGAATGCTTGCGTCCACCTTAGCGTATCTCAACGCGAATGAGTCGGGACGCGTTGACGTGTGGATCTGCTCTGACTTGAACGAGAACGATTGGGATGTTGAAAGCGGACGCTGGCAAGCGATACGCGAGGAATTTGCGCAATTAGAAGGTGTCCATCATTTCTTGCTGGCGGACGCAGATTTGCCTTCAAGCAATTTGTCGGTAAGGGTAGAAAACGTCCAACGGTGGGAACGCGGGAACGATGCGGAGCTTGTCCTTGATGTGATAGTTCGGTCGAAGGGGAATCGTGACACAATGCGTCAAGAGGTTCCGATTGAGTTTGAAGTCAACAACGTTCGGTCTGTCGTTGAGGTGAAGCTTGACCAACAGGAAGCCTCTCTGAAAGGACATCGTATCCCAATCGATACCAAACTCCGTTCAGGTTGGGGTTCGGTTGGGTTGCCGGGCGATGCGAATCCCTTGGATAATCGGTTCTTCTTTGTGTTTTCGGAATCGCCGGTGCGGAGAGCCGTTGTTGTGAGTGATGATGTAAAGAACGGTGAAGCGTTTCGACGGGCACTTGCTATTCCGATAGACCCTCGACTTCAACATCAGGTTGATGTAATCTCTGTAGATAGCGCTGCAGAGGGCGCAAGCCTTAATAGGCTTGCGGGACAATGGGAAAATACAGGATTGTTGATCTGGCAAGCAGCTCTACCGCGTGGGTCAGTCGCAGAGCAGATTGCGCAATTTGTTGATAAAGGGCGCGTGGTTATGTTCTTCCCGCCGACGCAAGCCTTTATAGGAAACCTGTGGGACAACCCACCCGTTATTCGGAAGGGGAATCAGAACGCAGATGAACGGCTATTTGGATCGCATTGGCGGGACTGGCAAACTCCTGGAAGTCAACAGATTTTCAGCACTTCATGGTGGCGTGGCGATACAGATCTGCTGGCTCATGTAGAGAGCGGAGACGCGTTGCCACTGAATGAATTACGCACGTATCAATACCGTTCTTTTGAAAGTCCTGGGACACCCTTGGCGAGATTTAATGACGATGCGCCCCTGCTCAGTCGTGTCGCTACTGATCGTGGTGCGGTATATTTCTGTAGCACACTACCCACAGCACAATTTTCCTCCCTCGAACGCGAAGGGGTCATATTTTACGTGATTTTACAGCGGGCGTTGGGCTGGGGTTGCCAAGCTTTGTCTGTCGCCTCTCAGCGCGACGCAGGTCCTGATGTGTTGAAAGACGCTTCAGCTTGGGAATTAGTCGCACCTACGGACAACTCGCCACTCCTGTCACAACACGGGTTACATGCGGGTGTGTACCGAGACGGCGCGTATTGGACGGCTGTAAATCGTAGCCAAATTGAAGACAGTGCTACAGCGGTCCCTGTCGAGACGGTGGATGCACTCTTTGATGGGATGTCGTATCGACGGATTGATGTTGATGTAGGCGACACATCTGCATTAGCGAGTGAACTATGGCGTATTTTTTTGATTGCAATGATAATGGCACTTCTGGCAGAGGCAGCACTGAGTTTACCGGGTAAGAGAACCAGAACGACTTTTTAAGTTTACCTTGCGGTTCGGTCAGGGCGTTTTGATGGATAAAGTCCCTTTCCGTATATCTATGAGGAAACGCCCAAGCAAAAACCCCTTCATTACATTACGGGCTACCGGTTTTAGTTTATCCAAGACAGTAGCCTGCAACAATACGCAGAAATACCCCGCTGAATGCCACACGCGCATTCAGCATTGATTCGCAAAAACACGCAGGCGGATTTAAGGGAAAACCGTTGATAAACAGAACACTCCATTTAACGCCTTGCGAATAATTAAAAAATTAAAAAATGCAGGAACAGCAGGGAAACCTCGAATTTTTCTCAAGTGGTACCTTCTTAGGGTTGAGTTTGGCTGTCATAATTGTGGCTGGCATATTATGCTGGCTGGCATGGTGTCGCAGCGGTTATAGCAAAAAGACCGCAGTGCTTGAATTTCTACGCCTTGTGTTGATTTGCATGGTCGTTGTAACCCTGAATCAGCCCGAATGGTTGCAAACACAACTACCCGATCGGCGTTCTACACTCGCAGTGCTTTGGGACACATCTAATAGCATGAAAACACGGGACGTAATAGACTCACAAGACGTTGAACAAAGGGATCCGAAAAGTCGAGCGGAAACGATTCAATCCTTGATGTCTGAGGAGATTTGGAAACCTTCGGATGCCAGTGACCTCAACGTAGTATTTGAACCCTTCTCTTCACAGTTAGATCCGGCGGAGGAAGCAACGGATTTGAACGCCGGACTGACGCAAGTTTTAGACACGCATGCCAATCTTCGCGGGGTCGTGCTGTTGTCGGACGGTGATTGGAATATCGGTAATTCACCTGTCGAAGCGGCGACGCGGTTTCGGATGCGCGGAATTCCGGTTTTTGCTGTTGGGGTGGGTAGTAAAGTGCCGTTACCTGATCTTGAGTTAGTAAGTATGGATGCCCCGACTTTTGCGGTTGTCAATAAGCAACTTCGTATCCCCTTTGTCGTTCGCAGCACCTTGGGTCAGGACAGAGACGTGAATGTTACCTTGACGCAAGTCTATAAAGGAGACCTGCGAGACAATATTAACAATAAATCAACTGTTAGCAAACTTATCCGTGTCCCCGCGATGAACCAAGCGCAAGAGAACATGGTCTGGACACCGCCAGCAGTTGGGGACTATCTGCTAACAATGCGTATTCCGAGAGACACACAGGAATTAATCCCAGAAAACAATGAGATTTCCGTACCGATATCAGTGCGCAAGGAACAATTGAAGGTCCTGGTCGTCGAATCCTATCCCCGGTGGGAGTACCGTTATCTGCGCAATGCCTTGGAGCGGGATCCCGGGGTCGAATTGACCTGCCTACTTTTTCATCCGAAACTATCGAAGGTCGGCGGCGGGCGTAGTTACATCAAAAACTTTCCTACGACCAACGAACTGAGCCGCTACGACGTGGTGTTCCTTGGTGATGTCGGTGTCAAAGAGAAACAGTTAACAATTGAACAGGCACGGGACCTACGGCAGCTTGTCAGTGCACAGGCCTCAGGACTCGTTTTTATGCCGGGACGGACCGGGATGCATGAATCGTTGATGTCCGGTCCGCTTGCGGATCTCTATCCCGTGGTTTTGGACGCTGCGACCCCGTATGGTGTTGGGGCGGCAACACAGGGGTATTTCGCACTCACGCAGTTGGGACAGCGGAGCTTATTAACTCGCCTCGGAGAAACCGAGGAACTCAACCGTCAAGTATGGCGCACATTGCCGGGTTTCTACTGGTACGCTGCGGTCAAACGCGCCAAGGCAGGGACAGAGACTTTAGCCGTGCACAATGAGGTCGCGACGACTTCTGGACGCGTGCCGCTCATCGTGAGCAAAACCTACGGTGCGGGTAAAGTATTGTTTATGGGAACAGATAGCGCATGGCGGTGGCGGCAAGGGGTTGAGGATAAGTATCACTACCGTTTCTGGAGCCAAGTCGCTCGGTGGATGGCGTATCGTCGGCAGATGGCACAAGGCGAATCAATGCGTTTGTTTTTTTCACCCGACCGACCGCACGTCGATGATGTTGTGATGTTAAATGCCAACGTGAACGATCCGTTGGGGACGCCGGTGGATAGGGGGTCGGTTGTTGTCCAGGTGATTTCGCCGTCAGGTAAAACACAAACAATACATCTGCAACCGGGTAAAGGTGATGCAATAGGATTGTTCGCAGGTTCGTTTACCCCGAAAGAATCTGGAAACTATCAACTCGTTGCGAGTAGCATTGAAACTGGGGCTTCGGTCCAAACCGATCTGTCAGTTCAAGGTTTAAATCGGGAACAACAAGGGCGTTTGGCGCGTTTTGAGGTTTTAGACGAAATCGCCAAAATTACAGACGGTAGGTTAGTGTCGGTTTCTGAGGCGAGAAGTCTGTTGGATGATCTCGCCGCCTTACCGGAACCTGAACCAACGGTGCACCGCACACGGATTTGGGCACACCCACTTTGGGCAGGACTTCTTATCCTACTGCTCGGGGTGTTCTGGGTTGCGAGAAAAATGTCGGGAGCGGTATAGTGGAGAGCGGATCCACGGAGGAAAACATGAGAATCCAGACGCATCTGACCGAACCGCAAGGAAAAATTAAAATACCGCCGCGTATGAAAGCGGCACTGGAACGGTACCAAAAACGGGTATGGACGATCAAACTTGCTGAAGGGGTGTTGGCAGCAATCTTTGGTATCCTCGTCTCTTATATCATCGTTTTCTGCTTAGACCGAGTCTTTGATACACCTACACTTCTACGGGTGCTCATCTTAGGGGTTGGTATGGTCGGAATGGTCTTTCTCTTACCCATGAAATACTACAACTGGGTTTGGAAGCATCGACAATTAGAGGGTGTCGCTCGGTTGTTGCAGCAAAAGTTCCCACGTTTTGGGGATCATGTGCTGGGCATCGTAGAGTTAGCACAGAACAGAGAGGATCAATTGTCGAGTCCTACGCTGGTTGAGGCAGCCATGCGTCAGGTTGATGCCGAGGTCGCAAGACATAATTTGGCGGATGCGGTTCCCAAGCCGCGGCACCGGCATTGGGCTTATGCAGCAGCCCTGCCATTAGCATTGGTAGTGATCGGAACCGTAGCAATACCCGCAACGAGTTGGAACACCTTTGCCCGCTGGCTGACCCCGTGGCGTGATGTGCCGCGTTATACCTTTGCCCAATTGGAGGGTGAATCAGGATTGCGTGTTGTCCCTTACGCCGAACCCTTTGATGTGGAAGCACGCTTAAAAGAAGATTCTCCGTGGAAACCCGAGTCAGGAGAAGCCCGTTACGCCAACCAAACCCCAGTGGTTGCGACGCGAGACGAGGCAATTTACCAATTTCAACTACCACCTCAAACAAGGGATGGACACCTCAAACTTCGAGTCGGCGATGCCCGACGCACCATCCCCATCGAACCCAAATTGCGTCCTGCACTGACGCAGCTTACTGCTAAGGTAGAACTGCCAGACTATTTGCAACGCAGCGAGCCACTCGTGGAGGATGTCCGCGGTGGGACCCTCAGTTTGTTGAAAGGGAGTACCGCAATCTTAGAAGCCACAGCAACACGGGCACTCGCCGAAGCGACTTTAAACGGGCGCCCACAACGTGTGGATGGTGAGCGTGTGACAACCGAGCCCATCAGTGTCGTAGGAGGGGTTTTTAACCCCGATACCTTACTCCAGTTGGCGTGGCGGGATCGCTTTGGTCTCGCTGCACGTGAACCGCAAGTGATACAGTTAGAGGCGCGAGAAGATGAATCTCCGAGGGTTAGTTTCAATAAACTCAATAACAATCGTGTTGTGCTTTCGAGTGAAGTCCTCACCTTTGAGGTTCAGGCGGGGGATGACTTCGGTGTGAAACGGGTAGGGTTGGAATGGGAAGGCATTGGCAATCCGATTCACAATCCCGAACCTACGAGTGGTGAGAAAACGGTAGCATCCGGCACACCAACCACAGATGTTATGACTGTTCCGGCTACATTTTCTGCCTTGCGGGAAAATGTGCGTCCACAGAGCCTACGTCTACGTGCTTTTGCAGAGGATTATCTTCCCGGTCGCGAGCGCGTCCGTTCACCCGACCTCGTCATACATGTGTTGACCCCAGCGGAACATTTCAAGTGGTTGGTCGGGCAGATGGAACTCTGGATGGGTGCAGCACAGGAGGTCCACGACAAAGAATTGCAGTTGCACGAAACCAATCGCGAACTGCGTGACCTACCGCCCGAAGCACTTGACGATCCAGCGCAGCGCAGGAAACTTCAAAATCAAGCCGCTGCGGAGCGTGCCAATGCGGCGAGGCTTGAGCGTCTCATCCAACTTGGCACTGAGTTGGTGCAAGAAGCCACAAAAAACGAGGAATTCGATCCGAATCAGCTGGAGTCATGGGCAGAAATACTCAAAAAGTTAGAGGAGATCGCTGGACAGAGAATGCCTTCTGTCGCTGATCTACTTGCACGCGCTGCTGAGGCACCAGGTCAGAGTAGTCGTCAACCCATTCGTAATCAACAAACAGCGAACAGCAATCAGCAAGAAAGCTCGTCTCTGACAGCGGAGAGACCTCCATCCTCTTCCAAGGGTGAACCTAATAATTTGGAGAACGTGGAGAAATATGGACCCGAGCGCAAGACACCTCCTGAAGGGTTAGACGATATCCCAGAAGATCCGAATACCCCTGGCGCGGGTGTTATCGTGAACCGAAGCAAACAGCCAGAAGGTAAGCCGGGTTATGTACCCGCCAACCCAACACCGCGTGTCGTTGATGTTGAATCCGGTTTCAATGAGGAAGAAGAGGCAGGACAGGCACCGCAGATCGTCGGTGGTTTGGGAATCCCCATGACAACCCTCAAAGGGAGCGGTAGAAAAAACGATGAAGAGGAAGAACCCCCTGCACCTCAGACAGCGGAACTCGTCTTGGAAGCCGTCAAGGAACAGCAAGAATTGCTGGATGCCTTTGCTGCGTTGGCAGAAAAAATGAACAAATTGCTCACGGGTTTTGAAAATAGCAC
Source organism: Candidatus Poribacteria bacterium (assembly GCA_022821725.1). GTDB lineage: Bacteria > Poribacteria > WGA-4E > WGA-4E > WGA-3G > WGA-3G. The sequence goes on along the minus strand of JAJEDB010000147.1, from coordinate 51,827 downwards.
ATTCGTGAAACGTTTAAAAGCGGCATCGCGACGGCAGATCGACATCGCAGTGGACCTGAACAATCTGGACGGTTTCGGGCAAGATGTGAGTGATGCGGTGGAAGATGCATCCGACCGAGAGCGTTTGGCAGGAAAAGAGATCTCTGAGTCTAAGGTAGCCTCTACACTCTTACAGGACATGGCTGCTTATGCTGATCGACGACCGTCCGGAGGTTTCTCGCGTGTGCTGTCGGAGATGCAGGACGTTATTGTATCCGACCAGATGCTGGACATGGCGGAAGCGATTCAGGACAATTTTATCGGGGACGCAACGATTGAGGCGGAATTCTGGGCAGATACGTTAGATCGGTGGGCAGAGCAGCTGGTAGATCCGCTACCTGATGGGAATCCTCCACCGGAGATGGGACTGGTTGAGCTGCCGAACCTACCCCCAGAAATCGTCGTGGAGGTGATGCGCATTATCAATCGCGAGATCCAATTGCGGGAAGAGACACGCGAACTTGAGCAGGCGAAGGCGGCACTTACTGCTGATGAATACCGCGATCGCAGCATCGCACTGTATGAGACGCAAATCACACTCACCGAGGATACCCGCGAGGTAGAGGCACAAATTAGCCTCCTACCCAACGCACAAGAACGCTTCATCCAAGGGCAACTCGCGAAAGTAGGACGTGCTGCGGAAGTTATGGAGGAGGTCGAAGATATCCTCGCGGAACCGGACACCGGTCCCAGAGCGATTGCCGCAATAACGGAGACAATTGAAATCCTACTCGAAACCGGGCGTATGCCAAATGCCCCCATGATAAGAAACGCACCCCCAGCCACGGCGTCAGCTTTGATGCTCCTGGGGGTTGGTGATGACAGTGGCAAAGCCTCTATTGAAAATCGTTCACCGAGACAGGCAACCGGGAAAACGGGGCGCGTGTTACCGGAAGAATTCCGTCAAGGTTTGGACGCTTATTTCGATGCTTTAGAAGGGAGAACCCAACAATGACAAATCCACGAAAAGATCCTATTCCATTTGAAGTATTCGCCAGTTTCAAGCGAATTGGGACGGGCAATCCGATCATTGCTCTGCCGCCACCGCTTTGGGCAGCGGCGACCCACGCTATTATCGTTGATGAAACCGTCCATTACATCTGGTGTAAGCGCGACCTTGGGGTCCGATGGTTGATAATGCACGCGACGGCTCCGGTGAATGATCTCACCAACATCACACAGGATGCGCGGAATCCTATTCTGGAGCCTTCAACAGAGGGGTTCGATGATGCAGCCGTTGAGTACCCTTTCCCGTTCCTAAATCCTGCTGATGGCAAGTTCTACATGTATTATCGAGGCAAAGGACAAACGACACCGGAACAGACGGGACTCCTTGTGAGCGATGGCGACCTTGGCGAGTGGCGACGCGTCCGAAATATGCCAGTCATTCCTGCGGATACCGATCACGAGCGGCACGGCTCAACCCACCCTTCGGTTGCGATAGAAGACAACACGATCCACATCGTTTATACGGGGAAGGCGACCCGGTCCTTCGGGGAGGGATTGACGATGTGTCATGCGACCGCACCGACGAACGATCCAGCGTCGGTCAGAAAAAATCCTAACAATCCCGTTTTTACAGGGAGTGGACAGGCGTGGGATAGTCGAGCCGTTCGTGAAACCGAATTGTTCAAGGATTCGCGGTACTTCCATATTCTCTATGGTGGATACGATGGCGAAGTCTGGCGGATCGGACACGTGCGGACCCGCGATTTCCGGACCTTCGAGCCGAACCCTTATAACCCGGTATTCACACCGTCGGACGATCCAAATGCCTTTGATTGTGATGGCGTGTTGACGGGTCAGATATTTGAAGTTGGAGACACCTACGCAATGATCTACGCAGGCAAGAAAGGCGAGGAATGGCAGACAGGGTTGGCTACAATCCGAGAAAATTAGGTGAGCGGAGGAGATAGCGATGATGAAAGTTTCAAAATTTGTAAAGTGTGCTAAAGTCCGTAAAGTTGCTAACAACTTTCGTTGGGAATCGCGATTCTCTCCTACTCACTTTCGATACACTTGCAAACTTTTTTATTTTTTTCTTGTGATGCTGGTCACACTTTCAATTGCGTCGGCGAATGCACAGGAGGTTGCCCTCCGTTATGGAACAGGTGTCCCCGCGGCGGTTCGTATCATCAATGATCGCGGTTTACGCTATCTCGTTAACTCGCAAATGGAGGATGGCGGTTGGTCGGGTGCGGGAAGCGGCCCCGGCATAACAGGAATTTGTGTCATGGCATTGATGGCAAGCGGTGAAGATCCTGACTTCGGTCCTTATGCGACGAACATCCGTAAAGCCTTGCAGAATATCATTAGCAATCAGGATGCGAGGACAGGGTACATCGGTGGCAGTTGGGGCGGACACGGATCCATGTACCAGCACGGTTTCGCCCTGTTGGCACTCTCCGAAGCGTATGGTGCGGTCAGTGAGCGATTGCTCTGGGAAGGGAGCGACGTTCCCTCCCAACGGCGGCGCACGCTTAGTGAGGCATTAGAACTGGCGGTGCGTTCCTCGTTGACCGCGCAACGGAAGAATCCGTGGGGTGCCTGGCGTTACTCTCCGGAATCCCAAGATGCTGATACAACCGTGGCGGGAACCGTGTTGATGGGCATACTCGGTGCCCGGAACGCTGGCATTGAGATTCCTAACGAAGCCGTTGATAAGGCGGTGAGTTTTTTTCAGACACACACGATGCAAGATGGGAGTGTAACGTATCAGATGGCAAGCAGCCATGGTAGCGGACTCACCCGGACGGCAATTGGGGTTCTGATTTATGCGATTGCGAAAAGAAAAGACACCCCTGAATACAAAGCCGCTTCCGAGTTCATCAAACGGCGAATTGACCAGCGCGGCAGTGGACACCTGTTCTATAATCTTTACTATATGGCGCAGGCACTGTTTCAAAGCGACTTTGAGGCGTGGAAGGCTTGGAACCAAAGAACGATCGACTGGCTCCAGAGCACGCAGGCAGAAGATGGCAGTTTCTCGAGTTCCCATGGCAGCGCCTACGGCACGGGTATGGCTATCCTCGCCTTGGCGTTGAACTATCGTCTCTTACCCATATATGAAAGGTGAGTAGTTGTCAACCGTTAGTACGGCTTTTCTACAAAAAACCTTTCAGTTTTCAGTTAAGACTTTCTGGCGATAAGGATAACGCAACTGCCACAAACACCGCTTTAACTGAAAGCCTGCGGAGCAGACGTACTGATAATTAAAGAAGGAGAAGGACGATGCAATGGAATCCAAAGAGACTCCTTGTTGTGGTTACCACAATATTGACGGTATTAGGGTCTCCGATACTACAGGCTCAGGTAGGAGAGAACTCCGAGTCCCGATCCCAAACATTGCGTTGGAAAAATGGTGATGCTCTTCCCGGTAACCTACTGAAAAGCGCGTCTGGTGCTATTCACTGGTCATCGCCCTACTTTTCGGACGATCTGATTGTCGATATTGGTGTATTGGAATCGGTTGCTTTTCCAAAACAGTCCGTTCCAGCAACAGAGGCTTTTCGCGTCGGTACCGTATCGGGAGATATCTGGATCGCCGATATCGTTGATTCGGATGCGGACACTTTTCTATTTTTCAGTAAGCGACACGGTCAGTTTCGAGTAAATCGTGAGGCGATCTATACCCTTGAACGCCGGGTGCATCCTAATCTTATTTTTGATGGTTCCCAAATGACGAATTGGGAATTATCCAAAGAGGATGCGAACAAGCCAATATTGCTCTTCGGTGGGAATACGCTTCCAGATTGGTATGCGGATCGCGGGGGGCATCCACGGACGGACAAAGTCAAGGGAAAAATGTTTCACCCGCTTGACTGGCCCCAACATTTTGAGATTGATTTGGAGTTAGCATCTGCAACCCGTCCCCCAGGTTTTGTTTTCGCACTCGGCAAAAATTTATACGAGGCATTGCGATTGGAAACTTGGGTTAACGAACTCGTTGTCGTTCAAGGCACACTGTTCGAGCCGGTATTGACGATCCAACCCAACCGACGAAACTTCCGTTTACGTCTTGCTTACAATGGAGACACCCGTGTGCTGGAGGTATTCGATTTTGCTGGCAATCTGCTTCTGAAATTGGGTGAGGTCGAAAAACCGACAGTTGCGGAATCCGGTGTCTATATCTACAATCGAGGTCAGAATCTGACGGTACGACGGTTAAGGGTCTACCGACAACCTGTTGGTTCCACACAACAGCAATTCGACGCTTCCAAACCGCGGGTCCACATGATGAATGGGCACGTCATTTATGGGAAGTTGTTTGTCGAGAAAGAAAGCAGTTATGTCCTTGATGGCGACGGAGATCGGCATGACATCGATATCCAGCAAATTGATCGTGTCGTTCAACCCAGTGCTGCCTTAGTCGAAAGGGAACACCCTGTTGCCTTGACATATCCGGATGGCGCGGTTTTGCGCGGCAAGATTGCGCAAGTGAACGCAGACAGCGTGTTGTTACAGACAGCGTTCGCGAATGAACCCATAGAATGTATGTTCGCGGGGGCTTCACTGCTTCGTATGGAATCAAAGGCTCCCAAGAATAACGGTCAGATTGAAGACGAGGATAGATTGTTTCATCCATTAGGGAATCTCCGGGGTCGCGTTTTCTTCGATATAGAAGATGGATCGTTCATTCGCTGGAAACCCGTCGGTGCGTCAAAGGCAGTCCGGTTGGCGAACAGTCGGAGGGCGCACATAGAACGCAACAATAGACGTGCCTCGAAGGTGTATCCCTTTGACACCTCACAATTCCGCCATATATTGCATCTGAAGAGTGGAGAGATCATTCCGTGTCAAATCTTGACATACGATGAAAAGACTGTCGGTTTCCAGTCTCCTTTTATTAGCGCGCATCTTATAGATTCAGCGGACGTGAAAGCACTTGAGTTCTCTGGCAGAACGCACGCCCGCTATATTGATTGGGCACATTCAGCAAACAATAAACGTCCATATACTGTTTTAGAGAAAGGAGGAGACCGATTCAACAATCGTGTAATCCATAGAATTGAAGTCAAAGGAGATGGTAACTTGGACGGATTTCTGGCAGAGGGTGGCAAGATAGATGTGAAAGAGGGTGAAATCATACTCATGATAGATGGCAATAAAATAAATTTACCCCGGGACCCGAATTTTGCAGAAGTGATCTTTGATAGTGGGATCTCTAAAAACCGCAAGTTAGACGAGAAATTGGAGCGTGCGTTAACTGTTCCACGTTTCAACCGTGACACACCCCCAAGTCATATCTTAGTGGCAGAGAACGGGGATATGAAACGGGGCAAATTGCTGGGCTTCAATGGGGAAACGATTCGGTTTGATTCCAAACTACGCCAGTTTTCCGTTCCTATAGACCGTGTGGCACGGGTAGTCGATGTCAGCAAAGAAGCCGTCAGCAATCAGGAAAATGGCTATCGGTCTTCGGTTAAGGGTTATCAGTTAAAGAGGGATTTGTTAAACGAAGACATCTTACCGACAACTGACAACTATGCTGAAGTCGCTATGAGATTAACCGATGGTTCAATTCTAATGTTTGAACCGCTTGAGATCAAAGATGATACGTTGTTGGGACGTTCATCGATCTACGGAGCAATAAGCGTTCCGATCGAAAGTATCCAGCACCTATATCTCGGAGACACGTCAGCGTCGTTTGAGGCTGCCTTCGCAGCGTGGGTCGTCCGCCCGGCAAAAGAACCAGTATTCAGTGACGAGCCGTAATCCATTACAAGAGTGCCAAAGCGCATAGCCTGCAACAATACGCAGGGTTTTTGATAGGGGTCTTTGCTTGGGTATTTCTGCGTATTTCTTCAAATCTACGCACAGGCACTTCAAAACCTCAATTTCACCTGATCGAACCGCAAGGAACAATTAAAAAATGAGCGTGAGAGCGATTCTGATCGGTTTGGCACTCGTCATTATACAGACAGCAATTACCCCCTATAATGACTACTATCTCCAAGGAACAGATATTGCTGGAAACCATTTTCCTTTGGGGACAGTGTTCACACTGATTTTTCTCACCTTTGTCGTCAATCCCATCCTAAAAAAAGTATTTCCTCGAGGCGTGCTAAATCCGAGCGAATTGATGATCGTCTGGGTGATGATGGTCATCAGTTCAGCGATCCCATCGAAAGGCATGATCGGGTATTTACTCCCCTTTCTGGCGGCACCCGTCTATTTCGCTACACCTGAGAACGAGTGGGCAGAAACGCTACATCCGCACTTTCCTGAATGGCTAATTGTGTGGGACGCGCATGCCGTTACCGATTTCTATGAGGGGGAATCGGTTGTCCCTTGGCTGCTCTGGGCAAAACCGCTGCTTGTCTGGACGGTTTTCATTCTACTGCTCTACGCCTTGACGATTTGCGTATCGGTGGTGTTAAGGAAACAGTGGGTTGAGCGCGAAAGGTTCATCTTTCCACTCGTTACTGTGCCTGTGGAGATGGTCCAGCAAACCTCGATGCAGGCGGGGCTGAACAGTTTGTTCAGGAATCGGTTGGTATGGGTAGGGTTTGGGATCGCCGCCTTTTTTCATCTCCTCAATGGACTGCACGAGTATTTTCCCGCACTCCCGCGCATTCCGAATCGATATGATTTGTACACCCCATTCACGGAGCGTCCGTGGATTGTGATGGGGTGGTGGCCCCAATTTCGGTTCTTCCTCTATTTCTCGGTTATCGGTATCACTTACTTTCTCGCGATGGATGTATCTTTCAGCTGCTGGTTTTTCTTCCTGTTCTTCAAGTTACAGTACATCACCATCAACGCCTTTGCGATCCCTATCAGCCCCTGGATTTCTGCCAGAGGGCAGACAATGGCTGCTTATGTAGTCATGGTCCTCGCCTTCCTGCTGAACAGTCGGTCCCATATCACAGAGCTCTTGAAACGCACGTTTCTGGGGGCGTCTACCTCTACAACGATTGACGACTCAGCGGAAGTATTGCCGTATAGATGGGCTGTGCTGGGGACAATTCTCAGTTTTCTGTTGCTTGCGGGTCTCTGCGTCTACGCAGGGATGTCGCTTTGGGTCGCTTGTAGCATTCTAGCACTGTTCCTGATTGCCTCTACGGCATTGTCGTGGATGGTCGTCAACGGTGGCATGCTACTGATTCAGGCACCGATGTATCCCGTAGAATATTTTGAAATTGTTGCGGGTTCGAGAATCATTAACGCCAACAGTTTGGCACTCTTAGGGTTCCAGCGGGTAATGATGCGCGACTGGGGTGGTATTCTGATGCCGAGTGTTCTGCACGGGTTCAAAGCGGCGGATCCTGTCGGCTTAAATCGAAGAAGCGTCCTCGGCGCGATGGTGCTTGCGATTGCTGTTGCTATCGGTGTTTCATACGCGGCATCGTTGCCCTTGATTTATGAGAAAGGTGGCTTGAATCTGCAAAGGGGCCCCTTTACCGGTGCACCGAGATACTTCAATCATATGGTTTCCCTGATTCAGTATCCGAAAGACCCGAAATTGGGGGAAGCATACAGCATGCTTTTAGGGGCTGGGATCACCGGCTTCCTCCTGATTATGCAGCGTCAATTTATGTGGTGGCACCTTCATCCGATTGGATATGTGATGGGTGCGGTTTACTCCTCCTATTTCCTCTGGTCCTGTATATGCATTGGCTGGTTTTTGAAGTATCTGGTCCTGAAATCGGGTGGGATCGGCTCCTATCGAAGGCTTCGACCCCTGTTTATGGGATTGATTATCGGTGAATTTGGCATTGTAGGGGTTTGGATGCTAATCGGGATGTTTACGGGTGTGAATTACCAAGGTGCCTTACCCGGATAATCGTTCCTACTTATTTCTTGAACGCTAATTTAGTCGATCCCAAAATGGTCAGACCCAGGCATGAGATGTTCTCTGGCAACGGCTCCATTGATTTCAACACCGAGTCCCGGCTGCTCTGGCACTACGAACACGCTATCCTGCATGAGCGGTCCATTGGAAATTGCGAGATCCCATCGCCACTCAACCTGATCGGCGTGATATGGGAGTTCCATAACGATGAAATTCCGCACCGCTGCACAGACATGTGCTGTCGCTGTCATCCCGATTGGCGATGTGATGTTATGTGCAGCAAATGGGATATAATAGAGGTCTGCCAGATCTGCAATCTTCTTCGCTTCGAGTATCCCGCCTGTTCCAGACACATCGACATGCAGCATATCACACGCTTGGGTCTGGATCAACTCTCGGAAGCCGTCGCGTCGGAACAAGAACTCACCGGTGCAAATTGGAATAGAGGTTGCCGCACTAACCTTCGCCATTGCGTCGACGTTATCATTCGGCACTGGATCTTCCAAGAACATCAAATCGAACGGTTCTAAGCGTTCAGCGAGCTTCATCGCTGAATGGGTACTGAAGAGACTGTGACAATCAATACTGATGTCAATTCCATCGCCAGCGGCTTCTCGCGCAGCGGCGACCAACGACGTCATTTTCTGTAATTCCGCTGTACTGAGTTCCCGATTCACTGCATCCTGCTTGAGTTCGTTTGCAGAGTTATCAATGTCGAACTTGATCGCTTGGTAGCCGTCCGCAACGCCTTCTTTGGCTCGCTGCGCCCAGCCTTCCGGGGTATTCCCTTTTCCGTGTCCAACATCCGCATAGAGTCGGATACGCTCCCGATACTTTCCACCTAACAGTCGATAGACCGGCACTCCGAGGCTTTTTCCAAGCAGATCCCACAGTGCCGTTTCGATCCCACCGATAGCCGATAAACCCATCGCGTATCGATTGCTCGCCGCGCCAATCATTCGGTGATAGAGGGGTTCTATATTTCTGGGATCCGCACCGACGAGTGTCTTCTTGAATTGTAGGATAATTTCAGCGACCCCTGCCCCGGGATGCGCTTCGCCTATCCCTGTCAATCCCTCATCGGTTTCAATCTGGACGTAGTTCCACTGTTTATATCCGTTGAGGGTCATCGCTTTTATATCGATAATTTTCATATCTGTTCCTTTCGTGTGTAGAATCGGCTAAAAAAGGTCGATCGGTGTTACAATCCTAAGAATTTGATATTATTTCCGTTTCAAAAGATCGTCCAAAGGGGTGTATTCATTCTCTTGAGGTAACTCCGAAACGATAGCGCGCCCGTTCCGTTTGAAGAGTTTATATGCCTTTGCATTCGGAGCCGAGGCAAGTACACGGTAATCGTTTCCAACAATCTCAATCGCGGCATTATTGTCACAGGCAATTCCGATACCACCCCGTTTTTCAATCATCTTTGAGAAGGCATCCTCCCGCTTCTCGAAGTGGTAATGCGGACAATATACAGCGTTGATGAATCCCAATCCGCTCACACGGATATAGTCCCACGCGACATTGCTGGAGAAGGAACGGGAATCACTGCAACCGTATTTGAACCAGCAAATCGCGCCTGCACTGAGACCCGATAGGACAATACCCCGAGACGCTGCCTCTGCTAACACAGTGTTCAATCCCAACCGCCGCCATGTTTTCATCATCCCGTAGGTATTTCCACCACCGACGTAAATCAGGTCTGACTCCAATACCAATGCTGACATTTTCTCAAACGTTGGCGGACTTTGAATCAGGTTGAGGGTCCGCGTTTGACACCCAAAATGCTTGCCGTAACACGCCTCAAAGGTATCTATGTATCCAGCAGCGTCGCCACTGGCGGTTGGAATAAAGAGCGCCTTTGGTCGTGTTTTGCCAGTCAACTCGATGATGCGTTTGTCGATGTCGGCGGTTTCCAGAAATTTAAGCTCTCCACCCCCGATTGCGACAATCTTCCGTGTTGTGTTCATTAAATGATCCTCAAAACAGTTGCTACATGTATTGGTCAGGAAAGTTCAATTATATTGCGTTTGCCCAGCATTCATGATAACATATCTTTTGAGATTGTGCAACAGCGACGGGCGGAAGCAGGTCATCACGATGATCGTGATCGCGTGACTTCCCCAAAGGAGATGCGTCAATGACAGATCAAGAAATCAAAACCGCTTATGAACGTGATGGTTACGTTGTCGTCAGAGACTTTATTGACAATCGGGATTTAGAGCCTATTCGAGATTTCATTAAGGCGAAAGTTGCTGCGTATAGCCACGAGTTATATAGTGAAGGCAAACTATCGTCGCGCTATGAGGACGAATCCTTCGAGCGGCGGTATGCGGCAATCTGTGAAGAGTTGGATATATTACCTCGCAATTGGAGTTTTGGTATGTATGGACGTGAGTTTTACGATCTTTACAACCTCCCCGGTGTTCTTGATGTGCTTCGCCTGCTTTTAGGGCCTGAAGTTTCAAATATCGGCACACCGGCATTACGGACGAAACTCCCCGGAAGCGTGATTACCTCATTCCCGTGGCACCAAGACAGCCAGTATTTGGACCAGTCGACTATCGGAAAAAAGGAGCAGCACACAGGGGGTCTTCACATGGTCACGGTGTGGGTGCCGTTGGTGGAAGCGACGGTTGAGAATGGGTGTTGCTGGGTGATTCCCGGGAGCCACCGTTGGGGTTTGTTGGACGGTGCGCGCGGCACAGATTCAAACGTCCGGATGGAGGAAGATGTCGAGGCGCGTGGCACACCAGTCCCGGTTCCCCTGAAGCCTGGTGGTGCGTTGTTCATGTCGAACCTTTGCGTCCATACCAGCAAAGTGAACACAACGCGGAAATCCCGGTGGAGTATCGACTTCCGTTACTTTCCCACGCCTGAACGAGCAGATTTGACTGCCGAAGCGCGCGAAGCCGCCGAATTCGTGAAAACGAAAGCTTTGCGGGGGAATAGGGTGCCGCTTGTCGTGCTTACTGAAGGTCATAAACCGACGTGGGAAGAGTGGAGTGCAGCGCATCGTAAATCGGATTGAATGTTTTTTACCTGAGAGCTTACGCATTTCCCTTTGGAGTCCACCTGATCAGGAGGATTCAGAGGGATAAATAAAAATAGAAAAAGGAGCAGGAGCGGTTAGGAAACCGCTCCTACCGGGTCTGAGTGAAGAAAATCGAATGACTCTACTAAAAATAGGCATGTATACCCATTCCTACGTAAACACCAGCGATACCTTTGGATTGCGAGTCGGATGTTTCTCTCCCAAATCCTTGACCAACAGCTACATTCAAACCGAGCGGGATGCCGCCGAGTGAGAACACAAGCTCGCCCCCAAAAGCGAGTCCGCCGCCTAATGTAGTGGTAAGGAGTTCCCGTTCTTTATTGTATCGCCAGCCCCCTTCTAAGGTGAAATAGAGGCGTGATGTATGCCACCTACCGTGGTGCTCAAATATAGCGTAGGAAACGCCGCCCCCTAACATGTGATCGCTATTCTGGTCGTTGAGAATAAAACGTCCAACGGTTTGAAGATATACGGGTGCAAGCCCGGTATAGCGAACACTAATTCCTCCAAATTCAGAGGTGGCTCCCTGAAGTCCGATACCAAATTCCGAGTCATCCGTGAGGAATTTGTCTTGCCTTACACTATTTTTGTTAGGATCAGCGGCATGCGCCTGAACCGAGAAACTGAGGGGTAATCCGATAAGGATACAAATTGTGCAAAAAATTGAGCGTGTCATTGTCTTTCTCCTTTTTGTTTATTGAGCGATCAATAGTGTCACTCGGTGTGCATCAGTAGTAGACGGATGATACATGAGGATGTCTTGTTTACTGTCCTTATTGAGGTCTACCAATCGGGTATTCCGTTCGTCCATAGGCAAAGTGACCGCGATCTTTTTGGGCTGCCGTGCTAACAGTTCTGGTCCCGGGACACCGATAAAGACTTGCAGTTCATCTCGGCTCTTCCCGACCAGCAGATCCAAGCGTCTGTCTCCATTCACATCTCCCATGAGGACCGGAGAGAAAAATATGTTTTGTTTGTCAAATGGATTGATATCAGGTCTGATTTTATGCGTGGTAGTCGGCTTGTCAAGGTATATACCGTTGTCGAGTCGATAGAACTCAACATCCATCATAACGGAATTGCCGAGGAGCGCACGCATCATCCCCGCAACACCAATATTCACGTCTCTGAACATCATGTCGATTTGGCCATCTCCATCAAAATCTTGCAACCACACGGACGAATATCCAGAGTGCAGCAATCCCCCCGCTTTTCCTTGCGGTTGGATCGCTGTGCTAACCTCTGGTGTGAACAAGATGCCGTCGGACGTTGGCGTGCCGGAATGCACCTCGTATAGGCTGCGCTGGCTCAGTAGACTCCGGCCTTCCAATGAGAGGATGACCATGTCGGCGACACCGTCGTCATTCATGTCGCGGAACGAGTGCAACACCCTTAGAGTCGTGCTCTCTCTGAATCCAAAGACGAGCGAAAACGCGCGCTCGCCGCTGAATCCGAAGGCGATCGAGTAGATCCCATCAGTGTCAAATGGGAAGTCAACAGTGAAAGTGTCTGCCACTGTGGAAAACATTCCATTAGCATCTTGGTAATAAACCTCGAAATGGTCTTCGTTCCAGAACACAAGATCGCTGCGTCCATCCTGGTCATAGTCCATTTGATGAACACGGCTGAGATACCACGGAACAGTCAAGGCAGTTATTCCGACCTCGCGGTAACTGTGTGTATTGTCCAAGGCAATCTCGTCGAGAAAGGGTTCGGACGGTCCGAGTTTTATGGGATCGGTGAATGAGCCGTTGTTCACTTGCATCGCTATCCAGAAACCATCCAGATCCGGCACTACCAAGTCGTCGAGACCATCACTGTTTACGTCCCGAGTGATGTCGACATGCGGGATACCCCGATCGCCTGCTGCGTTGTAGTTCGTAGTGACTTCAACAAGGACATGTTCCGTTCTCGATTCGGGATCTATCCAGTTCAGGCGCCCTCGTTCGTACGTTATTAAGCGATCGCGTCCACCGATATTCGCGACATCAATGAACAGCACTTGAGAACGCAGCGGCATGTCAAGTCTTGGTGCCCAGGTAACATCGCCGAACGCATAGATCCCCAAGTGCCGATCCCTGTTCTCATCGACGCTAATCACAGCAAGTTCCGCGATGGAGCCGCCGAGGAAAAATCCGATCACAACGGTTTGATGCTTTATAAAACCAGTGACGACCTCATACTGGTCGAAAGTAATTTCCACAGGAGCAGGCACCATCGTGATGTCCTTTTTACCCAGTAGACCTGAGCATCCCGATAGCAATATGCCAAAAACCAGCACGAAGCATAGGCTCCGTTGCGGATACCTTGTGTGTTTAGCTGCCGATCTCGGTTTTGCGATAAAAAAGAGTTTATGGGATGGGTTTCGCTTTTTCATTTGATCCTCCTCTCGACTTTCTTATTAACATAGATAAATAAATTTACAGTGTTAACTTATAGACGAAAAATTGAGCGTGTCATTATTTTTCGTCTGTGGGTCTATCGCGCCACCAGCATCGTCACACGATGCGGTTCAGTTCCCGGAGGTAGTTTCGGGGCTCCGTGAGCATCCCGTAGCGTGAATGGATGATGCATGAGGATATCCTGGACCCCGTCCTTGTTGAGGTCCACCAGCCGGGTGTATTCTTCGTCGTTGGGAAGCGCAACTGCCACCCTCTGAGGCTGCCGAGCGAATATTTCTGGTCCCGATACGCCGACGAAGACGAGCATGATACGGGGATGATCCGAGATAAGCAGATCCGAGAGTCCATCACCTGTCACATCTCCGATGCGCAAGGTTGTGTTGAAGGCGCGCGGGTAACCTTTTTGAGTATTCCGGCTCTCGTGTGTCGCGCCTCGAAGGACGACACCCAGCGGCAGCCATCCCGGTTCGCGATGGCTGGGTACGCCGTCCAACGCGATGCTACGAGTCGTGTTGGATGTGTCGGGATAGCGACCCTTTTCCATTTGGTAGAACTCCAGTCTCAGCCCGATGTCATCCCCCATGAACCCCTTGATGCGCTTCCAGAGGCTTCCGTTGAGGTGCTCGGTATGGATGGTCGTAATCATTAGGTCAACCTGACCATCACAATTGAAGTCGTGCCGGTTCATTGCAAGCTGGATTCTCTCGTCCGCCCGGAATGTGATGTCAGCACTTCGCGCGAAAGTAGTGCCATCGGGTGTCGGCGCGCCGAAATGCACCTCGTAACCGGAGTGCTTACTGGAGATGTTTCTGCCCGAAAGCCTGAAAACGACCAAGTCCCCGATACCGTCGCCGTTCAGATCTGCCAACGAGTGCAACACCTTTCCGGTCATGTTCCCGGTGGTCAGTGAGGCGAGCCGGTCCGAGTCAAACGTTACGTCGGTTGTGAAGGTTATGGCTTTCGGTGTAAACAGCTCGCGCTTGTCTTGGAGATGAACCTCGAAATGGTCTTCGTTCCAGAACGCCAGGTCGACGCGTCCATCTCTGTCATAGTCGATCTCATAGATACGGCTCTGAGACCACGGATCGTATCGATATCCGTCGGCACCGAGGATCCTCTCCATCTCAGTGAGCGGACCGAGTTTCACCGGATCAGCGAACGTGCCGTCGCTCATCTGGATGAACACATAGAAGCCATCGGAACCAGGCACTACCAAGTCATCGCGGCCGTCAGCATTCACGTCTCGAGTAACGTCTACATGGGGAATTTCGTCCTTACGAGGTGGCGTGAAGTTGGAAGTAACCGACACCAGCAAGCGTTCCGTCTGTGAGTTTGGATCGAACCAGCTCAGGTGACCGTTTCCATATGTGATTAATCGATCACGACCACCGATATTTGCGACATCGACAAACAATACTTCTGGACGTAGCGTTGTGTCGAATTTGGGTGCCCAGGTGTTGTCGTCAAACGCGTAGATGCGCAAGTGCCGATTATCATTTTCGTCGATGTGCGCCACGGCAATTTCCGCGATAGCACTGCCGAGGAGAAACCCCATCAGAACGGTCTGGCGTTTCGTGGAGCCAATAACGATCTCATACTGATCGAAAGTGAATTCCACAGAGGCAGGCGGTGTCTGCTCAACTTCCTCGCCAAACAGGCCGAGGTATCCAGATAGCAGGACCCCAAGGGTTAGTATTGAGAATAGGCTTCGCTTTTTCATTTTTATGTTCCTTTCAAGTTTGCGGATATATTAACATGGGTAAATAAGTTTACAGTGTTAACTTATAGATAAAAAAATATAGGCACCCTTTGCCAAACAGTTTTAAACCTATGCCTTCAACCCCTCGATTGTCGTGTGAATTACTGTGTCTATCAATTCGTCTTTCTCGGTCCAAGGGAAGTCCGGGAAATCAATCAGGAGCAGTGTGACCCCATGAACCGCTGACCACAGCACCTGACCGGTGGTTTCGACATCCATCTGACGGAATCTCTTCTGCTGGACGCACTCAGAAACCATTTCACGTAAATAATTGAACACCTTTTCACCAACGGATCCTTCCTCCAGTCCTAATCCTTTCTGGAACTGGGGTCGGATAACAAAGGTGAGTTTGTAATCCTGCGGATATTTGAGACCGAATTCGACATAGGTTCGTCCACTTTTTCTCAGTGCTTCAACCGGATCGCTCTCATCTCTTTTTAGCTGCTCCAGCGTGTTCAACAGGTTCAGGAGTGTTTCCTGACAAACGGAATCTAAAAGATCCGCCTTGTCTTTGAAGTAGAGATAGATCGTTGTCGGAGAGTATTCAATCTTGTTGGCAATCTTCCGCATGGAGATGTTCTCATAGCCTTCATTGACAAACAACTCACGTGCTGCAACGAGAATTTGCTGTCGCAGTTGTTCCTTTTCTCTTGCCCTGCGTTCTTTGGTGCCCATTGCTCTAACCTTTATTGACAGAGTTATCTAACTTTACAGTGTTAATATTATATCACACGTTTTTCTCTTTGTCAAATTTTTTTCAAAAATTTTTGCATCGGTCATTTTTTCTTATAGATATTCAAGGGATATTAGGTGTTTTGAAGTCCCAAGAAGTGATAGAGAAAGGTGAGTATGTTTGGTTATTATTTTTATTTTTTGAACATAAACGACGCAAGTCTCGGAGGTTTGTTTTGGTCTGTTTCGTGCCACCATTCCTTGAATTCCTCAAGGCGGAATTCACTGCTTTTGGCAGCGTCGAGGAAATCGGATATGTGATGCACAAACGCTTGAATTTCCATTGTTCCATGAGTCGTTTGGAAGTTTGCCTGCGTCCCTTGATATTGCCTAAATGGGTGAAGTTCACAGACAAAGAAATGCCCCCCATCGGTCAATACCCGGAATGCTTCTGAGAATATGAATGTAAGGTTTTCTATATGCTCAAGGACGAGGTTACAGACGACAAGATCTATAGACGCAGTATCACAGTGCCATGGACGGGTAAGGTCGGCAAGAGTGAACGTAACATTGTTGGATTTCAACTTCTCTCTGGCGAGAGAAATCATGTCTTCTGAGAAGTCGATCGCGTGAACGATCTCACCGACTTGTGAGAGAAAGCGAGTATTCTTTCCAGTTCCACAGCCGATCTCAAGGATTGATTTATAGCATGAATTTGCCAGCGTTTTTTGGGTAACACTCTGATCTAAATCTCGGGTGCGGTTCTCATCCGAATCATAAGTTGATGACCAGGTGTCGTATGCCTTTTGTATATTCATACAGAATTAAACGTAAAAAGAATTTATGCATTTCTCAGTATCTCGTAACCACATTATATTATACCTTGTTTGGACTTGTGAAATCAATGAAAGTCACACACTGTTATTACTGTTTTTCTCTTGCTTATTTTTGAACAATTTTGCTATAATCCATTTTTTAGAAAACTATGGTCTGGTGTACTAACCCCCTTAGGTCCTTCCATCGAAATATAAGGTTTTGGATTGGAAATTCAGTGATATATTTGCATAGGAGGAAACTATGAAACTTAGAAATCGAGCCAATTTTACGCTGGTTTGGGTAATTGTTATCGCTTTCGGCGTACTGGTTACGAGCATCAGCCATACTGCTATACTGGATCCCGAGACGGTTGAGGTTGCATACCTCTTTGATGAAGGGAAAGGGACAGTCGCCAAGGATATTTCTGGGAACGGTCGAGACGGAGAGATATCTGGTGCGAAATACACCAAAGGTGTGTTCGGGACTTGTCTGGATTACGACGGTAAAGATGACAATTTGATCGTTTCTGGCTACGCTGGCATTGGTGGCACAGATCCGAGAACGACGGTCTTCTGGTTTAAAGCAGGGGACACAAGAGAGCATTCGTGGGTGAAATGGGGACCAAATCTGACGGGAGAAAAATACTACGTCCGTGCGCACCTACGGGGTGCGGAGTGCAACTTGAGAATTGAGGTTGCTGGCGGACAGAATTATGGGGCAGACGACGTGTGTGATAAGGAATGGCATCACATGGCGGTGGTTTTTCCTAAGGGTTCGGATGCGGTGAAGGACCACGATCTTTATGTTGACGGTAAACTTCAGTCCAAGGAAGGCAACGATCAGGCAATGGACACAAACGCTAAGGACCAAGAGGTTAACATGGGAGACTTTCTGGCACACCACCAGTTTATGTTCGGTCTTTTCGATGAGGTTGCTATTTTCAACGTGGATTTGACTGAAAAACAGATCAAGGCAATCATGGATAACGGATTACAAGCGGCACTCGGTGTGGAGCCGCAAGGGAAATTAGCCACGAGTTGGGGGATGCTTAAGAAATATTAGTCCCACACATCAAGCCCCAGTAGTTTTCGTCCTAAGGGTGTCAGTTCTGCCGGTCCATAGTTTTTCGATTCCCAACCGCGTGGGTCGCCTGGATAGGGACCTCGTCCCAATGCTCGACGCTCCCGCCACAGTGTAATGCGTTCTTGCCGTCGCTCCTCGTCCATCGGGTCAGGAACAGGATAGAAGTTCATGTATTGCGCCAGTCGTGGCTTATCGGAGGTATTACGACCGTTGCCGTGCGGCAGTGCTTTATGCCATATAAGCAAGGCACCCGCTTTCGCAGGCACTTGAATGAAATGTTCCGGCGAAATTTCTGGTACCCACGGGTTTTCCTTGTCAATCAGCGACTTATGTGCGCCGGGCCAGCACACAAAAGACCCTTGGTTGTCGGTTGTGTCGGTCAGGAAGAGGACGCCTTGTGTGCCGAAACCGCCGGGTAGTTTCGAGGTATCTGCATCCCAGTGATACATCCCTTTATGATCCCACTCAGGATAGTCGGGGTGTTTCGGGGGTTTCATGTTGACGCGGTCG
The DNA here is from genome assembly GCA_022821725.1 of Candidatus Poribacteria bacterium. Lineage (GTDB taxonomy): Bacteria > Poribacteria > WGA-4E > WGA-4E > WGA-3G > WGA-3G. The sequence goes on along the minus strand of JAJEDB010000147.1, from coordinate 33,693 downwards.
GGGTGTACCCAAATCCGGTGGGTGCCGTAGACCTCGGTATAGATTTGATGGATCGGTGGGTGCTGGTAGACATTCCACATGGCTTGATGTTGATACATCTCTACCATCCCCGCCCCGGGTTTGTGAGGCGATCGGTACCAGTCGTTTGGGTCTGAGGGGTCCATTTCCAAAAACGCAAAGATCGCCTCAACGACTGCATCGCACAGTTCAGGTGGAATAGCATTTTCGATGACCATATATCCATATTCGTCGAAGTGTTCACGATGTGCTTGTGTTAAAATTGCCATTTGCCTTTCCTTTTTTTAATTTTACCTTGCGGATAAGTAACGGTTAACTCTATTTGAAGGTTCTTGTGTTCGAGTCGCTCTCCAAATGTAAAGCAAAGACAAATTATGCCATTTAAGGAGAACCTAATTTCATTACGAGCTTGGGTTTTGATGCTATATCAGGCATTCCCTTCGTGTTGGTTTTTATTCGTTTCGTTTAAGGTGGCGCGTGCTGCCTGATACAAGTGGAATAAACGCTCGTGTGTTTCTTGGGCGAGGATCTGTGGATGCCATACCAAGTCCGCCACCGAGTCGCTGATGACAAACCCTGATGCCATATCCACGCCGCGCACCGTACTGATAGCGAATAAAGCGGCAGCCTCCATCTCAACCGTGACAACTCCTTCCTGTTGATAGTGCTGAATCTCTCCGATCGTTTCACGAAAGAAAGCATCGGTCGTCCATGTGGGTCCCTGTGTGTAATGCATACCTTCACGTTCAAGCGTCTGTTTAAGTGCCTCCGTCAAATTTTCGGACGGCAGTGCAGGTGTTGAGGGATCTTCCAAATAGTGATATGAAACGCCTTCATCGCGAATGGCACTGGTGCAAACAACGACATCACCAATATGAGAACTTTTTTGCAATCCACCAGCGATGCCTACGTTGATAAATCGTTTAACCCCCAATTCGATCAGAAGTTCAAGAACCATTGACACACCCGGCGCACCGATGCCGTTGTTGCCACTAACTGCCACACGATTATCGGTTTCAGTCAGCAGATAGAAGCCTCCACCTACTCCATGAACCTGCTCTACACTTTCAATGCGGGTAATACGATCCAGAAGATTCCCTTCATAACAGAAAATGACACTCTCGGGGATCGGGAAATCGGGGATGAAGCCTTGCTGACGGAAATACGCGACGTGCTGTTGTGGCGTGACGATGGGACGCGATTTATGTTTATCGGGGAAATTCGGTATTGGCATAACTACTTCGAAATTTGAGGACTTTGTTTGAATTTTAACATCGCTCTGAATCGCGGGTCGTTGCAATCAATAGTTAAAATAGTAGCACATTTGGAGATAGGTGTCAAATCGAAGAATGAATGTTTGTAGTAGGGGATTTATCAAGTTTCAGCAGTATGAAGGCGTTTGAAAGTCACCCAATCTCCATCCGCAGAAAAGAGAGGAACGTGCCAATGAACAGCACCAGTAAAAACAGGATCAATAGCAGTAGGTCGACAATTACAACATTAAAATCCGTGCTAAAACGGTGGTGATCCTCAAATTTGGGGATGGCATCAAAGTTCACCGGTCTCTGTGATGTGCCTTCTGGGATACCAACGGCATGCGGGCTTTCTGGGTCTGCACGATCGGTATCAATGAGAAACTGCCGAAACTGCTTGGCGTATTGGCGTGTTTGGGAGATGAAGTCTAAATGGCGAGGAAAACCGGTGCCTGCAAGCCCTTCAAAGGCATACTGGACAACCGCCGCTGGCGAAATACGGGTCAGGGACCGGGCAGCTTGGATTTGACGAAGTTCAGCGAAAAGGTAGTCTGCACGCAAGCGATCGCGTAATTCTGCGTCTTTATTAACATATTCAGCACTTAACGCTGTTGCGATTGTCGCTGGGGTTTCCCGTCGTGGCGGTTCTTTAATCCGAGCAAAATAGCGTGTCTGTAAATCTTCGCGCGAATCTCGAACCTGCGCCATGAATTCCTTGGCGGTGGGTCGGGAGTGCAAACGGTGACCGAGGGAACCGAGTGCGTTTGGCATCAGCACCACCCAAACCATCCAAATCAACAAGAGAATCGCGAGGCTCGTCGAAGATTCTTTAACACGACTGGAGACGAAGAGTCCCAAGAAAATAAAAATTGAGATGTAAATTAACGCGACACAGACGATGAAACCCAACCTCACCCAATCAATGCCTTTGAATTGGACGGCTTCGGAAAGATATATGATGGCGGTACTAACGATCACTCCAATCAGAAAGGGAGTAGCAATAGCAAGGAATGCACTGAGAAACTTGCCGCAAATCACGGTGTTCCGTGAAATACTGTTCGCCAGCATCAATCGTAGTGTGCCTCGCTCCTGCTCACCGGAGATCGAATCGAAGGTAAACAGGATACCCATAAAACTCAATAGAATTGCCGTCACAAATCCCCAATCAATCTTGATATAAGCCGGCATGATGCTTCTTTCCCCTGGTATCTGCTCTGAAATAAACAGGAGATCGGTATTGGGTGGATATATTAACCCCCAGATTTCTGTGAACTTATACGAAGTGTCGCCGCTCCGCCACCGCTGTGTCCGCCCTGCAGTGTTGCCGTGGACTTCGCCAAGTAGAACTTTCTCTCCACCGTCCGCACAGAAAGCCAAAGGACTCGGTTTTTTGTAGAGGCGTCCCGGACCCCTTAGCGTCAGACGATACAGACCCGATCCCCCGGATTCCAACTCGCTCCGTGATCGAACCACTTGCTTTTGATATTCGTCCATTCGCTGCTTGTATTCTCCGAGATATGTGATAGCATTAACGATCATCAGTATGAGAATCAGTAGCGTTGTCAGCGCGAAACGGAGGCTGCTCAGGTGATCATAGAGTTCGCGTTTGACGATGTGGAAAATCATCTTATATCCTCAGTAGAAGACGGTGTTTGAAGTGTTGGGTTTCACTCACACCTTTTGACGTTTGGTCCTTCTTTTCAGTTCCGTTCAACCCAACCTACAACTAAATCTCTTGTCTGACGAAGATCGCGAATGTTGCCAGAAACAGCGTAAGGTTGAGCAATAGCAGCAGCTGCAGGTCGGGAAGTGCCCGTGAAGCATTTGTCCAGAAATCGGCACGCTGATACGCAAATCTCGGCAGATCGTCTAAATCAATTGCCCCCTTATCACTGGCAAACCATTGCCTGCTTGAAAAGGCATCTTTATCGTAAAAGTAATTGACCAGCGTTCGTCGATATTGGCGTGCTGCCTTAAAGAAATCCTCAACCCCATAGAGATCAGTGCCTACCCACGCTTGCGTTGCAAGATTATACATCGCCGCGGGTGAGAGGCGAAGCAGGTTCCGAGCGATTCTGGCTCTCCGAAACCGGAGTTGCTCCAAAGCCGGGAGTCGCAACAGTCCGATTTTCTCTGCCGCTTGAAATCGTAAAGGTGTTAGGAATTGATAGTAACGGATAACGTGAGGAATGTATTTCTCAGATGCCGGTTGAATGGCGTACCAATCATAAGCTTTGAATTCTATACGCATTGCTATACTTCCGTCTCCTATGCCAATGTGTAAACCATCCCAATCCTCGCCCAAAGTAAATGTGTCACTCGCTCCCTCGATTTCATCATTCATGAGATAGTCTCGTCCCTTTTTCGTGACTGTGTCCAAGATTTGTCGGATCGCTTTCTCACAGGAATATATCCTGTTGTCTACCGGGCTCGTCAATTGATCAACCATGGAGACACTAAGAGAAGGATAAACCAGCACCAAGACCACCCAGACAAATAGAGAGAGCATGAGCGCAGTGGCAGTGCGGTGTACGCACGCGGAGATAAACAATCCAATCAAGTAGATAGCGGAAAGATAGATTATCGAAGTTAGCAGAATGCCAGCAATTCGTAGAAAATCCTCTCCACTAAAGACGATTGAGCCCGTTGACACTATCCAAATCAAAGCGATGATAAAACTGATGATGAGCGGCAGGATTAGACACGTCATCGCACCGAGGTACTTCGCTGCCAAGATACTTCCACGTCGGACTGGATGGCTCATCGTCAAACGCATTGTGCCGCTTTCACGTTCACCTGCAATTGCATCATAGGCGAACAGGAGTGCCAGCAATGAAAGCACAAACTGAAAAATAAAAACGAGATCAATTCGATAGAAGTGATCGATGAAAATATTGCCTGAACTGTGGGTTTGAGCATCCCAAAGGACAGGGACATTCGTGTAATAGATCCGCAATGTATTGCCGAGTCGGTTGTCCATACCGGCATTAAAGATGCTCAGTGGATTGGGCGGTCGATCGACCCTCGGCATCAAAAAGGAATACGTTCGGGTGGACAAAAGTTCTTCACGATTCGCATTTCTGATGGTATTGTAACCCGCCAATCGTTGCTCGTAATCGTCGATTCTGATGAGCGCGGTTATAACGACGAGAAGTAGGCAGGTAATCACCGTGACTGCAAAACGAAATGTGATCAGATGTGCGAGAATCTCACGCTTCAATAGTACCCAAAACATTGAACGGTTCCTTTATTTCATGGAGAAAAAATCCTACGACTTGAACGCTTTGTCCACAAACCGAGAACTTTGTATAGATAGGAACGGACATAAAATTTGATAAGCATGTTTGCAAAGCACATCTACCAAGTGCTGGAACGAGGTTAGTTATTAGGTTTGATATGTCCGAGATGGACGATTGTCATACTCACAAAGTTCAGGAAGAAGGAGACGACATCGTTTTTGGGTTCAATTAAGTTATCTTCTGTGCGCGTCACCAACGTTGCTTCCATTAATATCTCCACGGCTTTCTCTATTTCACTTTCCGGGATGTCACATCCGTTTGCCAGATCTATAATGGATTGCTTCCCTGCCACTAATTGTCTTAAAACAGAGACTATGGTGGGATTTGTGAAGAGACTTGCAAGATTCACGATTTCAGGGTCAGGTGCTTTCGTTAGGAAACTATCGATACTATCCCCCCAGAATGCAACGCGGGCAGTCGTTTCATTGGGAGAGGTCCGATAGCCGCCGACATAACCCCACGAAATTGCCCTTTCTTCACTATCAGGGAGACGGCATAACGTTCTAAGAACTTCACTTTTTTCCGGGTCAAGAAATTTCATGTCATCAGAGTGGAAAGTGTCTGATTCAACTGCGATAACCTTAATTTCTTCTTGCAGACCAGCGATCTGACGTTGTAGTTCCTTCAACCTGGCTTCAATTTTAGCCTCATCTCTCACTTCCTCTGCCATTTTAATCTCTCCTTCCGTTTGCGTTTCGGGATAGTGTTTCCCTTCCATTGTGATACTTAACGCTTCCTGAATTATGAACTCATACTTTTTTAATTTCTGCCTCGCCCGGTGGAGTCGACTCTTAATGGTATTTTCGGATACACCTAAGTGCTCTCCTATTTCTGAAGATGTCATCTCTTCAAAGTAGTGGAGTGCAATAACCTCGCGGTCGCTCTCCTTCAACTTCGCAAGTAGTTTTTCGACGAGGTCGCGTTGCGCTTCAACGGATGTTTTCGCCTGTTCTGTAGCGACATATCGGGAATATACTTCTGTTTCTATTTCCGATATGTGGGTTTCTTCCAGCGGCTGGGTCTGTAGCCGATTTTTTCGGTGCCACGCGATACAAAGGTTGTTCACAATCGCATACAGCCACCTCCTAAACTGCGTCGGATCGCTCAGGGTTTTCAAGTTCTGATGGACTCGCAGGAAGGTCTCCTGTGTCATATCTTCCGCGATGTGGAAATCTCCGATCCTTCGCAAGGCGTACGCGTGGACTTCCTGTTCGTATTTTCTGATTAAGTTCGCAAAAGCAGCTTCATCACCGGTAAGGATGCGTTGGATCAATTCAACATCATCACTTTTCATCTGACATCTCCAGAAAGACTTTTTGTATCAGTCACTTAACAACTTACACGTTTTGTGGATAGGGACGCTTCTAAAGTGTGAAGAAATGTCTATCCGTTCACGCCACACTATATAATGACGCGAATCAGGGACGAATAGGTGCATAATTCCCAAAGAAAATAAAAAAATATATAGCAAACAAAAAGTCAAGTCGCGATCGGGAGATCACTTCTACAGAAGAGGGAGGGGTTTGGAAATTTGTGTGGTGAGGTTCCGGTCTACTTAACGACCCTACCATCAATGTGACGCTCTGCGACGTTATGTCCGCAGAGGCTGAGCACCGTTGGAAAGACATCAACGGATCGGATACATTGTTCTGCGATTGGATAATTCGTCGCAAGCGGAATGGATAGATGCTCGGCGATTAAGGCACCGTGCGTCGCCCGATGTTCAGGGATTTCATAACGGGCACGTAAATCGTAACCCTTCTCGGCACTGAGAACAAGATCGCCTGTCCGTTCACTTTTGAAAATCTGCCACAATTGAACGATGCCATCTGGATACGGACTGTCGTAGGTCTCACGGAGTGCGTCCCGTGAGGACAAATTCTCATAGGGAACACCATATCCGAGTGGATCTGTCCCGGTAAATTGGTAGGAGAAACGCAACGCGTCTGCGGATTTGAACGTCCCCGCTACGCTTTGTGGGTTTCCGCGGTCTGTCTGTGCTGAACGACACGAGATTCTTCCCTGTCCGCCTCGGTTTTGAACGAGAATATCTCCAGTTTCGCTCTGCCCTGCAACAAATCCCAACCCCTCCAATTCAATCAAGGAACCAATGACCCCCATTTTGTGGAGCTCCTCGAAGGGGGTGCGTTCCCCCCATCCCTTTCCAATCGGATTATTTTTAAAATAGAGATGCGTCATCCCGTTTCCTGATACCATACTGGCAGATACGGTGCCTTGTCGCCAGACCTTTGGGTAATGCAAACATCGCCAACCGCCTTCGTCTAAGTGCTGTGGGACATCAATATGCGTATGTGTATCGGTCATCCCATGGTCGCTGGTTATCAGAATCAGCGTTTCTTGGAGGGTGTTTGCCTTTTGCAATGTATGAACAATGTTTCCAATCGCGGTATCAATCTCTCGGTAAGTCTGAAGTACCTGTGGAGATTGTATCTCTGTGAGATGAGAAAAGGTATCAACTGCGGGAAAGAGGCATACCACGAATTTGTCACCTGCTTCAACGGCTTTACATAAGCGACGGGCTGCAATCTGATTGACGAATCGCCAACGATGGGAAAAGTGTGCGTAGGTGTATAGAAAGGGTTTGCTCCAGCGCGTCAGGTTTTTGGATGTCGGACACCCGCGGGCGAGAAGATTGTAAATATTGCTTACGGGTGAAAAAAAATCAAAAAGTGTGGGAGAATTTAGGGGTAAATCGGCTTCAAAATGCAACCCATCAAACCCCATATAACTGCAGACCCCCGGACGTTTGAAGCGGTGAGGGATATGGAAGTTCGATTTAGACAGCCACCGAATGCCGGGGATATTCGCAGTGCCAGGATACAAGCCCATAAAAAATGGGATAAAGGCGGGGCCTGTTGTTGAGGGGAAGACAGAGATCGCTTTACTCAAACTGCCGCGATCCACTACATGTTTCTTGATATTCGGGAGATCTCCATTTTCAATCAACGTTTTAAAGATTTCATACGGTGCCCCATCGATGATAATAAAGATAAACCGTTTGAAACGTGATTCGGTTAATTCCATCACTCCCCCTAAATATGTAGACGTTTATTGGCGGATGTTGTCCTTAGGTGCGATCATAGCGGTCACGAATCCGTAAATTGGACATAACCTTCTCAGAACCGTATCTGCCCCTTCATTGTAGCTATATGGATAGGTCTCCTTATTTCAATATGCCGCTCTCTTTGGCTAACTTATACAAACTATTATACTCCAAATTTCAACCGATGTCAATCCGCTACGCCAGAACACATGAAATCGCAAACGATGTGTAAATATTTTGTTAAAAGTTTGGATTGGAAGGAATTAACAAAGATATTGCTTTACGTTTTTAGCATTTTTCCGGGGGAAAACACACGAGAAATTTAAGTTGACAATCCAATATATGAAATGTATGCTGAACCCAACGAACAATATAACGCCGGAGACACCCGAGATTAATATTCCGTAGAGAAGGAGAAAGTCAATGCAAAAGCCAATGATGCGAATTGTAATCACACCTGCCTTGATACTATTTTTCGTAGTAGCGACTTTAATGCTGACCCAACGCCGAGGTTCCGCTGAGACTCCAAAAGTCCCTGAAGGTGTAACAGTGCATCGCGATATGGCTTATGTTACGGATGGACACGAACGACAGAAGCTCGATCTGTATGTTCCAGACACCGGGGAAAACCTACCGCTCATTATCTGGGTGCATGGCGGTGCTTGGAAGGGTGGAGATAAGACACACTTCACCCCAAAGGAATATCTCAAAGCCGGGTATGCGGGTGCGAGTCTTAACTATCGCTTGAGCCAGCACGCCATCTTTCCGGCACAAATCGAGGATGTAAAAGCCGCCGTCCGCTGGCTCCGCGCGAATGCAGAAACCTACCGTCTTGATCCGAACCGTTTCGCGGCGTGGGGTTCATCTGCTGGTGGACACCTGGTCGCCATGCTCGGCACAACAGGCAATATAGCGGAATTCGAGGTGGGTGAAAACCTGAAGGTGTCCAGTCACGTGCAAGCCGTGGTCGATTACTTCGGTCCCACAGACTTCCTTCAGATGGACACGCAACGCCTGCCAGATGGACTCGTGCATGATGCCCCTGCCTCGCCAGAGTCTCTATTGGTAGGAGGTCCCATCCAAGAGCATAAAGATCGGGTCGCGAGGGCAAATCCAATCACCTATGTATCCAAAGACGATTCGCCTTTTCTGATTATCCATGGGGATCGAGACAAACTTGTTCCCTACCAGCAGAGCGTTTTATTGAAGGATGCGTTGGAAGGGGCGGGTGTACCGGTTACGTTATACAGAGTGGAAGGTGGAGGACACGGCTGGTTCAAAGATCCAAAGGTTCCAACATTAACGAAAGCGTTCCTTGAAAAACATTTGAAACCGTAGCGAAACGTCCCTTTCATGAACATGAACGAATCAGTCGTGTTACCGAACGTGAGTGCCTTCCGTGATGGTAATTATCTGGTTCGGTGCGACATCTCGAATTATGTCAACAATGCCGCTGGGCCATCTCGCTTCAATGCGGTCGATGTGCTTGTGCGTACCAATTCCAAAATGGAGACGTAAGTCATTTTGAGAGAGGTAGCCAGAGCCACCCCGCACTTCATCAATTTGGATGAGAGTGTCGGTTTGAATTTTTATCCGTGTACCGATGCCTGCGCGATTACTCCGCGTCCCAATCGTGTGAATCAGAATCCAATTTTCCTGCACTTCACTATCGTTGCGAAGAAGCTGCGGGGTATCATTGGCGTTACAGATCAGCACATCCAAGTCGCCATCATTGTCGTAATCCCCTGTCGCGAGACCCCGACTCACCTTACGCGACTGTAAACCGTTTCCAGTCTTCACCGATTCATTAACGAAGTATCCGTGTTCATTGTTAATCAACAGATGGTTGTGTTGCGGATAGGTCGTTGTATCGTCGTATTGTTCGATCGTGTCTTGGAGATGCCCGTTGGCGATGAGGAGGTCTTTATCCCCATCGTTGTCCACATCGAAAAAATCGACACCCCAGCCAACATAAGGAACGCTGTCAGCCATACCCGCAACGAATGATACGTCGGTGAAAAAGTTAGCGTTATCGTTGCGATAGAGGGCATTGGGCTGTTGTTGATAGTTAATGGCGATGAGGTCTAACAGCCCATCATTGTCATAATCCCCAAAATCGACGCCCATTGTTCCCTGGACGTTCCCGTTTTCATCGGCTTCCACCGCCGCCATCCAACCGACGTTTGTAAATGTGCCATCCCCCCTGTTCTGATAGAGAAAATTCTCCCCAGCATCGTTGCCAACATAACAATCCGCATCGCCATCGTTGTCATAATCCCCGAACACGACTCCCATCCCTTTTCCACCTTCATTATAGACGCCGGCAATCGCGGTGACATCGGTAAACGTTCCATCACCGTTATTGCGATATAAGGTGTCTGGCACGCCCTCAAAACTTTCGGGTGGGCAGTATGCCGCCACACCTTTTTGCGTGCAGTTGGTATGGGTTTCAAAGTGGAAGTCAATGTAGTTAGTAACGTACAAATCAACAAAGCCATCATTATCATAATCAGCAAAAGCACACCCAAGACTCCAACGTCTATCTCCAACGCCGGCATGCTGCGTGACATCTGTGAAAGTGCTGTCCCCATTGTTACGATAGAGCACATTCGCACCAAAATTCGTCACGTATACATCCAGATTGCCATCGTTGTCATAGTCTCCGACAGCACACCCCCCACCATAGCCGGTATCTCCAACACCTGCCCGTTCCGTGACATCCGTGAAAGTGCTGTCCCCATTGTTACGATAGAGCACATTCGTTGGTGATTGGGGTGAGCGAAAGCCGGGTAAATCCGCACCATTAACAAAATATATATCGATCCATCCATCCCCGTCATAATCAAAGAAGGCAGCACCCGATCCAACGGTTTCCAGAAAATACCGTTGACCGCTTCTACCATCAACGTGATGAAACTGGAGTCCTGCTGCCGCTGTGATGTCCGTAAATGAGATTTTACCTTCAGCATGCACCCAGTAGGATGTGTTAATTAAACAGGTTATGAGAAATAGAAAACTTGTGTATCGCATCCCAAATCAGTCCGACGCTCTCTTTTTTTCTTGACGCACTTGCTGGAGGTATTCCTGAGCCTGTTTGTTATTTGGTGCTAATTTAAGAGCCTTCTGAAAGGTGACTTCAGCCTGGCTATAATCTTTCATGGCGAGATAGATTGCGCCCAGCATATTGAAACTTTGCACGTTTGGCCTCGTTTCAGCTGCTTTTTGGGCAAGTTGGCGGGCGATTTTCAGATGCTGTGCAGATTCCTGTGGCTGTTCATACTGTCGATACAGTAATCCGAGCCTTAGATGTCCTTTCGTATACTCCGAATTAACGCCGACAGCGGTTTTGTAGACAGGAATCGCCTTCCTGCCCTGTTGATGCCGAATATAGAGTGAGGCGATTTCATCGTAAGCCTCCATCAAAAAGGCATCTTTGAGAATAACCGTTTTATACTGTTCAAACGCCTTCTCGGGTTGGTTGTGTTCTGCATAGATTTTCGCAAGTGCCATATAACCATCAGGATCGCTCGGCTCTTCACGAATTTTTCCGTGTGCTGCCTCAAGGGCATCTTGAAATTCGCGGATCTCCTGTGCAATTTCGTGTTGATGTCTTGCCGCTTCGACCTGTCCGAGACGAAAATAGCAACGCGCGAGATTATGGTGCAGCGCGAGATCGCCTGTCCGGTGCGGCATCACCCACTCGTATTCGCTAACCGCTTTTTCATACTCACCCATCTGCTGATAGAGGAAGCCGAGTTCAAATCTTGCCGGTATGTAATCGGTATCCATTGCCAACGCCTGCTGAAAATCTGTGATTGCCTTATCATACTCGCCCTGTTTGGTGTAGATGATTCCACGATTGCAGTATATCCCTGGTGACTGTAACTCCAGTTCAATAGCCCGTGTATACGTTTCCAGCGCGGCATTAAACTTGAGCTGGGTGTAATAGATATTTCCCAATCCAAGATATGCTTGAGACGACTTGGGGTCTAATTGGATGGCTTTTTGATAACGAGAAATAGCCTGTGGAACTTGATTCTGCGTCCAAAGTAACGCAGCTAAATTGGAATGCAACCAACTGAAGTGTGGATCGATGTCGATTGCCTGCTTATAATGTGCGATCGCTTCCGTGTTTTGCCCACGTTTTGAAAGCAAGAGTCCCATCACGGCGTGTGCTTGCAGGAGACAATTGTTGCGTGCAAGGGCTTTTTGGAAGACCTCAATAGCGTCATCTATCCTGCCTGTTTTCCAGTAGATCACACCCATGCCGCTATACGCCTCGGCGAAATCTGCGTCCAGTTGTAAGACCTTCTGATATTCGCGCAGTGCCTCATCAAAGCGTTGCTGGCTCGCAAATGTCTCCGCCTGCCGATAGTGCCGTAACAAGGGATCAGGAGGTTGGGCACTTGCCATGAAACACCAGTAGACAAGGATAAGCGCACCTTGAAATAGATATCTCATTACTTAAGTTGCTTTTACAAATGAGCGTCAATCGATGTATCAAGCTTTTCGCCCTCATAGATGGTGAAAAACCACTCGGTCCTATCTATGAAGGCGAAAGCAAAATAACGCAAAAGGTATCGCGGTTAATTTGGGACTATTTATAGCCGTGCTTAATCTTACCCCACGTCACTGGCAATTTGCCCGTAGGATCGACAGACGTTGCACTACCGATGACCTCATTGGAGATGATGAGATCGCCGAGCACACCTGGACTGTTGTCGTTTTCAAAATCACTCGACCAAGCGACTGCACCGCCAAGGGGTGCAGCGTAGGTGCCGGGGGCATCCCCGTCGATGTCTGTAATCGTGATGTCGAATCCGATGACCAAGCCGTCCGTCGGCTCAAGGGCTGCACCAAAAAACGGCTCAAAAATCGACCAAGGCAGACGCATTTCAGCGGCATAACCGCTTCCCGTTTTCTGACCTGCGACGTGTCCGTTGCCGGGTTCGCCTAACTCTGGATCAAGCCCCGCACTCAACGATTGGGACCATGCGCCGCTTACATCTTCAGTCGTTACAGGCGCGAAGATCCAATAATGATCGTCGTCTTCATAACTACTGTTATTTGCGACGTGTTTTGTTTCAAATTCATGGTGCGGAAACTCAAAGACAGGGGCATCGTGTTTAGTGTCGAAGAGCAACCATATCCCGTCAATATCCCCATCTCGTGAAGCGAAATCGTTGGCATACGCGTGATGCGTATCGTCGGTGATATCGAACGCAAAATAGAGGTAGTCGTCATCCCATAGCGTTGCCCAACGTGCCAGAAAATCGTCGTCGCCATCGAATTTGCCGCGACTGACACGGAGCCCACCATCATTTGTGTTGCTACCGGCACCGCCGCCGGCAATAATTTGATACCACTCTTGGTTATGTTTCGGATCGCGTGGGTCTACAACAATATCTTGCAGGGGTGAAGATTCTTGAAATGCGGCATCCCATTCCGCCTCATCCATCATTCCATCGATTGTGATAGGCGTTTCAGTTTTTTTGGATGTTACCTCACCGCCTGAATGTGCCATCACCGATAGCGTAGACAGGACGAACAAAAGGCAGCAGAGAATAGAAAAGACTGTATTGGCTTTAACAGAGAACGATTTTTTCTGAAAAAACATTGTGAATCTCCTATTGATACTCTTCGCTGTGGAAAGCAAAGATGTGTTTGTTTTCTTGTAGAAATATGCTTAGGGTGTAGATTCCCAAGCAATAGGTATATAAGTAATTCGGACAAAAACTCGTCGACGCAGGTATGACTTAACGTTTCACCGCGACTGAGACTCCATCGCGGAGGGGGATGATCGTCGTGAATACATCAGGTGAACTATAGAGAAGACGTGTTAACTCTTTAACACCGATTGTCGCCGCATGGAACCATTGCTCTCGTTCATCAAGTCCTTCTGGAAGACCACCGGGTTCCTGCGTGACGACACGTCCCATCCAAAGCATATTATCCGTGATAAACAACCCACCGCTTCTGAGGCGTGGGATTGCCTTGTGGAAGGCTTCGGGGTATCCATCTTTGTCGATGTCGTTGTAAATAATGTCAAACTCACCCTCGGTTTCGTCTATGATTTCAAGTGCGTTGCCGACGCGATAGTCAATGCGATCAGCGATACCACCGCGAGCGAGATAACCCGCTGCGCGATCGGCGTTCTCTTGTGAACCATCGGTACAGATGATGGATGCCTCCGGTTTTTGCAATGCCTTCGCCATCCAATACGCCGAATAGCCGAAGCCGGATCCCATCTCGAAAATCCGCGTCGGATTCGTCAGTAATACCAGTTGATGCAAGACGCGCCCAACGAGCGGTCCTACAATCGGAAACCGATTCGCTCGGGCGTGTGCTTCCATCTCCGTTAACACCTCATCGCGTTCAGGAATGATATCAAGTAGGTAGTCATCAATTGAGGGATGAAGAATATCCAAACGTTGCATAAGGTCTCCTATTTTCAGCCATGCGCCTCTCTCTGCCACCGTTCGAGCGGGTGCTCGCGTGGCGTAAGCGGCATATATACCCGAGCCGCTTGCCGATGTGATTCCCATGTCGCGTGGATCATTTCAAGACAATCTCGACCGTCTCTGCCACTTGCGAACGGATCTCGGTCTTCTTCAATCGCTTCAATGAGATCGCGTAACATGAGGCGTTGCAATAGCAACCGTATCGATCCTTTGTCTCGCGGGTTTCCTTGTTCATCAAGGTCTTCGGCGGAGAGATGCACAGGTTCCCATGCCTCTCCCGGTGTCTTATGTTGTCCTTTGTGGATAAACATCGTTGTGCCGACACTCTCCCGGATCGCAATTCTGCCTTCAGTGCCGACAATGTCGATGCCGTAGGCATCATCGTTTGTCTCTGGTTGCGCGAGAAACTGCACATCGGCATGGATGCCGTTTTTGAAACGGAACGCGGCGTGTCCACGCTCACCGAGCACAAGTCCTGCGTCCCGATCGAAGGCGTGGACCTCTTGGGTGTGTTTGATGTCATCAACGGTTGATTCTCGACCATCCATCTGGACGAGGTGTGCGTGTGTCCACTCGACATCGCCAGCGAAAAGGCGCAACCAGTCGTAGAGATGGGTGCCCATCTCCATCAACGAGTTTCCCACCTTGCGTCCACCTTTGTCGGTTGCCTTCAGCAACACAACATCGCCGATCTCGCCTTTTTCTATTAATGAAAGGACGTGACGATTATAGGGACTGGCGCGTTTAATGTGGTTAATAGCAAACTTGACGTGATGCTGGTCGCAGGTTTCGACCATTTCGTCGGCTTCAATGAGGTTGAGGGCAGTCGGTTTTTCACAGAATACATGGATACCGCGCTGTGCCGCGGCGATTGTTGGCGCGTGGTGCATCGGTGCCTGCGTTGGAACGATGACGATGTCGGGGTGTTGTTCGTCAAGCATCTTTTCGTAGTCGTCATAGATGGATTTGACGCTGAATCGTTCGCTCCAGGCTTTTGCGCGTTCTGGATTGATTTCCGCACCGGCGACGAGTTCACAGTTCGTCTCTAACTGCACCGCCTCGGCATGCGCTCCACCCATGCCCCCTAAGCCGATGATTGCAATACGATAGGTGTTCATGTGTGTCTCCGAAGTTTGCCAAAAAGAGTGTGCTTGTTTGCACCTATCATAGCAACATCAGCGTCAGAAGGCAAGAAAAAATTGAAGAAATGTCGTAGATGCTGAATAACAGCAGCTCATAAATGATGGCTGATAGCCATTTAGAAACCCATCATCGCTCGAACGAAGGTTGTATTACTGGTCGTGTGTTCAAACAGATGTGTCGTTCTACGGTGCCCTGCGAGAATGACGATATAGAAACCGAGCCAACTGCCTCTGTTAATAGTTTGGATTTCAAATATACGCGTTCGCAGATCAGGACGGTATAAGTTCGGAACGTCAGTGTCATCTGAGAAAGTTTGTAGGTAGTTCTTGAAGTTTTTATCTCGGTTGGAAAACTTCCGATACTGGAAGCCTCCGATGATATTTAATCTTGGTGTAAACTGATAATCGAGACGCACCCCAAGAATATCCTCCCGACTTCGACGATTGAATCGCAAATATTCAATGGGTTCATCGTCGGTAGGAAGGAACAGCGATGGGTTGAGTGTCTTTGGAATTTCTTCGGCACTTCGGTCAAAAGCGCGGTCCCAGACGTATTTCACCATCGGTGTTAGCGTTAAATCTTCAACACTTTTGTGGACATAAGGGAGGTTCGCAAATGGTATCTCGTATTTCGCTTTCAGAATCGTGAGTTGGTTACGGATGTTCCGTTCAGGGTAACGGCGTTTTTTCCAATTCGTGTCGTCATAGATCAAACCGGTGTCCGTCGGGTCGAGTGCGTTAAGTCCATGATCGGGATAGAACGGGTATACACGTCCCCTGTCGCCAATTCGGACCTGTTCAATTGGGACCATAAAGTCAACGCGTTCATCGGATTCAAAGTTCTTTGATATCGGGTCGTATTCAATATCCGTGAAAAGTGCCTTCTCTTTCTCCTGTTCAAATTGTTTTTGCATGTGAACCAGAAATTTGGCTTCAAGCGTCAAGTTCCGCACCGCGGTATAGAGGCATTGGAACGTTGTTGTATTCACCCGCGCGTTGTAAAAATCGAGCTCGTCCTTAATGTGAATCGGCTCCAATTCTCCAACAGGCAAGGCGATTGCGTAATCCGGAATATCATCATGGACCCGGACGAACCAATTTTGGAAGTGAAAACTCCCAAAATCGGGGACGCTGCGTTTATAGGTGATATGTATGTATTTGGCGTTATTCTTCCGACGGCTTGAAACTTCGGTTTCATTTAACCAACCCACTTGAACAACAAAGTTATCGAGCAGATCGTATTTTGCTTTAAGGTGATACCCTTGACGGTCTATGCCGTATTCGTATTCCGGTTCAAGGTCATCCTCAATTCGATCAACAATGCCGTTATTATTCAGATCGATACCATTGGTAAATACAGGTGGGTCGGCTTCAAAAATAAGAAAATCTTCTTGGAAGTCTAAGACCCCGTTCTGGTCTCGGTCATCCGCGCGTGGGATCACCCCATCAAAGTCGGCAATGCCATCGGGCCAGTCATCGCCATCATCGTCATCCTCAATCAATGTATAATTGGCGGTGTCCCATGGAGTTTGTTCTGCCGGGATTCGTTCTTGCAAGGGTCTATCTCGCCTACCGCGTTCAAGCGTATAAATTTGACCCCGATTCGGATGTGCCCCGAAATTCAGATAGTTGGTTGTGTAGCCTGGGTCAATATGATACAAGACGGCTTCTAAGTGGAGTTTGTCAAAGCGAGACTTAAGTTGGACGAACCAGGCGGTTTCTCTACCGAGTTTTCCGTTGCCGTCTTCATCTGTTCCGTCACCCCCTAAAAAAGCCTCAAAACGTTCGCCCTCGGTTTCCGAATAGGTCGGGACCCCGTTTGCATCTACTGGGAGTTGGCTGCCGAGATCAATCGTGACACCTGTTTCTTCTTCACCATCGGGCAGCTGAAGCACGGTTTTGGTTCGACTAAAGCCGACTTTATCTTTCGGGATAGTGGGATACTGTTTGTATTTACCATTAATAGAGTAGTGTGCCCTGATGAAAACGTTACTGACAGTCCCTTCAAGGTCAAGTCCATAGAGCGTCGCAGCACGTGCAGCACCGTAGCGGTATCGGACTTTCCGAGGTCTCCCTTCCCCCTTCCATTGCGTCGGATTGTCTACAAGGTTTTTTCTGTCTTTGATGTAATCCGGGGATTGACCGTAATTCCCCGGTGCCTGAATTATGTCGCGATACGGCATCTGAATGCGGCCATCTGTCGTTTTAATCCACTCCTGTAGGTCAGGGTTTTCCTCGGCTCTATTCGCTTCACTAAAGCCGATAACGGCTATATTGTAATCGCCTGCAACAACCATATCAAATACAACAGATTTAACTGTTCGGGGGTCAATGTTAATCTTCTGATCCGCCAGCATAAGATCATATTTCATTTTATTGAAACCGGTGACAATCTTCCATTTTCCGTCAACGGAATCTCGGATTTCGGAAGTGCCGCCGCTATGATCAACCGGCACGAGTTCGTCAGCAAAGACATCGAAGTGGTGCGTCACTTCGGGGAGAAGTTCGGGTTCAATGCCTTCCGCTATAGCGGCGGGGGGTAATTTGTGAAGTGATTGTGTAACGATAGTTATTCTCATGCGTTTGAAAGCGGCACCGACCCCCTCTTGGCTATGATTGCTATGTAGGTCCGGATCATAAGAACGAAGATCCGTGAATGCGTTCGTGTGATTATCCTCAGGCGAATCATCACGAAAAACAACGGATATCGTTTCAGGGGGTGTATTTGCAACCGTCCCCATGAATGCGTTTATGAGGCGTTCGGGATGTTCTTTATACAAATTGACATAAGTAAATCCGACGCGGAACATTTCGCCGAAGAGTCCCTGTCCTCGAAAACCGACGAGTCGTGCGTTTTCAATATTCCTGACCCCTGACGCTGCGTTCCACCCGTTTCGGCGGCCGAGATCCTGTCCGAGTGCCCCATCCTCTGCAGCGTCTGTTATTCTAATAGGATTAGAAATACGGGAGTGGATGAAGCTAAAAAGATGATGTTCCTGCGCAAAAGAGATATCCCACCGGAGCCCATCGAACTCCGTTTTGTATAGAATATATCGGTTTGGAAACAGGGTCGCGGGTTTGATGCGGAGGTGATCGCCAATCATAAACTCGGTATGTCTACCGAGGAAACTTTCTTCAGCGATGATTGTCCGGTCGAGTTGTGCTGTGAAGCGCATACTATCGAGTTGACCGCCCCATCCGACAACTAATTTACCGTTCTGATCGAATTCTTTCCGATCGGTGTATGTATTGAGTTCGCTGCCTTCTACGATTTCTGCCCCATAAAGGTCATGAAAGAACTGCGGTTCTTCTTCCAATTGGTATCTGCTTGAGAATTTCGCTTCGCTCTCAATAGTAGGCAAGAGCGGTTGGTAGGGTCCGAGAGGGTCGGCACCACACCCATAGAACACAGATGTACTCAAGATGCAAGGCACTACAAGCAGAGAATGAATTACTCGTTTTAACGCGTTCATCGGTTGTGTTCCTCCCTACGGACGAATTAACTGATGGTTTTCAAATTTATGCATCCTCCAAATACAATCGCTCATCTCCTATCAATCAAATTGAAGCGCAATTCTTTTCTTATCAGTTGCGAGGTTCGTGACTCCGCCAAACCGTTTTATTTCCGAATGAGCATTTTGCGGGTTGCGGAGAAGTCGCCAGCGTGAATCGTGTAGAGATAGACGCCGCTGCTCACGGGTTCACCGGTCTGATTACGTCCATCCCAATAGACGGCTTGCGCCTGTGAAGAATAGTCGCCCGCAGGCATTGTCCCTGCGGATAAGCGACGCACCAATTGACCCGCGGTGTTATAAATGTGGATCGTGACGTGACTTTCATTTGCAAGTCGGAACGGGATCCAGGTTTCCGGGTTGAAAGGGTTGGGAAAGTTCTGTAGGAGTTGATTCCGTTTCACTTCTCCCAGTATAACAATCTGTTTACCGCCCGGCTCAACGGCAACCGGTTGCGAAGGTAGGAGTGCGCTTCCATCCCAGATGCGGATTTGACCGCTGACTGACTCCGAAAGCAGAACGGAGCCATCACGACTGATGTCAAAATATACTGGGATAGATGGATGCGCAAGGGGTGTTTCTGTCTGCCAGTCCCAGATCTGAGTGGAACCGTCTCGTCGGGCAAAGAGGTAATGACCATCTGGACTAAAGTGCACTGGGTGATAGTATCCCTCCAAGGTCGTTAGAAGCTCGGGGGCATCTGGCAAGAGTCTCCAGATGTGAAGTTCCGATTCCTTGGATGCTGCTAACACCGTTGAACCGTCTGTGTGAGCGGCAAAGGCGAGCGTTGGAATTCGGCTATAGAGAAGTTTTGGGACCTGCCATGCATATTGAAAGCCGAAAGTGCCGCCCTCGCGTTTCCATAATTGAATCCAATCTTGATCGTCTTTCGTTCTGCCGGAAGCCGCAAAATACTCGTCATTTTCACTAAAGACGATCTGGTAATGATTATGTAGGGATACAGCCCCATTTTCTGACGCAAGTTTCTGGAGTTTCTCCGGATTTTGGGTATCCAAGATGGAGAGCGGCTCCCAATATCCCACCATCGCAACCCACCTTCCAGAAGCACTGAAGACAATTTCTTCAAGCCACCCAATCTGCTGCGGAAATTGGATTTCGATGTTACCGGTCTGAAGATTGCGGACCTCCACCCACCGGTCCCTGTGGACAGCGAGTTTCCGACCATCTGGAGAGATTGCGAGCCCTTCAAATGTGGCATCTTCTGCAGAAATCATGCGTTTCATCTGCTGGGACGCGACATCCCATGTCTTAATAAAATACCGAGAGGTAGAGCCTACGGTTTTTCCATCAGGACTCAACTTCACCACATCGTAGAACCGATCTCTGAGGAAATCAGTCCACACGTTCAGGGGTCGCTTTTTCTCTATAGCCCACGTCACGACGGCATCCCAATAGTGAAGGAGCGCAATTTTCCCGTTCGGTGATAGCGTTATTTCTTCCAATTCGCGGAACTCACTGCCAAACGTGTCGATGTGTTGTCCCGATTTGACATTCCAGACGCGGACCTGGTCATCCCATCCTTGCCGGGGACCGGGATCAATCCACGTCAGGTCAGCGGTCTCGGTCGCAACATACAGGTGTTGACTGTCCGGACTGAAGACCACATCTGAAATCCTTCCAATGCCGCTTTGCACTTTCCGGAGCAACTGTCTCGATGCTACATCCCACACGTAAACGGAAGTTGATCTTTCCTCGAATGACGCGATGTATCTTCCATCCGGACTGATAGCGACCTTTTCAACCCAGTTTCCGGTGTGTCCTTCAAAGTGTCCTTCTAACTGGCGCGTTTCAACATTCCAGCGTTCAATGTCAGGGCGCATTGCGGCGACGATCAAATAGCGACCATCGGGACTAAAAATCGCGGTGCGATCACGCGGATCTCCTTCACAACTGCTGCCGCCGTCGAAGAAATAACAGGATTTCAATGGACGCCGTGCGCCTATCATCTTTCCAAGGTACTCACCCGTCTGCCAATCCCAGAGATGAATCCCATCCTCAGAAGAGATTGCGAACAGCGGCTCCGTTGGACTAAATGCCGCGACATCATAGGTGCGAAATTCGACTTTCCATTCGCTGACTTGCTCACGAGCCTTGACATCCCAGATACTGACAGTCGTACTCTTTCCATCATGCGCATGTGTAAGAATCGCTAAATGTGAGGCATCTGGACTCAACACGACATGGCTGAAATACTCGCGTTCGGCGAATTCATCTATAACCGCACCGGTATTCGTATCAATAATTTGAATGCGTGCTGGGGTAACACGTACAATCGCTTCATCGGAGAGAAACGCGTGCTGCTCTGGAAAGGGTTGCCCAATTGTGCCGATCGGTTCCATCGCAAAAGCACAGCAGGAGATGCAAATAACACTGATGACTTTAATATAAACTTGTAAGCTTCGTTTTGAAAGGATGATGCGCGTTTTCATGAGAAACCTCCAAGGTGTGCGACGATAAGGATGAATCGGTGATCAGGAGCGATACATTGCTGAACTTCAATACTCCTAAGCGTAAAACCCAAAGTATGTGCCTTTACTATGGCAAATTCCGTGCCAATCTAAAAAATACAATACCGGTGAAATTCTTAGCGAAATGTCCAAAAGCACTGCACAAAATAGGGCATATCTTGGACCTAAGAGCACAAAATGGTGCAGAGGCGTGATGCTGAAGGGCATCTATTTGGAACGCAATTTTTGCTTATTCGTCAAAAGGTTTGAACCGTCTCATTTCCGAATCAACATTTTGCGGGTTGCGGAAAAGTCGCCAGCATGAATCGTGTAGAGATAGACCCCACTGCTCACGGGTTCACCGATCTGGTTGCGTCCGTCCCAATAGATTGCTTGCGCCTGTGAAGAATAGTCACCCGCAGGCATTGTCCCTGGGGACAACCGACGCACCAACTGACCTGCAGAATTATGGATGTGGATCGTAACATAGCTTTCAGTTGAGAGTCGGAACGGAATCCAAGTTTCTGGATTGAAGGGATTGGGAAAGTTTTGGAGCAGCGCGTTCCGTTTGACACCTCCCCATTGTGTCAGCTGTCGCGCCTGCGGCTCAACAGCGACCGATTCCGGAACGTTCACTATATCCCGGGTTCTGTAAATTTCCAATTGACCGCTATTTTCGTTGTGGAGGAGCAGAAATTCACCTTTCCCTGCAAACCGTAAATCTGCCCCCGGTATAACCGCTAAGAGCTGTCCTGTTTGGGTATCATAAAATCGTTGTTTATCAGGTGTTGTCTGCAGGGGCCACCGAACGGCAACCACGCGACCAGTGGGATGGAATCGAATGTCGGAAAAGTGGCGTATCAGTTGAAACGGTATGGGTTTCGGAATCTGGCTGATCCGCTTGTCGCTCACCATATCAAAAATCTCTAAGGCATCTTGGGTATCACGCATTTGCAGGGAATTGTTTTGCCGGAGCAAGAGCGGACCGATTGAATCAACTGTGCGAATCATCTCTCCTGTCCGAATGTCCCAAAACCCGATGAAATCGCCTGCGGGCTGGATGTCTTCATCGTTAGGTGGAATCAGGACGATCTGCCGCTCATCAGGTGTAAACAGCAAGAGTGAGAAATCTGACCAGCCGGTGTCAATAAGATTCACTTGCCTACCGGTTTCCACCTCCCAGATAAACGTGCCGCGGTAGGTATTTGAGGCGAGGTACTTCCCGGAAGGCGAAAAATTCACAGCCTGTGTCCCTAAATAGCCCCGAATTTGAAAGACGTGGCGCGGCTCCATTAACGCCGCGTCCCAGATCTGATTTGTTGCCTCAACATCAAGGGCAACCGACCGTCCGTCTGGACTCGGGACAACTTGATAAACCCTCCAGTGAAACTCAACCGTTTTCAACAGATCGCCGGTGCGGGTGTCCCAGAAATGGAGTATGTTAGTGCCGAAACCCGTCACCAAGCGATTTATCTTCGGTAGATAAGCCGCCCGCGTGGAAGTTTGCATCCAGCCGGAAAGTGTTTTTAGGCGCGACAGCATCTTAACGTCCCAGATGCTAATCCGGTAGGCATCGATCTGGCTTGCAAATCGGTCGCCATCGGGGTGAAAAGTGAGGCGTTTAACCCGCCCCATTCCAGTTGGTCCATGTCGATCGACGACGGACCGACTATCCCACCACCCCGTCGGGATGTGGAGCCGCTGGAGCCTTGCCTCCTCTGTGCCGACTAAAAAGTAGGTGCTATCCGGTGAGAAACCGAAATCGAGAGCAGAATGGGAAGATCCCCGTAAGGCACCTGTGGCGGTTTCAAAGAGATAAACATTTGTGTGTTCCAATAGAACACCGAGAAATGCGCCATTAGGACTGAACCGGAGTTTTTTCGGATGTCGCAAAACCGTAGGGAATCGCCGTTGAATCTGCCCGGTGTCCACATCCCAGAATGTCACAGGACCTTCTTGATGACCACTGATAAGAATCGGGAGATTTGGATGGAACTCGATTGCCGTGATCGGCACTCCATTGGTCAATTCCATAACTACTCGCTTTTCTCTGAGATGCCATAGGTAGACAGTATCACCAACGGCGTAGGCGAGATGCGTGCCGTCGGATGAAAATGTGGCGTGCACCGTTTTCACGGGAATCGTAGCCCGCAGTCGGGGAGGGGCAACGTCCCAGAGTTGAATATTTGCTCTATCTCCGAAAATTGCCAGTTGCGAACTATCTGGTGAAAACCGGAGATGTTCTCCCTCAACCGTGTCGATGCGATGCACCGGAGCGAAGGTCTCCGCATCTAACAATTCAACCCAATATGAAATGGACAACGTTGCCAAAAAACGGCCATCGGGTGTATAGGCGATGTCATCCAGATACGGCTTGCCGATGGTCAGTAGTGGTTCTGCGGCATTGAGCGGACTTACCGAAATAGATAAAATCGTTAGTAAGAGTATGCTGAAGTGTCGGATCATCAGAATGTCTCCATTAATTGTCACGGTTGGATTTTCAGCGTAGCGGTTCGTCGTGCAATTCATTACTCCTCAGAGAGAAACCTGTCTCAATATCCGAGGGATCGCAATCTATGGGGACGTCTGTTTCATTGCGCCCCATGTAGTTGTGAGTTTTCCTTGTGCTGTGACTGCCAAAACACCGCTTCTCCAAAGGTCATGACCGTTCCCAGACGTATCTTTGAACCGGTTTGCTCCGGGTGCCTCATCGAAATGCCACAGTGAAATGGTATGTTTGTCAACCTTGAATCTCTGTTTAGGGACCTTCCACTCCGGTCTAACATACCGCACGACACTGGAAATTCGCACTTCATCGATATACCCACGCAATTTCACATTATCCCCGACAAAACGACTCCGCTCTGGATCTTGGAAGATAATGCCACCAATACGAAGTGACTTATTTGATTTGATGAGGTGTCCTCTCGGGCAGCACCAATTGCCGCCCTCACCGTTGAGTCCCATCCCTGCGGAGGCGTCGTAAATCGCTGTGACGTGTACCCATTGCTTTACAGGTAAATCGAAGCCTCCAATCGTCAATGACCCCGCTGCTCCCTCGGCATATCCCCATGCGCCCAATGAAGCATTAGTGCCGTGAATAACCAGATTGAATCGTCCTTCCTGACCAATGATTGACCAGAAACTACCAGGCGCGGGTGCTTCTCCAAAGTAAATCCATGCTTCAGCGGTCAATCCTTCAAACTGTTCATCGGGAAACCAAGCGTTGGTGGTTGCGACAAAAGCGTGCGTTTCATCCAATCTCAACATACCGCCGCCTGCGGGTGAACGCGGCGGTAATGCTGTAGCCATCAGTGGAATTAATGTTATTAAAAAGAGAGATGTGAAGATGTGTCGGTATATCATTTTTAATCTCCTTTATCCGAAACCGTGTAAAATTGGATCGTCTCAATGCGACCGGCGCCAGTCATTGCGTGTTTTATAATTTTGATAGCGTCTGTCTTAGCAATAAGTGGAATTTCATAAGGAAACTGGATTCCGCCTGGGACTTTCTTGGCGGGTTTCCATCGGTTTCTCTTGTCACGCACATGAATTTCAATGTTTCGAATTTTTCCAGAGCCAAGCAGCACAATTTTTCGCACGTTCGCGCTTTCTGGCAGCGAATAAATGGCACCGTGGAAAGTCGCCTTTTCTTCTACATCGCGATCAATGAGGACATACACCTGCTCGGTTAGCAGCGCGGCACACCCCATCTGTGACAAACAAGCAAATATAAAGAGTAAACATCTCCATCTGTTCATGATTTTTCTCCTTACACACGGTGTTTCGGATTGAGAGAAGGAGCGATGCAGCAATTGAGATATAGGAAAGCCTATTGCATCGCTCCGTGTATTTCCAAGGAGGAAGGCTCTCCCAAGCTTATGCAGCGTTTGGCAATATAGGAGCAATTTTCATGCCAAAGACAATTCAGGTGAAAAATCGGGTTTAAAGGGAGTTTTCTCGCACTCTTACCTGACAGAGTGCCTTGAGTGTTCAATTTATGGACAGTTTTGTTCAAAACCGAGGAAGGTAATACGGTGGGAAACCCCTATATTTTGGGTTCTATAGGGGTATTATAGTGAATTATTTCTTGATCGTTGTTTGCTTAAGTATTCCCCAGAGCACCATCTGTGTGTTCGCGCTCGGTGAAACACTAAACGCCGACGGTACCCATGCGGGGGAGAATTCCAGTCCCGCATCTTGGGTCAATTTTCGGAGACCACCACCAGCTGCACGGATGAGATAGATGTCTTTGTTCGCATCTTGAAGGGACACATAAACGATCCATTGACCGTCGGGCGATCCATCAGGTTCTTCACAAGCGTGTCCGGCGTCCGTCAATTTTTTCGGATTTTCTCCGTCAACATCTACGGCAAACAAGGTCGGCACTTTTACGCCGCCCAACTTCTCGCTGGAAAAATAAATTTGTTTTCCGTTGGAAGCCCAAGTAGGGTTTGTCGCAGAAACCTGTGTGAGTGCTCGTTGTTTTTCACCATCAGCGTTCATGACATGGATACCGCCGATGCCGTCCTGTGTGGAACGGAACGCGATCCATTCGCCATCCGGGGACCATGCCGGTGTTGAATTGTGTCCACCCTTGTTTGTGAGTCTCTGAACCTTCTTTCCATTCACGTCCATTATGTAGATGTCAGTGTCGGCAGCATGGTCGCGCGCTTGGTTCGATGCAAATGCGATCCACTTCCCATCAGGCGCCCATGCTGGATCCACATCCGTCGCTCGATGATTTGTGATTCTGCGGGATTCTTTCGTGTTTACATCCATTATATAAATCTCTGGATTTCCGTCCCTGTTTGAGACATAGGCGAAAGCGCGACCGTCCGGAGACCATGTCGGTGAGAAATCGTCTGATGGATGATTGGTTAAGTTGGCGAGATTCTTACCAGTTATATCTATGATATAAATGTCAAGGTTTCCTGTCCTATCGGAGGTGAAGGAAATCCTACGGCTGCCCCAAACGTCCATTATCAACAGACTACTGTGGCACAGCACCATTAACAAAAATAATACTTTTCTCATCAATAAAACTTCTCCTGATCGAATCTAAGATTGCGTCTCTATCTTTCGCTTGAGGATAGTGCCGTGTGCACCCAACACAACTATGCCAAACCCTTCAATATGCTCAACATGGTACAAATCTTCACTGGTGCCGGATTCCTCGATTAGCCATGTTTCGCCACGATCTTTGGTATGCAGGATGAGTCCGCCTTCCCCGACAATCCAGCCTTCCATTTCGTTTACGAAAGAAACATCATAAAGGTGCGTGCTGATGCCCGTATTAACCGCAGACCACGCTAAACCCCCGTCTGATGTGCGGAGGACGATCCCGTCTCTTCCGACAGTCCATCCCTTTCGTCGGTTCAGAAAAGACACACCATACAGATCATAGCCTGTGTTGGTTGTTTGAAGATGCCATGTGTCCCCTTGATCGTTCGTCCAGAGAACCTTTCCCCACGACCCGACAGCCCAACCGTAGTGATCTTCTACCATCTGGAGGTCCCGATAGGATGCCGAGGTTTCGTTTTCCTGATGTCTCCAGATTGTATTTCCGTCCTTGTTGTGTAGGATAATGCCTTCTTTACCGGCAGCCCATCCCTCACCGAAACCTTGAAAGTGTGCAGTATAAAGTTCACACGGTTCTTCTATAGGACGCCTGTCTTCGGCGTAGGCACTTATCACAGGCTTCGTTGCTTCGTTCAGAATCTGCCATGTCCGCCCACCGTCGGTCGTGGATAGGAAACTGGCATCTTGGGTAAGCACCCAACCGATCTCCGAGGAAACAAAATGCACGGCAATCAAAGGGGTATCCACAGGCGATTCAACGCTCTTCCACGTGTTACCGCCATCTAAAGTATGGAGCATCGCACTGGAATTGCCGACTGCCCATCCTTCAATGGTGTTGATAAAGGAAATATCTGCTGATTTTATGCCGGTATCCGCGCCCATGATTCGGAAGGGTCCGTCGTTGCGTAAGAGGTCCCATCCAGCATCTACTCTCGGCAGCTCGGTTGTGAGCTCATCAAAGAATCGCTTGCGTGGGGTATATTTTGATATCGAGGGAATTGTATAGGCAAGGGCGATACCGTCTTCACCAACGGCAAATATTTTATCCTCCGTGACACTGATGTCGCTGAGATTTTTGTCCGTTCCACTGTCTTGTCGGGTCCAGGTCTTACCGCCATCCTGCGTGAGTAGGAGCGTCCCTTCGTCACCGACCGCTATTCCCACTGTAGGAGAAGCGAAAAAGATTTTGTTGAGATTTGCCTGCGTCCGGGTATACTGAGAGTTCCACGTTTTACCCCCATCAGCAGTATGAAGGACAAGTCCGTATTGTCCAGAGATCCAACCGAGTTCGGTATCTATGAAATAGATCGAGTAGAGTTCGTTAAACGTCCCGCTCTCTTGAGGTTTCCATGTTTTCCCGCCATCAACAGTGTGGAGAATTTTGCCGGGCGAACCGATCGTCCATCCCTCATTCGGGGACACAAAGCAGAGCCCTTTTAAGAGCTCAAAAATATAACCGCGCTGCTCAATCCAGTTTTCGCCACCGTTGTTGGTATAGAAGATACCGCCCATATCACCAACTGCCCAGCCACGTTCACGATTTAAGAACTGCACATCGTGTAGCCCGATCCAGTCGTAGCCTTTCTGGACTTCCCATGTCTCTCCGTCCTTGGTATGTAGAATATAGCCGGAATCACCGATCGCCCACGCCTGTTCTTCGTCCACAGCGGTCACCTTATTCAAACCGACAGAGAGACCACTGTCCTGTTGCTCCCAAGAGCGTCCTTGATTTTCCGTGCGGAAGATTGCCCCGCGACGTCCAACAGCCCAGCCGCGTCCGCTATCCGCCATCTCCACACCCGCTAAGGGTTCGGCATTACTTTCGGCATCAATTATCCACGTTTTCCCACCATCGGTAGAATGCAGCATTGTGCCGTAACTACCGACTGCCCAGATATGTTTCGCGTCAGGAGAATGCACAGCCATCAGGTCGCTACGGGTGCCTGTCTCTTGAACCGTCCATGTTTTTCCACCGTCTTGTGTATGTAACACTTCACCAACTTCGGCCGCCAGCCACCCATTTTTAGTATCGGTAAAGCAGAGATCATAGATGGCGTGGGAGGCTTCGATGCCGGGTTCCCCACGGGTCCATGTTTCTCCACCGTCTGTCGTTGAGAGCACAGTAGACGCAATTCCAACAGCCCAGCCCGTTCTCTGGTCGGAGTCGAACTGTATATTGAGCAGACCGTCCTGCGGTCCTACCGATTTATAATCCCATGTTTTCCCGCCGTCTGTCGTGTGCAATGTTGTGCCGAGTTGTGCGATCAACCAGCCTTCGTTTTCGTTAACAAAGTGAATATCGAGGAGTGCTTCACCCACACCACTGGCACGGAAGTCCCACGATTCTCCGCCGTCTTCAGTATAATAAAGTGCACCACCTTCTCCAGTTATCCAACCGCGGTGTTCGTCCAAGAAGTGAAGGCTGATGAGACTCATACTCCCGTCTCTGACAACCTGCTTCTGCCATTTTTTTCCGCCGTTTCCTGTTCGTAAGAAAGTTCCTTCATTTCCGACGACCCAACCCCGTTTCTCATCTATGAACTGCATCTTGTTCAGACGTGCTTCGGTATTACTCTTCTGCATTTCCCAATTTTTGCCACCGTCTTCTGTGTAGAGGATTGTGCCTTTTTCTCCAATGACCCAGCCGTGCTCTGCATCAAGAAAGTAGACATCCCTGAATTCTACCTCCCAGTCGGCTTTCCTAACGATCTCTGCCGCAACGGGCGCGGGTTGTTGTGCTGTTTTCACGCCGCATCCACTAAGGGACACAAGCACTGATGCGGCAATTATAATGATACATATATATCCTTCATACCTTTGCATTTGTAATCCCCCAATCAATGTTGTGTCCAAGGTTAACAACCAACCTTAAGCCATCCTTCTGGACGCGTTACGATTAATTTTCTCTTCTAAAATAACATTTTAGCATCTCTCAACGATTTGGCAAGCCATAAATGTCCTATCAAAAACAGTGAACCTATTGACATTCATCAATGTTTCAATTATACTGAACAGTGGAAAGAAATTTCATTTTCAAACAGGTTGGAGGCATTCATGCGGGTTTTAATTATTGGTGGCACAGGTCTGATTAGCACGGCGATTACGCGCGTACTCATTGGGCGTGGGGATGATGTGACGCTCTACAACCGCGGACAGACGAAGGCTGATATTCCAGAACGGTATAATACCATTACTGGTAATCGGAAGGACTACACCGCTTTTGAAGCACAGATGACAGAAGCAAGGAATTTCGACGCTGTCATTGACATGATCGGTTTTGTGCCAGCGGATATTGAGAGTGCGATACGCACATTTCGCGGACGCATTGGTCAGTTCATCTTTTGTAGCACAGTTGATGTTTATACAAAACCGGCGCGGTGCTATCCTATTCGTGAGGATGCAGAACGAGAGCCGATGCCATCTTTCCCCTACGCCTACAACAAGGCAAAATGCGAGCGTCTTTTGGAGGCCGCATACCAACGTGGCGATTTTCCGGTCACAATTATCCGTCCTGCCCACACTTATGGCGAGGGGCGCGGTCTGATTCATTCACTCGGTCTCGGCGGTGCCTACTACTTCCATCGTATCCGCAACGGGAAGCCGATTATCACGCACGGCGATGGTTCTTCTCTCTGGGCAGCATGTCATCGCGACGATGTAGGACAAGCGTTCGCTGCAGCGGTCGGCAACGAAAGGACATTCGGCAAAGGATACCACACGGCGAGCGAAGAAGCGATGACTTGGAATCAGTACCATCAAACGGTTGCACAAGCGATGAACGCCCCTGAACCCGAACTGGTTCACATTCCAACCGATCTACTATTTAAGATTGCTCCAAAGGCTACGGAATGGTGTAGAGAGAATTTCCAATACAACAATATCTTTGATAACACGGCGGCAAAAACGGACCTGAATTTTCGTTATACAATCCCGTTTATTGAGGGCGTGCGCAGGATTATTGACTGGCTTGATACCCGCGGACGCATTCACAACAGAGATGAACCCGAAATTTACAGCGAAATTATTGAGAGGTGGCGGTATCTCAGTGCGAAAGAAACTTTTTTCGGGAGGACTGACAGTGCAAGGACGTAAATGTAGGACGCAGCCCTTCTTTTTTGGGGAGAGACACTTGAAAGTTTTGTATCTTGTGACAATATTGACGTTTTTTATTCTGATAATCATGCCATCCAACTTGCTGGCAGAAGGAACTGAAGAAATGCATCCAAAGAAGGTGATATTCGAGACGGATATGTGTACCGATGTAGATGATGTCGGAGCACTCGCTGTGCTACACGCGCTTGCAGATAACGGGGAGGCAGAAATCCTCGCGATTAGTTACAATGAAGTTCATCCGAGCGGGGCTGGCACCATTTGTGCGATAAATACATGGTACAACCGGGGGGATATTCCCATCGGTATCTATAAGGGCGACCTCGTCGATCCTGATGAATCGAGTTATTTGGAGAGCATTGCCGCCAATTTCGCGCACGATCTCCCGACCGTCCCAACCCCCAGTTCCTTGGAGCTTTATCTACAGGTGTTGAGCGAACAACCGGATAACTCCGTGACAATCATCAGTGTCGGGTTCCTCAACAATCTTTACGACCTCCTGAAAGCAAATCCGGATCTTATTGCTCAAAAGGTTACGGAACTCGTAGTGATGGCACTACTTATCGAAGATCCTTACAATACAGTTCGTCATGGTCTGATTGATAAGTCGGAGTATGTTATCCGCAATTGGCCGACATCGCTCGTTATCAGTCAGCATGGAGAGACTGTCCATACCGGTGTGAGACTTGGGGAGACCGCTGCTGAAAATCCCGTGCGAGAGGCGTATTATCGAAGGTTCAACGGACAATACAAGGGACGTTCCAGTTGGGACCAACTCGCCGTCTTATACGGTGTGCGCGGTCTTGGTGACTATTTCACCGAAGTTACAGAAGGCAAAGGCAGGTTATCGAATGGATATGAATGGGAGATGAAACCGGATTTCCGGTCTTATCTGGAAGTTCAGTTGTCGGATAGCGAGTTCGTAGGTATTATTGAAGATCTGATGATTCAACCACCGAGAAGATAATCTCATAAGCGCGTCTACATGAACGGTTTATGAATGGTTCATCACTCCAACCCTTTAGGGGCTAATTCCCCAATGGAACTTTCCAAAACATCGGATGTTTCGGTGGGTATATGCTGAGCCGTTGGCGGAAGTGGCGTATCAAAGTAGTAGTCAGGATCGGTTTTCTGTCGTCTCCAGGTTTCGCGCATTTCTCGCCAGGCCCCTAAAAGCGTGCGCGGTTCGGGCATATCTTCGGCAATGAGATGATGCAATTTTTTCAAATTGTAGCAGGGCACTCCCGCAAACATGTGATGCTCAGTGTGCCAATTCATACGCCAATACAAAAACTCTGCTAAGGGGTTGAGTGTAATTGACCGTGTGCATTTACGGAAGTCAGGATCGTTTTCTTTCAAACCACAATGTTGGGGGAGAGAAACGGCGTAGGAGCCCCAGTTAGCAATAAAAGCACTAACAGTGATGATGAGCGGGAAAACCCAATAGCCTGTGGCGAGCGAAACGATAAGCAATGTGCCATGAAAAAGGAGTAGAATCCGGGACCACCACATCGAATTTTTATGTTCTTCGGGTTGGTCGACGTGTAATGATGCCAGCCACTCCTGACTCGGGATTTCTGGTGGACCTTCTTTGCCAAAGGCACTACGGATCGTGCAGATAACCGCAGCAATGAGCCCCCCTTTGCTAAAGGTCCGACCGGGTTGCGTGAGCAAATTGAGGGTAAACAGTTGGAGAACGAATAAGGATCCCAACTTGGGTTCAAGTGGAAGAAGGTTTTCGCGATCGCCTTCCGGGTATAACGTGTAACGGTGATGATAGGTATGGCTACTGGCGTAGTCAAAATGATCCCACCAACTGATGAGGCTCAAGAGGTAAAGAAAAAATTTGTTCAGCCACTTGGTCCGAAACACGGTGCCGTGCCCCAATTCATGATTGGCTGTCCCTTTGAAAAAACTGGCGACCGTGCCATGTAAAAATAGGGCAACGAAAAAGCCAAACCACATCGCTTGTGCCCAAAAGAGGTAGACGACACTCCCGGTCAATAGCCAGAGGGCAAGATGCCCACCTGCCTGAAACCAGCCTTGCGCATCGCTCCGTTTTGATAGATTCCGTAAGGTTGTGCGGTCTATTTTGCTTCGGTACCACTTTACATAGAGGGTCTTTCGCACTTCAGCAAGGGGTTGATACATCATTTGAATATCCTTCAGGACCTCCCGGAACTCTCAAACAGATGCGGGTTCCTCAGTTTTGACAGAGATATGTTTTGTAATCACCTCTGTCCCATTGACTGGATCAAGGTTATAACCGCCCAATTCAATGAGTGTCGCATTACCTTCTGGCGGGTTATCAAAGCAGTTTGGGTCCACAACAAAAAGTGGTAGGTTCAGATCAAGTGCCGCTTTTGCGGTATTAAAGGTTCCACTCATTTTGCCTTGCGTATCCCGTTCAGGTCCGGATTCGATAACGACGACTGCCTTAGAGAGTCCGCACACAAGTTTATTCCGCGCCATCGCATTCCATGCCTGCCACTCGGTATCTGGGTCGAATTGTGAAACCGTGAGTACATCTCGATCCCAATTGAATTTCTTAAAGGCACTTTTTTGACGCAGCTGCTTGATGCCGTTGGAAAGCACAATTGTGGTTGTCCCGCCTGCTGCTAATGCCCCTAAATGCGCTTCTGCGTCAACACCTTTCGCGTATCCAGAAACGATATTTAGTCCTGCTTCTGCAAGATCACCCGATAATTTTCTTGTGATACGAGTCCCCTTGTCTGATACGTCCCGCGCCCCAACAATCGTGATGCTATCAGACGTGAGGCGTTTTTTCTCTCCTTTAACGAACAGGATTAGGGCAATCTCAAGGATCTGCGGTGGAAAATTTGGGTGCCCTGGATAGATAATATCAATCTCTTGCCTTGTGAGTTGATCATACGCTGCGGATACTTTTTCTTCATCCTCTGCACGAATTTTACCCTTAAGGATTTTCGCTAATTTTGGAAACTGCTCAGACAGATCGCTGTAGCTGCGCGGCAGCATTTCTGGATTTAGGTTTTCTGTCTCCAATATTTTAGCAATCGAAGCCAGAAGTTTGGGACCAATGCCTCGTGTCTTAAAGAGCCGGAACCAGAAATAGTCTCTGTCAATTTTCATCTTTTTGTCCTTGTTGGGTGGGTACTGATAACTTTAATAGGACTTACGCAATATTTTAGAAAAGTGTTATACTCTTGAATTATGAACACCTTATCCCTGTCAGAAAAGAAGCAACCGTTATTTTCCGATTACTGTCAGTTTCTGTTAGCGAGTTTTCATAACTTCACGCAGAC
>JAJEDB010000113.1 GCA_022821725.1 Candidatus Poribacteria bacterium | reverse complement strand
GCATGCGATGGACACAAAACGGCATCAACGCTATCTTATTCTGGCGGTGTTTATTGAAGAATGACGCTTGGGACACCTTTTGGCAAGCACAACACCCACAAGCTGCCTAACGCCTAAGGACAAAAACTTTACACACCCGTTGTCAACGAGCAGGCGTGGGGATTCGGAGATATCTCCTACAGAAGAACTGAATGTCCTTATCGATATAAAAAACACGCTTGACAATTCATAAAGATTGTGTTAAAATATATGTATTGAGTGTAGTCGTAAAGATTTTGCCCAATTTTAGAATAGCAAGTTTAGCCCCTTCCCAGTAACGGGTGGGGACCCCGGCGTTGAAAGCCAAAAACAGGAAAGTGATTCATGGCATATTATATCACCGACGAGTGTATCGGGTGCATGGCGTGTTTGACGAACTGCCCGGTTGATGCAATAACGGGCGATCGGAACATGCTACACATCATCGATCCGAATATTTGCATTGATTGTAGCGCGTGCGGGATGGTTTGTCCAGTCGAGGCAATCCGTGACCAGTTCGGAGAGGTGTGTAAATTCATTCGTCGACCCACGCACCGACCTGTCGCCGTTATCTACGAAGAACTCTGTTCGGGATGCGACTTCTGTGTCCATATTTGTCCCTGGGACTGTCTTGAACTTAAGGACCCAGAGACCGGCGAACACGCTGAAAGTTTCTTCGGTATCTGCGAACTCGTTAAACCGAAAGACTGTGTCGGCTGCAAGTTGTGTGAAGAGGTCTGTATCAAGGACGCTATCCGCATTGAATCCCCCGTGCTTGTGGAACTGGCTGAAGCCGAAGCCGCAGATTAGTTTTAATTATACCTTGCGGTTCGATGCGGTGGGTTTGGATATTAAAGTGCCTCTCCGTATAGCCGCCTGCGTGTTTTTGCTTGGGGTTTTTGATAGGGGTCTTTGCTTGGGCATTTCTGCGTGTTTCTGCGTATTTCTGCGGATTGTTGCAGGCTACGTCTTAAGTATTACCAGAAACCTACCCCTAAGCGGAGCGGAGAGCATTGTCTTACGAACCTCTATAGACTTGTCCCTAAACTCCATAAACTAAAACGCTTCCAATGGCGAACACATATCTCTATAAACCGCACCTCGTCATCGTTATCTCCGGTCCCTCTGGTTCAGGGAAAAGCACTGTCATTGATGCGC
The DNA here is from genome assembly GCA_022821725.1 of Candidatus Poribacteria bacterium. Lineage (GTDB taxonomy): Bacteria > Poribacteria > WGA-4E > WGA-4E > WGA-3G > WGA-3G. The sequence goes on along the minus strand of JAJEDB010000113.1, from coordinate 3,111 downwards.
TCTGCAAAGCAGATGAAACCCTACAATTATCTGTCTCTGCAACAACGCGTAAACCCCGTCGCGGTGAAGTCGCTGGCGTTGATTATCACTTTCTGTCAAAAACGGAATTTGAAAAGTCCATTCGGCAGGACCACTTCTTAGAATGGGCAGCATACGGCGACAACCTCTACGGCACGCCCAAATCTGAAATTGCCGATGCCCGCGAAGCCGGGAAAGATTCTATCTTAGAGATCGAGGTAAAGGGTTCTCTGGAAATCCGAGCACAAGACCTCGCACCGGCAAGAAGTATCCTTATCTTTATTGTCCCGCCATCATTCGCTACCTTGGAGAAACGTCTCCGCCGCAGAGACACAGAATCGGAATCAGAACTGAAACAACGATTGGATATAGCAAAATCCGAAGTCCGCGAGATTCAGCACTACAACTACTGGGTTAGCAACCCACAGGGCGGCGTCAAACAGGCAGTTCAACAGATTCAGACTATTATTGGTGCTGAGCGATCTCGCGTTGACGCTAAACTGATAGAGACAATCAACCCCTTACTCGGCGTTGACAGCGAAAATTAAATTAAACCGTGTATCACTTCAAAAACCAATCGAAATTAACTGAGATCCCGACTTTTTGACCCTCAAAAGGAAAATCAAGCCCGTAATGAAATGGAGGGCGGATATACGGAGAGGATCGTTGTTCCTTCAACCTACCTCACCGAACCGCAAGGAAAAATTAAAAATATTATCTTAGGTGTTACAGGCGGTATCGCCATTCATAAGTCGATTGACGTGGCGAGCCAACTCGTTAAAGGCGGGGCATCCGTCCACGTCGTCATGACGGAAAACGCCACACGTCTCGTGCAGCCCTTGCAATTCCAAGTCATCTCACGGAATCCTGTCCTCCTGAACCTATTTGACGCTGGAACAGACTGGAAACCCCCTCATATCGATCTCGCCGACCGTGCGGATCTCCTCGCAATCGTCCCCGCGACAGCGAATATCATCGGTAAGATGGCAAACGGCATCGCTGATGACGCGCTCTCGACCGTTGCGGTTTCCGTTCACTGTCCAATCCTCCTCGCACCGGCGATGAACGGACACATGTACCACAATCCGTTTGTGCAACGGAATATCGACACCTTGAAAACGCACGGAATCCATTTCGTTGAACCCGATAGTGGTGATTTAGCCTGCGGCTATGAAGGGACGGGACGTTTGAATACAGTGGATGCAATCCAGCAACGGATAAATGATATTCTTGCTGATACCAGATCGAACAGTCTACCCGAAACAACCGATTTACGAGGGACACGCGTTCTCGTCACGGCCGGGGCAACGCGCGAATATATCGATCCGGTCCGCTTTATTACCAACCGTTCGAGCGGCAAGATGGGATACGCCATTGCTGAAGCGGCTGCACAACGAGGGGCAGAGGTGCGCCTTATCAGCGGATCTGCGACCGTCCCTGCTCCTGCCGACATTGAAATCCAGCACGTCGAGACGACGCTTGAGATGTATGATGCACTCCTGCAAGCTTTCAAAGAGACAGATATTGTCATCATGGCGGGCGCGCCTGCCGATTATCGACCAAGCGAATTTACGCCCCATAAAATCAAAAAAACTGCTGAAACCTTGACCCTTCCACTCGAAAGGAATCCGGACATCGCCGAGGCGCTTGGCGAACAGAAAACCGACCAAACCCTCGTTTGCTTCGCCGCCGAAACGAACGACATCCTTGAGAACGCCCAAAAGAAACTGATACGCAAAAACTGTGATCTCATTGTTGCGAACGACATCCTTGCGGAGGGAGCCGGATTCGGCGTCGACACGAATATTGTAACCCTGCTGGAGCGAGACGGCACCTGCGAACAACTCCCACGCGCCTCAAAGCGTGACGTGGCGGATGCTATTCTAACAAAAGTTATTTCCCTCAGGTCATAATTATCAGTTATCAGTTACAAGAGGGTGTTTTGCTTGGGTATTTCTTCGGATTTCTGTAGATTTCCCTCGTTAGATGAGAACCTCTTAACTGAAAACTGACTGCTGAAAGATTTTTTTCGCAGAAAAAATCGAACCGACAACTATTAAAAGATGAACCACCGACAGGTCCGCGACTTCTTTGCACTACATCATACCCGCCCCAAAAAACAATTAGGACAAAACTTCCTCGTTAATCCAGAAGCCCTCGAAATTATTCTCGCAGCGGGAGCACTGACGGATACCGACACCGTCATAGAGATTGGTGCCGGTTTAGGGTGCCTCACGGACGTTTTGGCGCGACGTGCCAAACGTGTCATTGCTGTTGAAGTGGACGCGTTGTTATACAAGGCGTTAGCAGCGCAATTCGCAACAGATTCACACGTTCACCTCCTTAACGCGGATATTCTTAAACTGGAACTCAATTCATTGTTGTCTGATGGCACAGAGACTGTGCCTAATCCCTTTAAAACTGACGGCACAGAGACTGTGCCTACTACTTTTAAGGTTATAGCGAACCTGCCTTATAGTATTACGACTCCGATCCTGTGGAAACTGCTCGATTATCATAAACAGATTCATAGCTGCGTATTGATGACACAGAAGGAGGTCGCTGAAAGAATTGTTGCTGAACCGGGAGGAAAGGATTATGGTGCCTTAACAATCGGTGTTACGTATCGGACGGATGCGACACTCGTCGCCACGCTGTCGCCAGAAAACTTTTATCCGGCACCCAAAGTGGATTCGGCACTCTTAAAACTGACAATGCGCCAACATCCAAAGGTTAAGGTTGAAAATGAGGAATTCTTCTTTAAAGTCGTCCGGACGGCGTTTCGGACGCGGCGGAAGATGCTAAAAAATACGTTAGTTAGGGGTAGGTTGGCACCGGCGAAGGTATTAGCGGCTGCATTTGAGGAACTCGGTATCGCGCCAGAGCGGCGTGCTGAAACATTGGACATTACAGAATTCGCCGCCCTCGCAAATTTTTTGTTTTTTCATTATTAATAGGACTTACGCAATATTGATAGAAATAGCAGGTTTTTGAAGTTGTTGTCGGATGTAATCATCAAGTAAACTTTCTTTGAGTTGATAAATCGTTTGACCGGCTGCCCGGGCGGCTCGCGTCAAACTCACCCAGACCCAG
>JAJEDB010000142.1 GCA_022821725.1 Candidatus Poribacteria bacterium | reverse complement strand
GCATGCGATGGACACAAAACGGCATCAACGCTATCTTATTCTGGCGGTGTTTATTGAAGAATGACGCTTGGGACACCTTTTGGCAAGCACAACACCCACAAGCTGCCTAACGCCTAAGGACAAAAACTTTACACACCCGTTTATAGTAGAAATCCTGGCGTATGCACTTACTTTAGCAAATTCTGTGCCGATCTGACGGCATCAACTGGTGCGACACTTCGCCAAATATTGAAGGTGTACTGCACCAAATAGGGCATACCTTGTGCTCAATTGCACGGAATGGGGCAGATTGACAAAGCCTTTAATTTGCTTGACAACATAAGGACAGTTTGATAGAATGTATGTAAAGTATGACAATCGCTTTTCTGTTTGAAGAGAAGCATAAAAGAGATTTTAGTGAAATTGTGAGCAAATATAAAAAACGTTAATCAATCAAGGTATGTTGTTAAACGATCCCTATAGTCGGGATCATATTGAAAAGAGAGGATTTCTGTGCGTAAATTATTGTTTCGTGTTTCCGCATTCGTTTTAGCGATAGCATTGGTAACTCCATTACTCGCCGAAGGTGAGGAGAGTATTCTGGAAAAAGTTAAAAACAGAGGCAGACTGATATGTGGTGTGAATAAGGAATTGCCCGGTTTCGGTTTCCTCGGTCAAACGGGTGAATGGAAGGGGTTTGACGTAGATTACGGTCGGGCGATCGCTGCTGCTGTTCTGGGTGACCCGAATAAGGTTGAGTTCCGTCCCTTAAAGGCTGCTGAGCGTTTCCCTGCTCTCCAGACGGGCGAAATAGATGTGCTTATCCGCAACACCACTTGGACCCTGACTCGCGACACTGATCTCGGTGCTGACTTCTGCCCACCGACCTTTTACGACGGCCAAGGTTTCATGCTCCGCAAGGAGCTGGGGATAACATCACTCGAGGCGTTGGCGGGAGCGACTGTCGGTGTCACTGCTGGCAGTACCACCGAGTTGAACCTCGCCGATACGACACGCGCCTTAGGGATTGAAGTTGAACCTGTTGTCTTTGAGGAGACCGAGACGCTTTACCAAAGTTACGATCAGGGGCGTTGTGATGTAGTGACAAGCGACAAATCCCAATTAATCTCCCGTCGTCAATCCTTAAAAAATCCGGATGACCATATTATTCTTGATATAACCATTTCAAAAGAACCTTTGGGGCCTGTCACCGTCCATGGTGATAACAAGTGGAACGATGTCGTGAGTTGGGTCGTTTATGCCACGTTCGCCGCCGAGGAACACGGTATTACGCAAGCCAACGTCAGCACCTTTAAAACAGAGAATCCCGAAATCAAACGGTTCTTGGGTTTAGATGGAAGTGGGGGTATGGGTGAAAAACTCGGGCTGTCGAAAGATTGGGCGCGCCACGTCATCGTTGCTGTTGGCAACTATGGCGAGATTTTTGACCGTAATCTGACACCGTTGGGTCTACCGCGTGGGGTTAATAAACCGTGGACGCAGGGCGGTTTACTCTATGCGATGCCGTTCCGTTAAAGTCGGTATTTCTGCGTATTGTTGCAAGCTGCTGTCTTAAGTTAATTTTCATAACCGTAGTCCGTAATGAAATGGAGGGCGGATAGGTGGAAGGCACTCTCAGCATGAAACCAACTGAATTACTCCGCAAGACATAATTAAAAGACCTAAAGTTGTATCGGGAAAAATCCCCTTCTGGCGAGATATCCGAGTTTTACGGGTCCTGTTTCAGGTTATTTTCTTGCTCGGTGTGATCCTGTTGTTAGTCATCCTTTACACGAACATGCTAAAGGGGCTCCGTGGGCTTGGGTTAACACTGAATCTCGATTTTCTTCAGGACGAAGCCGGGTTTGACATTTCGGAAGGTATTCCGTATGAACCTTCGGATGTGTATCTCAAAGCGTTCTGGGTTGGGATCCTGAATACCCTTAAAGTCAGCATCATCGGGATCGTCTGTGCGACGCTGCTGGGACTCCTTTTCGGCATCGCTCGACTGTCGAGTAACTGGTTAATCCGAACGATAGCGACCGCTTATGTTGAATGCTTCCGGAACGTTCCGCTCCTGCTTCAGATTCTGTTTTGGTACACTGCCGTAGTTAGTCAACTCCCGAGAGTTAGGGAGAGTATAGCACTGTTCGGAGGCGTGTTCATTAACAACCGAGGGATATACCTACCGTCGCCTGAGCCTACCGCAGGTCTGAGAATTTGGCTCGGTTTTCTTGGCGCGGGTTTACTCTTGGCAGTGGTTCTCTATGTTGTGCGATGGCGGAAACTCCGACAGTTGGATCGTCCCGGTTTTCGCGCCAAGTGGGCACTGCCTGCCTTCCTTATCGTGGCACTTTGCGGCTGGTTCCTCACACCGAGTAGACCGTTTACGCTGGACTTACCGGTGTTACAAGGTTTCAACTTTAGAGGGGGGATGCGCTTTTCACCAGAGTTTTCTGCCCTTTTAATCGCGCTTTCTGTGTATACAGGGGCTTTTATTGCCGAAATCGTGAGAAGCGGTATACAATCGGTCGTTAAGGGCCAACGGGAAGCAGCGAGAGCCATCGGTTTGAAGGAATCGCAGACATTACGGTTAATCGTTCTACCCCAGTCTATCCCTATCATTGTGCCACCGCTGACAAGTCAGTATCTGAACCTCACGAAAAATTCAAGTTTGGCTGTTGCAATCGGTTTCCCCGATCTGTTCAGCGTCGGAAATACGATGATGACGCAGACGGGACAATCAATTCCTGTTTTTGCGATGATTATGGCGAGCTATCTGGTGATGAGTTTGACGACATCAGCCGCCATGAATTGGTACAACCGTTGGATTACCCGCGTTGGACGGTGATTGAATTATCTGTAGGGGCGAGGGAACCTCGCCCCTACGATAAGAAAGGCATATTACACAGTGGAAGCACAAGAGTTTACGCAAGCCATGAAGCCCCCAGCCCATACAAAAGGGCCCGCACGATGGATGAAGGACAACTTATTTAACACTTGGTACAACGTGCTTTTAAGTTGTTTGGCGTTTATCTGCCTTTTCTTTATTTTTAAGACACTTTTGACGTGGGCTTTCACAGAAGCGAAGTGGGGCGTTATTCCGGCGAATCTTCAGCTTTTTGCAGTCGGGACTTATCCACGGGAACAGATATGGCGCGTATGGAGTGTGATTTACATTTTGTGCGTGTTTGTAGGTTTGAGTGCCGGGATATGGGGTGGCTTGGTTCTCCGATTTGCCGTTATGTTTGGCGGTATTTGGTTCATTGGTGCCTTTCTCCCCTTTGGATTCTCGACGCGAGGGTGGTTTTTAGGCGCGGTCGCCATAATAGCAGCCTCTTTTTTCCTTGGACGTGGCAGAACAGGTTTGCGACCTTGGATTTTGGGAGGTTGGTTGCTCTCCTTTCCTTTGATAATGATAGTGTTACGCGGGTTCGGGGAGAGTGGTGTTCACACAAGCAATTGGGGTGGACTGCTATTGACGCTGATTTTAGCGGTTGTCGGTATCGTCGTTTCTTTTCCGCTTGGTGTGTTTTTAGCACTCTGCCGTCAGAGCAATCTGCCTGCGATCCGATGGGTTTCAACGGCTTATATTGAGATGGTTCGCGGTGTGCCGTTGATAACAATCCTATTCATGGGGAATATCTTGATACCGATCTTCATGCCGGGGCTTGATATTAACCAGGTTTTACGGATGGAGCTCGCAATCACCTTCTTCTCTGCTGCCTACATGGCAGAGAACGTTCGTGGAGGGCTCCAAGGGATTCCGCGCGGACAACACGAGGCTGCACAAGCGATAGGACTTAACTACGTGCAGACAATGCTGTTTATCGTCTTACCGCAAGCACTCCGGTCGGTCATTCCAGCGATTGTTGGACAATTCATCGCACTGTTTAAGGACACATCCTTAGTTGCTATCATCGGGCTTATCGACCTCTTAGGGGTCGCCAGAAGTGTTATCGCCAACCGAGATTGGTTCGGACTGCAAGCCGAGGTCTATCTGTTCGCTGCAATCATCTATTTCGTTTTCAGTTATTCGATGTCCTACGGCAGTCAGGAAATTGAAACCGCACTCGGAGTCGGGGAGCACTAAAACTTGTAGGTTCAACCTGTGCAAAATTGGGAATAATTAGGAGGGAATGAAATAATATGGCAGAACACGAAAACGCGCCGAATGATTCCATTATTGTCTGCGAAGATGTACACAAATGGTTTGACGATTTCCACGTCCTCAAAGGAATTACGACCTCGTTTGAAAAAGGCGAAAGGGCGGTGATCTGTGGTCCCTCTGGCTCCGGGAAATCTACATTTATCCGAACCTTGAACCGTTTGGAGGAGCATCAGCGCGGCACAATTGTCATTGATGGTGTTGAGCTGAGTGATGATCTCCGCAATATCAATCTCATCCGTCAGGAAGTCGGTATGGTGTTCCAGCAGTTCAACCTATTTCCGCACCTGACGAACCTACAGAATATCACCTTAGGTCCCATCCGGGTGAGAAAAATGACGAAAAGTGAAGCCGAAGAGATCGCTTTATCGCTTTTAGAACGGGTGGATATTGCGGATCAGGCATATAAGTATCCCTCAGAGATTTCGGGCGGGCAACAACAGCGGGTCGCAATCGCACGGGCATTGGCGATGGAGCCTAAGATTATGCTTTTCGATGAACCGACGAGTGCACTGGATCCGGAGATGATTACGGAAGTGTTGGATGTGATGCGTGAACTCGCACGTTCCGGCATGACGATGCTGGTCGTGACGCATGAAATGGGATTTGCACGTGAGGTCGCCGATCGGATCCTTTTCTTTGATGAGGGGGCGATAGTTGAGGACGCGGCACCGGCAGATTTCTTCGATAACCCGCAACATGAACGCACGAAGCTTTTCATCTCGCAGACGCTACAACATTAGGTAAATCTCGCGGAATAGAATACTTCCACAGCATATTCATTCAATGAATTGCTTGCAAAAGTGTAATCGGAATCGTTTCGGAAATCGAAGGTGTATACGATGAGAGCAAAAGCAGTTCATTGACCGGGGGACGTTGGAGAATCTCCAGCACAATCTCTTGCAGATCCTCGGGTAACTCGGCTAAGCCCGTGAGAGGAAAGCTCCGAGGTCCCATATCAGTCTTCTGAGCGAGTAGAGAGTATTCCAGAAAGGTCAACCCAACAGCCCTACGTTCTTGTTTATTGAACCGCAGTAAAATGTGGGGAGTCAGTTCAATACCTGTCGCCTGTTCACCGGGGGCAAACGAAACGTAGAGTGTATCACTTACTTCATCGTAGTTAAAAATTGGTTGAGACATAATTTTTTTCACCGAATCCTTTTCTGGTAAGCTGTGACAATGTAATTATTTGAAATGGGTTCACCATATGAGCCTTCGCGAAACCGAAAAAGGACAATTGCGGTAATATGTGTATTATCCGCTGATAAATCAGCGAAGGCATTAATGTAGCGGTACTTTTGTGGATTCAACGAATCCTGCTTCCGGGTCCCATACCGAATTGTTGCTTTTAGGTGTTCCTCATAGTTTTCCATGTCTGGGTGATTAATTGAAGCAATGATATGTTGCCAACGCTCATGCGTTAGATAAATTTCATTTCTGTATCGATCATGGGTAGTCCAACGTATGCCGGTTACAGCCATCTATTTCCTCTTCGCGAGCTAAAATACTAACCTCAGTCTGATTTTTATTATATCATACAAAATAAGTGAAAGCAAAATATGATTTTTCAGAGGGTGAACGCGGCAGATTCTATAATTCAGAAGCCGTCTTTAATACCCTCAATTCTCACGAAAAAGAGATAGGACAAAAGATGCGGTTGAATGGTAAAATAGCCATTGTCACAGGAGCTGGACGCGGTATCGGCAGAGCAATTGCCCTTCAGTTCGCCGAAGAAGGCGCGAAAGTCGGTGTTGATGACGTGAACGATGCCCTCGGCACAGAAACCGTCGCTGCTATAACCGATGCGGGTGGTGAAGCACTCTTCATTAATGCCGATGTCTCCGATGCTGCCGATGCGGAACGTCTGGTTACGAGAACTGTTGAGACCTACGGCACGGTCAATATTTTGGTGAACAACGCTATCTGCTCCACGGCTGATGTGTTGAATAACAATTGGGAAGCAAACTTAGCGGTCGCGCTTCAAGGCACCAGCCACTGTTCCAACGCTGTTATCCCCGTGATGCAAGCGGCTGGTGGCGGTAGCATCGTCAATATCGCTTCTGTCAATGGTCTCATCGGATTACAAGCGATCCACGCGTATTCTGCCGCGAAAGGTGGCGTTATCGCCTTGACCCGCTCGATGGCAGTCGCACACGGTAAAGACAACATCCGTATCAACTGTATCTGTCCCGGAACGATTCAAACCGAAGTCTGGGAACCGATGATAGAGCGTAACCCACAGATCCTCGACGAAATCACGCCCTGGTATCCGTTAGGACGGATTGGACAACCGATGGACATCGCGAATGCCGCGCTCTTCCTCGCCTCCGATGAAGCCAGTTTTGCAACGGGAGCGGTTTTCGTCATTGATGGCGGGTTGACGGCAGGCAATCACCAATTTCCGATTTAAAGGTAGTAGGCACACTCCGTGTGCCGTAACAAATACAAACTATCGAGAGATATAGAACAAAATGGCAAAAAAAGAACCTACCCGAATCTCATCGTTAAGTGAGCTTATTGAATGGGTAAACCAATTAAGTTCCGAAAGGTATCTGTTTCGAGGCGTGCCAAATGCAGAATACAAGATACAAGCCTCTGTCTATCGCCGTCTAAAAAAGGAGGTCAGAAACTCTGAAAGATTTCTTCAAATCAACAAAGATTTAATCACAGAAGCCCGACTTCGGGGACACGGCGAGAAAAATGGACGTAAACTTGAAGATTTGGAAATACTTGCACAACTTCAACACTTTGGGGCAGCTACATGTCTAATTGACTTTACCCGTAATGCACAAATCGCACTCTATTTTGCTTGCGAGAAAGATCCAAAGTGGGAAAAAGACTCACGAGGTTCAGAAAAAGCACCAGATGGCAAGGTCTATGCAGTCCGTAATGAACTGCTTAGTTTTAGAAAAGTTACACCGGATTTACTGAATGAAAAGATTGATTATTTTCTTCCACGCTTTCAATCCTATGGACGCGATCCTCAACTGTATTTTTGGGAACCTGGATATCAGAACAACCGTATTATCGCGCAGCAATCTATCTTCATTTTTGGTACCTACGAATTTGATGAAAATGATGCCTGCATCATTGAAGAAAGTTGTAAAGAGGATATCCTAATTGCGTTAAAACGGGTATCGGGTATTACTCAAGCTATATTATTCCCTGACTTTGATGGTTTTGCACGTTTACATCGCGAGGGAGAACCGTACACAGAACCCAGTGCCTCGGACTATTTTAATCGCGCTATGCAAGCCTCTGGTGAGGAAGCCATTGCAAATTATGACAAGGCTATTGAATTAGACTCCCAAAATTCAGACTATTACGAGTGGCGAGGATACGCGAAACGGGCATTGGGGCGTAATGATGATGCTATTAATGACTTTAACAAGATGGTTGAGATAGACGGTAGTCCGTATGCACATGAAGTGCGGGGGAAAGTACTGTTAAGATTAAAACGACATCAACAAGCTATCGCTGACTTTAGTAAGATGATTGAGATAGCTCCCGATGTTCCGTTTGGCTATTTCCGACGAGGAAACGCAAAATATGAATTAGGACAATATGAAGAGGCTATTGCCGACCTTGACATGACTCTCCAGATAGATCCAGATGATGTTCATATTCGCCTTTTACGAGGAAGGGCAAAAGAACAGGTGGGGGATTTCGAGGGTGCTAAAGAGGATTTGCAAGAGGCATTAACACTCGAATGTCAGATCTATAAGGCAAGGCGCGTGGATGAAATTAAGTTTGACCTCCAGCGAATCGAAAAACGCATCACAGAAAGGAAATGACCCTATGTCAAAAGAAAAATTCGACCAAAAGTTGATTAAACTGCTTGAATCCAATCGCGACTTTGTTGATGAAGCGGGAGAACTCCACCGCGCAAATGTTAGAGAACGTGCCTGGAAACTTAACTCCGACCTTATTAAATTGCTACTGACCGACAAAGAGGTGGAAGCAAAATTCTTTAAGGAAATTGAGGGACGTTGGATTTTCGACAATAATACCTTTGTTGACTATATCACCGACAAAAACTTCTTTACCGATTCCTATACTAAATTCCGCAACAAGATTGGGTTGAACATTGACCATAAATACCTCAGTGAACGAAGTGAAGTTGCACTTGTCTGGCCATATAAGGATTGCGTCTTAGAGGGTGGACAAACGCGTGAAGAAGAAAAACGCAAGGAGATTTTCTTTAATGAACTTCTGGCACAAGACGAAATCAACCGTATGTTCGATCCGAAGGTCCTTACAAACTGGAAACGCCACACCGCTGCAGGTGAACAGGACGTAACAGAAATCAAACGCGATGAGAATGGAACCCCTCGCGAAAACCTTATCATTAAAGGCAATAACCTCATCGCGCTTCACAGCCTCAAAGAACAATTCCGGGGACAGATCAAACTGATTTACATCGATCCGCCGTATAACACTAAAGGTGAAAGTAGTACTTTTGGGTATAACAACTCTTTTAATCATTCGAGTTGGCTTACTTTTATTGGAAATAGACTTGAAATAGCTAAAGATTTATTGCGAGACGATGGTTTGATCATAATAGCAATAGATGATGAAGAACAAGCCTATCTGGCTGTTCTGTGTGATGAAATTTTTGGTAGACTAAATCATATAGGCACAGTCATAGTTCAGAGCAAACCGAGTGGTAGAACAACTGATTCTTATTTTGCTACCTGTCATGAATACTTACATATTTATTCTAAACAGGTAGGCTTGCCATCAATCAATTTTCTTGAACTAACTGATAAACAAAAGAAACAATACACTGAAGGGACAGGAGAGAACCTTTTCAGATGGCGTGATTTTTTAAGAACAGGTGGACTTTCAACTCCTACAGAAAGACCAAATTCATATTACCCAATCTACTTTCTGCCCAAGGACGAAAAAATTTCTGTGGAAAGGATTTCTGATGAACAAATTGAAATATTACCGTTAGATAGTAATGGTAATAAAAGAGTTTGGCGAAAAACACGTCCTTCATTTTTAAAGCATGTCAACGATCAAGAAATAAAGATTGAGCAGAGCAAATCGGGCGAATGGAAGGTAAAAATTATTGATAAAATAAAGAAAGGTACCCGACCTAAAAGTGTTTGGACAGACAGTAAATATGATGCATCTTCGCATGGAACGAAACTATTAAAGAACCTTTTTGAAGGGCAGAAAGTTTTTAGCTATCCCAAATCAATAAATGCTGTCAAGGATGTTATTGAAATACTCTCAGAAAGAGGAGGCGACGATATAATCCTCGATTTCTTTGCGGGAAGTGGAACAACTGCCCATGCTGTCTTAGAATTGAACAAGCAAGATAATGGAAATCGGCAATTTATTTTGGTAGAACAGATGGATTATGAAGTGCCAACGCTAATTAGGGCCGCAATTTGGGTAAAGTTAAGACAAGTTTTGCCTCTCAAATTCCATGGGTGTTAGATATCCCAACGCCGAATGAGGACGTTTAGAGTTATAGACGTGTTCGAGAAAATGACCGAT
>JAJEDB010000033.1 GCA_022821725.1 Candidatus Poribacteria bacterium | reverse complement strand
TGTTTTTACCGCCTTATTCACCCGACTACAATCCGATTGAACACGACTTTGCAAATATCAAACGTCTCCGTGAATACAACACCGATATATCCATAGACGATGTCATAAACATGTATCATTAATTCTAAACTTTACTATAATTCTAAAGTATAGCATGCATTTGATAGTAACTCAAATTTTTATATTTTAAACAGACAGTCGAAGGCCATTGTCGTGAGATTTTTATCACACCTGTTTCCAGAAAATATGCTATAATGTTTCCACGAGGTTCGCACACCGCAATTTCTTATAAATGCACTGAACACCAAGGCGATTTACTAAATCTTGTTCATAAACAAGTAAAGGAACGCACCATGAGCCAAGAAGAAAAAAAAGAATCTGAAGAGACGAAAGATGAAGGAAAACACCCCGATATACCTGAAGATAAACTCTCCGTTACGCATCACAGTGTTACCATCAATGGCGAGGAGATCCGTTACACCGCCACAGCAGGGACGCTCGTTCTGAAAGAGGAAATCGACAAAGAGGGCGAAAAACCGAAAGCCTCCGTTTTCTTTATTGCGTATACACGGGACGATGTAGAGGATACATCCAAACGTCCAATAACGTTCTCCTTCAACGGGGGTCCCGGATCTTCATCTGTATGGTTACATTTGGGTGTCTTGGGACCGCGGTGTGTCAAACCCGACGAAGACGGAGAATTGCCGCATCCGCCCTATCAACTGACGAATAACGACTGTTCTATTTTAGACAAAACCGATCTCGTTTTCATTGATCCCGTCAGCACTGGGTTCAGCAGAGCCGTTCCCGGTGAAGAGGCAAAACAGTTCCACGGCTTCAAGCGAGATATTGAATCGGTTGGCGATTTTATTTTGCTCTATCTGGGACGCTACAAACGTTGGGGATCCCCCAAACTCCTCATCGGCGAAAGTTATGGAACAACGCGGGCTGGCGGACTCGCAGGATATCTACAGGGACGGCACGGTGCCTATCTCAACGCCATCCTGCTCGTTTCGGTCGTGCTTAATTTCCAGACAATCCGATTCGCACCGGGCAACGATCTTCCCTATATTCTCTATCTACCCACTTATGCAGCGACTGCACGTTATCATAATAAATTAGATGAAGTCGATAGCGAATTTGAGGCATTCATGGACGAGGTGAAAGCGTTCGCGCTGAGTGATTACACCCTTGCTTTGATGCAGGGCAGTGCTGTGTCTTCAGACCAACGTGCCACTATCGTTCAACACCTCGCGCAATATACTGGACTTACACCCGAATATATTGAGCGCACGGACATCCGAATTAACATTATGCGGTTTTGCAAGGAGTTGCTCCGAGATGAGGGACGCACAGTCGGACGTTTTGATAGCCGGTACAAAGGAATCGACCGCGATGCAGCGGGTGAAACCTACGAATACGATCCGAGTTCCGCTGTCGTGCAAGGCGCGTATACCGCCGCTCTCAACGCATATGTCCGAGATGAACTTGAATTTGAATCCGATCTCCCTTATGAAATCTTGAGTCGCCGCGTCCACCCGTGGGACTACGGTGACCATCAGAACGAATACGTCAACGTCTCCGATACACTTCGCGCCGCAATGACCATGAATCCTGCCCTGAAGGTTTTTGTTGCAAACGGCTATTACGACTTAGCGACACCCTTTTTGGCATCAGAATATACCTTCAGCCATTTGGGGCTTGACGAATCCCTGCAAGATAACATCACGACGGCTTATTATCAGGCGGGACACATGATGTATATCGACCAAGCGGAATTGCGTAAGATGAAAGACGACTTGGATGCCTTCCTTGACGACGTGCTTTCCTAACCCCTATGCTTTATCGGCGAGGTTTTTAATGTATGGGCTCCTGAGTTGTGATCTATGTCAGGGCGCGCAGGTTTTCAGTGGATTCAAGGGATCCATCAAACGGCGACGAAAGTTTCCAAGTTTGTAAGTGTACTAAAGTTGCGAAGTGAGTAGAATTCTCTTTCAACTTCCAAACTTTACAGATTTTAGAACACTTTACAACTTGCTACCAGACCCTGTAGCCTGCAACAACGGCGCAGGCGGATATGAGGAACGTCCTTCAAAGTTGAAACGCACGTTGTTCCTCCGCAAGGTAAAATTAAAATATGAGTTATCAGAGAGAATTTGAGAAAAGATTAAACGTCGCTGTTGTTGGCGTCGGTTCACACGGCTATCGCAATATTTTACCGACCCTGACGTTTCTCCCAATCCGGCTCAAGGCATTATGTGACCTTGATATGGACCGCGCTCGCGTCACCGCCGAACAATACGGCGTCCAGGCATGCTATCCGAGTATGGCAGAGATGTTCCGTAACGAAGAACTGGACGCGATCTTCCTCTGCGCACCGCCGCGTCTCCACCCTGAATTGGCATGTGAGGCGTTAGACGCCGGTATGCATGTCTGGATGGAAAAGCCGCCTGGGATGTTTGCTGCCGAAGTCTCAGAAATGATCCGGCATCGAAAGGATCGGGTCGTCGTTGTTGGGTTCAAAAAAGCGTTCATGCCCGCTACACAGAAGATTATCGAAATCTTCGCAACCGATGAGTACGGTCCCTTGCGAAGCATTCTCGGAGCCTATCCGATGACAATTGCGGAAGATGGGAAGCGTGTGTTACGTGAGAGGGAGCATACGAATTGGCTCCAAAACGGGTGCCATCCGTTGTCTCTGTTCGTCGCAGTCGGCGGGAAGGTTTCGGCGGTAACTGTCCGTCGAGGACAACGCGGTGGTGGCGCGTGTATCATGGAATACGAGAGCGGGGCACTCGGGAATTTCCATCTCGCGGATGGCGCGAGGCACGGACAGCCTTCTGAACTCTATCAATTCTTTGGTGATGGATGCCACGCCGAAATTCGGAACAGCACGCGTGTCATACTCCAGCGCGGCATGTCCTTCAATTACAGTGGCAGCACCAGTTATGTCCCTGAAGGCTTTGACAGCGGTGCTATCGTCTGGGAGCCACAAAACAGTCTTGGCACCCTCGAAAATAAAGGACTTTTCATACAGGGCTTTTATCAAGAGATGCGATATTTCTGTGACTGCATTCTGGAGGGCAAACCCGCAGAGCAGGGGTCGCTTGAGTTTGCCCTGGAAGTGATGAAGGTTTACGAGGCAGGACTCCGTTCAGAAGGTGAGACTGTTCTTGTTTAATAAAGAAAGTCGCGATGGGGAGCAAAATGCTAACGAAACTGATTTGCCGTAATTTCAAAAACTTTGGCGAAGTTGAAGTTGAATTAGGGAATCCCGTTGTCTTCATCGGTCCAAATAACTCGGGCAAGACAACGGCATTACAAGCACTCGCTTTGTGGGAGATAGGACTCAAACGGTGGAACGAGAATCGCAAAGGGAGAGCAAATCCGGAAAAGCGCCCAGGTGTTGTTATTAACCGGCGCGATCTCATTTCTGTCCCGGTTCCAGATGCCCGATTACTCTGGCGGAATCTACAGGTTCGTGCCCCGAAAAACGTCCGAATAGATATTATTGTTGAAGGTGTTACAGCTGGGAAGGACTGGGCATGTGGTTTGGAATTCGATTATGCTAATCAGGAAACTTTTCATTGCCGTCCCTTGAGAACTTCGGAAGAAGATGGAAAAGTCTCTGCACGAATGCCTGTTCCTGAAGAAGCAGGATACCTCTCTGTCGCATTTCTTCCACCGATGTCTGGTCTCGCCTCTAATGAATTACGCCTTGATCCAGGCGCAATTAATGTCCGAATCGGAGAGGGACGGACAGCAGAAGTGCTGCGTAATCTCTGCTATCTGGTTTCACAAGATCCGGATCCCACAACGTGGGAAAAACTTTGTGAAAAAATTACTGCACTCTTTGGTGTGCAACTTGATAAACCAGATTATATTCCGGAGCGTGGAGAGGTAACGATGAATTATCGCGATGGGTCTGGTATTTCTCTCGATCTTTCTTCATCAGGACGGGGTTTGCAACAAACGCTACTACTCCTTACTTATATTGCTGCACATCCGGGTTCTGTCCTGCTTCTTGACGAACCAGATGCCCATCTTGAAATCCTTCGACAACGGCGGATTTATCAAGTCCTTACAGAATTAGCAAGGGAACATGGTAGTCAGATCGTTGCTGCCAGTCATTCTGAGGTAATTCTCAATGAAGCAGCGGAACGCGACGTAGTTATTGCCTTTCTTGGCGCGCCACATCGAATTGACGATCGCGGTAGCCAGCTATTAAAATCATTACGGACGATTGGTTTTGAGCAGTATTATCAAGCACAGCAGATGGGGTGGATTCTTTATCTTGAAGGTTCGACGGATCTCGCCATTCTACAGGCATTTGCCCAGAAACTTAATCACCCGGCGAAAAAGGAATTGGAGGCACCTTATGTTCACTATGTTGGTAACCAACCAGAGAAAGCACGTGAGCATTTTTATGGTCTGCGTGAGGCAAAGCCAGATTTGGTAGGATTCTGCCTCTTTGATAGAATTGATGGTGAACTTCATAGGCAACCTGAATTAATAGAATACGCATGGAAACAACGCGAGATTGAAAATTATATTATATCCGACAAACAGGTACTAATTGACTGGGGGCTTGCTGAAGGGGATGAACAAACTGGAGGGCCATTGTTCGCGTCATTATGGAGGACTACAATTGAGGAAACTATTACAGAGATTGAAAGTGCCCTAATAACTCTCGGCAGAGGATCACCTTGGTCCCCAGACATCAAAGTAACCGGTGACTTCCTTGACCGGCTTTTTGAAGCTTTCTTTGAAAAATTGGAAATGCCAAACCTCATGCAAAAGACAAATTATCATACTTTAGTCCAATATCTGCCAGCAGAGCAGATTGATCCAGAAGTCACCAAAGTGCTTGATGCTATTTTGGAAGTTGCAGAAAAAGCAGCACCCTTGGACAGTGGGTAGACCATAAAAAGGAGGAAAACGTGGAATATAGAAGACTGGGAAAAAGCGGAATTAAGGTATCCGAAATCTGTTTAGGGACGATGACTTTTGGGCATGGTGCCGACGAGGCGGAAACAAACCGCATGGTAGACCTCGCTTTGGATGCCGGTGTCAACTTTTTTGACACGGCGAACTCTTATGCCGAAGGCGAATCCGAAGTGCTTCTCGGTAAAGCACTCAAGGACAGGCGTCGCGATGCCGTCATCGCGACGAAGTTTTTTAACCCCATGGGCACCGGCCCCAACGATTCCGGGATGTCCCGTGCACATATCATGCAGGCGATTGACGACAGTCTCAAACGCCTTCAGATGGATTACGTGGACATCTACTATATACACCACGTTGATTCCCAAACCCCGTTAGAGGAGATGCTCCGCGCCTTAGACGATCTCGTTCAGCAAGGGAAGGTCCGTTATACAGCGTGTAGTAACTACCAAGCGTGGCGGTTATCCGAAGCGTTATGGCTCAGCGATGTAAACAATTGGGTCCGCTTTGCGTGCTATCAACCGCAATACAGTCTCGTTGTTCGGGATATAGAACAGGAGATCGTGCCGCTTTGTGAACTCAAAGGACTCGGTGTTGTTGTGTGGAGTCCATTAGCCGGTGGGTTCCTCTCTGGTAAATACAAACCAGGCGAGCGAACGCAAGGCGGAACGCGATCCGCTGAGGGGTGGGCATACCCGGAACGCTATTTCGCAGAGAACGCCGATGAAACGTTACACACGCTCCTTGACGTTTCTGATGAACTTGAACGGAGCCCCGCACAAGTCGCATTGCGGTGGGTCCTCGATCAACGAGCGATGACTTCCGTGATTGTCGGTGCGAGGCATACCGGACATTTGCGCGATAATCTCGGTGCAGCCGGATGGAAACTTGAAGGGGACGCACTCCAAAAACTCAACGAGGTCTCACATCTGCCCGACCGCTATCCTGAAGCGATGGAAAAAAATATGCATGAACGTAGGGATAGTGCCGTTGATATGCCTCGGTTGTAGAAGACAAATGCAGCGGAAAGCGAACTTTTCTCTTGCGGATTTGACTAACTTAAACAGTGAACACTTTTTAACGAATGAAAGTGGCACGGAAGAACGTATTATACCCTTTCACGCTGATTGATGTCAGGAGGGAGTCTCCATGTTAGGATTAGGAAAATGGAAAATTATTGCAATTGTCGGTGCAGTCGTCTTGATAGTAGCCGCTGTCGCCGTGGGGCGTATCGTCTTTACGAACTCAGACGGAACAGACGGTGCTGAAACGACAGAGGTGAAGACTGCAATGGTCGAACGGGGCGACATCGCCGTAACAATTGACGCAACCGGGACCATCAAGCCGTTGAATATTGTTGAAGTTAGTTCCAAAGCGAGCGGAAAGATTCTCGAGCTCAGGGTTGATGCAGGCGATTATGTTGAGAAGGATGAGATCATCGCCGTCATCGAAACCACCTACGTCCAAATTAGTTTAGAGCAGGCTGAAGCCGATTTGAGATCCGCGCAAGCACGCCTGCAACAGGCAGAGATTGACTTTGAACTCCAGAAGGAGCAGTCGGCGATCCAGATTCGTCAGGCGGAGGAATCTCTGATTGAAGCCCAGCAACGACTCGTCCAGTTGAAGGAAGAGATCCGTCTTGAAAAGATAGCAAATGCCCGCGGTGTGATGGATGCAGAAAATAGCCTCAATATCGCCAAAATTCGATATAAATTGCTGACCTCTGATGAGGTGCGGGAAGAAAATAGACGCCGCGCGAAAAATTCGTTGGATCAGGAAGAGGCGAACTTGGAATTGGTAACAGCAGAACATAAAAGAAATCAGACACTTTACGCGAAAGAACTCATTTCACAGGCATCCTTAGAATCTTCACAGGCACAACTTAAGTCCGCACAGGCACGCTATCAGTCTGCTGAAGAAAATCTGAAATTGGTTGAGAAACCCGCGACTGAAGCCGAACTCGAATTGGGAGCCGCCGATATTAAAAAGGCGGAATTTAACCTTGAAGTTGCCAGAGAGCGAGTGGAGGCTGAAGCCACGCGCGACATGGATATCGAACTGCAGCAGCAACGGATCGTCCAAGCGGAAGAGTCTTTGAAACTCACAAGGGCGAACCAGAAACAGATTGAGCGTAAACAACGTGATCTGGAGACCGCACGCTCATCAGTCACACGCAGTGAAACGCAGCTGGAACTCCGTCAAATTGAATATGACGATACCATCATCAAAGCACCCATCGCTGGAACGATCTTGGAAAAGAAAGTGGAACAAGGACAGGTGATTACCTCGCGCCTCTCCTCACTCGCCTCGGAAGAAGGACAGACACTTGTCACCATGGCGGACCTTGACACCGTCTATGTCGTAACAGAGGTAGATGAAACCGACATCGGTAAGGTGGAGATAGGACAACCCGTGACGATTACCGTCGAAGCCTATCCCGATACACCGTTTCGGGGGGAGGTCTTGAAGATCGCGCCCCAGGGACTGTCCCTTCAGAATGTGACGACCTTTGAAGTAACCTCCGAGTTGAAAAATGTGGAAGCTACAGGAACACCGCAAGGGATGAGGGGTGGTCCCGGAAGATGGCAAGGCGGTGGGACCCGTCCCGACATGGCAAATATGACGGAAGAGCAGCGTGAACGTTTCCGCGCAATGCGGCAACAACGCCAGGCAGAGGGTGGTGGTGCCGGTGGAACCGCAAGACCAACCGCTCCAGAAGCACCCGTGCAATCCGCACAGGAGCAACCTGTCGCGAAAGCGGAAGAGGCGGATGAAAACGATTGGGGTGGACTTTTCGGCGGCTTTTTTGCGGAAGCGCCTGCTGAAGAAACACCCGCGCAACCCGAAACGACAGAGACTGAAGATGCAAAGATACCGTTCCTCAAGCCCGGCATGAATGCCAGCGTTCAAATCTCAGCTGTCAATAAAATTGGCATTCTGACGCTGCCTGCTGAGGCGGTCCTTGATATGCGAGGCAGGAAGATGGTCAGACTTGTTGGTGAAGACGGTCAGCCCGGGCGCCCGCAACCGATTGTCGCTGGGGTTAGCAGTTTTGACAAGATCGAAATCGTCTCAGGGCTGACTGAAGGTGATGTCGTGGCAATCGGCGGTTTTGGCGGCGGCGGTGGCGGCGGCGACGATTGGCGGCGACGCATGATGCAGAACCCCGCTTCCACAATGCGCCGGATGGGGGGCGGTGGCGGTGGCGGTGGCCGAGGACGGTAACACTATCATCTATCTTGTAGGAGGGGGGAAATCCGCAGAAATGCCCCAGCAAAACCCCCAACAAAAACACTCCGATTCCCGATTCATCCTTAAGCTGAATGGTGCTGGGAGGACATGCTATGAGTATATTGGAAAGTCTTACAAATGCATTGAGTGCCTTATTGGCAAATAAACTCCGATCCATGTTGACAATGTTGGGCGTTATCATCGGTGTCGGCGCAATTATAACCACGACCTCAATTGGTGAAGGCGCAAAAGCCGACATCACCGAACGGATTCAGACACTGGGTGCGAACATTCTCGCCGTCCGACCCGGGCAGAGCATGTTTCGCGGGCGCGGTTCTGCAGATGCCCGTAAAAGTCTCACTGTTGAAGACATGGAGGCGTTGCAAGCGCGCGGCGAGACTTTTGGGTATGTCACCCCGGAAGTGAGCAGTCGCGCACAAGTGAAGTATCTCAGTAAAAATACAAACACGACCATCGTTGGAACGTCCCCAGAATACCTCGTCACGGCGAATTTCACTGTGGAGAAGGGACGGTTTTTTACGGACAGCGAAATCCGGTACCGTCAACGCGTATGTGTCCTCGGTAAAACCGTTGTTGACAATCTCTTTGGGGAAGTGGAACCCGTTGGTCAGACCGTTAAAATTAAGAATGTCGGTTTCCACGTCTTAGGCGTTATGAAGGAGAAAGGCGCAAGCGGATGGCGAAATCCGGACGACCAAGTTTTCATCCCCTATTCGACCGCTATGAAACGCGTGTTCGGAGAGGAATATCTGTCAAGCATTAGTATACAGGCGAATAGCGATAAACTCGTTCAAGCGGCGGAAACTGAGGTAACAGAACTCCTCCGCAGACAACATAAAATTCCAATAAACAAGGAACTCGACTTTCACATTCGGAACCAAGCGGAATTCATGGAAACCTTGGAGGAGTCGAGTCAAACCTTTACCAACATGATTTTAGGGATTGCTGTCGTTTCTCTCGTTGTTGGCGGTATTGGCATTATGAACATTATGCTCGTCTCTGTGACGGAGCGGACGAAAGAAATTGGACTTCGAAAAGCCGTGGGTGCACAGCGCAGCGATATCCTCGTTCAATTCCTCGTTGAATCGACGACACTCGCCCTTGTTGGCGGCCTTGTCGGGATTGGTGTCGGAATTATCGGTGCCGAGGTGGTGCCATCTCTCTGGGGATGGCGGACCGTCGTCTCACTGATGTACGCAGGGGTCTCTTTTATTGTCAGTGCGTTGGTAGGCGTCTTTTTCGGGGCATATCCGGCATGGAAAGCCGCAAAACTTCATCCAATTGATGCACTCAGGCACGAATAAACTATATGGGGTGTGGTTAGAAACCACACCCCTTTCTTTATTGTAGAATACGAAATATGTAGCCTCTTCGCTGAACAGTAGTATACCACTGCTCCGGTTGTGCCGATGAAGTTCTCCAGAACCGATGTGCTTGTTACCTTCCGTTCAAAGTTATCGTTAGTTAATTGTATAATCTCCTATAATACCGACGTTACTATACTTTAAGAAACGCCCTTGATAGTTCAAGTCCACGTTGTTTAACCGCAAGGAACACCTGGATCGGCATAGTTCGGAAGCACAAGTCCGTAATGAAATTATGCCTTAAATGGCATAATTTGTCTTTGCTTTACATTTGGAGGGGTTTTTGCTTGGGTGTTTCTTCAACTCGTACACGAAAAGCATCAAGGTTTTCAATACGAAACCTATCCGCAAGGAAAAATTAAAACATGGAAAAGATAGCAGTTATCGCAGGTGTGGGTCCCGGTTTAGGGGCTGCGCTTGCTCGTAAATTTGTAAACGAAGGCTGCGATGTAGCATTACTGTCTCGCTCATCCGCCTACATTAAAAACCTCTCCACGAGATTGGGAGAATCCGGACGCACAGTTATCCCTATTCCCACGGATATTGCTGACGCGGAGCAGGTATCAGAGAGTTTTGATCGCATTCGAGAGGAACTCGGTGCTCCCGATATCTTGGTAAATCATGCCGCAAACGCCGCCTGGGGGAGTTTCGCAGACCTCACACCTGAAGCGTTTGAGGGCGCGTGGCGCGTCTGCACCCTCGGTGGGTTCCTCTGTTCAAAGCAGGTCGTGCCAGGGATGCTCAAAAAAGGCGGTGGAAGCATTCTCTTTACAGGGGCAACCTCTGCTGTCCGTGGTAGGGCAGGTGCGTTGGCGTTTAGCAGTGCCAAATATGCAACGCGAGGTTTAGCCTCTGCACTCGCTCGCGAAGTCGGTCCACACGGTATCCATGTCGCCCATGTCATCATTGACGGGGTCATTGATACGCCGGGAGTCAGGCAACGCTATACACTCTCGGAGAATGAACCGCTCCTTGAACCCGATGCCATTGCTGATACCTATTGGGCTTTAGTGCAGCAGGATCGGAGCGCGTGGACTTTCGAGGTGGATGTCCGTCCCCATAACGAGGAATTCTTTACGTAGATTTTTCCATCAGATCACGGAAGGCGCACTGATACAGCGCGCCTTAAATTTCTACGAACCTAAAACGTGCTCTCTTTTGAGGTCAACGGGCACCAGCGCGTCGTCTCAAGATAACGAAGGAGCACAGCCTTCGCCTCTCGTGTCCCGATACGATGCAGCGCGTGAACCGCATCCCCGCGGACATAACGGTTTTCATCGAACAGCACGTTGTGTAAACCATCAACCGCCTCAGCCGCATTCTGACCAATCCGTGCCAGCGCAAAGACCGCATTGCGTCGGGCACCATCGTGCGAATCCGCTAATGCCTTCACAAGACCGGGAACAGCAAGTGAACTCGATTGGCTCGTTGTTCCTAACGCCTCTATCGTATGCGACCGCACAGCACCTGACGCATCCCCTGCTAATGTTTCCACCAACGCAGGCACCGCAGATTCTGCCTTGTTTCCCAAATCGCCGAGTGCTTCCGCCGCGTTATTCCGCACGTGTTCACGAGAGTCTTTCAACGCCTCCTGCAAGGCATCAACAGCAGGCGTTCCAACCGCATTGAGCGCATAACACGCGTTTCGGCGCGTCATCTCCGATTCATCTTGCAAACACCGAACCAGTGCAGGCACTGCCTTCTCGCCAAATCGGGGCATTTCATAAGCCGCCCGCAATCCTGTCGATTCCGATGTGCTGTTGAGAGAACTGATTAAACCGGATAATGATTCCCCGTTTGATGTCCCGTTGTGGGAGGAGTTTTCAACCCCGAATTCCGTGCCTCGATGCCAGTTCCAAAGGTGTCGAAACATCTCCTGATGTTCAGGGGGTCCCACAGATGTGCCGTTTGTCCACTCTGTTTCCTTATTCGCCCAGGTAGGTTCCTGCGGTTCTGACATCCGGGCATAGAGGAACTTCATCATGTAGCGTTTCTTCTCGCTGCTGTTAGGCATTGCACGGTGCCAGAGGTCGTAGTTTGCGAAAGCAACCGTTCCCGCTTTTCCCATGATCGGTTGTTCCGGCGAGACCTCCGCCCCTTCACGCGTGCTATAATAGTGGCTCATCGGGACCACACCCGTTGGACCGAGTTCGAGGGGTGTATCTTGTGGGTAATAGAAAACCAGCAGTCTTCGGGTATGATGAGACCAGCGTTTTCCACCATCTTGGTGCATCCCTTGTCCATTACTACCCGGCGGATTGTAGTGTGGATGGCGGTGTGGCTGCTTGTAGGAGTCCGCGCCAAGTAGGCTTGTCAGGGCTCCACTCACGTTCGGGTCGTCAAGAATTTGCTGGATCTCTGGGATCCGCGGTATCATATTATTACCCGGGTTGCCTTCCTTGTCAAAAACTGTTACCGTCTTTTCGTAGATTGCATCGTGGAATTGCGCAGGCAATGTCGTAGTGACGGTCACATAACCGTTCACAATGAAATGCCGCATCTGCGCGTCACTTAAGAGGTGTACTGCCATCTTTCCCCCTTTTTCTATGATGAGACTCGCTGTAACCCTATCTACAGGAATTGTAAGTTACGCTATTATTCCATAGATTTTCACAATTTTCAAGAAATTCTCCAATCAAATCTATATTTATGTTAAAATAAATAGAGTTAGAGCGGATTTAACACACAACATGCCAACGTTGGAGGTTTCAGCATGGGACGCAGTTTTGAAAAATCACTCGCATGGCAAAAGCGCGCCAAAGCCGCATTGGTCGGGGGTGGGCAACCCCATAAACAGAGCACTCCCCCCAGACCTGTTATGATTGCAGGCGCGAAAGGCGCGCATTTTTGGGATGCCGATGGAAATGACTATATCGATTATCTGATGGGATTTGGACCTATGATCCTTGGACACGCCTATCCAACTGTGATTGATACGGTCACAAAGTATCTCATTGAGCGAGGGAATGTATATAATTTCGGACATACCCTTGAGGTAGAACTCGCCGAAAAGTTGGTTCAGATTATCCCATCGGCGGATCGGGTTGCTTACTTTGTTGGCGGATCGGATGCAACAACCGGTGCGATTAAGTTCGCTCGCGCATATACCGGTAGAGAGAAAGTGATTCGATCCGGGTATCACGGCTGGCATGATTGGTGTAGCCACGCACGCGGACACCTATCGGGAGCCGCCGCCGCTACACTTAGCGTCGATTTCAACGATCTTGAAGGACTTGCTGACCTCTTTAAAGCACACCCTGACGAAATCGCTTGTTTGATTATGGAACCTTCCGGACAGGATCTGCCCAAAGACGGTTATCTTGAAGAGGCAAAGGCGCTCGTCAATGCCAACGGTGCCTTGATGATTTTTGACGAAGTCAAAACGGGGTTCCGCTACGCGTTGGGCGGTGCACAGGAATATTTCGGGGTCACCCCCGATATGTCCGTTTTCGGAAAGGCACTCGCCAACGGGTTCGCGACGGCTGTCGTCGTTGGGAAAAAAGAGATTATGGATGAGGTGAGTGATGTCTGGGTAGCCGCAACCTTCCACGGTGAGGTATCGCTTGTTGCCGCCGCAATCGCCACAATTGAGGAACTTGAGGCGCAGGACGGTGTCGCCTTTATGTGGAAACAGGGGCAAAAATTGCTGGAGGGCTACAGAGAAATGACGGCACGTCTCGGTATTGAGAATGCCCGCATCGGTGGCATCGGACCCATGCCCTACTTCGGCTTAAGTACCAACAGCGATGACGAACGCCAAAAACGGTTCCATGAGACCTTCTACGAAGCAACCTTGGAGGGGGGTTTATATCTGCCTGAAGGACATATCTGGTTCATGTCCATGTCGCACACCGATGAAGATGTCGCGAAGACACTAAGCGTCTCTGAGGATGCTCTCAAACGCGCCAAAGCCGCATAGGAAAAACAAGATCGCTGAAGGATCGTAGGGATCAGGAATGTGAATTACGCTTTCTGTAAGCCGGTCACAATTCCTCGGAAACACCGCAACTTCACCGAAAACCTGCCCAAAACACGTAGGGGCTGGGTTACCCAGCCCGTCCAAAGCGCAGCCCAGGAGCAATAGTTTAAAAAATGGCACAAGTTACCGATCACACCAAACCGTTTATTGTTGATAAAAACCTCGGAACAGCACTCGACATTGATAACGCACAACTCACCGAAACAACCTCCGATGGGACCCCTGTTGTCGCACCGACGCAAGAACAGAAATACCTCTTTGACATGCGTGGATGGCTTCTGGTTCCGGGTGTGCTGTCGGGTGATGAACTCGCTGAGATGCAGGAGTTCGGATATAAACTCCACCACGAACCCGAGTCGATCCCAGAGCATGAACGCTCTCCGCTCGGCGGTCCCATGCAACGTCTCGCCGACCATCCGAATGTCATCGGTTTTCTCAATGAGTTTCTCGCACATCCAGCGTTGTCAAGCCAAGAATGCTACGGCTTCCGTATGGAATCGTGTAGTTTGTTCTATCGGACGGTAGGGGATGGAAACTTTGGACCCCACAATGGAAACGGGATGCTCCGTTTCCCTGGCGATTCGCACCTCTATCGGTGTATCCCCGGCAGAGGCTATAGCGGCTTAACACGCATCGTCTGGGAACTGAATCCCGTCAAATATCGGCAGGGCGGCACCCTCTTTATTACTGCGAGCCATAAAGCCGTCTACACAGCACCCGACACAATCCGAAGCCAAGACTCCCTGATTTGGGATACATACGAGTGTCCTGCTGGGTCCCTCCTCTTTTTCACTGAGGCATTGACCCATAGCACGCACACGTGGACAAACGAAGAAAACGATCGTCTCGCTATTTTCAGTTGCTACAATACGGTCAATAGCAAGTGGCACGATTGGGATCCGCACCCGAAGTTGTTAGCCGAAATGCCTGCCAAACGGCAGACCCTTTTCCGTCCCGTTCGCGCTGCCAATAACTTAATCGGTGAGACCTACCGTCATTAGTTAATGGTTATCAGTTATCAGTACGGTTTTTCTGCGAAAAACCTTTCAATTTTCGGTTAAGAGGTGTTCCTTTAACAAAAACCTCTTGTTACCGACAACTGATGACCGATAACCGACAACCAATAAAAAAGGAGGCGTTTACATGCGTCAGATTGGATCAACTCCTGTTACCGCACCCGGTTGGACTGCGAAACCGAAAGATGGGATCGCTATCGTCGATTGTGATGTGCACCACAATTTTCGCCATCCTACGCAACTGTTGCCCTACCTATCTAAATTCTATCAGGAGCATCTCCTCGACCAAGGGCTACATCTCGGCGGGTATCCGAATATTCCGGTTCGAAGCAATCGTGTAGACATCAGGGGCAGGATCGAAGAAGCCACCGAATCGACACCCAAAAACTCCGGCGGCGACCCCAGAGATTTCAACTTCACGTTGGAGTTCCTCCAAGATGAGCATCTCGATGTCTGGAATATCGATATCGCCGTGCTGACGGGACCGCCTGTGTTCTATGGATATTCTGGCGTACCTGATCCCGATTGGGGGGCTGCCCTCTGTCGGGCTTTTAATGATTGGACAATTGAACATTGGCTTGAGAAGGATGAGCGGGTTGTTAACTCCATTCTCGTCTCTCCGTCCGATCCGCCGCAAGCCGTGGAGGAGATTAACAGACTCGCACACCGCAAGGACACTGTTGCCGTTATGGTGCCGATGGGAAGTAGTCGTCCATTTGGGAACCGCTTCTATCATCCCATCTGGGAAGCGTGTGAGGAGCACGGGTTGCCTGTCATATCGCACATCGGCGGTGGCGGCGGTGCGACCCGAAACGTGCCCACACCAGTCGGACATCCGACCTACTACATAGAATCCCGGATGAGCCGTCCCTATGTCGCCAGCACACACGCGACGTCCCTGATCTGCGAAGGGGTTTTTGAAAAATTTCCGAACTTCAAGTTCGCGCTCATAGAAGCACAACAGATGTGGGCAGTGCCAGTGATGTGGCATCTGGATACCGATTGGAAAGCAATACGCGACCAGACACCGTGGCTGAAACGGGCACCGAGTGAGTATTTCCGTGAGCACATCCGAGTTGGGTCACAACCGATGCACGAACCTGAGAAACCGGAACAGATGTACCAGATGTTGGAAATGCTCCATGCAGATGAAACGCTAATATTCTGCTCAGACTTCCCACATTTCGACTGGAACGATCCGGTAACCGTTTTCCCCAAACTCTCAGAAGACTTACACCATCGGATCTTTGCCCAAAACGCCCTGGATATGCTTCGGTTGGATGTGAAAGAATCCAACGGAACTCAGGATCCAGTAGCAAATTAACTGGAAACCTGCTTTTTATAGTAAAGTTTAGAATTAATGATACATGTTTATGACATCGTCTATGGATATATCGGTGTTGTATTCACGGAGACGTTTGATATTTGCAAAGTCGTGTTCAATCGGATTGTAGTCGGGTGAATAAGGCGGTAAAAA
>JAJEDB010000087.1 GCA_022821725.1 Candidatus Poribacteria bacterium | reverse complement strand
TTTTTACCGCCTTATTCACCCGACTACAATCCGATTGAACACGACTTTGCAAATATCAAACGTCTCCGTGAATACAACACCGATATATCCATAGACGATGTCATAAACATGTATCATTAATTCTAAACTTTACTATAAATCCCGCCCTTGTTATCCTTTATTTCTGTGACGACCACTGGATCGGCAGCGAAGGCACTTAATGCAACTGCGATACAGAGTGCCGCGATACAAACATAAGTCAGTTTCATCTTTGATACTCCTTTGTCATGCGTTTGAGAGTCTCCTGGAAACTTGAAAAAAAACAACATTTGTGTCATACTTAATAATTATATAACAATTTTTCTCAATTTACCAAACAAAACCAATTTGCGCGGCGCCAGAAGGGAATCGTCCCGCTTTGAAAGTCCTTCTCTTTAGACTTAAAAGGTCCCGACCCAGGCGCGAATTAACCGAAAATCTGCCCGGAACAGAGTGGCGGGCAGCCCAGGAGGCCATAATTAAAAAATGGTTGAACACATCGTTCTACTGAAGTTAAAATCAGGGGTTACCGAAGCACAGTTGGAAACTTTGTCCGATACGCTGTTAGGAATGGCTGGTGAAATTCCCGGCATTGAATCCATAACTGCTGGCACGAACAACAGTCCTGAAGGTAAGAGTCAGGGGTATGCATACGGTTTTATCGTGCGTTTTACAGACGAAGCGGCACGCGACGCATATCTGCCACACCCGTTTCACCGCCAAGTCGCGGGCGAACACATCCGTCCACTTGTTGAGGATGTCCTCGTTTTTGACTATTCCACATCCCAATAACCAAAGCGTGTAGGGGTGAGGTCACCTCGCCCGTACAGAAAGCGGATATACGGAAAAGAACTAATTAACCGGAACTCACCTAACCGAACCGCAAGGAAAATTTAAAAATGAGTTTGAACATAGTCGTCGTTGTTTCAGATACACTGCGAACCGCATATCTCAGTCCTTATGGTAACGATTGGATTCATACGCCAAATTTAGCGAGATTTGCCGAACAGAGCGTCAGATTTACGAACGCCCACCCGGAATGCTTACCGACAATCCCGACGCGCCGCACCTTACACACCGGTAGACGTGCGTATCCATTCAGCACGTATACCCCCGTGCCGTGGGACAATGTTTATACGCCCGGTTGGCAGCCCATGTCTTCCGATGAACCCGCGATTGCTGAATCGCTGGTCCAGAACGGGTATCATACCGGTTTCTTCGCCGATGTGCCGCACTATTTCGTGCCGGGCATGAATTTCACGCGCGGGTTCCGGCAATGGGAATTCGTTCGCGGTCAAGCCGAAGACAGGTACCGGGGGGCTGCGCACGCCGATCCTGCACTGATCTCCCGCTATCGCGGCAATCCAGAACGTATCCGTGCCCATATCGTGAACGTCCAACCTGAACGTCCAGAGGAGACGTGGCACGCCGCGAGGTTATTCCGCTCCGCAATTGAATTCGTTGAACACAATCATCAGAATACGCCGTTTTATCTCTATGTAGATAGTTTCACACCGCACGAAACCTGGGAAGCACCCATCCACTACTACGACCTCTATGGTAAGCGCGAAGACCGCGAGCCTATCTGTCTCAATCTCCCCTACGGTTCGCTCAACGACGCGGAACTTGAGGAACGGTTACCGAGTGTTAAAGCCAACTACGCGGGCTTGGTAACGCTCGTAGATACTTGGTTCGGAAGGTTAGTAGATACGATTGATCGGCTCGGACTCCGAGAGAACACACTCATCGTTTTCCTCGCAGACCACGGGACGAACTTCGCAGAGAATCCGGACAAAGCCACCGGCAAACCGGCGAACTTTATGTATCCGGGCACGATGGACATTCCTATGATGGTGAGCCACCCGTCTGGTGTGAATGCTGGCACGACGTGTGACGAATTCGTCTATACGCTTGATGTGCCTGCTACCGTTATGGCAGCCAGTCAAGTTCAACCCGCTGGTGAGATTCAAGGACAGAACTTGCTTCCGCTTGTTGAAGGGAAAAGCGGTTGGACATCGCGTGAATATTTGACCTGTCGCTATGTCAACTCCGTTTGGTATAAAGATGCGAGGAATTGGTATTTCTCCAGCGTCGACTTCGATCAGGATGTCCGGCTATTCGACCTTGAAGCAGATGTCGCTTGCCAGCATGACATCGCTGACCAAGGTGCCGATCGGATCGCCCTTGCAAAAGAGCGGATCTTGGCGGATGCAGGTGGACACTTGCCTCACTATAAACGCCAAGGCAGAACGGATGCCCTCGGCAGACCACAATTCGCTGAGGCATAGTCTTTAGGAAAAAGATGCACATTATTCAACCCCTGTTTTCAATTCGCGATGAGGACGAATACGATAAAGCCATTGCAACCTTAAATGCCCTGATTGATGAGGTAGGGACCGACGAACAACACCCTCTCTATGAGCTTCTTGATACGTTGGGGACAGTCATACATGCTTACGAGGAGAAACATCATCCAATTCCCGAATGTAGTGGTGTTGAGGTGCTTAAGTTGTTGATGGAGGAACATCAGCTTGAACCAGCAGATCTACCGAATCTCGGTTCACCTGACTTTGTGTTGGAAATCCTTACCGGTAAGCGGGATATGACGATCACACACATTAGGACTTTAGCAAAGAGGTTTCAGGTTTCGCCTACAGTCTTTGTATGAAACTTTATTCTTGGTAAGCAAGGGTGCCCAATGCAGACCCGTTTCTCTCAACTCAGCCATCATCTATACGTTCATCACGGACATGTCAACACAGGTATTCTCCGAGATGGTGACCGCGCACTCCTCATTGATCCGAGTGGCACTACGCTCCGTACTACACTCTCGGATCTCGGAATCACCGACGTTGAACAGATTCTATTTACGCATCACCATCGCGATAGCACAACGGGCTTCCCGATGTCTGATAATGTTCGCGTCGGAATTCCAGCGAAAGAGGCAGCGTGGTTTAGCGAGGTCGAAACCTTTTGGAACGATTCGCAATATCGATGGCATCTCTACAATTACCGTCCGCACAATCTCATGCTCGCCAACCCTATCCCTGTGACGGATACGTATGCTGAGGGTGCGCAGTTTGAATGGGGACCGGCATCCCTGACAGTTCTTGAAACACCGGGGCATACCGATGGAAGTGTCACCTATCTCATTGATGTTGATGGGGAGCGGTTCGCCTTTTCGGGTGATCTCATTTATGACGAGGGGCAATTGTGGGAACTCTACAGTTTGCAAAAAGGACAGCAAACGAGCGACTATCACGGTTTTCTCGGTGCCCGCGACGAACTCACTGAGAGTCTTGAGAAAATCCGAGAGGCATCACCAACGGCACTGATTCCAACGCATGGGGTTGTTATGCACACTCCGGACAGGGCAATCGATGCCCTCCTACAGCGGTTGGCACACTGTTACGATAGATACGTCGCAATCTCCGCCCTCCGGCACTACTTTCCGAAACTCTTTGCTGAATTTGAGGGACGCGCGGGACACATGCCTATCCGAGAGGGGAGGCCTCCCCCCGAATTCCTGCGTCATTTTGGCACAACGTGGCTGATTATCTCCGAAAACGGTGAAGCGTTCGTGATGGATTGCGGCTCACCGAATGTTATCAAACAGATCCAACAATTACAAGCAGAGGGTGATTTAGGGCGCAACTCGCAAGCCGATATGACACCGCCGGAAGTTACCCAATTTTGGGTAACGCACTATCATGATGACCATGTTGACGCTATCCCTGAGTTTCAAGCGACCTTCCCTTGCGAAACGATAACGGACTCGGTTGTTGCGCGAGTGATCACAAACCCGAGCGGTTTCCGACTCCCGTGTATTTCGCCTTCGGTTACCCGGGTCGATCGCATTACCGGTGATGGAGATTCTTGGCAGTGGAATGAGTTCACAATGACGGCATACCATTTTCCAGGACAGACCTATTATCACGGGGGATTGCTCGTTGAGGGGCGCGGGGTTCGGATGTTCTTCGCAGGGGATTCCTTCACAATGGCGGGAATTGATGACTATTGTTCAGGTAATCGGAATTTGCTCGGCAAAGATGCGGGTTACGAAAAATGCCTGCGGCGTATTCAGCAGCTCAAACCGACGCATATTTTTAACTGCCATGTCGATCCAGCCTTTGATTTTACGGATGCTGAGATTCAGTGTATGCTGGACACACTCGCCGAACGTGAAAAATGCTATACCGCACTTTTCCCTTGGGACCACGCCAACTACGGCATGGACGAACAGTGGGTCCGGTGTTATCCTTATGAACAGGAGGTCGCGCGTGGAGAAACGGCACAGTTAAGCGTGGAGATAACGAACCATTCTTATGAACCCCGCACAGCAATTGCCCAGCCGATCCTTCCGAGTCGTTGGGGTATAGAAATTGCCTCCGCGGAGACAACAATTCCAGCGAGATCAGACGGGCACATCGATTTTTCCGTTCCAATTCCACAGAGTGAGTGGGAGGGGTTTGTAACCCCGACAAACATTCCACAGAGTGAGTGGGAGGGGTTTGTAACCCCGACAAACATTCCACAGGGTGAGTGGGAGGGGTTTGTAACCCCGACAAGCAGAATTGTCATACCTGTGGACATTACCTATGACGAGCGTCCACTCGGTCAATTTCGAGAAGCAATCTTCGTTCTGACAGGAGATTAGAAATCCGTGCTAAATTTATCGCATTCAACCATTGACATCGCTATTACCTGTAGCGACTTTGAAGCCTCGCTGGACTTTTATCACAACAAGTTGGGACTTGAGATTGTGCTGGAGTTGGAGATTCCAGATGACCTTGCGCGCGGTGTAGGGCTTGCGCCGACGGGTTTTCGCCAGGTCCGACTTCAAGCCGGTAACACACTTATCAAACTGATGGATATTGAATCGCCACCGCCAACACCAGCAGATGGATTCTCAGCAGGTGTCCGCTGGCTTACCTTTTTTGTTGAGGATATTCAAGAAACCGTGGAAGGCTTAAAACAGAACGGTGTTGAATTTCTGTCTGAACCGATAGGCGCGCCGGACGCAGTCGGCGTGGCATGTGCAAAAGATCCGGACGGCATTCTGGTTGAATTGGTTCAAATATGAGATCAAACCTACTAAGATTGCTTTACAACCGCTATATAATTTTTCAAGAAAATAGGAAGCGAATTTTGCAACTTTCAAACCTATAAATCAAAGGAGCTAGCTTGTTAGTGTTTTTGGTGGAAGGCCACTGGGAATATCAGAAGTGGGGAGATTTGCCCTATACACCCGAACCTTTGGCGGTAATGATTTTTGCGTTATTATATATGTTTGTTTTCGGATTTGCGACCATATATATCGCTATTATGAAGAATAAAGAGCCAGGATGTTCGTGGTTCTTTTTGGGAGCTATCTTAGGTCCGCTTGGGGTACTTATGGCACTATTTATGAAAACTGAAAAACTGGAAGAAACCGAAAATGCGAAATCCACAACAAAGGAATGTCCATACTGCAAAGAAACTGTGAAGGCTGGTGCAATGATATGTCCATATTGTCAATCCACTATTTAATCATAAGTTCTGATTGAGAAGGAGTATCTTTTGAAAAGGAAAAACCTTTGGATCATAAAAAGATGAAAACATTGACTGATTCGCAAATGCACGATTTTAATGAAAACGGCTATCTGTTAATCGAAGATGCCCTTGCTCCGGACGACCTGAACCCACTGATCGCCGAGTTTACAGAAATTGTTGACGCTGGCGCATCAGAACTCTACGCGGAAGGCGAAATTGACGCCGAATTTGAAACGGAGGGGTTTGACACCCGTTTGGCAAAAATTACGGCACAATCCCCTGTCGTGTTTCAGAAAGTGTTCAGCGGGGCACACACGGGACCCGCACTCTTCGACCTGCTTATCAATCCGAAGTTGCTTGACATCGCCGAGTCGCTCGTCGGACCGGAGATTATGTGTCACCCAGCATATCGGGTGCGTCCGAAGCTCCCTGAACACGATCGGACGCTCGTCCCGTGGCATCAGGACGCTGGCTATATGGAGCCGAAGTGCGATTCTGTCTTGCAGCTCACGATCTGGATTCCATTGATAGACGCTACCGTGGAGAATGGATGTTTGGAAGTCATTCCGCATGCCCATCGGGATGGCGTTTTCCGGCATCGTCACTCTGAACGTTTCTATCTTGAAATTCCGCCGGATGAATTGCCTGAAGTTGATCCGGTAGTGGTCCCTGTTAAGTTTGGTAGCATTCTTCTACTCACCAATCTGACACCACACCGCTCCATTCCGAATGTCAGTCATCAGGTCCGATGGAGTGTTGATTCCCGCTATCAGGACGCGGCAAAACCGACCGGCTATCAACCGGAAGCGGGTTTTCTCGCGCGGAGTCGGTTGCATCCTGAGGATGTTGTTACCACGCCTGAGGAATTTAAGCGCGTTCGTGATGAGCATCAACCCGGTCCTGGTCCAAATCGGTGGGCGACTTCTGCAGGGTAGTAGGCACACGCCGCGTGCCGTAACAGCCGAAAAGGAGAAGAGTCATGCATAATCTCAAACGATTATCCCCATTTTTCATTATTCTGGTTTTTCTGATAAGTGGTGCCACTCCTACAGTCGAAAAGCAGAAACCGAAGGAGGTTGAACTCCGGGGCAAAATCGTCTGCTTGGCGGAGGAGATGCGCACGCACTATGCTGTAGAACTCTTGAAAACCCGCGATCATCTATACGGTGTCAAGACCGAGGATGGAGGATACTATACACTTTTACCGACATCGCTGGCGGAGGCACTCTTTGTGGATGAGCAGCTCCATGAGAAAGATCTGATTCTCAAGGGTCGCGTCTTTCCCAACACGCAGCTATTGGAAGTCATCCGGTTTTATTCTGTCAAAGATGGTGTGATACACGAACTCTATTACTACTGCGATATATGCTATATTCGAGCGGTTGCCCCCGGGAATTGCGATTGCTGTCAGGCACCGGTTGTGCTTATTGAGAAACCGCTAAATGTCGATTCTACGATACCCTCGCCGTAGACAGATTTTTTGGGTCTCATCAAATCGAATGGATTTTCAGGAACGATTTCTTTATACACAGTTAACGTGCCAATTTTATGCACCTTTTCCACTCCAAAATTGTGTCTTTAACGGGAGAAAAGGTTCTCTTTCCGAAGGTCTGATCTCAAACGCACGTTCTAAACGTATAAGGAGAAAACTATGTTCGCAAAATGCAGGTATTTGCAATGGGCGCTTATCCTTTTCCTCGTTGGTGCCTCTAACAGTTTTGCTGGGGATTGGCAACAGGTATCCGAACTGCCAACATGGAGAAGAGGCATGGCAGCCGCTGCTGTGAAGGGTAAAATTTATCTGACCGGCGGTTTCGATCACCATAAAAATTTAGGGGGTGGTGCCCCTGCGCTTTCAGCGGTAGATGTCTATGACACACGGACGAACACATGGCAAAAAGCTGCGAGTATGCCGACAGCGCGGATTTCTGCCAAAGCTGCCGTTTTTTCCACCGACATCTATGTGTTTGGAGGCAAGGAGAAGATGCGCGGGGAATACACAAAAATCGTTGAGATGTATGACACACGCACCGATACATGGGTCAGGAAACGGGATATGCCAACGCTCCGTAAGGGGTTCGTCACCGCGGTCGTTGACGGGAAGATATATATCATTGGCGGGAGCATCCAGAACAAAAAACTCGGCAAGCGGGAAGCTACAGGTATTGTTGAGGTTTACGATCCTTTGATCAATAAATGGGAGAAGCGGGCGAGTATGCCGACAGAACGAGAATGGGCGAAGGCTGAAGTTGTAGACGGTAAAGTTTATGTTCTCGGCGGTGAACTTTCGTTCGCGGGACCCCTTGGTGCTCGTCTTGTTAATGCTATTGAGGCGTATAATCCGAAAACCAACACGTGGCGTAAACGTCCTGATATACCCATGCCGAAATGTTGGTTTGAAACCGCTGTCGTTGATAATGAGATTTGGACAATAGGCGGCTACGATCCGAACAATGGGTTTAGACACATTGATGCTGTAGATGTTTATAATCCAACAGTCAACAAGTGGCGCAAAGCACAACCCCTAACGACTCCAAAATCAACAACGGCGGCTGTTGTGAATGGCACCATCTATCTCTTGGGAGGTTGGTTAGACAGCAGAAACAGCATATTTTCGCCGATCGTTGAGGCGTATGACACCGGCTTTCTGGCGGTGGACCCAAAAGGCAAGCTTCCCGGACGCTGGGGAGAACTCAAGAAACAGGGAGATAAAAGGTAATATACCGAAGATAGAAAACCGTAGCTCGTAATGAAATTATGCCTTAAATGGCATAATTTGTCTTTGCTTTACATTTGGAGAGCGGGTTTAAGAAAGGTGCGTCAAAGTCCAATTTCGCGTTGTCTAACCGCAAGGAATAATTAAAAAATGGAAAAACGACCTAAAATCGCCGCGATTGCGACGATTTATCACAAATACTCGCACACGCAGCACATCGTCGATCGATTCTTGGAAGGCTACGGCTGGAACAGCCGACATCATCACCCGCCGATGGATCTCGTCTCTCTTTTCGTTGAACAGGTCGAAGACAACGACCTCAGTCGCGAACGTCTGGCGCGTTTCCCATCAATGAAAGGGTATCCCACCATTGCAGAGGCACTCACCCTCGGCGGTGAGGAACTCGCGGTCGACGGTGTCCTGATCATCGGTGAGCATGGCGAATATCCCACCAACGAAAAGGGACAACGGCTCTATCCGCGCTATGAACACTTCATGCAGATCGCTGAGGTTTATGAGAAGAGCGGACGCGGGGTGCCGACCTTTAATGACAAACACCTCTCATGGAACTGGGAGTGGGCGCGCGAAATGTACGATATTTCTCAATCTATGGGCTTCGCATTTATGGCAGGCTCATCCTTGCCGGTTACGTGGCGTACCCCTTCCATTGATATGCCACTCGGTGTCCCGGTCTCCGAGGCGGTATGCGTCGGCTACGGGGGTGTGGACAGTTACGACTTCCACGCTTTAGAGACGTTACAGTGTATGGTAGAGCGGCGCGAAGGCGGTGAAAGCGGTGTCAAATGGCTGCAAGCGTATCGCGGCGATGCGTTCTGGGAGGCACATCACACCCAACGCTGGTCGCGGGAACTCTTTGAAACGGCGCTCTGTCGGAGTCATACCCTCACACCCTCACGTTCTGGGTTTAACAATCCGTTTCCAAATCTTGATGAGTTGAAGGAGATCGTGAAAGACCCGATAGCGTATCAGTACGAACACGAAGATGGACTCAAGTCTACCATGATTCTGATGAACGGGTTGGTCCAAGATTTCAACTTTGCCGCTTATATCGGGACGGACAACGAGATACTTTCAACACAGATGTATCTCCCGATGCCACCGGCACGGACAACCTTGGCGAACTTCTTCTCGCCGCTGGTTAACAATATTGAGAAAATGTTCCTGACGGGTGAGGCAACTTATCCCGTTGAACGCACGCTATTGACAACGGGACTTGTTGCGGCAGGCGTTGACAGTCTCTTTACGGATGGCACACAGCAGGAGACGCCGCATTTAGACATTGCGTATCAATCCACTGAAGAGTCAACTTTCTGGAGGACCTGAGGTTATGGGAACAAAAAGAATCGCAGTTATCACGACTATCTACCGTTACCTATCGCATGCGCAACATTTTGCAGATCGGTTTCTTGTTGGTTATCCGAGACAGGGCAGATGGCATCGTCCCGATATGGAGGTCGTCTCCCTGTTTGTCGATCAGAAACCAGAAGGCGATCAAAGCCTCGACCGTGCCAGAGAGTTCGGTTTCTCTGTGTACCCTACGATTGCCGAAGCACTGAGGTGCGGTGGCGATAAACTCGCTGTGGATGCGGTTCTTTCGATCGGAGAACACGGCGACTATCCGCACAATGAGAAAAACCAGGTGCTGTATCCACGTTATGAATTTTTCAAAGCGTGTGTCAAAGTCTTTGAAGAAGATGGACGTGCCGTGCCTATTTTCAACGACAAGCATCTCTCCTACAGTTTTGAAAAAGCGAAGGAGATGGTGGACGATGGGCATCGGCTCGATTTTGGGGTGCTCGCGGGTTCGTCATTGCCCGTCACATGGCGGTTACCGGATGTGGAATTGCCCTTGGAGTGTGAGATAGAGGAGGCACTCATGGTAGGTGTTGGAGGCTCGGATCCGATGGACTATCACGCCTTGGAGGCGATGCAATGCATGATAGAACGCCGAAAGGGGGGTGAAACCGGGGTTGCGGCTGTGCAATTAATAGAGGGTGAGGAAGTCTGGAAGGCAGGCGAAGACGGACGCTGGTCTCTGGAGTTGTTGGAAGCGGCACTTTCGAGAAGTGATACACCGTGCGGTTTAACGGATGAAGACGGTAGAACGCAAGATCTGATCGGTACGGGTGAAATCTACCGGCTCGTCGAAAATCCATCTGCCTATTTCATTGAGTATAACGATGGGTTGAGAGCAACGCTGCTGATGCTCAACGGTGCGGTGCGGGATTACTGCTTCGCTGCGAAACTAAAGAACGAACCCGTGCCGGTGTCTACGCAGTTCTTCTTAACACCGACCCCGAACGTCACCTATTCCGCGTGTCTTATCGCCAAAATCGAGGAACTTTTTGAAACAGGGGTCGCGCCGTATCCAGCGGAACGGACCTTATTAGTGAGCGGTGCTTTAGAAAGTTGTCTGACCTCGCGTGTTCAAGGGCATATCCGTTTAGAGACACCGCATCTCAATGTTAAATATCGGGCACCTATGGAATCGCAGCATGCACGGCGTTAACGCGCCTTGTTTCTCCGTTGTGACTAACCTGCCCTGATTCAGACAAAGGCGGTGCACTTCGCTGACAGTTGGTCACTACTTATAGTTGGTATCAAATGACCGTATGAGCATCGTAGGTTGGGTTGAGCGGAACTGAGAAAGGAAACCCTATCGACACCCCGAGCACATTTCAGCACCCTACACCCTCATAGCAATCAACGAGATAGCGAAACCCAACGTCATACCGACACGTTTGTAGAAAGATGTTGGGTTTCACTTCGGTTGTGGATGTCTATATGAGTGTGTCGGATGTGATGTATTTTGGCACACTGGCGTTTGATTCCAATACCGTTCAACCCAACCTACGGACTATAAGGAGCAGGTTCGTAGTAGTGCGATTTATCGCACGTTGACACGTCAAAGACGGGAGACCATGAATGGTCTCCCTACTACAAACGCAGCAAATCAACCACAAACGCAATATTGAACGACGACTATTTCCGAATCAACATTTTCCCTGTTGCGATGAATTCTCCAGAAACCCTGAGTGTATAGAAATAGACACCACTCGCGACAGGTTCACCGAGTTCATTCCTACCATCCCAATACGCTGCGCGGCTTTTGCTCTGGTAGATTCCCGCAGACTGATGTCCTAATGCTAAGGTGCGGACCAAAGTGCCGTTCACAGAATAGAGCGTCACTGTGACATCAGCAGGTTGAGAGAGCTGATACGGTATCCACGTTTCAGGATTGAACGGGTTCGGATAATTCGGCAGGAGTCCTGTCCGTTTCGGTGTCAACACCTCCATCAGGTGCTTTAGGACGATCACGCCTCTTTGGAAGGTTGGATCCCGCGAGTCAATGTGTTGGACGTGGGTCAACCAGCGTTGGATGTCCGCAGCGTGTAGGGGTAGCTTCCCGCGTTGTGTCCCTATAACAGCAAGAGTAGAAGGGGCAGCTGCCTCTGTGCCCATTAAGGCTGCAGCCAAAACAATATCACGAATATTAACGGTGCCATCACGGTTCACATCCGCGGGATCGGGACCCGTTCTGCCCAAGCGTGTTGCAATGCGCACGAGGTCCAGGATATTTACGGTTCCGTTCCCATCAACATCTGCAGCTAAGGGGCGTTCTTCAGGAAGCGCGGCAAGTTCCTCTCCGGTAACGAGCACCGCGAATTCTGATAAAGCAGTCGGGTTTTGCAAGAGTATCTGAAAGTCTGGATCGCGGAGCATGGCGCGAACGCCGGCATTTCCTTTAATGAAGTTTATCGTTTTCTCCGACACACCGAACTGCCCGAGCAGGTCTGGATTCTTAGCAACAGTATCTATTATAAGCGGGGTCAACAGTGCTTGTATCTCCGGTTCTTGAAACCGCGTCAATACAGTCGGCAGCACTTCTTGAATCTCCGGGTCTTGGAGCGTGATGCTGTATTTTTCAAACAGGTATATAGCGAGAGAAATATCGGAAGTCCGCATAGGAAGGACAGTGTGAAACTCGTTCTGCTCAAGGTAGACTTCAAAGAACATCCCCCAATTCCAGAGATTATCGCTGACCTTGATCATCAGGAGATTATTCCCTGCATTCAGATCAACACGGAACAGGTCTTGAATGCCGGTTGTGCGTCTATCGACCTTGTTTACGTGAACCACTTCACCGTTGAGCCAAACTTTGACAGCGTCGTCGCTACCAACCCCCATCGCAACGTTTCTGCGTTCGCGCGGCGAGAGGATATTAATCAAAGCGTATGCGGAATGGTGATTCAGCCCTCGGTC
The DNA here is from genome assembly GCA_022821725.1 of Candidatus Poribacteria bacterium. Taxonomy (GTDB): domain Bacteria; phylum Poribacteria; class WGA-4E; order WGA-4E; family WGA-3G; genus WGA-3G. The sequence continues at coordinate 4,982 of JAJEDB010000087.1, read as the reverse complement.
GTTGCTCAACCCTACCCTATTGACAACACTGTTAACGTTATCTGAATAGCAGCCCCACCGCCAGACTAAACAATCGACCTCTGGGAAAATCCGTCCGCGTGTCCATCGCAACTGTCCGAGGCGATCCCCTTCGTTTACGCCGTATGTAGCGACAAGGGTTTCGGTCAGCTTTCCCTGACTCGCGACAGCCAATGGATCGCTATCTATATCTGCACCTTTGGCGATCATCCACAGCCAAGGTCCCTCTATATAAGCCGCCACAGGCTGGCAAAGGGCACCTATGAAGAAAGCAAAAAGACCTATCAGAACGTAACTTGTGGGTTTGCTATACAGATTCATGAACGTTGCTCCGTCAAAGGGACTCCCTTATAAATAGGACTTACGCACTCCCCCGGTAGGTGCGGTTTCTAAAGGGTGGTGAGTTCGCTTCGCTTTGGGTGGTGGGTTGTGAGTAACAAGAGGTTTTTATCAACCGAAGGTTTCCCCTTAACTCAAAACCCGTTACCCGTTACCCGTTACCCTTTCTAACCGCACCGAATCCCGTGAAAATAGGTGAAATTTGGTCATTTTGTGTAAGTCCTAAAACAGTGGAATCGGGAGGTTAAAAGTATTACGCAAAATCTAATACTTTGCTATAATGGATATAGTATACTACATTCAATCATCATACGCAAGGATAACCACGCATGAAATTTAAACGCGAAGAAATTTTAGCGCAGTTGCGCAACAACATTGACGCAGGCAAACCCATCATCGGAGCGGGTGCTGGCACAGGTATCTCCGCGAAGTGCGAAGCAGCGGGTGGCATTGACCTGATTATTATCTATAACTCCGGCAGATTCAGAATGGCGGGGAGAGGTTCACTCGCAGGTATGATGCCTTATGGCGACGCGAACCAGATTGTCGTTGAGATGGCGAGCGAAGTGCTACCCGTCGTTCCAGACACACCCGTCCTCGCCGGGGTCTGTGGGACGGATCCATTTCGCTTGATGGATGTCTTCTTAGGTCAGATAGATGCGATCGGGTTTTCCGGTGTGCAAAACTTCCCGACGGTGGGGCTGATTGACGGCACATTCCGTCAACTGCTTGAGGAGACCGATATGGGATACGGACCCGAGGTGGAGATGATCCGGACCGCACATCAGAAGGGGATGCTCACCACGCCGTATGCCTTCAACGAAACCGAAGCAGAGCAGATGGCGGATGCGGGTGCGGATATCCTCGTCGCACACATGGGATTGACAACAAAGGGGTCTATCGGTGCGCAAACCGCCCTCACGCTTGCGGATGCCGCCGAACGGGTGCAAGCCATCCACGATGCCGCAAAAGGGGTTAATCCAGAGATTCTCGTTATCTGCCACGGCGGTCCGATCGCTGAGCCAGAGGACGCAACTTACGTTCTGGAGAACACCGAAGGGGTCGTAGGGTTCTACGGCGCGTCAAGTGCCGAGCGGCTCCCGACAGAACGCGCAATTACGGCACAGATTGAAGAATTCAAGAAAATTCGATTATAGTTCCACATCCCGTGATACTCGCAACACCTAAAGGCGTGTGCTTCTTTGCTTCCTTACGCTTGAGATACCGAAGATCGTTGAATACTATCGTCAAAGGTGGAAACCGATAGAAACAGCGTTTCGAGAGGTTTCCAAGCAGGAGTTCGGGTTTGATGGACCAACGGGTGAAGTTCCGCAAAAGCATCAATCGGTTCGTGCAGTTGAGTTTCGTCGCTGCGTCTCTGACGAAGTTGATGTTCTTGATACCGTGTGTGCATCTCTCGGATCGCCTCAGCGTCAAAGAGGTCTGTGAGCATCTCGGTCTATCTCTCAACACGATACCCCGCTGCCTTTCGACAAAGCAGCGGGGTATCTTACAATATTGTCCAAACTTTAGTACATCTATCCGCAACCCTTTTTTGTGTTACCAATAAAAGGATGACTCGGCATTCTCAAATGACTGCTTCCGTTCAATAGCAGCACTATAACCTCCGCCCGTCCTGACGGTCCACCCAGTTTGCTCCCCCTCCTCATCATAAGTGAGGCGATAGGTAACATCACCAGCAATAAAATGACGATTTCTTTTGTGCATAAAAAACTCATCACCGACCTCATCACTCATGGCACTTAAGGCTGCCCCGCAAGCCCGATGCCATGCATGCCAGCCGCTATGATCAGCCATATGATCAGCCACATACCCATCAAACGAGTCTCCTGCTATCTGGCCGAAAATGAACGTAGCTGAGTCATCAAAGACGAGATTGAAATCAGCATCAATTATCAAGAACTGGAGCTCATATATACTTGTGGGCATTGGATAACCGTACAAAAAATAAGTATCAAGATCAAGCTCATGCGCATGATCTGTGATATAAAAAGTCCTAAACTGCTCATCGAAATACTGATATAGCGTGTTAGTAGCAGCAAAGTAAATGGAAGTCCGAGAGTGATATCTATAAACCGCCTCCAGACCCAGACCCGGTTTACCTTCCATCTCCAGAGCTTCCGTCGGTTTATCTTCCATCTGCGCGAATCCCCACGCCAATACCGGTGAAAGCGCGACCATCAACACAATCAGAACTCGTTTGAAAAACATCAGTATTCTCCTTTTTGTAAATTCGGTTTTTTCAAGCATCAACCAGACGCTCATTATACTACCTTACTGTTACCCATAAGTATAGGGGGTGAAGTAAGGTCGATAGTAGATTCTGAAAATTGAGAAACCCAAAAAACACCTTCCACTCTCCATTTACAATCACATTTTTCACCGATACCGTAGCGGTAAAGACAGGTGCCTAAATGCGGGGCAGACGCTGTCAATCAGCAATGTCAGGTCAGGGAAATAGAAAAGATTGCGGAAACGGACAATGGTAAGGATAACATGCCTCGGCTGGAACCGAGTGCAACAAAAACAGCCCGCGACGTGGTACTTCGTGCGAGACGAAGCGCGCAGGCATAACATAGATAGAACGCCCTTGAAGTCTATACTATCTTGTAAAGTGTTATACTTATCAAAGTTTAAGTTGAGGGGGGGGTGGATTCGTAGTTAGCACACCAGCATGTGAACAGGCAAGCAACGTCATAGCAGCGCACAAGGCAGATGCACAGCCCTCACGTTGAGGGACGAGGAGCGCCATTTTAGAGATGTAAAAACGGACGTGTCTGCTCGGCATGTTTGTTACTTTCTACTCGGTTCTGGGGTTCAAAAAACTGTGTGATATTATATATCTCCAACATCTCATCTTATAAGTATACGCGAAATTTGTTAAAATGTCAAGAAAAAATTATCCAGGGTTTTCAGAAGTCGGGATACCGATGCGTCCAGATAACCCATCACAGGGGTTACGCTATAAAATTGAGTGTCCAGATGGTGCAGTGGTTATAACGAATGGGTAGAAAAAGAATCTGAAGTGCATACGCTTATTTAGACCACTTTTTGGCAAAGTTAAGACAAGTTTTGTTCTTCAAATTCAAGAGGTGTCAAATACCCTAACGCCGATTAAGCTGACTCAAAAATTGTGGCTGTGGATCGGAATTTGAGAGAATCTTTCGTCTCAATTTCAGTAATGACCTGTCTCACATCAGATTCTGTCAAAATTTTTAACTCCCAGAGTGCTCGTAGAATTTCATCCAGATTCGTGCAACGAATACCGTTTGCTTGACAATGGTGCATCACTCGGCGTTCGTTGCTCACAAAAAGTGCTGTGAGGCGTTTACATATTGCCATAGATTCACGTTCACCAGCCCCTAATGTATCTGGCAAAGACAACATAAATTCTTCGTCTGCAGTTGTTGGATGATGCGTCTGAAGTCGCTTTTGTGTTTGCAATTCCATGAGGGCATTGGCAAAAGGGAATCCCTTTGAAACACCAACAGCGATTTCATTTTCTACGGCAGTGGCAATGTTAAGTATATCTTGCTCAAAAACTGCGAACAATAAGGGTAAACGCTGAATCTTGGAAAAAATTGAAAGGATATCAGTATCCACAAAGACCAAAGTCGACTATTCCTCTGTTTTACTGTTTTCTCTGTGAAGACTTTTGATGAGCGAAACGCCTGCCTTTAGTTTTTCTACCGATCCAACCTCAACGATTTTCAAGATGCCTTTCGCTTTTAAAACCTCTTCAAATTCAAAACGGTGCATCCCAGCCAGTTCCGAAGCTCTCCCAAGTGTCACTTCCCCTGCTTGATAGAGCTGGATTGAAGCATCAAGACGAGATTTCTTTTTATTTTGGACGAGTCTTTCAAGAGCATCAATGATCAAGGTATGGGAATCAGGATAAAGTCCAGCACAAATCAGAGCATTAACCTCTTTCTCAAGAGTGGGTGAGTGAATTTTAATCTGTAGCATTCGTATAACCTCCTCCATTGCTGTTACCTTGTTGGTAGATTTCGGGTTTATTTATCGTAAAGTATACACGAAAAATTTTGAAAAAACAAGGGATTCAGATTCCTAAGCAGTATCATCCAGTTTTCTGTGTACTGCCACCGGAAATTTAGACCACTCTCTAATATAAGATTGTGCTACAATGACAATCTATTTGAAAGGAGTTATCCGATGGCGAAACGCAGAAGATTCACTGCTAAGTTTAAAGCGGAAGTTGTTTTCGAAGTCCTCAGCGGTGAAAGTTCCCAAGCAGAAGTGTAATGAGTATCAAAGCATCACCGAGACGAGAGATCGCATCGGAGAGTTTATCGAAGAAGTGTATCATCAGAAACGCCCGCATTCGGCGTTAGGATATTTAACACCTATGGAATTTCAACAGCAAACCTTCTCTTAACTTTGCGAAAAAGTGGTCTAAATAAGCGTATGCACTTCAGTGCACTTCAATTACCACGTGAGGGTGATAAAAGGGTGTGTAAAGTTTTTGTCCTTAGGCGTTAGGCAGCTTGTGGGTGTTGTGCTTGCCAAAAGGTGTCCCAAGCGTCATTCTTCAATAAACACCGCCAGAATAAGATAGCGTTGATGCCGTTTTGTGTCCATCGCAT
>JAJEDB010000108.1 GCA_022821725.1 Candidatus Poribacteria bacterium | reverse complement strand
TTTTTACCGCCTTATTCACCCGACTACAATCCGATTGAACACGACTTTGCAAATATCAAACGTCTCCGTGAATACAACACCGATATATCCATAGACGATGTCATAAACATGTATCATTAATTCTAAACTTTACTATAAATTTACCTCCATCGCCTACTCTCAGGAGACGACACTTCCATTTTGGGATACCTATTCCCAGCACGGCAACGAAGTGTTAAGCTGGACAGAACTGATGTCGCAATTGACTGTCGTGTTAGAAATGACAAGATACAGTAAATATATCATGGGCGTCATACTGTTTGGCGTGGTTGTCTTTGGAATCATCAACACACTTTTCATGTCGTTGTATGAACGGATGTTTGAGTTTGGCGTGTTACGTGCCGTGGGAACCCGTCCTTTCGGGATGGCGCGTGTTATCTTATTTGAGGCGGGTGCCTTGGCGATCGTGAGCATTGGATTGGGAACAATACTCGGGTTCGTTCTGACAGGTGTCCTCGCACATGTCGGTATCGATTATACCGGCATTGAAATGATGGGCGTGACAATGCAGGAGTTCATCTATCCGGTCCTGGAGGTTCAGCAGTTCATCATTTATCCTATATGGGTTTTCATTTTTACGCTCATTGCCGGGCTGTACCCGGCTCGGCACGTCGCGAAAATGGCGCCCGTAGACGCAATGCGCCGAAGTTTTTAATTGTACCTTGCGGAGAAATAACGGGATTTGTACTCTGGCGTTTTTCGTGTTGGAGCCGCCTGCGCCGTTGTTGCAGGCTTCGGTTTTAGTGTTATACTATTCATATCCTTATTTCAGTCGCGAATTCACCAACAACCTGCGCGTAATGAAATTATGCCTTAAATGGCATAATTTGTCTTAGCTTTACATTTGGAGCGCAGATCAGAGACCCATAAATTAAAAGATGGAACAGACACAACAGACAGATGTTATCGTCACAGAAGGTGTGACAAAGGTGTATGCAGCGGATGGGATTCCCGTTAACGCCCTTAACGGCGTTGATTTAACCATCCAATCGGGAGAATTCACGGCACTGGTGGGTCCCTCGGGTTCAGGCAAAACAACCTTTCTCAACATTATCTCTGGGTTGGACAGTCCCACAGACGGGAAAGTGTGGCTTGCCGGCAAGGTGCTATCAGAGATGAGTGGCAACGAACTCTCTGACTTTCGACGGGATCATATCGGGTTCATCTTTCAGGCTTACAACCTGATTCCTGTGCTATCGGTTGAAGAAAACGTTGAGTACATCATGCTCCTGGCGGGTGTCCCGAAAGCAGAGCGGCATGATCGGGTTATCGCAATGCTCACGTCCGTCGGATTAGAAGGAGTTGCCGACCGGATGCCGACGCAACTTTCAGGCGGACAGCAGCAACGCGTCGCTATTGCGCGTGCTATGGTCTCTGAACCCACAATTATCCTCGCCGATGAGCCGACTGCCAACCTCGACTCGAAAACGGGTGCCGATCTGCTTGAGATGATGCATCGCCTTAACGCGGAAACCGGTATGACGTTCATTTTCTCAACCCATGATCCAATGGTGATGGAGAGTGCCCAACGTCTCATTACGCTTCGCGACGGGCAAATAGACAGTGATGAAACGAAATAGTTGTCAGTGGTCAGTTATCAGTGGTCCGTTAAGAGGAATTGTGGTGTTTACCCTCTGTTTGATGACAGGACCCCTCTCTGGGATCGCTGATGCTGCGTTTCGGGTCGGTGGTTATTACAAAAATTTTTTCACCGTATTCAATTCACCCTTCCCAGACGCACCGCTGACAGGGGTCGTGGTCAACCGGCTGCGCTTCAACCTCTCTTACGCCCCGACAGATTCACTCTCTTATGACTTCGCCTACGACTTTACGCCACGGATTCAAGACCCTTTGCTCTTTTCTCAGTCTCCGATCGCCGTTGGTATCGCTTCGTCGCGTTACCGCGTTGCGGACCTTGACTCACCGATTTACCCCAGAACGGATGCATCCGTCGGCAGTGTCGGCATCTACCATAACCTCGATCGTGCTTCCGTTCAGTTCAGCACAGATTTTGCGGATTTCTCCATCGGTCGAGACGCCATCGCGTGGGGGAGTGCCCGGATCATCAATCCGACCGACATCATCGCGCCTTACACCTACGATCAACTGGATACGGAAGACCGTGTGGGTGTAGATACAATTCGGGTTCGTATTCCCATAGGTGTCATGGGGGAAGTAGATACGGGATACATTTTCGGGGACACATTCAATTTTGATAAAAGTGCGGTCTTTCTCCGAACACAATTGAACGCTGTAGAAACAGATTTTTCGATTCTATTATTGGAATTTCAAAGGGATCTGCTTGTCGGCTTTGATATAGCACGCGGTATCGGTGGAGCGGGATTTTGGTTGGAAACGGCTCATGTATTCACCGAACCGTTCGATGACGGCTCGGATGCATGGAAGAACTATCTTCGGACCTCCATCGGTTTCGACTATAGCTTCGGTGGCGAGACGTATGCATTCATCGAATACCATTTCAACGGAGCAGGGGTGCAGAACCCCGAAAATTTCCTTACCAATTTAGAGAAGCCCGCCTATACGCGTGGTGGGGTTTACTTACTGGGTGTCCACTATCTCGCGCCTGGTGTCACCCATCAACTCACGCCACTCATCAGTTTCAGCGGTCAACTGTTGTTTAACCTATCCGATCCATCGACCTGGATCGCACCACAGATCGCATATAATGTCGCAGAGGATATTCATCTCTCTGTCGGCGGTTTCATCAGCCTTGGAAAGCGACCGAAGAACGGCGATTCTACGCAATTGCGATCGGAATTTGGTAGCTACCCGAACCTTTTCTTCTCCTCATTCCGTGTCTACTTCTGATGGTCCCAATTCCCTTTCACCAATTCAACTTGACATTGTTTAGATTTCATGATACGCTTTAGTGAAGTAAACTTAAGAGTCCTAACTCATAAAAGTCTCAGTCTCAAACTTTATCTGCAACAGAAGCAAGGAAAATCAACAATGAACCATCCAAATTGGACAGAAGCCGATTCACGCAGCGCCAAGCGTATCTGGGCGGAATACCAAAAGCAGCACGATATCTCCGATCGAATCGGACAAACAGCTGGCATTGATCCGAAAAGCAAGCGGATTTGGTTTGGTGATTCTGCCATAGAGATTGTCGAACATCGGCGCGCCGAAGGGTTGACTTCTCCACTTCTCTTTGAACGGGTCGGCTACGCCGCCTATCTTTGGAAAGGTGGGAGGCAGTGATTCAAGGAACGGAATCATTACTGTGGAGGCGATGCAGATTGAACAAAAAACTGATTCTCTTCATTAGTTCGCTGGGTATTCTGATCTTGTGCGTAGGACTCTTCTATTGGCATACGCAACGTCAAGCCAACTACGCAAAAACACGAGAACTTTTCGCGCCTCTCTATGAATATTCAGGAAGACTCACCCCAAAAGAACAGAAACGCTTTTCTGAACTTGTCTATTCAATAGAGCTGAAAACTGTCGAAGGAAAAGGATACACGCTGCCCGAACGCGAAGGGCTTCAATTGGAAGCACATAGTATGACGTTGTACCGAAATAACCCTGAACTCTTCTTCAGGGACTATGGACCTGTCCTTACCGATATTGATGTCGAGCCATATATACGGCACTTCGGTATCCTCGCCCTAATTGCCAAAACCAGGTTAGCTGATTTACCCGCCGGTAGCAGAAAATCTATAATATCGCATCTTGACGCACTCGAAAAACGCCTCACCCAAAACAGCGTTGAGATATATCTTCAAGAAGTCCAAGACCTGCCGTTTCGTCCGAGACAAAAAGACCCAACGATGCGATTTGGTGTCGCATCTGGTCCTGGAAGGGTTGGCGGTGACCATTGGATCTTTGAGGCAGATGGTTCATTCACATGGCCCGAAGGCGCGAAACGCGGTGTCGTTCAGATTGTTGACCACTACGGAAATGCGTATGCCGTCGACTTGGATGCCCCGACTGATATGGAAATGACAGAGGATACGTCCGAATTGTATGCAGAGATCGACCGAGTTTTTGAGAAACTGACAGATGCAGCGTTTCAAAGGCTCTCAGTGCTCAAGAAGAAGGATCTGTCGGTAGAGATTGAAAAGTTGTTTACATCGGAATAGATGGATTCTCTATTTAAAGACCACGACTAATTTCCGGTATGCCGTGCGCTGTGAACCCATCCTCGCACGAATTATAAGAAAATAACGTCCGTTTCGGACGAGCCTTCCGTCGTCTGTCAATCCATCCCACTGTGCAATGTGAGGACCGATGTAGTGCGGCGCATTCTCAAGGAGTCGCCGAACCCGTTTGCCCCGAAGATCGAAGATATCCATCGTTACAAACGCTTGCATCGCATCCGGGGCATTGAGTTGATACGCGATTGTTAGCCGATTCCTGTCCGGTGCGAAAAATACACGCGGCGAAAGTTTGACGTTCTGAATTTGGAACCGATCTGCGCGTTCCACATTTGCTGGCGTCGGCACCATCAAGGCATAGATGCCGAAGTGGTTAATAGAGGCGGTCACACTCCCCTGAATAGTGTTCACGCGACTCCGTAAAGGTATCCACTGTTTCCCAAACGGCTCCCAAAAATAGAGATGTGGCTTTATATCTGGAAGCACATCGCCTCCAAAGAGAAATGTAAGTTGCGCAGGACGTTTCAAGACAAGCCGGGCGGGTGAGATCTGGACGACACGAATCAGCTGCTGCGCAGTTGGCGTTAATCCTGGCGATGTCACGATCTCTATCCCAATGTGTCGTTCAATCAGGAGTGCGCCTTCGGGCAGTGTGATTTCCACGCCAGCGGGACTTTTGAGTGTTCCACCCCGGTTTCCGATGGTGCCCGTTGCCGGAAGGACGCTTAACTGGACGCGCTGTTCCACTCCGTTCACACGGCACATGAGATATCCCTCGCCTACAAAAACAGCCGTTAGCGTGGGTTGATTCCTTGTCGTAATTCTACCTAAATTCCCGGCGAGAAACCATTGCGCTGTAAGGACTTCACGATCCGAGGAGACAGCTTGAAGTCGGTAGTGCTTCCCAGACACCAGCCTATAGGGTTGCATGACTTCTACGTGCCCGTCAAACACCCGAATTTCAAAGGGGGCCTCAACCGCAGTAACGTCTGAAGAGTGCCAGACCACCAGCACTATCCATACAAAATATATCGTTGTTGGATGGAAGGGGGTTCGCATTCTCACATCGTAGCATACATCGCATTTGCATTACAAGTCGCCCTGTGATAAACTTCAGACACACTAAAATAACCCAAGTTGCCAGTTATTGATAGACATAGCACTCCGGAATCAACGGTATGAATGCCCTATGGCATTCCCCGGGAGTGCAAGAATCTGAATACGCTGCTTTCTATAGACATATCACCCCGGAATCAACGGTATGAATGCCTTATGGCATTCCCCGGGGGTGAAGAAACATGCCAAAAAACTTTTTCAAACGGGTAGAATTCATTAGTAGCAACTTGGGTTAAAATAGCAACGAAAACTTAGTCCGAAACGAAGTGGAGGTGTTTTTGCGAATCAACGCCGGATTTAGTCTGGGAATAGACTAAATCCATTCCTTGTATTACATTTGCGCGTGTGGCATTCAGGGCGGTGTTTCTTCAGTTCGAACGCGGAAACCTCTAAGTTTCAAAACTTGTTACTTCTCCGCAAGGGATAATTAAAGAATGGGAAAGCAACATTTCACGTTAAAAACGGTTGACGGCACTGCCCTCATCAAAATAGATCCTTTACTAAAACCGTATACGGCGCAGCTGCGTGAGCGGTTCGCACACTATCAACGTTTCAAAGCAGAGATTGAGAAAACTGGCGGCATCTTAGGCGAAATAAGCCAAGGACACCAATATTTCGGCTTCAATCGCGGGGAAAATGGCGGTGAGACTGGGGTCTGGTATCGCGAATGGGCACCGGGTGCACACGCCCTTGCCCTTATCGGCGACTTTAACGGCTGGGATCGCGGCGCGCATCCGATGTCCGTTGATGACTACGGCGTGTGGCACATCTTCCTATCCGATAGAGACTACGCCGATCGGCTTACACACGGCAGTCGAGTCAAGGTGCATGTCGTATCAGAACTTGGTGGACTTGATCGAATCCCCGCTTACGCGCAGCGTGTTATTCAAGAGGGAGATGCCGATTTCACTGGACAGTATTGGGTGCCCCCCTATCCCTATCAGTGGAAACATTGTGCCCCTCGCTTTGATGCCCACACCGAGAGCTTGCGGATCTACGAAGCACACATTGGTATGGCGCAGGAAGCGGAAAAGGTGGGAACGTTCGATGAGTTCACGCAAAGCGTGTTACCCCGAATTGCTGATTTAGGCTATACCGCCGTGCAGCTGATGGCGGTCATGGAACATCCCTATTACGCAAGTTTCGGGTATCACGTGAGCAATTTCTTCGCGGTCTCCAGCCGTTTCGGGACACCGGAGGAACTGAAGGCACTGATTGATACCGCGCACGGTATGGGTCTACGGGTTATCATGGATCTGGTCCATAGCCATGCCGTCAAAAACCTCAATGAAGGATTGAACCGTTTTGACGGCACGGCACACCACTATTTCCACGCCGGTGAGAAGGGTGAACATACCGCATGGGATTCGCGATGCTTTGATTACAGTAAATACGAAGTGCAACGCTTTCTCCTGAGCAACATCCGCTATTGGCTGGAGACCTACCGGTTCGATGGATTCAGATTTGACGGCATTACAAGCATGCTCTATAGCGACCACGGGTTAGATCGGGAATTTGAGGGCTACGCGGATTATTTCAGTGCCGAAGTCGAACTCGACGCTATTGCCTACTTGATGTTGGCAAACGAGATGGTTCACGCTGTCAATCCGACCGCAATTTCAATTGCTGAAGATATGAGTGGAATGCCGGGTCTGGCGCGTCCGATCGAGGAGGGTGGACTCGGCTTCGATTACCGGCTCGCAATGGGCATCCCAGACTACTGGATTCGGTTATTGAAAGAGAAAGCGGATGAAGACTGGCATATCGGCGAGATTTATGGCATGTTGCGCAACCGGCGGACCGGCGAGAAACATATTGCTTATGTCGAGAGTCATGACCAAGCCATCGTTGGGGATAAGACGCTTGCCATGCAACTCATGGAGACCGAACTTTACACACACATGAGCGTTTCCACAACAAGCCACCGCATCGCTCGTGGCATCGCCCTCCACAAACTCATCCGACTGCTGACCTTTAGTTTAGGTGGCGAAGGGTATCTCAACTTCATGGGGAACGAATTCGGACATCCTGAGTGGATCGACTTTCCGCGTGCGGGGAACGATAACTCCTACTGGTATGCGCGCAGGCAGTGGCACCTCGTCGACGATGACACGCTTCGCTACAAACACCTCAACGCTTTTGATCAAGCGATGCAACACCTTGATGCAACCCACCCGCTGCTTGCCGATGAAAACATCTCTCTTTTATATATTAACGAGAACGCAAAACAGATCGTCTATGAACGCGGTGGATTTGTTTTCGCCTTCAACTTCCATCCGACTGCCTCGGTCACAGATTGGCGTATCCCTGTCCCTGAACGCAAGGATTATCACCTTATTCTGAATACCGATGATACTGCTTACAGTGGCTATGGTGCGGTAGAGGGCAGGCATTATCCATGGCAAGATGTCGCCATGGAGGGGCATACACAATCTATTCAACTGTATGTCCCCGCCCGAAGTGCGTTGGTATTAGCGGATGAAAAAAGTTAAACTCAAAAATAGTATTTGTTTTGACAATTAGACTTTTATGTGATATAATAATCATTGGTTATCAGCAATGCAAAAACGTATCTATATTGAAACGACAATTCCCAGTTCTTACTATACATTGCGAACCGATGATGTGTCACTTACCAGACAGAAATTGACTCGGCAGTGGTGGGATGAATATGCGGAACTGTCTATCCTTACTTCAAGTACTGCTGTAATTGATGAACTCGAGGAAGGCAGCAGGGAAGTAACATTAGATCGGCTTGCTTTACTTGATGGTATTGAGATACTTGATCCTACAGTTGAGATTGTGCATATCGCACAAATTTATATGGAAAAATTGATAATGCCGCAGGAACCACAAGGAGATGCATTTCATTTAGCAATTGCTTCGTTTTATAGGGTTGATATACTACTTACATGGAATTGTACACATCTTGCGAATCCGAACAAATTTGATTTTATCACACGTATTAACCGAGAATTGGGATTAACTACACCAGAATTAAAAACACCGCAGGACTACTTAGGAGGGATCGCATAAAATGGATAAGAAAATTGATCTTTGCAGTCCAGAAATGAATGAAGTCGTTAAGGAAGTTCGAGAAATGCGGATGAAAATTTCAGAAGAATGTGGACATGATCTTTATCGATTACTCGCTCATTACCAAGAGGTAGGGAAAAGATTGAGGAAAACAGGTAAGTATAAGTTTGTTGATCCGGAACCGCCTGCTGAGAAGCCCGTGTCTACAAAATCGACGCGTGATGAAGCTGCAGATTAAGGTATAACACCATCCTCTGATAATATCTTTGCCCGAATACGGGTTTCCGTATGGACGGTGTTTTCCCCTCTGGAAAACTAGGGACAGCCAACCGTGACCTCTGCCGCTACGGCATGTCTATGTTGGGTTGCTAAAGCCAGACGCTTTAGCTTTTTTTATTTATAGTGACCTTTAGAATTAAAGAGACATTTTTTCGGTTTTATGATAGGCTGCGTCTATTATGGCATATTCAACAGATTTACGCAAACGCGTCTTAGATTTTATTCAAACTGGGGGTAAAAAATCTCAAGCCG
>JAJEDB010000143.1 GCA_022821725.1 Candidatus Poribacteria bacterium | reverse complement strand
TTTTTACCGCCTTATTCACCCGACTACAATCCGATTGAACACGACTTTGCAAATATCAAACGTCTCCGTGAATACAACACCGATATATCCATAGACGATGTCATAAACATGTATCATTAATTCTAAACTTTACTATATATTCTTAACCACAGACGACCCGAGCGATAGAAAGATGCAGTTTGCAGCAAAAACAGATACAGGTAAACTTCGTGAAAGAAACGAAGACCGATACTATTTTGATACGCAACTCCAGTTATTTGCCATCGCCGATGGTATGAGTGGGCATGAGAGCGGCGATGTCGCGAGTCTTATCGCGCTTGAGATCATTCAGGAGTGGGCGAAAACCCAAGCATCTCCACAGAGCGATTTAGGTCCCATGAAGAGACTCGCGGTTTTGACCGAGCTCGCGGAGGAAGCGAATCAGCGTATCTATACCACAGCGGAGAACAGTGGCAAGGCACGTGGCATGGGCACCACCCTCATCGCGGGCTTTGTTACCTTCAGTTACCTCACCTATGTCCACGTCGGGGATAGCCGACTTTATGTGCTACGCGATGGCAAAATCACACAAATAACAACAGATGATACCTTCGTTCAAAAGCTGGTCGAAAAGGGCGAAATAACGCCCGAAGAGAGTCGCGTTCACGAGAAACGCAATATTGTCACCCAGGCTGTCGGTCTGATGCCCACTGTGACTGTCAGTGCTGATGCCTATCCACTGGGTCCAGGCGATATCGTCCTTGCGTGTACCGATGGTTTGCATGACATGATTGTCAACGACGATGAGATTGCTGAGATTATTATGGCGTCCCGCAACATTGAAGAAGCGTCAGAAAATCTCCTCAACAAAGCCCTCGATTACGGTGGCACGGATAACGTCACAGTTCTCCTCTTCGCTATAGATTAACCTACCTGCACAATATCCCGTATTTCCGCTACTTTATAGTAAAGTTTAGAATTAATAGGACATCCTATGCCGATTCGGTTAGGGGATTTCGTCTGGGAATAGACGAAATCCGTTCCTTGTATTACATTCCGAACCTACCGAGGGATGAAAGTGCCTCTTTATTTTTCCGATTCACTATAAATTTTTAGCGAGGCATCTCGCCGAGACGCACTTATCCGTCTGGCGTAGTCTCCTCCTGTTCACCAAAAACCAACGCACCATCGGGATCCATATCTTCTTCCCATGTTTCTTGGGGAATCGGCCGCGTGAGTTCTGGCAATTCAATCTGATTTGCCTCAGCCCACAAGCGCTCAAGGTTATAGTAGGAACGCCTATCGGAAAGAAAGACATGGATGACGAAGTCCACGTAGTCTAACAGGATCCAATCTGCTTTGCGCTCCCCCTCCTGATGCCAAGGCCGCTGTGCCCAGTTCGTTTCGAGTTCCTCAATAACGGCTTGTGATATACCTTCTACTTGAATATCAGAGGTGCCACTGAAGATTGCAAAAAAATCCGTGAAGCCGTCGAGTTCCCGCAGATCGAGAATGACGCCGTCCTGTGCGCGTCGACTCATCGCTGCAGTTGCCGCAGCCTTCACCATATCTAACGTATTCTTTTGGGTTTCCATTTTTTAATTTTTCCTTGCGGTTCGGTCAGGTTCGTTTGGCAGTTGACGTGCCTTTTCGTAGCGCCAGCCCGGCGCGTTGCTTGGGCTTACGTTTTCGGTACCATCAAGACGTTGCGCTTTTAATATAACGATGACGCTACGGCGGTGCACGGAAGCTGCCTCCGTTTTAAATCTCGCCACCTTTTAATGTCCTGTTGTAGGTATGCAGCGTATTCGGATGAATCAACACCCCTTTCTCTAAGAGATACACTATCTTGGCACGCGCGACATGGTGCACGGCTCGGTGTAAATCTGTATAGGCTAACTTCCGGACGACATCGACCTCCTTATGGGTACGCGTTGGTTCTGCGAAGTCCGCGACATATAATATTTGTGCAATCATACCCATCGAGGGGCTGCCTGTGGTATGGTTCCGAATGGCTTCAAGAATTTCGAGTTCTGTTACAGCGAACTTTTCTATTGCGATTTTTACGCCGATGAACGGATGCAAAAGAGATGGATTCTGCTTTTCGATCGGGTCCAGACGAATTTCGTAGCGTTTTATTTCTGTGTGTAGTTCTTGCACACTCATCCATTTTGCACTGTCATGCAAAAGTGCAGCGAGGTTGATATGCCAGGTGTTGGCGCCATGCACCTGTGCTAAATCAATGCTCATCTCTTGGACAGAGAGGACGTGCTGGTAGCGTTTCTCGCTCAGCTTGCCTGAGAGGTATTTCTGAATCTCGATGGACTTCGGGTGTGCCCGAAGTTTCGCTAACGTACAATTCATTCTTTAATTATACCTTGCGGTTAAACGACGTGAGATTGCGACTTGACACGCCTTTCTTATATCCGCTCTCCATTTCATTACGAGCTACGTGCTTTGTTCTATTGCTTTTAGTTATACCTTGCGGTTAAACGACGTGAGATTGCGACTTGACACACCTTCCTTCTTCCCGTGCCAATCCGTTAATCGGTGTCATCGTCAGGACACACGCCCAATTCGGCGAGTTCGGCAAGAATTTCATGCTCGGTGTCCGACGGCATTGTATTTGGTAGTGCGGTGGCAATCGTGTATTCCTCGTTCAACCATTTTGATAGGTCTGCTGCTTTACACCGAGTGCTACAGAAAGGGAAGTTTTTCGGTAAAGGTGTTCCCTCTTTCCATACAAAATCGTAAACGGTCCCGCACATACTACATGTGTGTTGCATTTTTTAATTATTCCTTGCGGAGAAACAACGTCCGTTAGAACTTTGACGTGCGTTTCCCACATTCGCCTGCGCCGTTGTTGCAGGCTACAGATTAGGTTTAATCAGCACTTACACAAAGCGCAATGAATTGCGCTACTACAAACCACGCTCCTTCCAAGCAAATACCCTACGCCGTTGTTGCAGGCTATAGATTTGGTTTAATCAGCACTTACGCAAAGCGCAATGAATTGCGCTACTACAAACAAGGCTCCTTTTGAAAAACGGTATCCTTTAAAGTTCCTTCCGTTTGTAGTGATGCGATTTACCCATATCAAAAATCTTCATAGATATAACCGATGCTGCTCGATATAGGTGTGGACGCCTTCTGGCACGAGATACTGGATCGAATGACCTTTCCGCACGCGATCCCGGATAACTGTGGCGGATATATCAACGCCTGTTATCGGAAAGGTGGTAACCCGTTTACGGATTTCTAAGGGAACTCGATTCAAGTTGTAATTTGGACGTGTTGTCGCGATCATAACGCATCGTTGTAAGACTTCATCGAAGTTCCGCCAGACTTTATATTCAATCAGGGAATCGGCGCCAATAATCCATGCGAGTTCAGTCGTTTCTCCATAGATCTCTTTCAAGGCTTTGAGTGTCTCAACCGTATATGACGGACCTGCGCGTTCCAATTCAATGCGCGATCCTTCAAAATGTGGATTCCCTGCGATTGCTAAAAGCACCATTTGATACCGATGTTCGGGTTCGATAATATCAGCGTCTGCGACCTTATGCGGCGGTCTGGCAGAAGGTATGAACAGAATTTTATCGTACCCCAATCCTGCCCGAACCTGCTCAGCACTGATCAGATGGGCATAGTGAATTGGGTTAAATGTCCCACCCATCACTGCGATTCTTTTGGTAGTTTTCGGCATCGGAATGTCCAAAATTATAGTAAGGTCGAAAAATAGTTGGGCACTCTTCAATACGACGGGCAATGAATTGCCCTACTACGAACGAGTGTTTGTTAAGAAATAGGTGTCCACTTAATTCTAAGTTCCACTATAACTTCAGGAAATCCAACGTTCTGTATTCCTTATTAAAGAGTATAGGACTTACGCAATATTGATAGAAATAGCAGGTTTTTGAAGTTGTTGTCGGATGTAATCATCAAGTAAACTTTCTTTGAGTTGATAAATCGTTTGACCGGCTGCCCGGGCGGCTCGCGTCAAACTCACCCAGACCCAG
>JAJEDB010000014.1 GCA_022821725.1 Candidatus Poribacteria bacterium | reverse complement strand
TTTTTACCGCCTTATTCACCCGACTACAATCCGATTGAACACGACTTTGCAAATATCAAACGTCTCCGTGAATACAACACCGATATATCCATAGACGATGTCATAAACATGTATCATTAATTCTAAACTTTACTATATATTGCAAAGACCCCAAGCAGGAACACCTCCATTTCATTACGGACTACAGATTTTGGTAGAAGCCAAGCAGAAAAAGGAAGAAACTTGTGAATTTACACAAACGGGAATATGGGACCGTCGCTGGACCACACCCTCGCACTGCGGAAGCAGGGTTTGAAATGCTCCTTGCGGGTGGGAACGCCGTTGATGCCGCTGTTGCCGCTGCTTTTGCGGAAGGTGTTGTAGAGCCTTCGCACAACGGTATCGCGGGCTACGGAGGCTGTGTTCTTATCTATCGCAAGCAGATGCAAGACGTCATCGCAATAGACTACAACACTGCAGCACCCGCTGCTGCTTCCGAGGAAATGTTTACAATTGAAGATGCCCCCGATGTGCCTGCTGGCTACCGAGTGCCCGGACGTGTAAACGTTCACGGACCCTTGTCTATCGGTGTGCCGGGGGTCGTCGCTGGCTTATGCTTGACTTTAGCGGAGTTCGGGAGTTTGCCACTCACAGAAGTCCTGAAACCCGCCATCAATTCTGCCCGCTACGGTTATGCCCCGAACAGCGCGAACCGCGGTGGGATCGCAGGAAATGCCGAACGATGGAAACAGGACTTTCCCGAAACGGCACGGGTTTTCCTCAAAAATGGGAGACCCCCGAAAAAAGGAGAAACACTCACCAATCCCGAACTTGCCCGAACTTTGGAAGCCGTCGCTGAAGGTGGACGCGCCGCATTCTATGAAGGTGCTATAGCGGAAACAATCGCAAACCACATTCAGGAATTAGGTGGATGCCTCACTGTGGACGACCTCAAGAACTACCGTCCGATCATCACAGAACCTTACAGAATTCAGTATCGAGACTACTCGGTCTATACAGCACCGCTCGGTGCTGGTGGACTGACCACCTTACAGATGCTTCGGTTGGTAGAGGGGTTTGAC
Organism: Candidatus Poribacteria bacterium; assembly: GCA_022821725.1. GTDB lineage: Bacteria > Poribacteria > WGA-4E > WGA-4E > WGA-3G > WGA-3G. Next base: position 75,187 of record JAJEDB010000014.1, on the reverse strand, counting down.
GTCGCAGCGATGTCTGTCTCTGAAAGGTTTCATCTTTTCGCTGAAGCCATGAAAGTCTGCTGGCCCGAAAGACTCCGTCGATTCGGGGATCCAACTTTCGTCGATATAGATATTGAAACGGAACTCTCTGACAGTTTCACGGCTACACTCAGTGAAAAACTGAAGGCGGGGCTTGAAGCGCCGCAACCGGGGGAGGTTGTCTACCACGAACCGATGAACTGCACGAGTCACATCTCTACTGCGGATGCACAGGGGAATATGGTATCCCTTACGCAAACGCACGGGGGTGGCTTCGGTTCAATGGTGACAGTTCCAGGCACAGGACTCCTCTTCGGGCACGGGGTCGGACGTTTCGATCCTCGACCCGGAATTGCGAACTCAGTGGGACCGGGTAAACGTCCACTGCACAACATGGCGCCATTTCTCGCCACGCGGGATGGCAAACCTTTCGCCACTTACGGTATCCCCGGCGGCAGAACTATCCCAAACAACCAGCTTAACATCAGCGTCGGTCTTATAGATTTACAAGTCTCAATGCAGCAAGCGCTGGACGCACCACGATTCCACTCCGACGGTGCCGAACCGATCCAAGTCGAACCTCGTGCCGGTGAAGATGTGCTTGCAGCGTTAAGAGAACTCGGACACGAAGTTACCTCAACTGCGGGCATCGGAGGTCCAGGGCACGGTGTTCGCGTCTCGGACGATGGAACGCATCATGACGGTGGGACGGATCCGCGTGGTGAAGGTAAGGTAATGACGAAATAACAGGAGAATCTGGCAATGGCTTTCCGTAACGATGCACTCGCTGGACGACACATCGTTATTTCCGGCGGGTGCGGAGCGATCGGGCTCGGAATCGTCAAAAAATTAATGGCACACGGCGCGAACCTAACGGTGAACGACATCCTGACGGATCAACAGGCATCAGACCGACTTAGTGAGAACGGCATTGACCTATCGAAAATAAACTACGTCAAAGCAGATCTGATGGACACCGATGAAACCGATATGCTGGTAAAGACGGCTCGCGAACGGTTTGGACCTATCCACGTCGCTTTGTGTCATATCGGTATGGTAATTCCGAAACCGTTGTTGGAATACAGAGCAGACGAGTGGGATGAGACGATGGCAGTCAATGTCCGGACAGCGTTCTTATTGGGCAGTGCCGCATCCCGTTCAATGCTTGAAGACGGTATGAAAGGACACCTCATTTTTACGACATCTTGGGTCGCTGATGTGCCGTGGCCTGAGATTGGACCGTATAACGCCAGCAAGGCTGCAATGAAGCAGTTAATGCGTTCCTTTGCAAGGGAACTCGCCGACAAAGGCATTCGCGCCAACGCAGTCGCCCCCGGGATCGTCAGCGTTGGACTTGCCAAACAACAGTGGGATACGGATCCAACCTATCGCGCTCGGGCGCAGAAAGCCATCCCTCTTGGCGTTATGCAACCGCTTGACTCGGTGGCAGACGCCTTTCTATTTCTCTGCAGCGCAGCTGCAGATTATATGACTGGAACAGTGCTACTCGTAGATGGCGGATGTAGTCTGTATCCAATGGATGACGCCTAATTCACAAAGAATAGGTGCTACAAATTTCGTGTGATTTATGGTAAAACCTAAAAATAAATAGACACTCTCCTCTCCCCTGGTAGGCGAGGTTTCTAACCTCGCCGGTGCGGAGTGTCTAATTAATTCTGAACTTTACTATAGTAAGCAGGTTTCGGTAGCAGGCGGTTCACTCTGTTTGAAACCAAAGCCGAGGACCGAAACTCTTTAGAAGTAACGACATCAATTGCGATTTCAACCTCGTGCTTCATAAAAGGCACGAAAAGACGGAGAAATTATGTCACAATTTGTAAAAGCCGCAACAACCGACCAGATTCAACCCGGTAAATGTATTGGTGTGAAAGTTGAAGGTGTTTTCATCGGTATCTACAATGTGAAGGGCGAGTATTACGCCATGAACAACATCTGCCCACACCTCGGTGGGGTTTTGAGTTACGGCTTTTTAGATAACAACTGTGTTACCTGCCCACTCCACATGTGGGAGTTTGATGTGACGACAGGCGAATGTGTGTGGCCCGGTGAGGAGAAACTACCCACCTATCCTGTTAAAGTGGAGGGTGAAGACATCCTTGTGAATGTAGAAACGCCTCTCGTGTAAGGGCGCGGTTACCTCGCCTCTACTTGGTAGAACGGCGCGGTCCTCCGATCGCGCCCGTTGAAAAGAAGGAGAAAGATTATGGCATATCTGATCACCGGTGGCATGGGATGCATCGGTACTTACGTCATCCGCGACCTATTGACCGCCGGTGAAAAGGTAGTCGTTTACGATTTTGCTTACGACCTAACGATCCCGAAAATGGTCCTCACGGATGAACACCTTGAAGGGTTCACCTTTGTGCAGGGAGACATCACCGATCTGCCACATATCTTACGCACTGTCCAAGACCATGAGATTGATCGGATCATCCATCTCGCCTCGTGGCAGGTGCCAGCGTGCAATGCGAATCCACCAGAAGCCTTAAAGGTGGTTTGCGAAGGCACGATCAACATATTGGAAGCGGCTCGTATTTTCAACCTCAAACGTGTCGTGTGGGCAAGCAGTGTTGCCGTCTTTGGAGCGCCAGAGGATTACAATCACGAACAGATTCTCAATGATGCGCCCCACTATCCAAAGTTTATCTATGGGGCATGCAAATCCCTCAACGAAAGATACGCGATGCACTATTTTGATGCCTACGGTGTGGATTCCATCGGACTTCGGTTTACTGCGGTCTATGGGGTCGGTAGAACCCGCGGCATGAGTTCATTCACGACGCAAATGATCGAAGCGGTGGCGTTAGGTAAATCACACGTCTGTCCGTTCGGTGATGATGCCGTGGATTGGCAGTATGTAGAGGATGTGGCTCGTTCGATTGTTGTCTCCTGCACCTGTCCAACAACGCAAACACGCGTCTTCAATGTAAAGGGCGGTATCCGACCTGTCAAGGACGGCGTGGCATACCTCAAGACCTTGGTACCAGATGCACAGATTACGCTGGAGCCAGGGGTGTTTGGAATCTCGTGGGACTACGACGCAACACCTATCGCTGAGGAGATGGGATTTACGCCTGATTACACGATGGAACGCGGAATCCTGAAAACGTTCAATCGCTTCCGGGAGCGCGCCGGGTTGGCGCAGATATAGTCGCTATTGGGCAAAACGCATTTTATCTATTGAAGAATGAATGAAAGCATGATGATGTTGTTCAATTGTCAAACTAATAGTACTTTTTCATCTGTGCCCAAGTGACAGCCAACTTCCCGCGGGCATCGACAGACAGGACCTGTTCCCACGGGATATTCTTTCCTTTGGAATCGGCTTGATGTATATCGTCAAAGTTCGGATGTCCCCACCCGCCGCTATTGTTATCCACAACAACAATTTGGGCGGTATCGCCTTTGAATTCGGCGACATCCCACTCTACGCGTGCCATTGTTTCGGTAGCCTTCCCTGTTGCTGTGCGCACGACCTTGCCTTTGATTTCGAGGTTAACACAACAGGGAGCAGGATCATCCTTCCAGGGGTGGTTGCCGCCGCCGATGAGGAAGTTCATCGTCTTTCCGATAATCGTGAACTCAATTGAGGTGAGGGTGCCTTGCGGTCCATCGCCCTGCGTAGCACCCGGATTCTGTCCGAGTTTCTTCCCTTTATCTGGACCTTGGTACTTTTCGTATAAACCTAACCACCAATCCCCTTGATGTTCAGAGGGCTGACCGCGGTTTCGTGCTGTTGGATTATCTCCCCAAGTAGGCTGGAAATCGAATGCCTCTCCATCTGGCTCCCAATCCGTGAGGTCGCCCGTCTCGAAATCGTTGTTAAACGCTCGCGCTGAGACGATGTTAACCGGCAGAACCAACAGCATCAGGAGGACGGAAGGTATCATGAGCGAGAATACTATTTTTTTCATGAGATGCGTCTCCTTCTATTTCTGAAAAGTTATGGGTTTCGAGTTATTTGGGCAGGAACTTGTGAACACACGTCTGAAAGTTGAACAACATCATCACTTTTCATTATACACTATTATGGAAATAATGTTAAGGAAAGTTGTGAATTTCGGAAGGTGCTACCTCTGTCATCTATTCCAGCATCACGTAAAGAGGTCCCATAGAATCCCAAAAATTCCTCCTAAAATGTAAACGACTCCAACAAATAGGGTAAGCTTTCCTGTGAACGCTTCAATTGACGTGGAAGCAAGTTGTCTGATGACAAGACGTGCCCAAACCGTCAGCGCGCAACCATTCAAGAGCCATTCTGCTCCTTGTTCCCAATCTGCGATTTCGCGAGTCACACCGAAAACGATGGCATCCCTTATTGCGAGCACATCAGAAGTGAGTGAATATCCAGCTGCAGCAGCGACGAAAACTGTACTAATATACAAGAAACGGGTTACGGGAGCTATGTTCAGAACAACGTAAACCCATATCAGAATTGCCAGATTCTCAAAAACTAATGGGAACCCTTGGAGCCATTCCCACTGGCTGACGGTTGGATAATTGGGGAACTGACGCTCCAATATGTTAGCGAGTCCGAACCCTCCTATAGCACACCCTAAGGCAAAAATAGCACAGCAAGCAACAAATACAGAGCGAGCCACTCGTGGAATGCCGAGAGTCATGAGTCCTGATATAGCCACAATACTACCCGTTGCAATCAAGGCAAGTGCGCTGGTGCTATCCGATGGAAACATCATAGTTCCCAAAATCAACGGACCTGCCAGTATTGTTTTCCATGTTACTTTTTGCACTTTTGCAGTTCTGTCAAACATTATCCACCTCCTACAGATTGGATGCAGATTTGTCCATTACCCAACCATACCTACAAACTGCCTTGCGAAAATCAATCCAATGACGCAGACAATCGCTGTCAACGTCCGCTTTTCGCTTTTGATGGCGCGTGTCCAAGAAAAATCGTGAAGAGAGGGTTCGGGATACGGATGAAATTGAGGGATAAAGCGGGGCACCCGCGCTCGATATGCCCCATAGACGGAACCGCAGGATTCCAGCAAATACGCTTCCTCTACTGCGATAATCGGGAGGTATTGGAGGAGATAACCGATAACAAGGACGGCGATCAGCCAATAGACATTCGCGACAAGGCAGACCCCGAGGCTGAGCAGGAAATTACCGAGATAAAGGGGGTTACGGACGTATCCATACGGACCGGTTGTAACGAGATCGCGGGCGGCACCGAGGGTCCGCGCACGGGTGGATGCGCCGGCATATCCGACCGCCCATATTCTGAGAAACTCACCGACAGCAATGAACAACGCGCCAATGCCTACGGTATACCACACAGGTTCAGCAAAATAGAGGAGTGCGAGAATGAAAGGGATAGGCGTGAAACTGCGAATTTTGAAGAAGAAGTTGCCAATTTTTTTAATTTTCCGTGCGGTTCGGTGAAGTTGGTTTGAACTTTTATGTGCCTCTCCGTATAGCCGCCCTCCATGTCATTACGGGCTATTGGCTCTGGGCTTACCCATACACTATTCGCCTAATTTTCCGTGCGGTTCGGTGAAGTTGGTTTGATTATTTCGGGGTGCGCCAGATCATGATACCCCCCACCGCAGCGTAGAGGATGTTCGCGCCCCAACAGGCGAGAAAGGGATGAAGTTTTCCGCTTTCACTCAATCCCTCAAGTGTTGCGAAGGAGAGTGCCCAATAGATAAAAGAGAGGAAGAAAGCCATCACGAGCCCCGCGAAGAAACCTGCTCTCCCAAAACGGATAGCAATAGGCGCGCCAAGCATAACAACAACGACAGCCGCGAACGGGTACGCTGTTTTGTGATACAACTTTACCTGCTCTTTGCGCGAAATCTGTCCGGCTTCCTGCTTATAGGTGATCTGCTGGCGGAGTTCTTCGATGGTCATCGCTCTCGGATCCTTTTCACTCCCGATAAAACGGGCAGGATCCTCGTGTCGTTCAATCGCATGCCTATCGAAGGCTTCATAACCGACCTCTATCCCGCCTTCAAAGTGGCGAATGTATCCGTCCGTGAGTTGCCAGTGGGTAGGGGTCCACGCCGCTGCCTTTGCGAAGGTTACGCGAGCGAGTTTCCCCTCTGTATCGTGTTCATAGATGGTGAGTTGTTGGATTTTACGTGCGTCCAAAGCAATCCGCTGTGAGTAAAAGATACGGTCGTCTTTGCCTTTGAAGACGATGTTTCTGCCGCGACGCGGTCTAACGTTGTTTTGCAAGAGGTGTGCTTCATGAAAGGCGGGTGCCGCGACGCGGTTATAAAAAAGCGCGAAGACTCCACAAATAACGATCATTACAATCACAATAGGAACGAGAAGCCGGTAAACGCTAAGTCCCCCCGCCTTCATAGCGGTGAACTCGTTGCTTTGGACCATCCTACCCAGCACAAAAAAGATAGCGACAAATGCAGCAACAGGCACTACCTCCATAATCCGACGGGGTGCTTGGTAGAGAACGATTTTAACAGCCGTGATATAAGCGACATCATCATCAAACTTCTTGATGTCCTTATCCAGCAAACGGACGATAATAATCAGGGCAATAAAAAACAGAAGCCCCACAAAAAAGGCTTTCAGGTATTCGCGAAGCAGGTATCGATCTAAAATATTCAATTTTTAATTATACCTTGCGGAATAAGGACATGGAACTGACAATCAAGTGCCTTTCTTAAATCTGTCCTCCACTACGTTACGGACTACAGACTTAGGATTTCGAGAAAAATCATAGGCATTGACAACTGACTGCTGATTGCTTCTTTTCGGCTATGATTCAACTTTCCTATTGACGACAAGCGTCAGCTTGTCTCGACCACGCCACGTCCGCAGCGTTCCTTCGCCTATCATGCGGACACTCAGAAAAATGCCGAACGCACCAATAACAATATTGGGAAGCCACATGGCAAGGGCAGGGGATACCATGCCGTTCAAACCCGCACTTTGACCGATTTGAAGCAGTAAGTAGTAAACCAAGATGACGGTTAAGCCGATGCCGAACCCAATCATCTTACCGCCCTGTTTTACCATCAACCCAAGCGGCACGCCCATCAATCCGAACGCTAAACACGCGAAAGGGATAGAAAACTTTTTGTGGTACTCAACTTCCGCCAAACGGAGTCTATTACGGGTATAATCAGGATTCTGACTCGTTGGGACGGAGGCTTCTAACTTATTGATGAATGCCTTGAGTTGGACAATAGTCATTGACCGTGGTGTTTGGTTCTGTAAGGCACCACGCTCCAGATCCTCAGTCAACTGCAGCGCAAGTTGTTGCTGCTGGAACTTTGTTATACGATATCCATCTGAATTATCGGTTGTTGGTTCATAAGTGAGTCCATCGTAAAGCGTCAGCACGGCTCTACCATTTTCAAAACCGAGGGTCCCTTCTTGCGCGTGACTGAACCGAGGGCGTCCAGTCCAAATACCATCCCATATTTTGACATCCTGCATGCGTCCGCTCTTGGCATCTGTGGATTCGTACATCCATAACTTGCCTTCTCTCTCCAGCTCCTTCATAACGGTGGCTTCTTCCAAAACGAACGTCGGATTGTGTCTTTGAATGTCGCGTTTGAGTGTGGCATAAGCGAGGTTTGCCCTTGGTAGTGCATAGTCCATCAATGCCAGATCAGCGACGCTCAGCACCACCGCCATGCCTAAAAGCGGAAGCATCAGACGATGAAAAGCGACCCCGTGTGCTTTCATTGCGATGATTTCATTATCGGTAGAGAGTCTTCCGAGAGAAAGTAAAATCGCGACCAAAGCCGCCATCGGAAGAGATAACACAACCGAAGCCGGCATCACATAGATGAGCAACTCAATAAGGTAAACCGGACTGATCCCCTTCTGCACGAAAAGCTTCGTCAACCGAAAAAGGTCATCGAAGATGAGGATAAAGGTAAAACAGATAAGTGCTATGATGAACGGTGGAAGAAATTCTTTAAGTGTATACCGCGCTAATATTCTCATTTTTTAATTGTTCGCAAGACGTTAAAATTAAAATAAGATAGTCTGTTTATCAGTCTCTTCCCTTTCTTTTTTGTTAGTTGGTTTGTGCCGGAAAAACCTTCAATAATTTAATTTGAAATGTTGGTATAAAAGATGTTATCATACCCACATGGAATTTACGCTTGAATCCATTCAACTCACAACGGATGACTTGGCGGATGTGGCCGCACGTCACACTTCTGCCCAGGAAATCTACTCTCCAACAGCCCCAAGGCGACCGACGGCACAATTCGGTTGGCGAGACAGATGGTGGTTAAACCACTCAGCAGCACAGCAAGTTGTCATCAATTACTGGTTTTTCGAGTCACACGACGAAGCACGCACAGCCGCTGATGAAGGCAGATTTCGGTTTTCAGCACAGACCGTGCCGAAATTAGGTGGACGCGATTCTATCTATCAACCCCCGGCAAATGATCAACATGGACTGGGTGATATTGTGTGGCAGGCTGGGGCGAATTTTCTGTTCGTCCAACAGACGATAGTCGTGCTGGTTGCCGAAATAGGAGGGCAGGTTCCCGAGGAAACAACCCTCCATATCGCGGAAAAAATTGCCAAGAAAATTCAGGGCGCGCTGCCGTTAAAACAGTAAAGTGTTAAAAGCACGTCAAGCCCAAAACACCAAAAACCAAGCCCGAAACGTAGTGGAGGTGTTTTTGCTTGGGAATTTCTTCAACTCGAACACGAAAAACATTAAGATACAGGTTCCCGTTCCTTATCCGCAAGGTAAAATTAATAATCTTGATACCACGTTGCGGATTGTTTGGCAATCTGAACGTTTTCTACACCCCCAAACTGGCGATGCTCAAACCACGGTAGCGCGTTCTCCGCCGCAGCGTTCGCGTTCTTGAAGTTCGTTGTGGCTTCGTTCTCCAAGAACTGCTTAACCGCCCCAGTGTCAGGATAGTATTGGACAGCATCTTTCCAGATGGCTCTGCCACAGAGGAAACCACTCGCACCGGCACCGGTCGCCAGGTCAACGTTCTCAATGAATTCTTCAATATCCACGCCAGCACTCAAAATTACCCAGGGGAGTGTTGAGGTTTCATCTAACTTCTGGCAGATTTCCTTCACTTCAGCGAGTTCATACGCCGAGTCACCTTCATAAAAACTGGCATCTTTATAATCTGCTGTGTATTTCAGATCGGCAGGGAATTCTAACTTCAGAATGTCGACTTTGTAACTTGGATCCGTGAACTCCTCGACACTCCGAATCACAAGGTCGGGTTTCTGTTTGGCGAAGCCGACACTCTTCGCTGTCCCCTCAAGGGCATAACTGACCAATTCCAACAAAAACGGCAAATCCTGCTTTTCGCATTCGTCCCCGACATGACGCACAAAGGCTTGTTGGTGTTCAAGGGTTTCAGCGGAGGCATCAGGGTGGTAATAGGCGAGGAGTTTAATGGCATCTGCACCGGCACGCTGTGCCTTGGCGATGCTCCAGTTTTCAATCGGATTGGAGAGGCGTTCGTTCTCGGCAACCCCTTCGCTGACATAGCCTGATTCTTCATAGGCTAACAACAATGCGACATCCCGTGGAATCTCGCCAATAGAGTAGGGGTGCCCGTAAATTGGGTCGGTCAGAACCGCTGTTGAATTGGGGGAAAGGATGCGAGTAATTAGAGTTTTCAGGGCTGCAACATCTTCGTATTGGACTTCAGCGTTATCCTTGTTAAGCGCATCTGCGAGTGCCTGTACCATGGAACCCCGCTGATCAATCGCCATCATTTTAAAGCGACCATTCGCATCTGCGAGTTTCATGATGCCCCGCAATTTACCAGAGGAAATATCGTTCATTTAGTTCTCCTTTTTCATTAGTATTCACGTTCAACGAAAAAACGGATTAAAGAAAAAAACAACTGCTTTGCCTCTCCATCAGGGAGATGGGCAAAATTGTTCTGAAACCGTCCAGCGGCTTCCTGTAAGAGTGCTTGAGACCGCTGCTGGGCATAGGTAATGGATTTATATTTTTGCATTAAGTGGAGCACGCTCTCGACTTCAGCCTCGGTTTTCTCATCACGCGGACGTGCCATGATGTCAATCACCTGCTTGGCTTCAGCGGAGCTGCAAGCATTGATAAGATGAATAAGAACGAGAGTCCGCTTGCCTTCACTAATATCCCCGGCAATCTCTTTTCCATACCTGCCGACATCCCCGATCAGGTTAAGGACATCGTCCTGAATTTGAAAGGCGACGCCGAGTTCTTTACCGAGTTCTACGAGTCCATCTATTTCTGTTTCACTTGCGCCACCGATGATTGCCCCCACCCGACACGGTGTGATACAGGTATACCATGCGGTTTTCTGGATGCACATCGTTAAGTAGTCATCTTCATCGAGATTCCAGCGGTTATCGCTCACCCAACTCAATTCAATGTGCTGTCCCTCAACGACTTGGTTGCTGAGTTGTATGAATTCCGATAAAATTCGGAAGGCGAGTTGATGTCCGAGAATCTCTGTGTTTCGGTGGAGCATCTCCCACATCTTGCAATGGAGCGCGTCCCCAACGTTGATCGCCATTGGGATGCCGTGTTTTTGATGGAGACACGGTTCGCCTCTGCGCAGCTCGGAACCATCTTCGATATCGTCGTGAATCAGAAGCCAATTTTGGAGGAGTTCAAGGGAGGCAGCCGTGTTAACGGCGCGCTGCGTATCACCGCCGAACGCCTCACACATGAGCATGCAGAGCGCGGGCCGTAACCCTTTCGCGGCGCGGCGCGGGTAGTCTAACATCATCTGGTACAACTGATGGACATCCGGGTGCTTGTGGGTAGTCGGGAGAAAATCAAAAATACAGGCATCGACCTTACTTTTGACATCGCTGAGGTATGTTGCGACAAGATGCTTTGTGGGTGAGGGGTCTTGTCCAGTTTTCTGCATGGGTTTCCTTATGTATTTTGCCGTCTTTTTATCTCACTCAGTCCTCCCATGATTTTGTCGGGTCCCTGAGCAGGAACATCAAGCTTCATGAAGCGTTGGTTCACAAGTTTTGCTTTAAAATTATAACACATTGCGGGGTGAAAATCAAATTTTTGTTGGATGGGGAATGTAGAATATTTCAGCGGAAAGTGTAACATTTTATCCGTGTCAGGGGCTTACGATTCGCTGTTGTTTAAGGGCTTCGATTTCTTGCCTAAGTTCTTCGATTTTTCGCTCCTGGTCGCGGTCTTTCTTGCCGCGCCAAGCAGGGATGCCTATGGCGACGACAATCAGAGCGATGAGCCCATATGTTACATTTGTGGCATGTGAAACCTGTTTTTCAACGCCGGTCATACGTCCATCTAACCGTGCGACATCTTCCTTTAGTGTGCTAATATCTGCTTTTATGGGTTTGATTTCCTCTTTAATTTCTTCCTTGACGATCAAGCGGATCTTATTAAGATCTGCATCAGTCAACTCTGCAAGGGCCGGCATTGTGATCGCACATAAGAGTATCAAGAGGATGAGAAGGGTTTTCATCAGATATCTCCTTTGTGTCATCAGATATCTCCTTTGTGTATAGTAAATCATATTTGTGCTTGGATGTCAACCTAAAAAAATTGTGATGCCCGATTCCGGAGATTGGAAACCGAGCGGGTTAGGAAAATACCTGAAAATCTTGTTGAAATCCGCCACCACCTATCACGTCTTACAACTCGTCTAAATCGAGTGCGATGAATCGGTATCCCAAGGGCTTTATCCGATCGACTAAGGTTTCCCGCAATTGAAGGGCACGCGTAAATTGTGCTTCCGAAACCTGTATCCGCAACACTGGTGTATGGTCAAAAAGTGAAACGTCTTCAAGCGCAAATTCGCTCAAGATCTGCTTCACCGCTACCAATACTGCGGGACTTTCGGCTTGCAATATATCCGGATCTTTTTCCATTTTAAGACTGTCGCCTCCAGTCGCTACCCGCCATGAACCCACCATCGACGAAAACCATTTGTCCAGTGACAAAGTCAGAGGCATTAGAGGCAAAGAAAATTGTTAAGCCCGCAAGGTCCTCAGGTTCACCCCATCGGTCTGCGGGGGTGCGATTGAGAATCCATCGGTTTCGGCTGTCCTCGCGTGCGGGGGCAGTCATCTCGGTTCGGATGAAGCCGGGCGCGATGCCGTTGACTTGAATGTTGTGCTCCGCCCATTCTACGGCGAGCAACTTCGTTAGTTGGAGGAGTCCCCCTTTCGCTGCGGTATAGGCGACACTCGTGGGGAGCCCTATCGCTGAGGTGAGGGACAACGTGTTGATGACTTTCCCCGAGTTTTGTCGCTGCATGACAGTGCCGCAGGCTTTTGCGAGAAAAAACGCGCCTTTCAGATTAATATCCGTAACGAAGTCCCAATCCGCCTCGGTAAATTCCAAGGCAGGATTGCGTATATTGACGCCAGCGTTGTTGACGAGGACATCAAGCCGTCCTAAAGTTTCCACAGTTTGTGCGACGAGCGCGTCAATTTCTGTAAGATTGCTGACATCCGCCTGAATAGGGAGGACGTTTCTGCCGGTTTCATCGGCAATCCGTTCAGCGACGGGGGTCAAGGTCTCTATTTCTCTGCCTACAACGACGAGATCCGAACCTGCCCCTGCAAGTCCTTCCGCCATTGCAAGTCCAATGCCGCGACTCGCTCCAGTGACGAGACTGACTTTACCCTCTAACCGAAATTGGTCAACGATCCCCGTAGCAGATTTCTGATTCATATTTAAACTCCAATTGCAAACTGTAATTAATCGGTCAATCCATCCTGTTCTGCGAATTCAGACAATTGCCCGCCATCAATAGCCTTTATCTTTCCACCATGTTCCTCAGCAAGGGAGACAAGGAGTTCGGCAGCATGGGCGGTTTTGAAATCAAATTCAAGAGCGACCACATAGATAACGGCATTATTGCGGTTATGTTCACGCACAACATCAAGAATCTTCTGCGTATTTGTTTCAATATACACCTGATCGTCTTTATCTATCTGCGGTAAGCCGTCTGTTATCAAAACAACAACAGTCGGCTCAAACGCTAAAGCCGCTTTAATGGCGGAGAGAATGTTAGTGTCCAGATTGTTCTGGATACTTTCGGGTGTGAACCTGTCGAGATATTTCAAGACACGTTTTATGTTTGTGGAGTTCGCGGGCAGCATTCCCTCGCTCATAGGTTCAGCCGTTTCAGAAAACGCGACAATGTTCAGTTTGTCATTATTCCCTAACATCATCACGGAATCTTTGAGAGCGTTTATTGCCAGTGGCAGTTTTTTCATGCCGGCAGCCTGCATACTCGCGGTTATATCAAGACAGTAGACGACATCTTTAGGTCCCCCGAATTCATCGAGAAAATCGATGATACCGAGTCGGTCTGAGGCACCGTCCTTTCCTCCACCCCCAAGGAGTCCACCGTCGGAGCCGCTTTGTCCATCCCCACGGAATCTACCCATACCGTCGCCGCGCGCGCGGACCCTGCCGGTAACAACACCGCGCCCATCTGTCTGTCCGGGTTGTGCGATAAGTCTGCTGAGATTCGAGGCTTCCGCATCCCGTAATTGCGCGTCCGTCATAACATCTGGAATTATCTCGCTCACGGGTGCCTTGTTGATCTCTACATCTTTGAGAACAACACGTGGACTGAGTTTCATGACCTCGTCTATCTGATTTCGAGCCGCTTCAATCTTCTTTTCCATGGCGTCTCGGGCGAGTTCCTCATTCGGATTATACATCTTCTTCGTGAGCGGGGGTTTCGGTTTCTGCTTCCGTTTTCTGGGTGCTTCGGCATCGTTAATCAGATCCACAGCGAGGGCATCCGCTTGTTCTTGGTGGAGTTGATTGATTGGAAGGAACAGGTAGGTAATCGCGAAAATCATGTGTAGGATAAGCGATAATAAGATGACAGAGCGCGTTCGGTTTCTACGTCGTCGTACATCAATGCCCCAGTTTAGCAAATGATTTAACATGATAAAGTCCCTCCGCGTTTCGTTTTTCTTTTCATTGTATATTTAAAAGTATAGATGTGTGAGCAACATCTTTCGGAATTTTCGCGCCTATGTTCCTGATGGAGTTTGCTGATTTTCAAAAGCTTGGATCCACGTTTTACCTTCAGGTGTCAGTTCATAATAGGTGTGATTTCGATGCTTGATCCATTTTCCCTTGACGATATTTTTTCGATAGTGGATGATACGCCCTTCAACGCGTTTCAAACCCCCTAAGTCTCTCAATTTACGATGTCGCTGGTGCATCTCCTCCAGCGGGATTCTCAAGGCTTCCGCGACAACAATAGAGTAGTCCATGCCCAATTCTTGGTGGTGTTTCAGTATGAAGTAATCGGTCTCATCAAGCTCCGCAAATTCAGAGGGGAGTGCAATTGAATCCGGCGGAGCCTCGGTTGCTCGAATCTCATTCCAAGTTACTTTTAGTAATCGTTCAGTTCGTAAATCTTGTACCGTGCTACATGTGGCATCATGAACAGCAATAGTGCCATCCTCTTTAAAATAGCCAGTAATTGGGTTCCCCTCTTGTGGCGTACAACACTTGGCGATTTTATATGTTAATTCAATTCCCATCTTTCTGCACCATTACAACGCCATCTATTAATATAAGTTGACATCTTCTTAGACATGGCACCTCTACACGACGCGAGAATATGCTTTTTCCTTAAAAAAAACGCTTTTAAGCGTCCAGAACCTGTTGGATTGCAATTGGCGTACATCCGTAGCATCTCAGCTGCGCTTCAATGCCCGATATCCGATGTCATCTCGGACGTGTGCGTTATCAAAATGAATGGCGGACACACCTTTATATGCCTGTTGAATCGCATCGCGCAATCCACCAGCCATAGCCGTGACACCCAACACTCTACCACCATCCGTGACAATGGTTTCACCGTTCTGCTTTGTACCTGCATGAAAGACGGTAACGCCTTCAATCGCATCGGCATCTTCAAGCCCTGTGATAACTATCCCGGTCTGGTAGGGGTCTGGATACCCACCCGAAGCCATAACGACACATGCGGCTGCCGCATCATGCCATTGCACGTTAGCGTGCTGTTCAAGCGTTCCATCAATACACGCCATCAACAAAGGCACCAAATCACTTTTGAGACGAGGCAAGAGGACTTGCGCCTCAGGATCGCCAAAACGACAGTTGAATTCTACCACTTTCGGACCCGCATCGGTAATCATCAATCCAACGTATAGTACACCTTTGAAGGGTCTTCCGATAGCTGCCATGCCGTTGACAGTCGGATAAACGATGCGCTGCATCACATCGTCGTGTAATTCTGGTGTGATAACGGGCGCGGGAGAGTATGCACCCATCCCACCGGTATTCTTGCCGGTATCACCATCGTGGGACATTTTGTGGTCCTGAGAACTGACAAACGGGAGACAGTAAGTGCCGTCGGTAAGCACGGTAAAGGAGGCTTCTTCGCCGATGAGCTCCTCTTCGATAACGACACTATCACCCGCCTCTCCGAATGCCCTATCTACCAGAATCGTTGTGACGGCTTGCAATGCCTCTTTGAAGGTGCGTCCGGGCATAACGCCTTTGCCTGCTGCAAGTCCATTCGCCTTAACGAAAACAGGGGCATCGCGATCTTCGACATAAGCCATGGCTTCTTCGGCATCCGTAAACGTCTGGTGTTCAGCTGTCGGGATTCCGTTTTTTACCATGAGCTGCTTAGCGAAATCTTTACTCGCTTCCAAGTATGCTCCGCGTTTATCCGGTCCAAATGCCTTCAACCCGCGTTCACTAAATACATCAACGATCCCTTCAGCCAAGGGTGCTTCGGGACCGACAACAGTTAACGCGATGTTTTGGGACTCCGCCCAGTCCGCTAACTCGGTAAACCGATCCGGCATCGGGATAAGTTCTGCAATTTTAGCAATACCGGGATTCCCGGGGGCGCAATAGATTTTTTCAACGAGTGGACTCTGGGCAAGCTTCCAAACAAGTGTATGTTCGCGGCCGCCTTGTCCCACAACCAGAATTTTCATATTATATATCCTTTTTGACTGTATTATACCAGAATGTGTTCGGAAAATCAAGCAATTTCGTCTGAAAGCCAACGCTTCTAATTTGACAAAGGATGTCGTATCTGTTATAGTAATTTCGGTGTATCTTACAAATTCAGGTGTAACATTCACTGACAGAGAAAAAATCAATAATGCGCAATACACAGCCCCGAGACATAGAAGTTTACGAGACCTTAAATGGTCAAGTACCGTTCACGGAATGGTTTGCATCCATTCAAGATACAAAAACACAAACCAGAATTCGAGGACGACTTGATCGCTTGGAAAAAGGGAACTTTGGCGATTGCGAATCTGTTGGTAGCGGTGTTTTTGAGCTGCGTCTCCATTTTGGGCCAGGCTATCGTATCTACTTTGGTGAGGTGGGGAGAACAATCGTCCTTTTGCTTTGTGGCGGGGATAAGTCAACGCAGGCACGCGACATCCAACGCGCAAAAACCTATTGGTTAGAACATAAGGAGAAACAGCGATGAGAAAGTACCGGAAATGGCGAGAGATCGTAGTAGAGCAACTTGCAGCCGACTGGGATGCGGCATTTGACTATATTCAATTCGCAATGGAAGAATACCAAGTTGATGGGGATACCGCAGTGTTTCTGCTTGCCCTCCGAACGTTTGTGGAATCTCAAGGGGGTATTACTGAGCTTAGCAAAAAAACTGGCGTGAATGGAGAAGTTTTCTCGAAAGTGCTTTCGTCTGAGGAACCTCCGCGACTTGACATGTTCGTAACTATTCTATCTGCCCTTGGAGGGAAACTTTCAATTAAACCGCTGGGATCCGAGGGTTTTCGTGGAGAAAAGGAAGATGGGGATGCTGTGTTAGCAACATCAGAGGGCATAAAACCCGATATAGTATTCGCTAGAGATAACAAATAAGATCAGTGGATGGAGGTTTTCAACGATGTGTACCTATGTATTTTCACAACTCTCGGAAGAAATAGTCAAGACCCTTGTAACGTTGAACGAAAATTACATTGTCCCAGAGGAATGGGAGAAAATGCGGATACCCCTCACCGCAGAGGAACGCAGACGACTTGACGATATCAAGTCAACGCTTTACCATCGGCATCTCGTTGTTATGAACGAAACGACGCTCTGGGCACGTGCGATTTATCCGATGTTGGTACTTGCAGAACAGGGGCACATTCAAGCGTGGAGTGGCGTTCCGCTGAAAGCCTCATACTTAGCGTTTGAATTAGAAGGCGAGGCTGATGGTGCTCTGGCCCCCGCGCTCGGTGGACGTATTCGGCCCCCGTATCTTATCGTGAATGAAGCAAAACGCGGTATTCATGCACCCGATCCACAATTTCAACTCTACGGCGAAATGCTTGCCGCAGCACGGCTCAATTGGGAAAAAGACCCTAATCCTGAACAGGAAGTTTTCGGATGCTATACCGTCAATGACAGTTGGGCATTCGTGCGCGGGGTCGTCAGCGAGATTGAGACCGACAAACCAACGTTCACACTTGAATTTTCGCCGGTATATAACGGAATATGGGATGCAGAACAGATCGTCCAACTTCTGAAGTTTATCGTTACGAAACATTTGGAGGAGATAAAAAATGGCTGAACAACATCACGAACTCGCCCACGTTTTTGCTGAGGCGTCGCAGCGCGTCAATGATGCCCGCGGCGGCACGCCGCGCACCCTCAACACCCCCTACACGTTTCCCGGCTATACGAAAGCGGAATGGACTGAAAAAGCGGCAGCCTTACGTCAGCAGGTGCGTGTCGCTAACGGATTAATTCCGACGCACGAACCGACACCCCTAAATGCCGAGATCTTCGGGAGAATCGAGCGAGACGATTATAGCATCGAAAAGGTCTATTTTGAACCCTTTCCCGGCTTCTTCACGACCGGAAATCTGTACCGACCCCTTGGGAAATCCGGTCCGTTCCCAGGAATTGTGAGTCCCCATGGACACTGGAGTCGCGGAAGGCTTGAGAGTATCGAGCGCGGTTCAATCCCCGGTCGCTGTATCAACTTCGCTAAGCAGGGGTACGTCATTTTTGCTTACGATATGATCGGCTACAACGACAGTGGCAAACAGATAGAACACGATTACGGCGGCGCGCATGAAGGACTGTGGGGACTCAGCGCCATGGGACTTCAACTCCAGAACAGTATCCGTTCCATCGACTTTTTGGAGAGTCTACCAGATGTGGATAATGAACGCATCGGATGTACAGGGGCATCAGGGGGTGGCACGCAAACCTTTATATTGACGGCGGTCGATGAACGCATTAAGGTCTCGGCACCCGTCAATATGATCTCAGCCACGATGCAGGGCGGATGTATCTGTGAAAACGCACCGAACCTGCGTTTGGATGCGAGTAACATTGAAATCGGCGCACTGATGGCACCGCGTCCACTCCTACTCGTGTCCGCGACAGGCGACTGGACGGTAAATACACCCACGGTTGAATATCCCGCTATCCGAAGTATCTATGCGCACTTCAATGCGGAAGACAAAGTCCATCAGGTTCAGATAGACGCAGAGCATAACTACAATAAGGAAAGCCGCGAAGCGGTCTATGCATGGTTCGCGAAGTGGTTTCTGGCGGCAGAGGACACTTCGGCGTTTAAAGAGGTGGCGTTTGAAGTTGAACCCGATGAGGCACTGCTGGTTTTCTCGGAACGCGATCTACCACCGCACGCCATGAAACAGGACGAGTTTCTACCGGTGTGGGCGGACAGATCCCAAGAAGCACTCGAAAAAGTAAAGCCGACGAACGAAACGGAACTCCAAACATTTCGCGAAGAAATGGGTAGCGGGTTACAACACGCGCTCGGGTTGCACCTCCCGAAAAGCACGGATGTAACGCTTGTTGAACCAGACGGCGCGTTTCCGACAACGTATCATACCCGTTTATCCGCGAGACACCTTGTCATCGGTAGAAAGGGTATGGGGGACGCGATTCCTACGTTGCTATTTAGCCGAGAACCTCTAATAGACCACGATCCGGTAACGCTGATTGTGCATCCAGAGGGTAAGGCGAATTTAATCAATTCGGAGACAGGCGAACCTTGTTCGCTCATCACAGATTTACTCAGTGCTGACCAGAAAGTACTGATCATTGATGTTTTTGGGACGGGTGAGCATAGCGACTATGAGAGATCGGAAACTACCAATTACTTTACCACCTATAACCGAACAACCGCAGCCCTACGCGTGCAAGATATTGTAACAGCACTGCACTGCTTCACAAACAGAGGTGATGTTTCAGGGGTGAATCTGATCGGGATAGGAGAAGCGGGATTATGGTGTTTACTGGCAGCTCCATTTACGGAGGTCAAAAACGTTGTCGTGGATGCGGCAGCATACGCCCTCGACAGCGATGCAGCGTTCTTGGAAACCTTACCGATACCGAACATCCGTCAAGCAGGTGATCTTCGGACAGCTGGAACACTTGTCGCACCGCGACCGCTGGCTATCCATAACACCGGGGACGTATTTGATACAGGATGGATCACTGAGGTTTATGCGGATATCGGGGCAGGTCAGGCCGTCCTTGTTGAAAAAGACAAAATGTCTGATGAAGAGATAGTCGCACACATAATTGGGTAGAATTTGTAATATGTAGGACTTACGCACTCCCCCGGTAGGTGCGGTTTCTAACCGCACCGAATCCCGTGAAATAGGTGAAATTTGGTCATTTTGCGTAAGTCCTGATATGGATGCCTAAGCTGCGCGCGAAAGGGCGGACACAAGGATCCGCCCTTACATTAACCACGCAAAATCAGAAAGCAGCTGCCTCTATGAGAGGTTGTATCCACGTTCGTTGTGTTGCGACAGGTCGAGCCCCATCCGTTCGTCATCCTCTTCTACGCGTAATCCGACTGTGGCATCGACAATTTTGAGGATAATAAATGAAAGCACACCACTCCAAACAACAGTAACAATGATACTGAGGAGCTGCGCCCACACCTGTGTGCCTATTGTCATACCTTCCGCTAATCCAACACCGCCTAAGCCCTCAGCGACAAAAATGCCAGTCATTAAGGCACCGACGATTCCACCGATACCGTGAACGCCAAATGCATCCAAAGAATCGTCATAACCGAGTTGTGCCTTCAGGCTGGTTGCGCCCCAGAAGCAGACAATGCCAGAGACAATACCGATAGCAAGTGCGCCAATCGGTCCGACAGAACCTGAGGCGGGGGTAATAGCGACCAAGCCAGCTACAGCCCCTGTTACAATGCCTAAAGCACTCGGTTTTCCGTGTTTCGCCCATTCAACAAACATCCACGCAACAGCAGCGGTAGCCGTTGAAATCTGGGTGACGAGCATCGCCATACCAGCGGCACCATCAGCAGCAACAGCACTACCAGCATTGAAACCGAACCAGCCTACCCAGAGCATGGAAGCCCCAACGACGGTAAGCGTCAAACTGTGTGGAGGCATCGCTGTTGTTTGGTAACCGAGTCGTTTTCCAACTAAGATAGCAGCAACTAAAGCTGCGATACCTGCGTTAATATGCACAACGGTCCCGCCTGCGAAATCAAGTGCGCCAATAATATCGCCAAATAACGAACCATCACCTGACCATGCCATGTGGCAGAGGGGGGCGTATACGATAATCGACCAAACCACGGAAAAAATTAACATTGCCGAGAATTTCATCCGCTCCGCGAATGCACCAGCAATGAGGGCCGGTGTGATGATGGCAAAGGTCAACTGGAACGTAATAAAAACGGTTTCAGGGATAGTCCCAGAGAGGGTGTCCACACCGATACCGCGTAAAAACATGGTCCCGAGTCCGCCGACAAAAGAAGTGACGGTCAAGGTCCCTGCCTCCATGCCAGCGGTGTTAAAGGCGAGACTGTAACCACAGACAACCCACACAATCGTAATCAAGCCTGTCAATGCGAAACATTGCATAAGCACAGACAGTACATTTTGGACCCGCACGAGTCCGCCATAGAAGAGGGCGAGCCCGGGAATCGTCATAAAAAGTACAAGGGCAGTTGAAGTCAGCATCCAAGCAGTGTCGCCTGAATCAGGAGCAGTCGCCTCTTGCGCCATCGCTAAACTCGGCAGACCGCACAGCAGTAAAATAACAATTAGCGTTCTAATTCGTGTATAACCAGATCGCTCCTTTGCAGATTGCGATGCACATCGTTGTTGCATCTGTATCCTCCATTGGATGAATCTCGCAAGCCGAGGCTTGCTTTCAGTGAATCTCGCAAGCCGAGGCTTGCTTTCAGCACAAGCAGATGTTGCTTGTTTTTTTCTTTAGGACTTACGCAGTCTGCTTTTTTGTACCACAAACTTTCCAGTTTGTGTCTTTTTTGAGCATCAAACTTTATAGTTTGTGTCGGAAGAACGCGTGTTTTTGCGAGAATTCCCATCTCAGAGAACGCGCTATAGTCAAAATTGCGTAAGTCCTGTTAAAGTAGACAACTTTGTCTACTTCTTCCATTTTTGTAGGGACAGGTAGTTGTGTCCCACTCACCGTTTCTTGAAAGAGCTCTTTAGGACTTACGCAGGTTGCTCTTTTGTAGCATAACCTGTTAGGTTGTGCCCTGAGAACGTCTGTGTTTTTTTACACTTCGTCCTCTAAAGAAGCACCATACCGTCAAAATTGCGTAAGTCCTGTTCTTAATTCTGAGAATCTATTATTTCAGCATTTTATCAAAATATCAGAATAGTATCAAATTTTTAATTTTACCCTGCGGTTAGGGAGTAGATAGAAAAGTGGAACGTCCACAGCACATGAAGTAAACTCAGGGATATAAGTGAAACTTCGTGTGGACGTTCCTATTCGGTTTTATGTCTCCGTCCTATTTGGAGCGAAGACGACATCGAAATATATCTAACGCATTGAGGAAACATTAAAGTCAGGATACGCACTCGCGCCGTGTTCTTCGTAGTCGAGTCCTGCTTGTTCTTCCTCTTCACTAACCCTTAACCCTGTAACAGCCTTGATTCCGTAGAATAAAATAAAGCCAGTAACGAGACACCATACAAGCACGGCGACGACGCCGACGATTTGTGACCAGAGGAGTCCAAAGCCGCCACCGAAGAAAACCCCGCTTTCACTGTCGAAAAATCCGAGCAGAATTGTGCCTAATGCGCCACACGTTCCGTGGACAGAGATGGCACCGACCGGATCGTCAATGCGGAGTTTTTCAAACAAGAGCACACTCAAAACGACCACAATACCACCGAGGGCACCGATAATCGCTGCGGAGACAGGACTCACCGATGCGCAACCTGCAGTAATTGCTACCAATCCAGCGAGTGCACCGTTGAGGGACATACCCGCATCGGGTTTGCCAAGGAAAATCCAGGCAGTGATCATCGCAGTAATCGCGCCTGCGGCAGCTGCGAGGTTCGTTGTTACAGCAATGCCTGAAATTTCGGCTGCATCGGCACCCATCTGACTCCCGGGATTGAATCCGAACCAACCGAGCCACAAGATAAAGACACCGAGTGCGGCGAGCGGGAGGTTGTGCCCAGCAATCGGGCGTGGATTTCCATCGCTATCGTATTTACCGGCACGGGGACCCAAGACGACGGCACCCGTCAGTGCCAGCCAGCCACCGGTTGAGTGAACAACTGTGGATCCCGCGAAATCTGACATACCGAAGTCTGATAGCCAACCCCCGCCCCAAATCCAGTGTCCAACAACGGGGTAGATGATACCCGTGATGAAGACGCTGTAAATCAGGTAGCTTTTGAACTGTGTCCGTTCCGCCATTGCCCCAGAAACGATAGTTGCGGCGGTTGCGGCGAACACCAACTGGAAGAGCCAAGCGGCGTGGGTCGGGACGGAGCTCCACTCTAATGAAGCGAACGCTGTAGAATCAGCGGGGACAAACCAACCACTCAATCCCATGAACGCGCTACCTGTGCCGAACATAATCGCAAACCCGATCGCCCAATAAGCAATCGAACCCATCGAGAAGTCCAGCAAGTTTTTCATCAGAATGTTGACAGCGTTCTTGGCACGGGTGAAACCAGACTCCACCATAGCGAAGCCTGCCTGCATAAAGAAAACCAGAAATGCGGCAACAAGCACCCACAACGTGTCTGCCATATACTTCGCGTCAGAAACCTTCTCACCTTCGATGGATCCGTTCAAGGCGAAAACGTTCAGGCTCAGCAAACAGGTGAGTACCAAAACTGTTATGATAACCTTACTTTTCATTTGAAATATCTCCTTGTAGAACAGCAGTCAGTTATCAGTTGTCAGTGAAGAGAGACTGATACATCAAACACCTTCTTGTTACTAAAATAACTGATAACTAACAACCGATAGTTTCCATCCTTACCAGGAACGGACGAAAGTCATTCTGCCGGTGATCCCTGTTTCATCTTCACCTTTTTGGGTTTCAAATCCGACAAAAACGCCGAGCGTGTTATTTTCGCCATAGCCGACATTCGCACGGAGACCCGGTGCTATACTACTGATTTCGCTTGCGGTCAAATCAAAGGTCACTTCTACTTGTGGACCGATAGCAACGGTATCATTCAGCGAATAGAGGACAAAATTGCGTGTGTAAAAGGAATCGTCACCATAATCAAACATGGAATTCAAGAACCCTTGTATCCATGATTCAAAATAGATGGAACCCGCGGTGAGATATGTAAACAACTGCGGAGCAATCAAGGAAGAAGGACCGTCCGCGGCGGCGTAATCAAACCCAATACCCACCATCGGGAGAAAACTAAGGGACAGGTCATCACTATCGACGACTGGAATGCCGAGTCCGAGGTCTAATTCACCGAATGTGCCAACGACGTAAATATCGGTATCCAGAGAAAGACCGCCGAGGAAACTTGGAGAATGGCTCGCACCCACCCAGATCTGTGTCCCTAAACTATCTGTATCCGTCCGGAACCACCCAGAAACCTCTGATGCTTCTTCTTCTGCCATCTCTTCACCGGCTTCATGCGCGTCTGCATAAGCCATTGGGATACTACCAACTGCGAAAATACAAACCATTACCAACAAACGAACCAACCAAAACGTATGCGTTTTCATCAAAATCTCCTTTGTACGCGTTTTGCAACGCGTCTACAAGGTTATATTAAAATTTGAGCAACGTACTTTCACGGTGCGATACTGTCAGTCTGCGGTTTTCATAGAGAAAGAGACCGCTTGACTTCAGCATAAATTTGTGATATAGTGATTTTGCCCATCTTTTTCAACACTTTTCAATAAAATGGGAGCAGGCTTTCACCAGTGCGTATTGTGCACCTGTTTTCGCTTAAAGCAAAACGCGTGCCAATTAAGAGTTATCGGTTGTCAGTGCATTCGCTGCACTCATTTTCAGTTGTCAGTAATGTAAACACCACAAGCATTTAACCGATAATGGATAATGAATAACGCTCGCTGTAAGGTAAACTTTTAAAACTGATAACTGGCGACTGATAACTGACAACTCTTAAAAAAATGCTGAAATTTTCAACAAAACATTGCCCAAAAAAGATGCATATTATATTTTTGAGCGTTGTTGTACTGTTCGGGACAGCACTCCGATTTTTGAACCTTGGGCAGTGGAGTTTCTGGATTGATGAGGTTTTCACGGTTCGAGACGCACAAAATCTTTCAGTCGACAGCTGGCGAGTTATCCCAAACCCGATCCCCTATCTTGCGGTGAAACTATCAATCGCAATTGCTGGCAGTCGTGAGTGGGGAAGCCGCTTAATTCCGTGTCTGGTCGGGATCGCCTCGATTCCCACGGTTTTTGGGTTCGGACGAGCCCTTTTCAATTGGCGGATCGGACTCCTGAGCAGTGCCTTTGTGGCATGCTCAAGTTGGCACCTGTTTTGGGCACAAAATGCGCGTTATCCGGTCTTTACCTTTTTCTTTGGTGTCCTGACGGCGTGGTTATTCTATACCTCCCTTGAACGCGATTCAACACTTTTAACCATGGGCGCGCTCGTTGCCTGTCTCTGTTTAATTCTTTCGCATACGCTCGCCGTTGTGATCGTTCCGGCTTTAGCGGCATACGCTGTGATCTGTCTATTAGAAAACGCCAATAGAAAGCGGTGGTTGAATCTCCTCATTTTCTTTCTCCCATTCGCGATGCCGGTGTTGGCACTCATACTACCACAAGTGCGCGGTTATCTCTTCTCTGGATGGGGGCGCAACGTCTGGCAGCGGAGTCCACTCTATATCGTGCTAACACTCGTCCAAGGCGTGAGTATTCCGGTCGCTGTTACCGCCTTTTTCGCCCCCATCGCGACCCGATTCAACAGAACCACGCTTTTTTTACTCTGTTATGCGGGTATCCCGTTAATTCTTTTTCTGATTGCATCGCAGCTCCAAAACGTCGCCGGTTATTACCTATTTTGGACGATACCTGCCTACTTTATCCTGGCAGGTGTTACGTGCGAACGGGTTAGGGAAGCGATAGAGATGAAATCAGGAAGGACGCTTGGTATACTCGTGCCGTGTGTACTTCTCGTGACACTCCTGTCGCAAGACTATCTCTATTTTAAGATAGAAAATGGTGGAAGACCGAAATGGCGAGAGGCGTTTGAAGTCATAGAAGCCGAGAAGAAACCGACCGATAAAGTTGTGCTTTCAGAACCTGAGATGGGTAGGCATTATCTTCCAGAATTAACACCTATCTACATCGGTGGGTTATTAGAAGATTCGGAAGCATTTGAAAGAGAATGGGAGACTTCGGGAAGGCAACGCTTATGGTTTCTTGTGGATGTAGCGAGTTTTAACGTCTTTGACGCTGATGCGAGAGTGCGCACTTGGATTCGCCAACGGGGACATATCGTAAAGACATTGCCTGCCTTTTCACGTGCGAAAGACAGGACAATTCATGTGTATCTGTTAGAATAGAACGGAATTGGGATATAGGCACGGTTTGATGAAGTTTCATAGGACTTACGCACTCCCCCGGTAGGTGCGGTTTCATGAAGTTTCAGAAAATAAATCGGTAATTTGAGAGTTCCCCCCGGCCCGGTAGGTGCGGTTTGCAACCGCACCGGATTCGTTAGGAGATTACCGAATTAATAAATTAATCTTCATTAACCGCGCCCTGCTTAAATTTGTCTTACCACCTACGCGTAAAATTCATTCTACCGGTAAGTCCGGTTTCGCCTTCCCCTTTTTTCGTCTCATACCCAACGTATATGCCGAGTGTATTATTCTCGCCATAACCGATGTTCACACGTCCACCGAAATTGAGTGCCCACAGTCCGCCCCCGTCGCCAAGACCCAGTACGGATTCAAACTGCGGACCCACCGCGACAGTGTCGTTAAGAGCATAAGTCAGGTACGTCCGATTGTAGACTTCATTCAGACTTTCACTATCAAATAGGGTCTTGAGTGTGCTGATTGTCCAGTGGAACCCGAAAATTTTACCGGCGGGTAGGATCGCAAAGATTTGCGGGTATAAGGCATAGGGACCATCTGCCGTCGTATAATCAAACCCAACGCCGAGCATGGGGGTCAGCAGCAGTGCCATGCTGTCATTCGCGATAACAGGGAATGAAATACCCATATCAAACTCGCCCAAATGATCGTTAACATAGATATTAGAATCAAAGGAAATGCCACCGCTGAGCGGATGGCTCGCCCCAACTAAAAAATAGGTGCCTAAGCTATCGACATCAATTTGGAACCAGCCTGTTACCTTCGGTTTTTCTTCCATAGGTTTTTCTTCTGCTGTTTCACCTTCCATTTCATGACCATCGGCGAAGGCAGTGGAAAAGTTGGCAATAGATATTATACAAATTAATACCACGATAGCGAGGCACTGAAAGATATTGTTGGATATCTGCGGATGATGGACAAGACGACCTTTCATAAAAATCTCCTTGATTTTAGCGGGTAGGGATCTAACGTTTATAAATGTTGGGCCTTAGAACTTAGAGTCACACGGCACGCGGCGCGTGCCTACTACTTTTAATTCGCTTGCTTAATTTGTCTCATGAGTTGTTCGAGTTTGTGTGGATCCTTGATGCCTTTTGAGGCTTCGACCCCGGAACAGAGGTCGATGCCGTGAGGTCGGATTGTCTCAATAGCAGCTTTGACGTTCTCCGGACGGATCCCACCTGCAAAGAAAACTGGTAGTGGACTCTCCACAATGAGTTCAGCAGCGACATTCCAATCACAGGTTTTCCCAGTGCCGCCGTATCTGGGTTTCTCAAGACTCATATCAACACTATCAAACAGTAGAAAATCTGCACCGGCATCGCGGTATGCCTGCATCTCTTCCTGAACAGCCGGGATATCCACATTTTTGGGGCTTCCCGCCGGCAAATAGACCGACTTCCAGAACTCACACGCGCCTTCGCGTTTTAGTTCCTCAACCTGTTGAGGAGACTCCTGTCCGAGGAGCTGAACGGCAAACGGTTGAACTTGTGCAACTATTTCTTGGATGTCGGATGTTGAGCGGTTATAGAGTAGAATTACGGTGGGAAGAGGGCTTTCGCTGGCAATTTCAGCGGCTTGCGTCGCCGAACGGGTCCGTTCGGATACGGCAACATCCACCAACACCCCGATGTAATCCGCGCCTGCATCGGCAGCAAGCCGAGCATCATGAATAGAAGTGATACCGCAGATTTTAACACTGCAGTGAGATTCGTTAGACATTTTTTATTTTAATTATACCTTGCGGTTAAATGAAGAGGGTTGGAGTTTTGAGGTTCTTTGCCCGAATCCGCTCTCCATTTCATTACGAGCTACGCGCTTTGGACATCTTTTAAGATAGGATCGGGATTACAAATCCCTCCTACAGAAGAGTCGCTTCTACTCTTCAAAGACGGTTTGCCGATCGGCATCCGAATAACAGATAATCATCGTTACGGGTTGCCACCCGGTGTTGACAGCATTGTGTTTCACATTGCGCGGAATACGCAGCATCATCCCCGGTCTGAGCGGAATCACCTCATCTCCCAATTTGTGATCGCATTCACCTGAGAGAACATAGATAAGTTCCTCACAGTTCGGATGGTAGTGGGTAGGATTGCCTTCACCCGCATTAATATAGACGACCCCGAATGTCATCTCAGCTTCTGGATCAATTTGATCGTTACAGAGCCACTTAATCGCGCCCCACGGAAAATCGAGGGCTCCAGCATCGTTACTGTTGGTTAACGTTATCTCCATAGTGGTTTCCTTTCTATATTTCACATTCATTCGATTTCAAAACAGGTTAAACATTGCGCTGCGTACGCCTGCAATGCGATTGTAGGTTTTTCATGTAGGTAACCGACGGGGGCACATATAGCCCGCACACTGTCGATTTGCATATCAAGTGCCTGATGCGTGTGTCCGAAAAGTGCATGTGTGACAAGCGGTTCCTGCAAGCACTGAGCCCCAAGACCTTTGCTGCCCATGAACGCCCGAAAGTAATCCCACGGCAACTCACCCCGGTATCGAATACACCTCCCAAACGGAACATGATGCGTGACCACAACGATACATGATACATCCTTCCGAATAGCGGCAATCTGGGTCCCAAGAGCTGCTTCAAAGCCTCGGGCGACCCTTGGATCGGCATCATTCCATTTGGCATACCGCTTATCGTTCCAGACGGCTCCCATCAACTCTTTTTCGGCATATTGAGCGTCGGAAAAATCGTACCCATCCGGTGCGAAACTATAATCGTACCAGCCAATAGTCCCACAGAAACCGACTTTTTCGTGGACGAAAGGCGCGTCCATCAATGGATGAATCCCACACGCGGAACAAAGTTCTGAAATAATCCGACATTTCTGTTCACTGGTAACGTTAGCGGTCTCAATCGCCCAAATGTCATGGTTGCCTGGGACAAACACTATCTCGCATGCCAAATCCGCAAGGTGAAAGGCATTCAGCGTTTCAGAAAGTTGAACCAAATGTCGTGCGATATCTCCGGCAATCACTAAAACGTCAAGTGCTGCTGCCTTAACAGCATCAATCAGATGTGGCACAAGTAACTTGTTCCAAGGCGTAACATCCGTGTGCAAGTCTGAAATGAGACCAATCTTCATTAGCAGTTTTTAATGTATGGGCTTTCGCGCGAAAGAAATACCTAAAATTACATCGATTCCTCTTCCAGACTTCTGAACACTTCATCCAGAAAGATGCGCACCCCACTCTCATCGTCCTGCTGATACTGTTGGAGTTGGCGTTCCAAGGCTCGCATGGAAGGTACATCACCGATTTTGGCAATTGCGTCCACAAGGGTGAGTTGAATCGCGGATTCGGTGCTGTTTTCTAAGGCGTTAATCAATCGATCCCGCGCTTTAGAGCCACCAATGCTCCCGAGCGCAGAAGCCGCAATATCCTTCGTGCTGGTATCTCCCTTTTCAAACGCAGTAATAAGCGTATCAACAGCGGGTTCACCAATCTGACTGAGTGCCAATCCGGCTTGGAAGCGGATGCCCGGAATTTCTGCAGGATTTTCAAGAACCGCAACGAGGGCATCAATAGCAGAAACCGGTTTGAGAATTCCGATCATAGCAAGACAGGCGCGTCGGATTTCTTGTTCTGGTTCTATTTCAATTTGGATGTATTCTTGGGCGAGCGTAGCGAGGTGCCCTTCGTTAATTTTTTGATAAAGGGCTTCGGATCTGTGTCTGAATTGCGTCCCGAAGGGAGCCTTAAGTGTGGCGGTATTCTCGTTTCTATCCACAGTGAGTAGCCCAAGGATCGCAGCAGATTCTAACTGTTGTGCCTGCAGACTGTCGGCTGGTAGTTGGTTGATGTCCGCGCTTTGAAACGCCTGAAACAGATCGTTGAGGACACTCAATTCAACGAGGCGTTGAAGACTATTAATCGCTCCTTTCCGAAGCGAGAACTCTGTGCTATTTTTGAAGAGGTCCACGAGTGGCGCAATCGCACGAACATCCCCTAAGTCCCCGAGTGCATCCACAGCAGCAATCTTCACCCCTATAAGTTCAGTTGTTCGGAAAGTAAACTGCTTTTTGGAAAATTTCCCGAGTGTCTTCTTGTAATCAGCAAGACTGTAAATTTTGCGTTCATCGACAATCTTCTCTACGAGATCACCTATCTGAATATCGGTATTTGCCGCTGGGGTGCCGGGTTGAATCTCCTTGACACGCACAGTCCCATTACCTTCAACGGTGAGTCCAACCTTATCGCCCTGTCTGCGGAGCGCAATACGCAGTGGCGGTTTATCTTTTAGATGAAGAATGAAGTTATTATCCTCATCGAGTGCCTGTTTTATGGCACTGTTAAAGTCTCCGACATCTCGAACAGGATATTCTGCGATGACATAAGAGATGAGTTCACCGGTCTCCAACTGTGCTCTATTTGCAGGTCCGTTGGGTGTTGTATCCAAAACGACGACACCACTCGTGGACCAACGGTCTTTCAGGTCGCTGTCTAACTGCTGCACCTGCATTTTGAGGCGTTCATCGTAATATTGGTTATCACATCCGAGTCCGAACATCAGAACGAGAAGGAGGGACACGATAAACACCGAGTGGTGCGGTTGGTTAAACTGTGTTATTTTTTTTCGCATTTCCTAATTATTCCTTATTCAGTTAAGAGGGATAACAACATCGCGGCTGCTCTGTTCTTTTAAAGCCTCTAAAAGGGGTTCCACAACTTTTTCGTCCCCGAGGATTGCCAACGCTCGAATCGCGTCAACACGTAGCGATGACCCCTTATTTTCCACAATTTTGACTAACTCCGGCACAGCAGCCCCGCCGATTTTGCCAAGTGCTTCCACAGCAAGTTGGCGCACTTCAGGTTCCTCCCGATCGCGCTTCCATTTCGCAGAGCCGGATTCAATTAAAGCGGCGAGGGCTGGAATCGCTTGTTCGCTTCCAACCTCTCCAAGGGACTTGACGGCATTCAAACGAGTTTCCATTCTTCGATGATCCAAAAGTTTTACCAAAATAGGGACAATCGTCCCCGGGTCCTCCGCACCGAGATGCCCAAGGATCCAATGCGCATTATGTCTATCGCGATTGTCACTCGATTTAATCGCCTTTTGGAGTTGACTGAGAAGTCGCTTCCTGTCGCCTTGTTTATAGATCCGTTTCAGCGCATCAAGTGCAGCATTTTGGATATCCAAGTCATCATCACGGAGTGTTTCAAAAACGAGTCTTTCGAGGTACTTCCGCTGCTCGGCTTGATACGCGAGGAACATCTGTTTGCCGCGCGCCGTAATCGAGGCTTCCTGCCAATCCGTGGTATTCGGCTCGTAAAATTCCTGTGAATTGTAGTATCCAAGCAGATAGTGTGCTTCTGCACTATCAATCTGTTGCTGGAGCGCAAGTTTAAATTCTCGGACAGCGCGTTCCTCTTTGCGTCGTTTATCCGATTTAATCAGTTCTTTCCCCTTTGCGAGGTTCTCGTTCTGTGTGCCGCACCCAATTGCAAAGAGTGTGAGCGCGAGGGCAATCCAGATTTTTTTCATAGTCGGTTTCTCCTAAAAAGCTCGCCAGCGAGGGCAGTGGGTTCGTTGGTTGAGGCACACCCTTAGGCATTAAGAAGTTCCTGTTGCTCGCCACCGGATTCAGTAACTGGATTTTCGTCTTCGGCCGTTTCGACCGTATCTTCTACGACTTCCTCTTCTTGTTCTTCTGCATCAAGCATCTTCTGCAGAATGACAAGCGGCTTTTCAACGAATCCCCAATCCTTATATCTCTGGATGACATTCGTCTCCGTGGCTGTCAGTTCAATTTCAAGGGTTTTCGCACCATTTTCTGCTGCGGCAACCTCGGCAGCTGCCATGAGATGGTCTGCCACACCTAACTGTCGAAAGGGACCAGATACAGCGAGATTTCCGACTTGCGCGACCTCAGGATCACCGGAATCCTTAGTCACGGTAATCTGTCCGATCGGGTATCCACTTGATTCCGCAACGAGTCTATGGGTCTGACCGTCAGATTCCAAATCGGCTTTGAGTTCTTCGGAAACCTGTGTGCTGGTCTTTTCAGGGAAACAAAATGTGTGTAAATGTGTCGCATCCCCTTCTGCAGCTGGGCGTATTTTGAGTGCGCCAGCCAAGCCAA
This sequence comes from Candidatus Poribacteria bacterium, assembly GCA_022821725.1. Classification (GTDB taxonomy): domain Bacteria; phylum Poribacteria; class WGA-4E; order WGA-4E; family WGA-3G; genus WGA-3G. Next base: position 43,243 of record JAJEDB010000014.1, on the reverse strand, counting down.
AATCTTGATTTGCCATGTTATTCTCCTTTAATCTTTATCAGGGTGCCGGCATCTTCGGGCACCGCGCGTGCCCCCTCTCAATAGCCAGCATCTATACACATTATTATCCTATTCTAATACAATCTGTTTTACATTACAATTGCTTTTCAAATGGGTTCGGTTAGAATGCAGATCGCATTTGGGCGAGTACGCCGCAAAACCGCACCTATTGACAGATTGGGTAAGTCGGACCCATTGAAAACGAAACATACTAAGAAGAAACTGTTGTTTCATCTTCTGATTCAAACGCATCAGGATCGTCAAGGGCAACAAGCATCCGCTGGTCGAAAATCTCAACATTTGTTTCATCAAGATTTTCCTGCCCAATTCGCAATTGCCGCTCTGCATCCACAACATCTCTGTTAATCTTGCCGATACATCGGTTGAGTTTCTCAACGAGAGCGGTATGACCACTCATGGCACGACGGATTTGACGGAGCTGATCGACGACGAGTCGGAAGGTTCTGACAAAGTCGCCGGCATCTAAGTCGGCATATTTTTCAAGTTTGTCAAAGTCACAGCCTCGGCTCCAAGCCAGCATGGCAGTGCAAAGCCGGAGTTCTAACAGCGGTGTAATTTCTGTTACCTCATGCTTGACCTCTAAATGTTGTATGAACGAGATTTCGGCATTGACTGCATAAAGTGCCTCTAACAACCGCTCGTCTTTGAGGGGCTTAAAGTATCCATCTTTACGGGGTTCAGTGATAATCGCTACCATGAGACAGTTAATTTCATCTTCCGTCAGCTGCTCAAAAAGTCCGCTAAATAGTAATTGGGTTAATTGGAGTTCATATCCGTAAATACAAGCAGCGGTGCTTCCACGCGGCAACAGGGTCTGTGCTTCAATGTGTCCGAGTTCTTCAAGCACTTGCAAACGGGCAGCTATCTGCTCTTGTGGATGGTTCTTAATGGATGTTGTCCTCTTTTCCAGTTTCTGAAGCTGCGTCTCTGCCTGGCGAATTGCCCTATATCTTCCACCACACGTGTCCAACTGCTGACATCCGGTACAAAGACTCTCCTCGCGATTTGCTCGAACATGTTTAATTTCTTTGTGAATGGTATTCAGCTGTTTCGTGCGTTCCTTTCTCCTCTTTTTTCTTCGCAGCTGCGATTTGACTTGCGACATCTCTGCATATAAACTCTTAATCTTGTCTTCACTCTCTCGCTTCTGGCGATAATGTTTTTCAATTTGGACACTCCCATCAATACCCTCGTGAATACATTCGGGTTTCGGGAGCGTCTGACGTTTTTCCGTCTTATCTTCAATCTGCTCGTTGAGTTTAACGACCCGCACCCGGTTTTGATGGTTACTCAAGCTCATCGTGTAAACATCGTAGATGTCATCACCGTATTTCTCATAAAGGTTGAGAATACTGGAATAGGAAAGATTGAATTGGCTCTCTATGGATTCGATTTTATCAGAAACAACCCCTCGAATTTCATTAAAATCCGCGTATGCAGGCATAATTTGCGCATAAACATAACCGATAGTATCTATACCGCGCCTGCCTGCGCGCCCTGACATCTGATGGTATTCCCGCGCCTTGAGGTGTCGAAAGCCGAGTCCATCAAATTTTCTCAGGCCGTCAAAAACCACTGAGCAGGCCGGCATATTAATACCAACAGCGAACGTTTCTGTGGTAAAGAGGAGTTGAATCAAGCCGGAGGTAAATAACCGCTCAACAACCTCTTTCAGCGTCGGTAACATACCGGCGTGATGATAGGCGATACCACAACGCACTAATTTACGGAACTCCGCGATTTTCTTTTCCTCGACGATGTCGAATTGGAGACAGAGTTCATCAAATTGCTTTAAAATCAGGGCGGTCTGTTTTTTATTCAGCAACTGTAACTGCGATCCGAGTGCCAATGATTTCGCGTTTTCTTCACACCCTCTACGACTAAAACAGAAATAGAGGCACGGAAACTGCTTTTCTTTACGGAGATGTGGAATAAGACGTGTCTCGACAAAGCCAGGCGGGAATGCCGGTGGGGTGCTATTTTCAAATAACTCACCTTTTCGTTTTTTCGTATCGTGCTGCGCTCTTTTTCGAAGGGGCGTAATGTGTGCAGTATTCCCAATGCCGTAATCTTTAAAATAGAGGTGATGTTTCAAAGGAACTGGACGTTCTAATTCTTCGACGATCTCAATGTCAATATCCCGCACGCTTTGCATCCACTCTGTGAAAGGCTGAATGTTCGGGATCGTGGCACTCAGACAGACGAATTTAATATGTTGCGGTGCGAAGATGAGACTCTCTTCCCAAACCGTCCCGCGTTCAATGTCGTTAATATAATGGATTTCGTCAAAGATAACGTAAGAGACATCTCGCAACCGTTCAATATCGTCAAAGATCGTATTCCGAAAAATCTCGGTCGTCATCAACAGGACTTGCGCATACGGATTTAGGACCACATCGCCTGTGACAATGCCAATTTTTTCCCCATATTCTGCGTAAAAATCTCGATATTTTTGATTGCTGAGGGCTTTGATCGGGGCGGTGTAGATAACGCGGCGGTTCTCCTGCAGACACTTTTCAACGGCGTATTCAGCAATGACAGTTTTACCAGCACCTGTCGGGGCAGTGACAATCACTGAGGTATCCCCGTTAATCGCGGCGATCGCTTCCTCCTGAAACCGATCCAGTTGTAACCCTTTGTAAAGCATCCAAACCTCCCTCGCACTCCAAAGCTCCACTGCACACTGGACGAACAGTGTGCAAGTGTAATGTTAAGAACAATTATAATAGATGCGTTATTTTTTGTCAAGCGAAATTTTTCTCACATGCGTGGGATTCAACGCTGCCCTGCGAATCGCTCTTGTGGGAGGGGTTTGTAACCCCGATTCTTGTGGGAGGGGTTTGTAACCCCGATTCGTTTCTCCTTGACATCCTCCGCTTTGCATGTTACTATAAATATTAAGAGCGTTCAAACCGGGTTCTATATCAACGTTAGAGGTGAAAACTGATGCAAGACGCTAAAGGGAGACGAAACCAAGAATCACGTATCTCTTATGGGAAGCATATCTTGGCGATTCTGATATGTGTTGCGCTTTTTGGCGTTATCGCATGGGCGCAAAAGAATAACAATGATGAAAACAGGGAAGGCACTACCTTGGGAGATCTCGGTGTAACAGAGGCACAGAAAGCCCAACTTGAGGAATTGTGGGACCTGAAACGTCAAAAGGACATTCAGGCAATCAACGATTTGAAGACCTTAAATCGACTCGTAAAGGATTCGCTTGTAGAAGATATAGAGATTCAGAAGACCTTAGACGAATTTCGAGCGAAACGGAAGGAAATGCAAGAACAGATTGAGAAAATTGAGGCGGAATTGGTTCAGATATTGCCGACTCGCGCACAACTCCATTTAACACTGATGGGTGTGTTGGATAACGGTATTCCGCGCCGAATCAAGAAGGCACAAACCCGCAAGAACACAGATACAGCCCCTAAACCGCCGCCAGAACAGTAGGTGCAATAAAAAAGTGGAGGATACCAGACTTGAACTGGTGACCTCTTGCATGCCATGCAAGCGCTCTCCCAACTGAGCTAATCCCCCACATAAAGATTAGTTTAATTATATCATATATTCTCAGGGAATGCAAAAAAAATTGCTTTTTTCGGAAAAATGACCAAAAAACCGCAAACAGATCCATTTTTCTCCTTCGCGAACCTTGATGGTAACGAGGTTGAACTCGCAACAGGCGCCCTGCTTATTGCGCAAAGCGAGTACCGCGAACTCAATATTGAGAATTACCTCTCCGAACTTGATGAGATGGCGGATGCGGTTCGGGAACGGATCCAAGAGACAACGCTACCTGAGCAGCACATCACTGAACTGAATCGATACCTCTTTCAGGAAAAAGGGTTCACAGGAAATACGGACAACTACTACGCCCTGGGCAACAACTTCCTGAACTTTGTCCTTGATAAAAGGACAGGGATTCCAATTACGTTAGGTGTTGTCTATATTGAAGTCGGTAGACGTGCTGGGTTACCCCTCGTTGGCGTAAATTTTCCAGGGCATTTTCTGGTCAGATACCAGCGTGAACATTTGGACATCCTGCTCGATGTATTTGAAAACGGGTCTTTTATGTGCGAAGACGCACTCCGGGCGAAACTCCAAGAAACCCACGGTGAATCGGTGCCGCTGGAATCGAGTATGTTAACTGAAGCGACAGATAAAGAGATCCTTGCCCGCATTTTGCGGAATCTGACGCGCGCCTACACGCTCCTTGAGAACTACGACAAAGCACTTACAGCGGCTGAACGCATCACATGGCTGCTCCCGAACACTGCTGCGGATTATCGGCTGCTCGGTTACTTACACTACAAAAACCATGCGTATGGTGAAGGCATCTCCGCCTTCGAGACATATCTCCAACTCGCGGACGCACCCCCGGATGCCACGGCGGTCGAGCGAAACATCCAACACCTCCAAAAACTGCTCTCGCGTCTGAATTAAGTTTACCCAACACAAAAAACATGACATTTTTTCACGGACGTGATATACTGGGTCCGAACGTTCTGTTAGCGGATGCGCACGGTGCGGTGGATTTCCGCTTTCACGTCCGTGACGGTCCGCATACGGGTTATAATGGCAAACACTACATTTGAATTTTAGCGGTTTCTGGAAAATCTCAACCCAAATTAACAACAATGGAGGAGATAACCATGAAGTACCTGGAACGCTATTGCACCTGGGTATGTGCTGTTCTACTTCTGTTCAACTTAGCATTGCCAGCGTTGGGCCAGTCAGAGAAGGCAGAAACCCTTGTTGGACACTGGACATTTGAGAAAGGTGTTGAACTGGAGGATCTTACGGGGAACTTTGCCGACATTCAACTCATGGGTGCTGTAATCGAGGATGGTCAATTGAATGTTGACCTTGGCAAGTGGGCAATCGCAAGTGGATATGATGGTCCGGATATCGGAGAAAAGACCTTGGTGTCGTGGGCTATCATGGATAACCTTGATGTCCAGAAAGGCTCAATATTAACGATTGACCGTCTCTCCGATCCCACATTCGACGCGATCGTCTTTGGAGAACGTCAACATCATCGTTGGATGGCAGGCAGTGGCTGGTTTCACCGCACCCAAGATCCGAAACCCGGATTCGAGGAAAAGAAAACGGGTGAACTGATTATGATGGCGATCTCGTACACAGATGATGGTGGCACGGCGCGTGTACAGATATACCGGAACGGGGACAAAATTGGCGATTATACCTTTGGTCAATTCGTGACCTTTGATAACGAGGATGCAGAGGCGATTTGGGGGAAACGCCATGGGGGTTTAGGTGGAGGTCCTGGCGATCTCGACGCTCATATCGAAGATTCACGAATCTACGCCTCCGTCCTCAGTGACGCAGAGATCAAAAAATTGTTACCCGACACACTTGATGTGGAAGCGCACGGTAAACTCGCGACGACATGGGCATGGCTGAAGACGGAATAGTCATTTGGATAGGACTTACGTAGGTTGCTCTTTTGTAGCATAACCTGTTAGGTTGGGTTCTCCCTGAGAACGTCTGTGTTTTTTTAGACTTCATCCTCTAAAGGCGCGCCATATCGCCAAAATTGCGTAAGTCTTGTTGGATACGAATTATTGAGTGAGTCTCGGAGGGTTTTGAAACCCTTCGGGACTTCTATGAGAACGTGGTGGTATATGGTTTGGTTCCGATAGATTGGATGTCAAGCGTATTTGGACTATAATATCCCGCTTTTAGGTTCCCACTCAACCCAACCTACGTTCATACTTGAATTTTATTGTCGAACTCACGTTAATTGTAAAATCTAACACAAATTAAAACCTGAATATGTAGAAAGGAATCAAAATCTATGGGTGTTACTGGTATCGTTATCCAGAATATCATTCGCAAACTCCTGACAGGACAGGATTACCGTTCCGAAATTCTGACTCTCATTGATGCTGAGTTTTTGCAATATGTTGTTGATTTTTTCAAGCAAATAGTTAAAGCAAAGTTGAATAAAGAATCTGTAACAGCTGACTGGTACACAGAGGAATTCCTCAGTTCCAATTCACTTTCTAATTCGGAAGTGTTCGTTTATTCAGGAACAGATACAACAACGGTTTTAAATAGTAAACAAATAGTCTTAGATACAATCCTAAAATATCACGACGTGCTATCCGATGCCTCCAATAGTTTAGGAAATAACCTTGATATAGCATCCACGATAAAATTTCGGGGCGTTAGTTTTAACCTGAATTTGAATGAAAGCTTAATTCTCTCCAATACCCTTGCCTTCAAACGTTCAATACTTCAGGACAAATTCTGGGGTGAGATAGAGAAACAGGTCGAAAAACCCTTGATGATCGCCCTTTGTGCACTTTTTCAAGTCCCGAAAAGGTATTTTGATCAGAAGAATCTTCCAGAATCGGAGCGAGAATCCGATTTCTATCTGTTTGATGGTACAGGAAAGGATTACCCCTGTGAAGTGAAGTTAATGGGAAAAGGAAACCCTGAAAGTGCAGACGCGGTATACGCTCGAGACAGTCGTGTGTTGGTTGCAAATACACTCTCGGACTTGAACAAACAACAAATGGATGAAAATGGTATTTTCTGGGTCGAACTTAAAAATGCAGACGACTACAAACGGTTTGAGCATGTCCTAAATGCTCTCTCAATTCCGTGTAAGCCCTTTACCGGAGATATTCAAGACGTATTAGATAAAATTCTGCCCGTCATTCTGTCCGACGAAGTCCAAGACTCTGTAACACCAGAGGTAGTCCTGCGAGAACGTGAACAAGACGAAGATTCTGGCTCACAATTATTGGTCGATTTTGAATGAAAATTTTAGGTATTGACACCTCTACCCCTATCGGGAGCATTGCCTTAATGGATGGCGATCATTTAGTCGCGGAGCATACGCTCAATATTGTTCAAGCACACTCGTCGAGACTTATGCCCGCAATTGATAGCGTCTTGAAATGGGGGAACATCACGGTAGAGGCTTTGGACGGATGCGCTGTCGGTATTGGACCCGGATCGTTCACCGGCATCCGTATCGGTGTCGCCACGATCAAATCCGTCTGTTATGCGCTCGACACACCGATTGTTGGTATCTCTACCTTGGAGGCGATCGCCTATAACCTCCGCTTGACAAACGGGGTTATCTGCCCACTTCTTGACGCTCGACGGAGCGAAATTTATGGCACTGTTTTCCACGGTGGTCCCGAATGGAAACGCCTTAGCGAAGACCTCTGTTTATCCATCGATGCGTTCCTCGATCAACTCAATACGGATGTCCCCGCAAATGGCACTCTCAATTTCGTAGGAGACGGACTCCTGACATACGGAGATGTTGTCCGAGAAAGGCTCGGTGCGCGCGCAAACTTCGCCCATCCCATTTTCAACGTTCCACGGGGAGCAACGATTGCACACCTTGGGGCACAACGGCTGCAGCACGGAGAGAGCGATAGTTATTGGACTTTGGTGCCGAACTACGTTAGAGTCGGATTATACTGAGCAGCAATATCGTATGTAAATCCCTTACAATCGGAATGGGAACAAGACTGCACAAACTAAAAGTTTATGCTACAATTCGGTTTTTTCTTTAAAATCCTATTGAAGAACTTTCAATGAGAAATAGTATCAGGTGAAGTGCCACAATTAGATGAACCGTATCTTTAAAAACACGTCCTCTCTTTTTAGTGCCCATCTTATCGGTCGCCTCGGCTCACTCGTGATAACGATCTGGCTGATGCCGCGTTATTTCACTGAAAGTGAACTCGGTGGCTATTTTGTTGCGATTGCGCTCACGAATCTTATTGCGATTCTGACGGAATTGGGACTCCAAAATCCACTCATTCGAGAAATGACGTTGCACCTGCAACAGACCCGACATTACCTCGGCAACGCCCTCATCGTTCGCATCATTCTCTCGATTGTCGCATACAGTATTATGGTTGTCAGCGGTCTATATCTCTATCCCCCGATAATCGTAAAGATGATCGTTTTCCTGGGATTGGCAGAGATTGTCAATTCCTTGGCACAATTGTATCGCTGCGTCTTTCGCGCCCACGAGGAGATGAAATATGAGGCTTTCACTGTAATAGCCGAACGTGGTGCGTTTCTGATTATCGGTGGCGGTGCGATTCTACGAGGCTATGGACTCGTCCCGGTCTGCCAAGTGATGCTCGCAGCGAGTTGTATTAACCTGATTTTGAGCCTCGGATTCACCCGATTCCGCTTCACGCAACTCCGTTTCCAACCGAGTCGAGAGATCGTGAAAGTGCTAATGCAGCAGGCACTCCCCTTTGCAATCGGTAACCTCTTCAATCTCCTCTATTTTCGCGTTGATGCGATTATGCTGTCAAAATTAAGTGTAGAAGGGGTGGAGGCTAACACATGGTACGGTTTGGCGTATACGATTGTTAACGCTTTCACGATTCTGCCGGGCGCGTTCATGATGGGTGCGATGTTCCCTGTTCTCTCCCGCGCCTGGGAACGTGAAAAAGGGAGATTTCCGGGGGCATATTCGTTGGGTATGCGGTGGATGGTCCTGAGCGGATTTCCATTGGCGGTCGGACTGTCAACGTTATCTCCCGAAATTACGGTGGTGTTATTTCCGACCTACACACCGAATGAAGTCGTCAAAATATCAGCAGCACTCCAATGGCTCAGTTGGGCGGGTGGACTCATTTTCATAACAACAGCAGTGTTGGCAGTCTTACGGGCAACAGACAAACGCCGCGCGTTCTCAGTCCTGATGGGGACAACGGCACTCCTGAATATCTGTTTGAATTTATACCTCATCCCGCGTTTCAGCCATACGGGTGCCGCAATCGCCATGGTTATCAGTGAGGGATACCTACTTATTTTTGGAATCGGTTACATTTCAAGGCACATCATCAAATTACGGGAAACCCATCTTGTATTCCGCACGTTTTTGAAAGCAATTGTTCTCTCTGCGCTGATGGGCGTTGGTTTAGTGCAGTTGAAGGGGTCGTTCTCTATCTGGGTGCTGATTCCGTTGGCAGTGGTGTTTTACGGTGGCGGGATGGCACTTCTGGGCGAATTCCGGGAAAGACTTCGGTTTGATTAGCAGTTCCTATTTCACTATTACCACTCGTTGTGTTGCGGCAAAGTCTCCCGCGACGAATTGTAAAAAGTAAACGCCACTCGAAACGAGTTCGCCTGCTGCATTCCGTCCATCCCAATGGGCGGCTCGCTAACTCAAACGGACAACGCCTCAAATACTTCAAAATAATCAGGGAACGTTTTGCTAATCCACTAACGCATTTCTCCGGCTTGCTGTAACGCATCGTTGATGAGCGATGGGCTCAAACGTATTCCATTCTCCAACAATACGTCTAAAAGGGGTGTGACTGCCTCAATAAATCCTCTTCCCTTTGCTTCCAGCAAAAGACCAACCGTGCCAGTAAAGGGCACTCCGATTCGTTCGGCGTACCGTCGAGCATCCCGATCATCAAGAATCACGAGACGTGCTTCACGCTCTTCGGCAAGGACGAAAACCGCGGCTTCACCGAGATCGATTTCCGCATGTGTCGTTATATTTTCTGGGTTATGCAAAGGGACGGTTCTAATCCACGGCGCGCTTTTAAGTGCTGCCTCGCGAGCTTGGCGTTCGGTCGCGAAAAACTCATCTCGAACTTCTTCTGGAATTAACACCTCGGTGTAGAGTTCCCGCAACAATGGGAAAAGATTGAGTGCCCAAAGACCTACGAGTGGACTCGTATTACTGATGACTGGCTTTTCTGGCACTCTCAACGTCCTTTCGGAGCTCTTCGGCGGTGAGACGAATAGGAGAGAGCCCGTATTTACCCATCGTATAGATGAATTCTTCGCGAGACATACCTGCAAATCGGGCAGACAGACCTATGCTGAGCGCTTCGTTGTCATAAGCCTTCAAGGCTAACTTCAGGCGTGCGCCCTCCTCAAATTCAGGGAGTTCTGCTTGGGGAGCCAGCATGTCCGCGACATCCCCCGGTATCTGAATCTTCGTTTTCTGCACAAAGGCGTCGATGTTCTCATAGAAGTGATGAAACAGCGCGCTGACATCGACACCCAGAATAGTAGCAACAGTGAAATCGGCTTTCGCTTTCTTCCAGTGACCGTAATGTAACCAAGCCACACCGCAAGTTCCGTAAGCTACACCCGCGTCCGGATTCAGTCTGAGTGCCTTTGTACAATCATAAACCGCACGGTGAATATCTAACCTGCTGAGATAGAGACTGCCGCGATTGGCGTAGGGTTCAGCGAGTTCTGGATTCAAGCCGATTGCTGTGCTATAATCTTGGACAGCATAGATGATTTCACCTTTCTTCTGATAAGCGATGCCGCGATTGTTATAGGCTTCCGCATAATTACGTTTAAACTGGATTGCACCGCTATAATCAGCGAGACCCTTGTCCACCTCGCCTTTTCTCATATAAGCCAGGCCGCGGTTGTAATGGGCATTGATATAATCCGGTTGCAGTTCAAGTGCTTTGTCAAAGCACGCCGTCGAGCGGTCGTGTTCGTCATTTTCGCTGTAGACGATACCGCGATTGTTGTATGTTTCTGCCTCGGTGAGATGCGGATGTGCTTGTTTCGGCATGTCTTCAGTATGATGACCGTCGGCAAACCGGCAGTGAAGATAGGGATCGACAACTTTCCTCTTGAAGCTTTGTTTAGAGGAAACAGGGTGCTGATGCGATTTAGTCTCTTTTGGTGCGGTATTTGCGCTGCCCAGTTCATTCACTACATTTAGCGTTTGCATACATTTTCCTCCCACCACTCCTTATGAATCAAAACAATCTTGGCATGTTTTCCTTTAAGTATACCATAAATTTTACGAATCGCCCATCTCTTGAGAAAACCAAAACGATATTTTCAGACGTATAATTGTTCCAGCACCTCAAAATAATTCGGGAACGTCTTGCTGACACACGCTGGGTCGTTAATCCGAATCCCGTTTGCCTTTAAACCGACGAGCGCAAACGCCATCGCCATCCGATGGTCTTCATACGTATCAATCGCTGCAGGGGTAACAGATGAAGGCGAAATTTCGAGTCCGTCCTGATGCTCAATCACAGGCACGCCTAATTTCCGTAACTCCGTCACCATCGCATGAATCCGATCGGTTTCTTGCCAGCGGGTGTGTTCAATGTTTCGGAGGGTCACTTTACTATCGGCGAACGGCGCAATCGCTGCGAGGGTTAGGGACGTATCCGAAATTGCCCGCATATCCGCATCGACACCCTTCAATTGGCGTGGACCTATAAGGGTAATCCCACTGTCAGAAACAGTGACCTGACACCCCATCTCTTCCAAAATTCGGACAAACTGAACATCGCCTTGCATGGAGTCTAAAGACAGATGTTGGACGGTGACACGTCCGCCTGTAAGTGCAGCCGCCGCGAAGAAATAGGAGGCGTTGGAAGCATCTGGCTCAACGTGATAGATACGTGGCTGATACCGCTGCCCCTCTTCAATCCGAAAATACCTATAGCCTTCGCTGACAACCTCGACACCGAATGCCGCCATGACTGCGAGTGTAATGTCAATATAGGGCATCTCGCGTTCGCCGACGACTTGAATCTCTACGTCATTTTTAGCATAAGGTGCGATGAGTAGCAACGCCGTCAAGAATTGACTGCTCTTAGAGACATCGAGTCGGGTTTTTCCACCCTCCAATCCATTTGCCTCAATAATGACAGGCAGATGTCCATTGCCAAATTGCGAGCGTGCCGAAACCCCAATTTGCGTCAGGGCATCCAGTAAATCGGCAATCGGACGCCCGTGTCGCATCGGGGCATCGCCATCAATGAGGAATTTCCCGCGACCTAATGAGACATAGGCAGTCAGCGAGCGTGAGGTGGTCCCTGAGTTTCCGATATAGAGTTCGGCACTCGAAACCGGAATGTCCCCACCATTTCCATGTATGTCAAACCTCGCCTGCTGCTCATCCGCGTGAATCTCGACACCGAGTTTTTGCAGCGCATTACACATATAGCGCGTATCATCGCTAAAGAGGGCACCTGTCACGGTCGAAGTCCCGCGCGCCAACGCAGCGACTAATAATGCCCGGTTGGTATAACTTTTAGAACCCGGGACCTCTATGGTCGCATCAATGGGTTTGCGAATCGGCTGTATCTCAATCATTTTTTAATTTTACCTTGCGGTTCTGAAAAACACGTTTATTTCGCAATCCCTGCTTCCGATAATAATTGTCGGAGTTCATCCTTCGCAAAGTCGCTAACGGGCAGCAAGGGTCCGGTTGTATATGCCTTACAGACTCCCAAAATCTCCAGACACGCTTTCATACCGCTAACGCCCTGTCCATACGTATACATTTTGCTGAGTCGAAGTAACAACTTCTGTAACCGGTCGGTTTCATCGATGTCGCGTGCCTTTGCAGCATTATAGAGTGCGACGGATTCTTTCGGAGCGACGTTTGAAATCGAGACGACACCGCCGTCTGCACCGAACAGTAAGGCTGCCCCCAACGCAGTATGCGAACCGAGCATGATGGAGAAATCCGGACGGTCTCCGAGCCGATCCAAGAGGTTGAGGCAGTTCGTCCAATCGCCGGAACTGTCCTTAATTCCAACAATGTTCTCACACGTCTCCGCGAGTTGCGCAACGACATACGGTTTAATCGCTGTTTTGACAGTTGAAGGGATGTTATAAATGAAAACAGGGAGTTCTGTGCTTGCGGCAACATCGTAATAGAATTCGATGAGATCCGCATCGTCGGTGGAGGGATAGTAATAACCCGGTGTCGCAGCAACCGCGTCAACCCCGAATTGTTCGGCAATTTTAATGTTTTGGATAACGCGCTGGGTGCTTGTGTCCATCACACCACAGATAATCGGGACGCGACCGCCGATCGCTTTGACCGCGATGTCCATCGCTCGTTCGCGCTCTGTATTCGTCAATGTCGTAAATTCGCCAGAAGTTCCTAATAGATAGATGCCGTGGATACCGCTGTCAATCAAACGATTGAGTTGGTTATTAAATCCAAGTTCATCAACGCGTTCTTTCTCATCAAGTGGCGTTATTGTCGGTGAAAAAATACCTTCAAATCGAATATTCATGAATCCACCTCATAGAGCGTAGTTGCTGTCTCACTGATATGGTTTGCGAGGAACACAGTATCGGAGTATGTATATGACTTACGACTTACGCACTTCCTCTTAAAGTCCCCCTGATAAGGGGCGGGGAATGCCATACGGGGAATGCCATAAGGCATTCATACCGTTGATTCTTTAGGGGTTAAATTACTAAGATAACGGCTTTTTTTAGGCAATTTGCGTAAGTCCTGTAACTTAAGATTTCAGTATAGCAGAATCCGATTTAGATGTCAAGAGGACACGTTTCCGTTTGCACATTATGCCGAGACCGTGTTATGATACTATCAAACCCAATCATTTGACTCTCACGCCAACAGGGAACTATAATGAACATCCGTACCCAACTGACATTCAGGTATATAGGCATTGTGCTTTTGGTATTGCTCGCCATGTATTTCTATCTTGCTACGATGCTCAAAGACTCCATGAGCAGCCACATCACCAGTGAATTGGAAGTCCAGGCGACATTAACTCGGGAATTTCTCATCGAAGAACTCCCTACCAAGGATAACTTTACCTACGACCTCATAGACCCGCTCGTTGATAAGCTCGGAAAGGCTAACAATGCCCGTGTGACCTTCATCGACTTGGCGGGTGTTGTCTGGGGGGATACCGAACGGGATGGCCAGGCACTCCGTGAAATGGACAACCACCTCACGCGTCCAGAGGTCCAAGATGCGATCAAGAAAGGAAGCGGTATTCGAGACCGCTACAGCAATACAACACAGACAGAATTTCGTTACTTTGCTCTCCCAATACATAGCAATGCGGATTCAGAAATCTCAGGAACTTTGATTGGCATCTGCCGTGTCGCGCTCCCGATGGCAGCCGTCAATACGGCAATTGATAAGCTTCGACAGATGGCTCTCATTGCGAGTGTGGCAGGACTCATTCTCGTGATCGTATTTAGCGTTTTTAGCACGGGTGCGATCACAAAACCGATTGGAAAATTGACACAGGTGACCCAATCGCTTGCTGCTGGTAATATCAACTCTCGTGTTCCTGTGGATTCAAGCAACGAACTCGGACAACTTTCGCATAACTTTAACCTGATGGCAGACAGGATACAGGAACAGATTGACACAATCTCTGAAGAACACCGGCGTTCCGAAACCATTTTGAAAAATATGGGCGAAGGTGTATTACTCGTGAATGGTGCGTCTGAGATTACGTATGCCAATCCAACCGCTATCTCTATGCTCGAGCTCCCTGACGATTATATCGGTAAAGCCTTGATTGAAATCAATCGGATTCCAGAACTACAAGCACTCCTGAAAAAAGCGGAACAGACAGAAACCATCGCGTTCGCAGAAATCCAACTCGGTAACCTTAGAGAACCAGAGGCAGAGGTCACGGTCGTTCCCGTTTCTGCAGGTCAAGAATACGTCATCGTTATCCACGATGTCACGAAGGAACGACAATTAGAACGGATTCGAGCGGACTTTGTGGCAAACGTTTCACATGAACTCCGAACGCCACTCACAACGATCCGGGGTTACGCCGAAACCCTACTCGGTGAGAATTCCGTTCGGACGAAGACAGGCGAACAGTTCATCGTGAAAATTCTCAATCATTCCGCCCGACTTACAAGCTTAGTCTCAGACCTGTTGGAACTCTCTCGGCTGGAGTTGGGTGAGGTAGAATTGAAACGCTCGCCTTGCGACCTCAATACCTTCCACGCACCGATTTTAGACGTGTTTGAGCCGCTATTAGAGGAATCGGGGTTGGTCTTAAAATGGGAGGTTCCTGAAAAGTTCCCGAGGGTTAATGTAGACCGACAACTTTTCATGCAAATCTTTGTGAACCTGATTGACAATGCTATCAAATATACACCGGACGGTGGAGCGATTACCGTTTCAGCAAAGATCCGTTCAGGTGAAGGGACTGAAGGCGCGGAGATAGGCTCGGAAGAGATCCTCCTGCGTGTAGAAGATACAGGTATCGGTATCCCGATGGAATCACAATCCCGCGTGTTTGAAAGGTTTTACCGTGTTGACGAAGGACGTGCCCGAGAAATGGGGGGCACTGGATTAGGGTTGGCAATCGCTAAACATATTGTCCTCTCCCACAACGGAAGAATATGGTTGGAAAGCACCCTTGGACAAGGCAGCGTCTTCTATATCGCTCTACCTCTGTAAACAGGTACGGCTAAATTTTCCACGTCTCCTGCGTGTAAGCCATCTCCCAAAACAGATATTCATAACGACTACTCAGCAAGAAGTAGTTTTTAATCCGTTCTTTTTCAGAGGCACTATGCTCGGCTGTGAGATTGTTGAGAAGCCCTCGCAAAGATTCACCCAGCGATAGGAATTCGGGAGAGGCGTACATGTCAATCCACTCCTGATAGAGAGGTTCCGGCGAACCGCCTTGTTCAGCAAGCGTTGTCCCGATCTCGGCGTAACCCCACTGACACGGTAAAACACCGGCAACAATATCCGCTAAAGTCCCGACCTGTGCGACATCAAGTAGATGTCGGGTATAAGCATGGGTCGTAGGTGCCATCGGCGCGGCTTCCATCTCAGTGGCAGAGATACCGAATTTCGCACAATACCCGCGATGCAAATCCATCTCGGTGTTCAATGTTGAATTGAGCAGTTCTGCAAACATCGCCATCGTCGCTTCATCGTGCGCCTTGATAACACCGTGTGCAAATACACGGCTATAGTCCAATAGGAACAGGTAATCCTGAATTAGATAGAACTTGAATTTCTCTGTCGGAAGACTCCCATCGGCAATACCACTAACGAAGGGATGCCGAAGATCCGCCTCCCAAATTGGGGCAGCAGTGAGCCTGAGTTCATCGGTAAATCGTCCATTTTGTGCCATAGTCTTTGTTGCAACTCCTTAAAAATATGCTATAATCTGCGTTGTATATCATACGCGAATAACGAAAGGATGTCAAAATGTTTGAAAAACTCGGAATCGTAACTAATATCTGGTCTGCAGAGATGGAAAGCGGTGCACGCTTCGATGAACTCATGGTAGAATTCAGCGCGAACGGATTTAAGGATATGGAGGTTCGCGAAGGCGATTACCTGCGCAACTCTGAATTTGGGGAACGCATTGAACAGCTCGAATCCGCGATGGCTGACTACACGGATGCGGAATACAAAACTATCTGTGATGCCGTCTGGGAAAAACAACCCTACGAAACGAAACATACCACACTCTTCACGGAGATTGCAGCGTTCATTGAAAAAGCATCTGGACTTACCTTGAGTTATGCCATGTCCCATCCGTGGCTGTCATCTCCAAAGGACAGTGAAGCAGACACACAGCAGATTGTTAAGGCAAAGAAGTTGGCATACCTCCTCTGCCCGGCACAACCGCGGCTCCGACTCGTCGATCTCGACACCGAAGGAGACATTGACGCATCCGCTGCTATCGCCAACCTGAAGCGATATGATGCCCTTTTACCGGATTTTCCGATGGTTTTTGCTGTGGAGAACGCCCGACAAACCGCTACATTGACCTTGAAGTTAGCCGTCGCGGGCGGTGCCAAACTCACTTACGACGAAACAAACACATACCGTGCTGACGGGACAACGGTGAACCCTCCTGACGAATTCTGGGGTGCTGTTAAAATGACGGATCTCACCTCGGTCCATTTCAAGCAGAAAACCGAAGACGGTGTGCTCTCAGAAGTCGGTGACGGCTTTGTCGACTTTCGAGCCATTGCCGAATGCTTGAAAACGCAAGACTATACCGGCGATCTACTCCTTGAAAACACGCCGACTGCGCATTCTCTGCAAGATGCCCTGCGGAGCCGAGAGTATCTGCGCAATTGCTAAGTAAGACAGGTGTTTTGCCTACATCCTCTTAAGTTTACCCCACGTGGTAGCGAGCTTGGCTTTCGGAGAAACTGGCAATATTGTAGCCAGTCCCTGTTCCCGAATCATCTCTGTCTCTTCAAAGGTAAGCGCAATACCGTTAAAAAGAGCGACGTGCGTAATCGAAACCGCAAAAAAGCCGCCGGGGAGTTTATTACACTCTAACAGACACCCCATGAGCAGCGGATACGCCTCCTGTGTCAAGTCATTTCCCTTGATGACCTTCACAGCAACTTCCTCGCCGTCCCTGTAGATAAAGGAATCGGCATCGCGTGTGACGACTGCAGCCACAAACTGCCACGTGTCAACCTCCATCGTTCCTGCGGGACTGATAATACTTCCGTTATCTGAGCCGTTTGCTGAGGTTTCCAAGCGGATCGCACCAGGACCCGTATCACCGATATCGAGAATCCAGCCGCCATTCCAGCACCACGCCCCTTTGGAAATGATACCTTTTCCATCGCCAGGTAAAGCCGGATTCAACCATGCCACTAACGTAAAATCATTCTCCCCAACGTTGACGGTATCACTGTGCGGAATCTCAAGATAGTCGTCCTTACCATCAAATTTGAGGGCTGGACCGAGATCACTATCTACCCATTCTGGGTCCCCCTCGATTGTTCCATCATTGCCGTTCCCCGAATGATCTTTTACCGTCTTGCCTTTACCTTCATCAAAAAGCCACGCGCCTGCCAAAGTGCCTAAGTCTATTTCAGCATAACCCATCGTCCCTGAGGCAAGTAGCATCCCTACAAGAATCACGTATAGCCAATTCATCACATTAACTTTCATTTTCCCTCTCCTTTTGAAAGTCGTGTAACCGTAAACCCGTTCCATACCCAACGCTTTTTCCGTGCATAAATTACTTGGGTTAGATGCTCATCAGTGATCGTAACAGTATATCGCATTTCCGCAGATTCATCTGCTGAATCAAGACGCAGTTTTTGGAATTTCTTCTCACCATTCGCAATCAGGTTAATATCCACAGGGGCAACAACGCCCGCGTGGAAATAGCAGCTTATCTCATACGTGCCATTGGGGAGTGCTATTCTGAAAATACCATCTTCTTCACCCCAAAGCCTATCTTGATACAAAGGAAGATTCGGTTCACCGACTGCCAAGACATCGCGTATGTCCCGTGCAGATTTCGTGTTTTCAGTGTGCCAATATTTGAGTTCAAAACCACCGCCGCCGGTTTTAAATTCATCCTGAACAGATTTCGATATCCAACCGTAAAGCCCATCTGTATAGGGAGTGTCCTTGTATATAGGGATGTGTGCTGGAATTCCCTCTCCATCTATCGGTTGCAGATCGAATGTGATCGTTGTTGTGGTGTCGTCCCATAATTGGGCATCCGGTGCGACTCTCTTACGCCGGTAAAGCCGATTAAAGTTGGTTGAATGGATGACTTCATAATCTTGAGCGAGATCTTCAACGTTATCATACTCTGTGCGCCAGACGAGCACATAGTCTATCGGCACCTCCTTGTTTTTGTAGCGTAAGGGAAAGTGATCGGTGTTGGGTTCATAGTTCTGAAGATAGGCAACACCGTTCCCCAACGCCAGATACCCCTCTATATGCTCAAAGGGGAGAATGTATTTGAAATCCCATTTCGCCGAATCAGGCGTGCCGCCCCACGATCCCGGACGACTCGCAAGGACCGTGTGCGGTTCTATCATCTCCGCTGATGAAAGTGCCTCTTGAGCATCTCTGTCCAACAGATAGTAAGTTTGAACGTAATAGCCGAGATGCCATAACGCTAAAACAATCAGGACACCACTAAAGGCATAGTCAACGAACCTATGAAGGTTAAAACTAAAGAATGGAAGGAGGGCAAGTAGAATGTAGATATGTATCCGGTCGCTGATCCACATGCCACCAGAGCGCAAACTCCACGGAGATTTGAAATAGAGGAACGTGAGTATCAGGGCAATCAGTAAAAACGCGTCTGTCCGAGCCACGATGGAGGTGATGCCTCCATACCCCATGTTTTCCGAGGTCGACGCGGCACTGCGCGCGTAGACTTTGCGGATTCTGTCGATGACGGTGAGCAGAAAGGCGATCCCCAGCACGATGAGGAGTAGGTTGCCTATGAGCGTGTGGGTATCCCGAAAGGAGACAATCGAACCGATAGAGAGAAAGTACTTCATCAATCCCTCAAAACTCCTATGGAAACCACCGCCTTCCCGTTTCACGAGATAGTAGGTCAGTAGGATAACATAAGCCGGGAGCATAGCCCCCAAAAAGAGCAAGATGGATTTTAGCTGCCCAATCCAGCGCACACGCTGAGATTCTAACGCTTCATAAATATAGAGGAATACGCCTAAGAACGTTATTGACACTGTAAGCAGGGCATAGGATTGAAAGTGGGTGAGGTAAACGACCGTGAGCCATACATAGACCGTGACAAAGGCTTTTGGACTGAGTTTATCTTCACATCGCCACCAAGAACCGAGCGCCAAGAAAAAGAGCGATACGCTCAAGGCGAAGTTATAGAATCCCATGTGCAGCAAATAGTTATAGGCAAAACTGAAACCGACGAGGCAGAAAAGCGCCTTGCTTTTTTGAATACCGTTGAGGAGATACAGGAGAGAAAGTGGGAGGAGTCCTATACAGAGACTAAAGAATATCTTTTCGCATACGAGGGGCGGAAAGATATACATGAGTGCTGCCATGAAGACATGGGATGTCCAATTCGGAAAAAGCGTCGGGTTGCGTTCGTAAACTTCCCGCAGGATGTAGTTTTCGTGGTTGTGATATACCTTTAAGACGTGAGCGTTGTGGACATGGGCGGGTCCATCTTGGGTCCCAGTATACTTGAATAGCCAGGTCGGCAAGATATGTATCACCAAAAGCACAATCACGACAATGTGCGGGATAGATAACCGACGCGCCTGCATAATTACCTCCCTCTTGAACAATCGTCTTTCGCATGAACAGAACCGCAATGTTGCTATTCTACAAGAACTTTGCTACGAGGTCAACAAAAATCGTGCCGAAATAAAAACGCTCCGCTGTTGGTATGGTTCAAAACCCTACTAACAGCGGGGCTTATAACCAATAAACTAAAACGGTGATTCTTGGGCTTGTGTATTTTCTGCCGGGGCGCCATCGGGAGATGCGGTCTCTTGATTCGCGGATTCCTCCGGTTCAGGGACTTCACTCTCCTGCGCAGCGGTTGTTAGTTGCTTTACACGTTCACAGAGTTCATTTAACAACTGTGGTGAGGTTTCCGCGGCTTTCAGTTCAGCAGAAAGCTGCGTCCACTGCATCTCGGTCATATCGTTCCGAGATTCCACACCATATTTACGTTTGATGTAGTTCCAGAGATCTGCCTTACCGATGCCTTTCCCTTCAAGAGGTCCCGCCAGATTGTTCGCGATAGCGAAAGCCGCTTTTTGGGCGTTAGCAATATTTCCACCGCCCTGTTGTAACTGCGGTCGTTGCGTCGTATTGCCGCCCCCTGTTTTTCGGTTCAGGTAGAAATTCAGAACCTCGCGGATGACCGGCACAGGGATCAACTGTTTAATTGCGTTGCGTTGCGCTTTATGAATCGCTTTGGTGAACGCGAACGGATCGGCGCGTCCGCCAGCCATCTTCAGTTGCTCATACGCACCGTAACGAGACGAACCCGTGATTGTATCGACCGCTTTGGCAGTAGCAATCCAAGAATGCTCGCGTTCCTCATAATCGATCTCTTCAATCTGGATACCGCCCCGGCGATTTGCGGCTTCGTTAATACCGGCTAAGGTCAACCCTTCAACAGTCCGTCCCCCCTGTTTGAAGGAATAGACGTAATCTTGAATTGTCTGTCCGGTCATCAACTCAATGATCGCCTGATCATCTACCTGATCGACGACTTCATATTCAGCGGTAACGGGTACCATTTCGTCCTTTTTTTCTTCAGCCATAATAATCCTCCGATTTCTAAATACACCAGATTTCTAAATATATAATTAGTATAACATATCTTTAGATATATATCAAAGAAAAAATGCGCCTTCGTTAATCATCTGCAATGCCCGTAGTGATTTCGACCTGTACGCCATCTGTTACGATGCTTTCAACGTAGAGTGTGAATGTATACATCTGATGATTCTCGTATTTTTGCAGTTTGGAAGGAAAAAGCCCATCCCCTGCCATATCATCAATAATCCAAAACGTCACATTTCTATTATTCGTGTCCAGCGTCATCGCCCCTGAGTAATTTTTTAACAATTCAGGGTCCACATCATCTCCGATGCCCAGCAGTTCATTGAGTCTCTTAAGTGAAACGGTCTCATTGTGAAGACGCACTGTTTTTCCGACATACCTCTGACCCCCCGCCACAATCTGTTCAAGCGTCGTGTTGATAACTTCGATATCCGCTTTCGCGGTGTGTTCAGGGACATCAGACCAGATAGTGAAGAAACGGTCTCCGTCTGTGGCTGTGTTTTCGGAAATGTCTTTTATCAGAAGTGTGAAGGTGTAAGTTGTATGTCCGCGAATATGTCCGAGATCGCTCTCCATGTAATTTGAATAATAGTGTTGCAGAAACTTAGCATCCGGGTCGGTGATGAAGAAACGAACTTTATTGTGATGTGTAAACAATTCTAACTTTGGTGGATCTCCATCAGCACTCGGATAAATTCTGCCAGCCGCGGTAATCGTAACCTTCTGTCCCTTATATTTTGAGTGGATGCCGTTTACTTCAACATCGTTGACAATATCGGTAAGGGCACCAAGTTCGACGGTGTGGGTTTTCGGATGAAATCTTGCACACCCTCCAAAGATAGCAATGGCAAAACACGCAGATAAAAATGCAAACAATTTCATGTTTTTTAATTATACCTTGGCGGGAGAATAACGTAAGTTTGAATGTTTGACGCACCTTCTTTATATCTGCTTGCGTGTTTTTGCCTGGTATTTCTGCGTATTGTCGCAGGCTACCCTTTGATTTAAAGATTATAACGACTCCGCTTTAATACGTCAAATTAAATGTAAAATACACTTAATTCGCTCAAAAGACCTCACGCCATAAACTTGACCACCACTGCAAATTCTGCTATAATAAAATAAATCGAGCATCGGAGCATTGATGAAAGTGACAACCCCACTTCTCCACATGCAATCAATTACCAAAGACTTCCCCGGCGTGCGTGCCTTAGACGATGTCTCTTTCGAGGTGCGTCCGGGTGAAATTCATGCGCTGTGTGGGGAAAACGGCGCGGGCAAATCGACGTTGATTAAGATTCTCGGGGGTGTTTACCCCTACGGAACTTACGAAGGGGAATTGCATATCAACGGAAACGAGCAACAGTTCCATACCGTGCGCGACGCAGAACGTGCGGGCATCGCTATCATCCATCAAGAATTGGCACTTATTCCAGAGATGACGGTCGCTGAGAATATTTATCTCGGTAAGGAACCGTGCCAATTCGGGACCATTAACAAGCATCGTCTCTATCACGAGGCAGGCGAACTCCTGTCCCAGTTTGGATTAGCGATTCCACTCCATAAACCTGTCCATGAACTCGGTATCGGACAACAACAACTCGTGGAAATCGCGAAGGCTTTAGGACGTAGCTTACAAGCCCATATTGAACAGCGACGCAGCTTACAAGCCAACGGTGAATCGTCAGGAAGTGCATTGTTACTCGTGCTGGACGAGCCAACAGCTGCCTTGACGGAAAGCGAAGTAGATATCCTTCGCGAGATTCTGACGCAACTTCGAGAAAAGGGGGTCGCCTGTATCTATATCACCCATAAACTCAAGGAGATTTTTCAAATCGCTGACCGGGTGACAGTGCTACGGGACGGCAAAACAGTCGCAACGCAATCCATTAAATCGTCTGAATGCACCGAAGAGACACTCATCTCACAGATGGTCGGACGCGAGTTAACCGCTCTGTTTCCAAAACGACGAACTGCCGCTATTGATGAAAACGGGTCAAACCGAGGCGACGTAGCACTCCGGGTGGAAAACCTAAGCACCTACCCATCGGAACCTCCGCAGCTTGAAAACATCAATTTTGAGGTGCGACGCGGGGAAATCCTCGGCATTGCAGGTTTAATGGGCGCGGGACGGACAGAATTGATTAGCACGATTTTCGGTGTTTACGAGGGGAGATGGCGTGGAAAAATCGTTATGGAGGGTGTCCCTATTAAAATTCACGCCCCACGTGAGGCGATACAGCACGGCATAGCACTCGTCAGTGAGGATCGAAAACGCTATGGGCTCCTTTTAGACGTAGATGTCGTCCGCAACATGACGCTTGCGAGTCTCGGTCCATCGTCAGACATCACATCACACGGGATAATTGATGACAACACGGCATTTGAAAAAAGCGAACACTACGTAGAGTCCCTTCAGATTAAGACAACTTCGCTTGAGGTGCCTGTGAACCATCTCAGCGGCGGCAATCAACAGAAAGTCGTTCTCGGCAAATGGTTGATGACGCATCCGAAGGTGTTATTTCTCGATGAACCGACACGCGGGATTGATGTCGGGGCGAAGGCGGAAATTCACACACTGATGGCAAAACTTGCGCAAGAGGGTGTCGCGATCGTGTTTGTATCCTCCGAACTCCCAGAAATCCTCGGTATGAGCGATCGCGTCATAGTGTTACATGAGGGTAAGATCACGGGTGAATTTATCAACGAGAATCTGACACAAGAAGACATTTTGCGATGTGCCGCTGGCACGTCAATATCCAAACCTCCCGCATCGAACCGCAAGGTAAATTAAAAAAAGGAAAACTTATTCCTACACATTACACCAAAACCGTAGCACGTAACGAAGTGGAGTGCGGCTATACGGAGAGGCACGTCAATATCCAAACTTTCCTCACCGAACCGCAAGGTAAATTAAAAGAATGGAAAATAGAAACGAAACATTTAAAACAGAAAACCCAGCAGAAACGCAAGCGCTCGGTGAAAGGTTAGGCAAAACGCTCAAGCAAGGAGATGTCATCGCACTCATCGGCGACCTCGGCACCGGTAAAACCTGTTTGACGCAAGGTATTGCGCGCGGGGTCGGCATCGCGCCAGGCGAGGTTGTGAATAGCCCCTCCTATATCCTGATTAACGAGTATAAGGGGACACTCCCGATCTACCATATCGATCTGTACCGTCTCGAAAACAGCGAGGAGATCGCCGAACTCGGACTCAGCGAATATATAGAAGGCGATGGAATTTGCATCATTGAGTGGGCAGAACGGATGACAGATGCACTGCCTGACACGTGTATACAGATACATATAACGCTTGGAGACGCAAACGTCTCACACGGCAGCAAAACCCGTGAGCCAATATCACAAATTCCTGAAGATGAAAACATCCGACACATCGAAATCCAACATCCTATATCTCGATAGCGGTTCGGGCATCGGCGGTGGACAACGCAGTCTCCTACTCCTGCTCAATCTATTAGATAAGGATCGCTTTACGCCGTATGTCGGATGCCTCGGTGAGAGCCCGTTCGCAGCGGAGGTAGAAAAGACGGAGGCAAGTGTCGTTCCATTGTCTCTACCCGCGGCACATAACAAAACCGATAAGGTCCAACGATTTACCCTCCGCGATCTACTTGACGACTTCCGACAACTTGGGGTGATCCTTCAACTCCATCAAACAGTAAAACGGTATGCGATTGACCTCATTCATGCGAACTCGCTTTCGGTAGCACTTCTCGGTGGCATCGTTGCGCGGATAAACCGTATCCCGATCCTGATGCACAAACGCTACGCGACTTCCTACGGCATTCTGGATCGAATTTGCGAAAGACTTTTGCACCGTGTGATACTCGTTTCGGAGGCAACTCGCTGGAATTTCGCGCCTACGGCAAAACAGACGTTAATCTATAACGGGGTCAACTTAGAGGCTTTTCAAGCATCCACAGAAGAGGTGGAAACCCTCCGATCGGAACTCTTTCCCAATGCCTCTGATCCCTCCATCGTTACAGGGGTCGTGACTCGGATTACGCCGGAGAAAGGTATCCATTTTTTAGTCAGAGCGATCGCAGAACTCAAAGGAAAAATAGACAGCAAACTGTTGATCGTTGGCGGTCCTTACTTCCAAAAGGATATTGACTATATGAACGAACTCAAACAGGAGGTCATAGATTTAGGCGTTGAAGACTCCGTCATCTTCACTGGATTTTTGTCGGATACGCGGGTGGTTACAAGCCTACTCGACATTATGTTGGTGCCATCTATTATCCCAGAGGCATGCCCGCGCACCATCATTGAAGCAATGGCGGTCGGCACACCCGTCATTTCCACGCCACTCGGTGGAAGTAAAGAACTCGTTACCCCCGAAACAGGGATTTTGGTGCCGCCTGAAGATGCCTCCGCGATTGCGGATGCTATTGCAACCCTTGCGACGGATCGCGACCGATTGCAGACAATGGGGGCAGCCGCTCGCAACCGCGCTGAGCAGTTATTTAATAGCGAAAAGAACACGGCATTGACGGAGGCTGTCTACGCTGAACTGTTAGCGGTATAATAAGAGGCCTTCGCATTCCCAGTAGGAACGATCTCCGCATCGCTCCCTCTTTTACATAACATACAGATAAACACGATTGCATATTTCCGCCACACAGACAGAGGAGTTATTGATTATGAGAGAAAAAACAGTGAGTCCGCCACAGGGTTCACAATCGAGTCAAGGGCAAGTGAGACAGGTGTCTCAACTGTTCGGTGAGGGGATCGGCAGCACCCCTGAGTGGGTCGAGATCCACCGCACCAACGATGAATGGGAAGTGAAACTCATCCAAGCCACTTTGAGCGCGCAACAGATCCGATGCCGTCCGATTGAATTAAGAGAGGAACGTCAAACCGTTCTCCTCGTTGAACCGCAACACGAAGTGGAAGCACTGGAACTGGTAAGTCGCATCGGGGTAGCCGTCACGGACAACGAAATGGCGACGCAAGCTGAAGAAGCAGCGGAAGCGCTCAAGCAACGCGATATGACTGTCGTTCAGGAAGACAGAAATCAACAAACGGATCCCGGTGATTCGACGGAGATCGTCTTCGCCGAACGCGAGGGCATCGGCAGTGTCGTCTATATGGCAGGACAGGGATATGAACTCCGTGTCGGTCCTGAACCCTACGTCATCGTCCCGGAGCGCGATTGGGAAGAGTTCACGGATTTTAGTGCGCAACGTCAAGAGTTTGTGATCCTCCTCCGCCACGAATACCCCGATCTCTTCGAGTGGATCCAAGACGGAAAACTTCTCGCGGAATTCATTCGTCTCATCGAGATGACGTATCAAGAGGGCGCGCCGCCGCTCCCACATCGAGCCAGTGCCGCAACTGACGCTGACGAGTTCAATGCGACGCCTTACCATCCACTTGCCCAATTAAGTCTCACTGTCGCCGTGATTTCGCTCATCGCAGTGCTTTTTCAGATTCCGTGGCAGGTGAACCTCGTGTTGGCGGTCATTGCTGTGGCATCAGCGGTCGTAGCGAAATACCAGATCGATATCAGTGACGGTGCATCCACAGGTGTCCCGATGGCGCTGAGCGCGATTGTGCTTGCATGTCTTGTTGTCGTTTTTGCGTGGTGGCTGAGTCAGCGTCCGGAACCGGTAGCACCAGAGAGACCCGCCACTCGTGAGATGATTGAAGATCGGTAGCTTACGTTTGATACCGAAAAAACAGAAGTTGACACTTCAGCGGATATATGGTAGGGTTAAGAGTCAAAATGAAGACAATGACATATAAAGGCTATACTGCTGAAATCTATTGTAGTGACGAAGATGATTTTTTCGTCGGTGATGTCGTGGGTATTGGTGATGATATTGTCTGTTTTCACGGTGATACCGACGAAGAACTACAAGATGCTTTTGAGGGTGTATTAGATCACTATCTTGAAGTCAAAGAGAGACAGGAGAATCCACCGCAGCAGCACTTTGCGTGGAGATTTCTGGCGCGTCTCCGTCAAGCCTTTCACCTATAATCACGCCGATGAGAAGGGATGTTTACAGGGAAGATAGGTCTCCGCCGAATTAGTGCTTTGTCAAGTTTCATTTCGTGGGTAGAAATCGCGAGATCGCTCCTACTGGAAAAGGTGGTGCGTGTGTGCGGAAGGCAGCTATGTCAGAAAAAAGCCATCACTCCCACATCGGAACTGAAACGACCTCGCTTCTTCCGCCGCTCACCATCGGCCTGGCTCTGATCCTTCTCAACGCATACTGGATCGCCTTCGTCAGCGGTATCCACCACTCCCTGAATCCCGCTTATGCCTCCCTGTTTATCGCCCCAATCGTCAACCTCTTCTTTCTTCTGTTAATCAATACCCTGCTGAAACGGATCCGCCCACAACTCACTTTGAGCCGCGCCCAACTCCTCTTGGTCTACCAGATGCTCGTCATGCTGTGTGTCGTCTCTGGACACAATCCGATGGACTTCATTCTCGGAATCCTCGCGCATCCCTTCTGGTTCGCTACTTTTGAAAACGAATACGCAACGCTTTTCCATCGGTATATCCCGCCGTGGTTCACGGTTCAAGATAAAGGGGCCCTCACGGGTTTCTTTGAAGGGAACTCGACCCTCTACACACCGAGACACCTGTTCGCATGGATAGGTCCTGTGCTGCTTTGGTCGTTTGTCACATTCGTTCTCTTCTTTATTTTATTGTGTTTTAATAGCATCCAGAGGTTGCAATGGAGCGAACGGGAACGCCTGAGTTATCCGATTGCACAACTTCCTATAGAGATGACCACGCCACGCTTTTTTTCGAGAAGATTGCTGTGGCTTGGGTTCAGTTTATGTGCCGTGATAGAACTCCTCAACGGACTCCACTTTCTCTATCCGTTTGTGCCGGGTGTGCCACTTAAAATACCCGATTTCGGGGCGAAAATCTTTACCATGAAACCTTGGAACGCGATTGGATGGTTACCGCTCTTTTTTTATCCTTGGGTCATCGCATTGACGTTCTTCGTGCCACTCGAGCTCTCGTTTTCGGTCTGGTTCTTTTTTCTGTTTACAAAATTTCAGTTGATTGTAGGGAGTATCGGCGGCTGGAAATCGCTACAAGGGTTTCCTTATTACAATCAACAGGGCATCGGTGCCTGGTTGACGCTTGGGGTTCTCATCCTATGGACAAGCCGTAAGCACCTCAAAGCAGTATTTACGACGGCTTTGAAGCCTCTTGGAAACAGTGCGTCACTCTCCAGTAATGAACCGTTTCAATACCGCACCGCACTCCTCGGCATCTTGGTAGGCACGACGATTCTCGTTATTATTTTCCAACAGGCGGGCATGTCCGTTGGAATTCTCCTCGCCTTCCTATGCCTCTATTTCCTCATGTCTATCGCGATAACATACGCGCGGGCGGCGGTTGGTGTCCCCTATCATGAGGTCATTTGGACGCATCCACCACTGATGATCGTCTCGGTTTTAGGCACACGACGGACGGGCGCGGCGAATTTGACGCTTTTCTCTTTCTTATATCCGTATGTTCGCGACAACGTCTCACACCCAATGCCGAGTCAGTTAGAAGGGTTCAAAATCGCCGAACGCGCCCCGGTTTCCCAGAAAAAGATGGCGATCGCTATGATAGTCGCCCTATTGGTTGCCACACCTGTCTCTTTCTGGGCATATTTACACCTCATCTATCAACACGGCGCAGTGCGAACTGAGGGATATATTATTGGTATCGGTCTTGAGACCTTTGAACGTATGCTACTCCCGTGGTTACAACAATCACACGCGACGGATAGCACGGGATTGAGTTTCACTGCCTTCGCCTCACTGTTCACGTTGGGATTGATGTTTCTGAGAAGACAGTTCATCTGGTTTCCCTTCCATCCAACGGGCTACGCACTCGGTTTGTCCGCAGGAATGGTTTGGGTCTGGAGCGCCATCTGTGTGGGTTGGATCATCAAGGCGGTCCTCCTCAAATTCGGGGGGTTACGTACCTATCGGAAGGCTGCTCCATTCTTTGTTGGCGTGGTTCTGGGTGACTTTCTGATCGGAACGTTTTGGAGTTTAGTGGGTGGGGTTTTTGGGATACCCGTCTATCGGGTCTGGTATTAAGACCTACGGGTGAACCTGATTTTTTAAGTTGACACCTCAACCCATATATGGTAGAGTTAAGGGTTAAAGCATCCCCACGGTTCGCGTATGAATATCCGTCTAAGCAAAAAACATCAAAAAACGCTGGAGGCTATTTTTAGCACGCAAACGCCAGCAACGTTGCAATGGCGGCGGATTGAAGCCCTTTTTATGGCACTCGGTGCTATAAAAGAGGAAGGAAGCGGATCGTCAGTTAATTTTAAATTCAGAGGAAAAACTGTCACATTTCACCGACCGCATTCCCGAAAAGAGGCAAGGCGGTATCAAATTAGACGGGCAAGAAACTTTCTAAAAGAGGTAGAAATAACGCCATGAAAACAATGACATACAGAGGATATACAGCCGAAATTATCTATAGCGACGAAGATGAATGCTTTGTCGGGGATGTTATCGATATTGATGATATCATTTGCTTCCACGGAGATACCGATGAAGAGCTACGCGAGGCCTTTGAAAACGTGGTGGATCTTCACATCAGCGTCAAAGAACAACCAGAGTCCCCACCACAAAAGCACAACATTGGTAGTTTCTGGGCGCGCCTCCGTCAAGCGTTTCATCTGTAAAACAGAGTCTCGCGCCACTCACGATAAAAATAAGGAATTTTACCGGTGAAGACATGTATCATTGTTTTTGCTAAGAATCCGGCACCGAACCAAGTCAAGACGCGGCTCGTCCCACCCCTCTCACCGGAACAAGCGGCGACAGTGTATACGGCGTTTCTCACAGATGGGTGTGACACACTCGCCAAACTGCCCGAGGTGGACCGCATCATCGCTTATACACCGACAGAGGCACAATCCGATTTACAAGTGCTTATCGGAGACGATGCCATTTACATCCCACAAATGGGAACTGACCTCGGGGAACGGCTCGCCTCGGCAACACAGTGGGCAATTGAACAGGGATATACAAAGATTTTACTCGTCGGGTCCGACAGTCCGACACTACCAATTTCATACATCTCAAAAGCATTTACACTGCTCGATTCACAGGACATCACCCTCGGACCGAGCACAGATGGTGGTTATTATCTCATCGGTTTTTCGGCAACGAACATAGCGACGACCGTCCCATTTGTTTTTCAGGAAATCGCATGGAGCACGGCAGAGGTCTTTCAGCAAACAGTGGCACGTATCCGATCGCTAAAGGTAACCTTAGGACTCTTACCACCCTGGTATGATATAGATACGGCTGCAGATTTGGTGTTCTTGCACACTCACATCTCGGCGATGCGACTCGCAGGCGAAACAGTGGGAGCCGTCAGAACAGAATCACTATTGACAGAACTATTTTCATAAACAGTAAGGAAAAGGAGACTGAATTATGGGACAATTAGATGGAAAATTTGCGATTGTAACGGGTGGAAACCGAGGCATCGGAAGAGGGATTGCGAGGGGGCTTGCCGCTGAGGGAGCGACGCTCACAATCGCCGCAAGGGATGCCGACCTCCTTGAAGAAACCGCTAACGAATTTCGCGCAAACGGCACAAAAGTGTTGACTGTCCCGACCGATGTAACGGACGAGGCACAGATCAAAGCACTCTTTGAAAAGTCGATGGATGAATACGGGCGTTTGGATATCCTCGTGAATAACGCTGGGGCATTCAATGGAGGTCCCATCGGTGAACTCGCAACGGAGGATTGGGATTGGGTTATCAATGTGAATCTCCGTGCCCCGTTTATCTGCTCACGCGAGGCATTCGCAATTATGAAAGCGCAAGGCGAAGGCGGTCGTATCATCAATGTCGGGAGTATCTCTGCCCATCGCGTCCGTCCCCGGACAGCACCTTACAGTGCGAGCAAATTCGGGATTTTTGGCTTGACACAGGTGACAGCACTTGAAGGTAGACCCTTTGGCATCACAGCGAGTTGCTTGCAACCCGGCAACACCTATGTAGAGCGGCATCAGAGCCGTCCGCAGGCACCTATGGAACCGATGATGGACGTTGATGATCTCGCGCAAGCGGCTGTTCTTATGGCGACACTGCCACCGAATATCAATATGCTGGAAGCAACTGTCCTGCCGATCGGTCAACTCTATGTCGGACGCGGGTAATTTTTTAATTTACCTTGCGGAGAAACGATGCTGTTTGTGCTTTAACGTTGTTCGTGTTCGAGTTGAAGAAATTCCCAAGCAAAAACCCCTCCACTTCGTTACGGGCTTGGTTTTCGATACTACAATGTACAGTCGGAGGCTATCATGGAAATAAATCGGACCCAATTCATGGAAGAAGGGTATCTCGTTCTCCGAGAGGTGATCCCGCCGGAGGAACTGGACGCGCTTCGAGAAAGTTATGAATTAATGGTATCACGCCAGCGAGAGATATGGGCGCGAGAACGCGGACCGAACGAACCACCGGGCGGCGTTTGGGAGAGTTCTCCACAACCGCGTTTACACCTCGGGCAGGGTCCACTCGCAGGGCTTGTCGATGAAAAAACAGCAAGTGCTGTCGAAATTTGGGCACACGAAAACACGCAAGGGGTCAGCAGTGAACTGCTCGGTGAGGAGGATGCCGGGGTTACTGAGATGATGCTCATGTGCAGTCCCGTCAAAGACTGTGGACCCGCCGCATGGCATCGCGACCATCACCCTATCGATACTGCCCCATTACAAGGCTACATTGACGATATTGTGGAGACGGGACCGCGCTACGTTCAGTGGAATCTCTCACTCTACGACGATAACGTGCTGTGGGTGCTACCCGGTAGTCATCTGCGGGTAAACACCGAAACAGAAAACGAGCTGCTGTTGGCAAATCCGAAAGTGCCACTCCCCGGTGCCGTTCAGACGCATCTCAACGCCGGCGACGGGGTCGTTTACATCTTGCCGATCTTACACTGGGGAAGCAACTACAGTCGGAAGATGCGCCGCACGATTCACGGCGGGTTTGCAAACCATACGCATTATCAAGCCTTCGACTACATAGATTACCTCTCACCCGAAATCCAAGAGATGTTTGATCGGTGGAATGCGCGTAGCAATCAAATGCAAGGGTGGACTGAAAATGCGCTCCGAGCTGCTATAGAAAAGGATGCTACTGCCTACCACACAGCACTCGACAATCTACACCCGGGCAGAGGTGAAAAGGGAAAGATGCTCTCAACCGTTTTTTTGTGCAAAGCCGCCTGCTTCGTAGCACTCGAACACGGCTATGAACTTCCAGAAATCCCGGATGACCTTCGGAATCGCGGCAAGGGCTTCCACGCCATTACCCTCAATTGGGGACCGCCCTTTGCCGCGCTATTCACGAAAGAGGAAGCCGCTACGTTATGGGAACGTTTTAAGTCGCTTGACGCACGCCTTAAAACCGACGAAGAGCTGTATCTACCCGGTTTCCAATCCGGTCCGATGCATTACTATTTCAATGAAATGCCTGATAATTTCGGTGTTGCGGATTTCATTGAAACGTGGGAGTTATAGTGCCAAACCGAGCATCCCGCTGAGATAGAGATAGGCTTCCTCGGTATAACGCGGTAGATTCTCTGGATCTT
Source organism: Candidatus Poribacteria bacterium (assembly GCA_022821725.1). GTDB lineage: Bacteria > Poribacteria > WGA-4E > WGA-4E > WGA-3G > WGA-3G. The sequence continues at coordinate 10,724 of JAJEDB010000014.1, read as the reverse complement.
CAACTTCCAACTCCAGCGTCAGATCGCCTTGGTAGCCGACCTCTTGGAGCGTTTCGATAATCTGTTTGAGCTTGAGTTCACCGCGCCCAATGCCGACAGATACCGTGCCGAGATGGTCCTTGAGATGCACGGCATAGATACGGGAACCGAATTGACGAATCGCCGCAAGTGTATCGACACCTGACGAATGGAAATGTCCAGTATCTATACAGACACCGACACGTTCGTCGGGAATAGCATCTAAAAGCGTTTGGAAATCCTCGGGTTGTTCAAGCACATTGCCGTGATGCGGTTCAAGCGTTAACTTGATTTGACTCTCTGCTGGCATGCGTTGCAACACCTCGCGGACACAGGCGGCGACTCTATCCAAGGCACCGGCGTCTGTTCTGCGTTGTGCCCCACTCGTTGTTAGATGTGTCGCACCGAGTCCTTCAGCGATTTCAACACATCTCGCGATTGCACCTGCGCGTGCGTCAACATCGGTGCTGTCCTGTCCACCCCATCCGGGCGGATAGAGACCCGCACATTTCATGCCGGATGCGTCGATCTTTGCCTTCATAGCGTCTATATCGAACGCGTGGGCAGCGTCAACGCTCCAGATGAGCGGTCCATGAATTTCCATCAATCGGTAGCCGATCTGTGGCGCGTATTCCAACGTTGCGGCGACCTCATCTTCGGCGTAGCCGCGGTAACAGATAGAAGCACAAATAATATCCATAAAAACTCCTTATATTTATAGCAGTCAACCCTCAGCAGTAGCAATTTGGGTTATAATACATCCAGATTCATCAGTAAACTTGGAGCACATTAAAAATTGATACAACAGATTGAAATAACCTTACCCGAATACCGGCGCGGTTTCCACCTCGTTACAGATGAAATTATGAAATCGCTCGGTGAATTGCCGAAAGAAGGTATCCTGCACCTGTTCATCAAGCACACTTCTGCGGGATTGACTATCAACGAAAACGCAGATCCAACCGTCCGAGAGGATTTCGCCAATAGTTTCGATCAGCTCGTCAAGGAACGCGAACCCTTCTACAAACACACAATAGAAGGCGATGACGATATGCCTGCACATATCAAAGCCTCGCTCGTCGGTTTCACTGTCTCTGTCCCGATTACCAACCACCGTCTCAATTTAGGGATCTGGCAGGGGATATACCTGTGCGAATTCCGAAACAGCGGTGGCAGACGGAATCTAACGGCAACCCTCTATTTTTAATTATACCTTGCGGTTCGGTTCGGTCAATTGGGCAATCTATTACGGGCGCGGTAACCTCGCCCCTACGGTTTCGTTGTTATTTTGTGTGTGGACGTTGTCTCTAAGTCCGATTAGGATAAAGCATTGTAGAGTTCTATATGCCGTTGCAGCACTGCATCTGAATCCGGGGGGTTAATAACCTCTATGGAGACGAACCCTTCATATCCATCCTGTGAGAGCAGTGTAAGCGAATCTTTTTCCGTGTCCGGTAGGGGACCACTGTCGCCGAAGTTGACATGGGCATGCCGCACCTTGCCACGCAGATGCACATAAGCGACATTGACGGGTTCCCCGTGTCGAACATGATGCGCAGCGTGCCAATTCGCAAAGGTATTCTGTGCTTCCGCTCGATGTAAAGTCTCCGTTACGTAACTCGCGATGAGATTGCCGTGTGTCTCCAAACAGAGTGCAACCCCTGCATCGCCTGCTAAGCCGTCGCAAGCACGAATGCCTTCCGCTTCCCAATCCAAAGTCTGAGACACCTCAACAGGGGTTTCTGGCACCCGATCCCCGAAAATCCGAATATTCTTGGCACCCATCGTTTCGGACAAGTCTATATACCGTTTGAGCAACTCCACCTGTTCAGTGCGTTTTTGAGCATCGGGATCTATGAATCGCACCCCAGTCGCGATGCAGGAGAGTTCAATGCCGCTATCGGCAAAACGGTGGCGCGCCTCCTGCAGCTGCTGCGGTGTGGAATCCAACTCCACGCCATGCCCGTGATCCCACTCTACGCGGAGTTCTAAGTGTTTATAATTGTAGTGTTTCGCTTTGTCAATGAGTTCCGCCAGTGTTAACGGCGGACACACAGACGACATAAAACCAAATTTCATTTTTTAAGCTTTCCTTGCGGAGAAACGGCGTGCTTTTGAATCATTGACGTCCTTTGCTCTCGAGTCGCCTGCGCCGTTGTTGCAGGCTTGTCCTTAGGAACATCAAACGCTAAGCTTTCCTTGCGGGGAAACAACAGACATCTGATTGGTAGATTAACCTCGAATGTCAATAGATGAACTGCCGTTTCCCCGTTTTCTAACGTTGATTTTGACGGGCAAACGTCTCGTTAACTCCTGAATGTGGCTGATGAGAAAGATGCTCCGTCCTTGCATGCGGAGTCCTTCCAAGGCACCGATAGCAACATCAAGGGTCTCGGTATCGAGTGTGCCGAACCCCTCGTCAAGAAACAGCGAATTGAGTTGTGCGCGTCCGCGACTCAGATCCGCAAGTGCGAGTGCCAAAGCGAGACTCGTCAGGAACGATTCTCCGCCAGAGAGCGTTTCAACAGGACGTTCTTCGTTGGCGTTCCATCGGTCGATAACCGTCAGGTCACCGATAGACTCAACTTTAAGTTGGTAACGCTCAGAGGTGAGGTAACGCAACTGGTCGTTTGCTAAATTTCCCATTTGCCTGAACATAATCTCCAAAGCAAAATCGCGTAAGTCGTTTCTCGGAATTGTGTCCTGTAATCTTTTCCAACGCATTAATTCTGCTTCAGCCTCTGCCATTTCATCACCGAGAGCCTCACGTTTTTCAATATCCCTTTTCAAGTCTTTGATTTTCTGCTGTTGTGCCCCTATCTCTTGCTGTTTCGCTTGGAGCTGCGTTTCTATTTCCCCGATCTGCGATGTAACTCGCCCTAATGCCTCTGAATCAAACGGATTTTCCTCAAACCGCGTTTTCAACTCAATAATGTCTAATCCGAGTTGTCGCTTTTCGTCCTCATGCGCGTCAATTTGGTCGGTTAGTTTTTGTATCTGAACCTCATCACGGAAAGCATCGTCGTGCGCTTCAGGAGAATCAAATCCTGCATCCCTTAACTTCTCAAAGTAAGCACCGCGTGCCATTTCACGTTTTTCGGTGGATTCTTCATACTGTTCGTCACAATGCCTATGCGTCGTTTGCTTTTGAGTGAGTAACTTTTGACTGTTCTGCAATTGCTGTTCGGCTGCATCACGGCGGTTCTCTTTCGACTGCAGTTCCGTTTCCAAGTTCCCAATAGCAGCGTTAATCTCATCTTCTGTTTCCAATCCGTCAGTTTTTTCTCGAACAGCAGTTAAAAATGCTGCTCCGTCGCGTTTATATTCGTCTATTTCGGATTGCAATGCCTCGTGGCGATCTTTCAGACCCTCAAGGTTACTTTGGTCCGTCTCAATACCAGCATTGAGTAGATTAAGATCACTTTTCGCCCTACTAAGCTCATTCTCATGCTTTTCAACATCCTCAATTCTATTGTCGAACTTCTCAACTGCTTCCTTTGGGACCAAACTATGAAAAGGGTCTGGCAGCAATTCCCAAAAACGGGTCTCAATAGATTTGATATCCAATTTCAAATCTTCAACGGTATTACTTGTATTTTGCAATTGTTCCTCAGTTTCGCTCAAGACCTTCTTCTCGTTAGCAGTGTCGTTTTCGCAAACCTTGAGTTGTTGCGATGCCGTTTGATAATTATGTGACGCTTGCGTATGTGTTTGTTTGGCTTTTCCGAGGTCTGCAATGGCGGTATCTGCTTCGTTAATCTGTTCGGTTATCCAGTCGAACGCAACGCCAGCATCCGGATAGATATCCTGCCACTCTGTGAGAAGTTGTGCTATCTTACTTCGGAGTTTCTCTATTTCCGTACCACAATTTTTAATTTGTTCAGCAATGTTACGTCTATTCTGTTCAGTTTGGGTATGTTTCGTTCTCAAAGCTTGCAGCTGGTCTTGTGAGGCTTGTGCGTCGGTTTTCGCAGTTGCTAATGCGGTTTCAGCATCTTGTAGCAAGCCCTCATTTTCATCTTCCACGACATCGGCATATGGATGCTCCGTAGCACCACACACCCTACAGGGTTCTCCAGCGTGAAGATGCTGTCGAAGTTGATTAATAGGATTCGTCAACATCGCGGATTTTAGTGTATCTTCACAATGTTGAACTGCTTCCTCTGCCTGCTGATATACATCGGTTTGGCTTGCTAAGTTGGTTTCGATCTGTTCCAATTCTACATCCAGTGTTGTTGCAGTATCGTTTAATACGTTCAGTTGATTTTCAGCATCCACTAAGTTATCTTGCGTCGCCTCATATTTCTGCGCGATAGGTTGTGCCTTGACTGCCAACTGCTTTCCGGCATTCCATTCCTCATCGGTACCGGTTGTTAGCAGTCTGTTCAATTCAGCAGTAGCATTTTCTAATGTCGTCTCTGCATCTGCCTTTTCGGAATGGAGTCCAGTGCGAGTGTCAGACAACTTTTTGATCTCTTGCTTCAACGATGACACTTTTCTTTCGTGCTGCCTTTTGCTCGTCAATGCTGTCTCCAACTGCTTTTCTTGTGAACTGAGTTGTGTGAGAAAAACGTTCGCCTGGGTGCTACGCTGTTGTCTATTTAACGGGAGTAGGTTCTCATCTAAAAAGGTTTGTGCGGTCTGAATCTTTTCCTCTAATCGAGATCGTTCCGTTCGTCTATCGCCTAATTGGCTTTTCAATGCATCAATCTGTTTATCGAAATCCGCTAACGCTGGAGTCCGTTTATTCGCCTCTGCAAATTGATCCGCTGCTCGTCCTACATCCAATTTAGCAGCACTATAAAGTTCCACCTGCTGACTATGTTCAACCGATGCCTCCTGATACGCCGCCTCTTTTGCGTCAAAATCGGTTTTATCGGTTTCAACCTGTTCTTCCGCTTCTGTTGTCTCGGTTGTTGCCACGCGGAGTGCCTCCGTCGCTTTTTCAAACTCCGATGTTGCGGTATCAAAAGCCTGTTTTTCAGGACGAAGACGCTCAGCACGTCCCGCGTTTTCCTGCTCCGCTTGGAGTGTATCAATCTCTGGTTGCTTATCCAAGAGTTCTTCCTGACGCTTTTCTGAAAACTCCAGTTTCTCAAAGTCCTCTTTGCGTTTGGTTTCCCGTGTTTTTTCTTTTTGGATTTGCTGACTTTCTGTATCTAATACCTTGATTTCCCCTCGCAACCTATCAAGATCCTTCTCAGCTTCCGCGAGTTGTTCACGGGACACGTCGGGAATAGCACCGAATTTTTGCAATACCACCTGATGTTCAGCCTCAACGGCTTTTATCTTCTCATTTAATGCCTGTCTGAGTAGATCGTAGATATGGATACCCGCGGTCGCTTCCAATATTGTGCGCCTATCTTCTTTGCTCGCCTTCAAGAACGCCGCAAACTCCCCTTGTGCCAACATAACGGAACGCCTGAAAGCATCAAAATCGAGCCCCAAGATTTCCGTAACTTCTTCGCTTACCGTGTTTTGGCTCGAACCGAAAGATTTACCGCGGCTTGACAGTTTATCACTGATTAATTTTCCATCCTCCGCATAAAGTAACTGCCCTTTTGGAGAACTCCCCTGTTTAACAGACCACGTGGCGATATAATGAGTATTGTTTGCGACAAAATGGACTTCAGCGAACCCTTCTTTTTCGCCATGACTGATAAGGTGCTTCGGATTTTGGCTGCCTTGTCCGGTCAAACGCGGGGTTTTCCCGTAGAGTGCGACGCAAATTGCATCTAATAACGTCGTCTTCCCTGCTCCCGTCGGACCGGTAATCGCCACGAGAGACGCATCATCTAACGGTGACTTTTCAAAATCGAGTTCAACTACTTCCCGAAAACTGTTTAGGTTCTTAAGTTTTAATTTACATATTTTCATCGCGTCTCCTCAACCATCTGGAGCAATTCACTGAATGTCTGTGCTAAGGTTTCATCGGGGAGTTCACCATCGAATTTTGTCTTGTAAAATTGTTCAAAGATTTCTTCGGGACGCTTCATATCCGCAACGGAAATTTGAGATCCAGGTGCCGCCTCTGGCGGTTCAACTTCAACACTTAGGACCTCACCACCACGCTCGCTGAAGGCTTGACGGATTTTATCACCGATACCAACGGTTGGTTGGTTTAATTTTAGTTTCACTTGGATATATTTGCCATTCCATGTCCCCGTTCCTGCTTCCCAAAGGATGGAATTCTCATCACCTTCAACAGTACACAATTCTTTAAAAACAGGAATCTCAATTGTTTCATCTAACGCCAGCGTTCCATCATCGGATAACGCCAGCAAATAGACCGCTTTGCGATAATCGGTCTCGTTGAAGCGTAGCGGAATTGGGGAGCCTGAGTACCGGATTGGATAAGCCGCACCTTTGATGGCTTGCGGTCTATGGAGGTGCCCAAGGGCAACATAATCTACACCGTCTGGAAAATCGTTGGCGTGTGTAGCGGTCGCTCCGCCAATCTGGACATTCCGCTCGGAATCGCTTATTTTCCCACCTTGAACGAAGAGATGTCCCATCAGAATTTTAGGGAGTTTCGCTGGCATGGCAGCAACACAATCGGCATAGAACGATTTGAGGCGTTCTCGATACCGTTCGCTCTTTTCTATCTCCGTCTCATAAGAGACATGGGGGAGCTCTGTCTCGGCAAGGTAGGGAACAGCGGCAACCATCACGCGCGGATCGTCAGGTGGAAAAGGGAAAACGCAATCGGTAGCCTCACCTGAAAGTCCAACGACGTAAATTCTCCCCATTTCAAGGAATTCTCGTGGCGCTTCCAAACGGCGAGGCGAATCATGATTACCTGCGGTGATTACCGCATAAGCACCAGTTTCATCGAAAAGTCGGTAGAGAAACCGATAATAGAGGTTTGTTGCTTCTGCTGACGGAAGGGACGTATCAAAAATATCGCCGGAAACGAGGAGGAGATCGACCTTACGTTCCTGAATTGTTTCAAGGAGCCACTCCAAGAATTGTGCGTGTTCATCAAGTCGGGAGCGTTCGTGGAGTCGTTGACCGATATGCCAATCTGCAGTGTGTATGATCTTCATAGAGGTTCGTGAACCGTGCTAAAACGTCTGTTAAAGATAAAGAGTACGGGTATCATACCAAATTTCGGATATATTTTCAAACAGATTCGTTTAGGACTTAGGGCTATTTAGTTTTCCGTTTTTTTACGCGTTTTTGATCCCCCGGCCCGGTAGGTGCGGTTTCCAACCAGGGTTCCCACCCGTTACTGGGAAGGGACACCGGATCGTCCAAAAATGGCGTGAAATCTGATAATTTCTTAAAACTAAATGACCCTGTTTAGGACTTATGCGGTATTGATAGAATAGGTGCTTCCATCTCAGTCAACATCATAAATACAGTAATCGACAATCCAAATGGAAATAGTTTGTTTTTTCCCTAAAAATAATGTATATTGATAGTTATGTATAGACTTTGTTATTTTATTAGTTATAACAATAGTGAAATAAGTCTTATTATAACTGAATGCGAGTGGCTACGGGCAAGATTTTAGGTAAACAGACACCGTTTTTTATCCCAGGTGGTGCCTTATCTACAGAAGTTTCGTAGCGTAAACTTTATGAAGTTTTATAAAATATTTCGGTAATCTATAGAAACACAACTTTGAACCTGAAAATCAATTAGGTTCGTAGTAGCGCAATTCATTGCGCCTTACCATAGAAGCCATCCTAAAAGTTTAGACTGGATGGAACATTAATAAAATAACGTGAATTATTTAGCCAAAATCCTCATATTTTTACAATTCACCAAAAAGGAAAAAAATGAGTTATGAAGAAGAATTTGAAATTGACCTTAATCTGCATTACTGCCCTAATGATAATTTGTAGCAATTTTACCACAATGGCTCAGGTGCGTTATTTTGCTGATATAGGCGGACTCACTAGTAATCCGGACACCCCGAAAGTCGGAGATACACTGGATTATATTTCCTATGTAAGTACTGGAGTAGGTCCTAGTGAGCCAGGCATACCAAAAACTATTACCGGGTACCGAATAACTTACTCCATTCCTGATAAAATTATTCGCTTGCACAGTTTTACCTTTTATGGTGCTCCTGTCCCTGGTGCTAAATTTACATTCACCGCATCAGGACTAAGACCAGAAAGCTTGCTTAAAGTTCTTGATGGTTCCTTCGTTGCTATTGCTGCTGGCACCGGTGATATCCGCATGACGGGAACCGTTACCACCACTCGAGGAACATTCAATGTAGACTCCCGAATTTCAATAACAATCGGTCCTGGTGGACCCGCTCCTCCAACACCCACACCGATACTGCCTGATCCACTACCAGAGCCCCCTCCAGTTAAGCCAGAACTGAAACCTGACCCACCTGGTAGTATAGTTAAGATACCCGATCGGAATTTAGCAGACGCAGTGCGAAAAGCGTTGGGTTTAGGGGCAAATGCAACTATCACTAATCAAGCGATGCAAAGACTAACGAGCCTTGACGCTACGGGGAGCCAGATAAAGAACCTTACTGGGTTGGAGCATGCAACCCAATTGATAGAGTTGCGCCTCAATAAAAATCAGATCCGCAATATAAATCCACTCACAAGATTAACTCGCTTAAAGTGGTTACGTGTTGAGGTAAATCAAATTAGCAACATAACCCCACTCGCGGGACTCACGCAGCTGGAACTCTTACATATTGGGGCGAATCAGATTAATAATCAGGGGGGGCAACGCCTCTCAAATTTGACGCAATTAAAATGGCTGTCTCTCTATGGAAATCAGATTAGCAACATCAAACCCCTCGCAAATCTGACAAAGCTGGAGGGATTATGGCTGGAGCGTAATCAGATAAGTGATGTGTCTCCGCTTTCGCGGTTGGTAAATCTCAAGACGCTCGACATCAGAACTAATTCAATTCGTGATATTCGTCCGCTCGCGGGATTGACGAACTTAGCGGATTTAAAACTCAAGGGCAATCCGATTCAGGATAAGGCACCACTTAGCACGCTAAAGGCACGAAATCCAAACCTGAAACTTGATATTGAGATACCTCCGTTATCCCCAGTCGTTCACCTTGAAGCGGCACAACGTCCTCCGATGTATTGGATAGATGCAAAACCAGGCACCCTTCACCGTCTCATCGGTGATGAAGTGGAAAACCTTGTCCCCACTGTCAAAAATGCTACGGGTCTCGCTGTTGATATGACAGGCGGCAAAATCTATTGGACAGAGAAAACAGGCGATCGCACGGGTAGGATTAGAGGCGCGAACCTCGATGGCACCAACGTGCAGCTCGTCAAGGACCTAACGAGCGTCGCTCATGGTATTGCACTTGATACCGTAAATGGAAAACTCTACTTGACGAACGCTTGGGGGAAAATCCAACGGATGAATCTTAATGGCTCAAACTTCCAATCCAATCTTATTACAGATTTAAATGCGCCAAGGCACATCACTTTGGATGTAGCGGATGGCAAAGTGTATTGGACAGAAACAGCAGCACAAAGCGGACGTATCCGTAGAGCGAACCTTGACGGTTCAAGCGTCCAAAACGTCATGACTGGTTTGACGGCACCTCTGAGTCTTGCTGTTGCCAGTGGCAAGGTGTATTGGACAAGTGGGAGAAAACTCCAACGTGCGAATCTCGACGGGACAAACAGCGAACTGCTCGAAACGTTGCCAATCGTACCCACCAGCATCGCTGTTGATCCTGTGCGTAATTCACTCTATCTGACAATTCCGTCTGGCGAAATCCATCGGAGAAATCTCGATGGCTCAGGAGACCAGCCCGTCGTCACAAGTTTAGGGGCACCCAGCAACATCGTCCTTGGTATTTCGGCAACAGATCTCGTCCCAACAGATACGCCGACACCCCCCGCAGAGCTTGCTGGCGACACAGCCGCTGATGTCAATGGGGATAAGAAAGTGAACAAGACCGATTTGCTTTTGGTCATAACCGCACTCGGCGAAAGTCCACCAGCAAATCCGAACTTTGATGTCAATGCCGACGGCACCGTCGATATAGCAGACGTGCTGCTTGTGATTGAGGCGCTTGACGATCCAGTCGCTGCAGCCGCGCCTACGCTCGGAGAGACACTCACCGCTTTGGATCCTGCATTCCTCACCACACAGATTGACATCTTACGTGCCGAAAGCGATGGCTCAATGAAATACGCACACGCCATAGCCTTCTTCCAAAGCCTTTTAGCATCCATCCGTCCCACTGAGACGCGGCTCCTCGCCAACTATCCGAACCCATTCAACCCAGAAACGTGGATACCCTATCAATTGGCGACAGATAGCGATGTGCGTATCACGATATACAACGCGCAAGGCGTTGTGATACGGACGTTGGAATTAGGACATCAGCCGGCGGATTACTACACCGGGCGGGAGCGTGCGGCGTATTGGGATGGTCGAAATATACTTGGCGAACAGGTCGCAAGTGGAATTTATTTCTACCAGTTCAAGACCGATACGATGTCGTTGATGCGCAAAATGGTGATTTTGAAATAGTATCAAATGACCATAGGATCGCTGGGATGCTGTTGAATATTGGGTTGCCAAGGAAAACCTTATTAAGCATTAATTTTCGGAATAAGTCGTTGAATACTTGAAGTTATTTAGGTTATGGTCAGGTTAACAGGATTGTAATTCTGTAATCCATACTGACAGCAAATCGCTTTACGCCATTAGCACCATCTTTAAAACCAGTCTTTTTACGGATGCGG
>JAJEDB010000114.1 GCA_022821725.1 Candidatus Poribacteria bacterium | reverse complement strand
TTTTACCGCCTTATTCACCCGACTACAATCCGATTGAACACGACTTTGCAAATATCAAACGTCTCCGTGAATACAACACCGATATATCCATAGACGATGTCATAAACATGTATCATTAATTCTAAACTTTACTATAAAATTGCAAATTCGCTCTTTATTTTTTTATAATGCACCCTTGCCTCCGAAAAGTTGTGTCTTTAATTTTAAAAGGGATGTAATTTTAAAAGGGATGTTGTAAAGCATTTTTTTATATTTAGCACCTTTAACCATACATATTTGTAGCATAGCCTGTTAGGCTGTGCCACGCGAGGGTCCGCTATTGGAATAATATAAGATTTTTTATTCGTTTTGGAGGTTACAGATGTTAGAAGATGATGTTAAATTGATACGCAGAATATTATCAGGTGATGATTTGGCATTCAACACCTTGGTCGAAAAGCATCAGAAAGGGGTTCACGCGCTTATATGGCGGAAGATTGACGATTTTCACTATGCCGAGGAACTGACGCAAGATGTTTTTTGTCAAGTATACAGAAAACTTGGAACCCTGAAAGATCCTCAGTGTTTTGCCGGATGGCTGTATGTTATTGCGAATCGGCTTACCCTTAATTGGATTCAGAGGCATAAACCGGCGATGCAGTCCCTGGAAGATACACCATTGGAAGAGATAGATGAATCTTCTTATACACATTATTTGACAGAGACACACGAGACAGAAACCGCTGAGCATCGATCTGAAATTGTCAAATCACTTTTGGAAAAACTCCCAGAAAGTGAACGGACAGTCGTGACACTCCACTATCTTGGCGAGATGACGGTCAAGGAGATAGGCAACTTCTTAGGTGTGTCGGTAAACACAATAAAAAGTCGGCTTCGCCGAGGACGAGAGCGTTTACAAGCGTCAGAATCCTTAGTGAGCGAAGTGCTCGGGAGCGTGCAGTTACCTGCTGATTTAACGGAGCGGATTATGCGGCAAGTTGCCGACATTAATCCGACAGTTCAACCGTCTGGCAAACCGTTAGTGCCGTGGGTATCTTTCGGTGCGGCGACAATTTTATTTGTATTGCTATTAGGTGGGAGTCAACAGTATCTTTTCCGCTTTCAAAAGCCATATAGTTTCGAGGCAAGATCCGAACCTACTATTGAAATCGTTGATGCGCCTATCGTTCTTGATGTTATATCAAAGCCTGCTATCCAGAACCGGTTTGGTCGAGTCGTCTTACCAGGAAAAAGCATAGGTGCTGGCACGCAGTTTTCAGAGGCGACGCTAAGGACCCACTCCCAAGAAGATTTACGCACGTTTTCTACTGCACAGTGGGGACAAACAGGTGCACCTCCCGGTGGTCATGTACACGATATCTACACTGTTTCTGACGGAACTACCTTTGCTATTTCAAGAAGAGGTATGTACAAATTAGAAGCGGATGCGAGCACATGGCGGCATCTGAACACAGGTATTCCGATAGATGAATCCCTGATGCCGGTGGCGGAAAATCGTGGCACCCTCTATATTGTTTCTGCCAATGAGATATTTGTTTCAGTGGATAAAGGTGAAACGTGGCGTGCGTTTTGCGTCCGACCAAAGGGAGATGCCATTGGGCTTATTATCACAGATGAATGGGATGCGCCGGGTTCAGAAGCGGGTATAACAATGTATCTCGCGCTCAGAGATGCCGGAGTTTTCCAATCTACAAATGGTGGCGTTCAATGGCACTCACTTAAGGATGGTTTGACAGACGAAAGAATTACAGCGATCGCTGCTGTTGGAAAGACAGTGTTTACCGGGACAAACCGGGGTCTCCACCGTCTAGATTCAGATATCTGGAGAAAATTGCCGGTGGGTAGTTCAAAAACCGTCTATTCCTTGGCAGCACTTGAGAATAACCTTTATGTTGGGATGGGACCTGATCTGTATGGATTAACACTAATGAATGCAAGGTCAATAATGCAAAATGGGGAACCGAGTTTAGGCAGGATTTATCGATCAATTGACCTGGGAGCATCATGGACTGAAATAACACCTATGGGTCAATTTCGCTCGGGGGTTCCCCCATCTGGTGTAAGGCTTTTAGCAACGGATGAAACGCTCTTAGCATTGGGGGCGACGCAATTACGTTCAACGGATGGCGGGAATACTTGGACCAATCTTGGATTCGACCAAAATTCGCTGATGCTCAATAGTTCGCCTGCTGCGATGGTGAACGATAAAACGTATTACAAAGTTGGTACTTTTGGTATTCATCGCACCACGGATGGTGGCGAATCGTGGCATATATTTATGGACGGAGTGTTAGGCACAAGGATAACGGATTTGATTGTGTTCAACAACAGATTATACGCATATACCGGCTATGAGGTATATCAATCAACCAACGAAAGGATGATTTGGAAAAAAGTCCATATTAGTGCTGAAGAGATTTCGCATAAATCAGTAGAACAAGGGCCATCCCTTATTGAGCCTGATTTTGACGCAAAGTTTGTGATTGATAGTGGAATCCTCTATTTTATTTCGTCTGAAAGAAATCACTTACGCATTTCCCGTTTATCTACAGATGACAATAAACTGATTCCAGTTCAAACCACACCCGCTTTTGATAGTAAGGGAGCGAGAGAAAATCAGTTGTCGGAGACGACGCGCTCTGTTGAAAAATGGGTGGAGATCAAGGCGTTTGCAATTAGTCGTGGTGTATTCTATGCGGAATACAATCGTAGACTCTTTAAATGGAGACCTGGTAATTCAGCGTGGAAAGACACGGGTTTGGTAGACCTTGGGAAGCCATCCAATGTCGATTTCTTTGGCGGATTCAAGTTAGCAGTTTCCAGAGAGATTCTCTACGTCGGGAAACGGGATGGTCGACTCTTTCAATCGCTTGACGCAGGAAATAATTGGAGAGATGTTACACCCAACCTACCACTTCACTTTACTTCATTCAAAGAGATCGTCTTTGTGGGCTCAACGGTTTACGTCGCGACAGACGCAGGGGTCTTAGTTTCAGAAACTGGGGAACACTGGCGCGTAATCATGGACAGATCAGGGACACCTATTATCATAAACCACTTTGCTATGAATCATTTCGCTGTGACGGGTCCCAGAGTATACGGTGCTGGAGATATGGGGGTTTATGGCATGGATACTGATGGACACTGGAAACAATTTGCTTCAGAAGTGCCAGGTGAAGTTGTCTCTCTGGATATAATTAATAACAAACTCTATGGTGCCACTAAAGATCGTGGGCTATTTCAGATATCGCTTGCGGAGGAATGGTAGGTAGTGGTTATGGATTTATCGAGAAGAATGTTAAGGCATGAAGCCTCTGAGTGTGCTAATAGCATACAATTTCGGCTGAATTATGTAACCATTTATCGTAATCGTCAAAGGAAGTTAGACACTGATCTGAGGAGGCGATTGAGATGGAAATAGATATAGAAACTGCGAGAAAGATTGTAGGTGCCCATAAACAGAAGAAACCCTCTGAGGTCGCCAAAGCGGTAGATGTTTTATATCAGGCATTGGGAACTTATCAATCCATCACACGGGAAATAGGGAGGTCGGATAAATTTTGGATCGTTCGTCATCGTATCTCCCAACTTCCGATAGGCATTCTGTGGAAAATTGATGAGGGAGATATTGGGATTGAACAAGCCTATCAAATCACTCGACTCAAGCAGGAAGAAGATAAATGGGTATTGGCTATTGCGATTGTTGAGGTGAAAGGTCTAACGGCTAAAGAATGCGGGAAAGTTGTTAACGTTGTGCTTAACGAAGGTAAATCCATTATGGATTCCCTTAGCATTTTAGTGGATATCCATTTTGATGAAATTCAACCCCTTTCGCTGCCTCTTGGATCTGATATTTGGACCGAAATCTGTAAGATTGCCTGGACACAACGCCAAAGGTGGGAGGATCTGTGTTATCAGTTAGTGCGTCAAGGTGTAGACGTTAACATTCAAGAAGTGGCATCTCAACTTGAGGGACTCGCCTTGGATTTACGCCAAGCGAGAAGAAATGAACGAGAAAAATAATAAATTAGAATCAAAGGAAGTAATCATATCTTAAATATGAAAAGGGCGAACCTTAGGTTCGCCCTACAATTTTTAAGTCATTCCTTATACCTGATAGCTCATACTACTCATTGGGATTCGGAGATCCATCCTACAAATGAGACCTGAGTGAGTACAACTGCTAATAGGAGCCCTTTTGGAGGCTTCATCGGTTAAGGATTAAGCTGTGCCCATGTGGGTGTGAGTTTTCCTTGTGTTTCGACTGTAAGGGGATGTCGGTTTGTGCACCATTTTTCCCCACCAGATGATATTCATTACCTGATGTATCTGAGAATTCTCGTATTCCACCGGGTTCATCAAAATGCCACAACGCAACTGTCTTTACATCATTTTCAAACTTGCCGCGCGGTGTAAAACCTTGTTTCTTGACATCGTACCGAGCAACCCTTGAGATGCGGACCTCATCAATATATCCTGCAAAAGCACCCCAAAAGTGATCGTGACCGCTGGAACCAATTTTCTTTCCAAAACCTCCAAGCGTAAAATCCTTTGGACGCTCTATGCTTGAAAGATCGTGTGCAAGCATTGTATTTTGGGGTAGGATGTATACGTAATCATTAATGATTGTTGTTGTCTGATGCCCATTTGACTGAAAAGCGATGTGATGCCATTGGTTCGGCGAAAGTGCTTTTGGGTGATAGGGTGTCGTAACGACTCTTCCGTCCACCATAAAATGTGCTCGAATTCTTAGGAACACATCTCCCTTCTGCCAATCAATATCATTCCTTATGTCCTCCCACCCATCGTGAACATCGTTTACAACATCCATTCGCACCTGTTGGCTGAGAATCATCGCGTGTATATCATCGGCAGGCGGTGTGGTTGGATATATCCACGCTTCTATAGTGAATTCATCCGTGCCTTCGGGTAAAAGCGTACCGAAGGTTTTAAAATCTAAAACGGCGTAGTCATCGACCCCGTCGAGGGCTAAATAGTTTCCACCTGCGGGTGAAGGTGGTGGGAGTGCTTTGGCATTCAACGGAATTAATGCGATCAAAAAGAAATATGTAAAGATTTGCCGGTAAATCATTTGTTATCTCCTTTTTTGTCTAAAATCTAAAAATTGTGCGTTCAACATAAGAACGTTCAGAAAAAGAACCTTGTCTATAATTAAGGACACATTTTTACGGTGGAAGGTGTGCATAATTCAAAAATTGGTATTATTCATTGTTTATGCACCCCTATTCCTCCAAAATAGTGTCCTTAATTTTAAATGGTAGTGTTTCCTACGCTTGAGATTTTTTGAACACCTATGGTTAAAATATTACCGTTTTTAATAAAAAGGAGAGGAGGTGAAATTGAATGCAGACGCATGTAACGCAACTAACGAAGCAGCGTCTCAGCGATTTCTTCGTCAAAGAAGATGGACATGTTGCTCATAAGAACGCGTTAGTCGCTGGAACTGTTGCAACAGGTGCAATTCTCGCATCGCTAATGCTCGCACCCGATTCAGATGGGTGTCCTAAACAAGACTGTCCTGACCAGAGCAGAAGGTGTACAGCACCAGAGAGTTGCTACTCCAGGCAGGTCAACTCACATCATTGGGAATTCTGGTGTGGTTAGCCTGGTAAGCCGAACAAGAAAAGCAAGAACTTATCGTTTACGTAAAGTCGTATTTGTATAGGTTTTCGCTTTCAAATACGAAAGGGCGAACCTTGGGTTCGCCCCTACAATTGCACAATTTGGGGAGATTGGAGATTCTTGTGAAAAAGTACATATTACTTACGCTGATTCTTACTGTTGTTGTTGTAGGTCCGTTTGTTTATCAACAATGGAGTGAAGCGAAACGGTTGCGATATATTAGAGAGACAAAACAACTTGCTTCTCAGATTGATGCGACATCTTTAGCGGACTATATCCAGCAGTTGAAACAAATTTCACCAGACAGCACGCAGCTGCTTCTATTCACGGGTAACACGCAAGCCCAGCTTGAACCGTGCGGTTGCTTCATTGGACAATCAGGTGGGCTACCAAGACGTGCAAAAGCACTATCCTATATCCGCGAAAGCGGGTTCCCTTCACTGTTAGTGGATCTCGGTGGTATTCAACCTTCTCAACCCTTGAACATGAAATCGCATTCGTTTGAATCAGATGATCTTTCAACTGACAATGGGATTATTATGCGAGACCAGCATCGCGTGCAAACGACCCTTACGGCGATGGAAATGATGGGGTATGACGCGTTTTTTCCTTTTGATGCAGAGACTGGGATCGTTCAAAATAAGAAATTTGACCTATCGTTTACATCTTTGGATTCAGATTTGACCCAGGGTTCTGGCTCGTATTCGATAAAAACGATAGGAGGGAAACGAATTGCTATGATCGCGTTGAACCTGAAAGATCCAATGGAAATAGCGTCCGTGTCTGAGCAACTTAATTTGATTATGTCAGAAGTTCAAGAACACTCCGATTTTGTTGTTGGACTGAGTCATTCACCTATAGAAGTTAATAGAGCGTTGGCACGGGAATATCCGAGTTTTTCAGCGATTTTGAGTCCGTCCGAAGGCGAAACCGAAAGGATTGGCGATGTCTTATTGGCGTATTGTAGTTCCAAAGGAAAGACGCTTGGGGCGCTCATGCTATCCGATGGTGTGGGGGATACACCTGCAAAAGTTCAGCAAATTGCGCTAACAGAGTCTGTCTCTGACGATCCGGACGTTAGGAAACTCTTGGATGATTTCTATCATCAAGTCGCTACCGACCATCAATTCCAGATCATCAGTCATCGGTTGTTTTCTTCGGAGCCTCTTGAACAGGATGATAGAAACAGCTACATCGGTTCTCAAGCCTGCCAAGAATGCCATCAGAAAGAATTCAGCCAGTGGTCGCATTCCTCACATGCGACAGCGTTTAACACACTCCGCACCGTTGGCAGGGAATATTATCCCGAGTGTGTTACTTGCCATGTCACTGGATTGGGTTATGAAAGTGGTTACGAGATAGGTAATCCCGAGCGCGAGCATTTTGTGGATGTCGGATGTGAAACCTGCCACGGTCCCGGTAAACAACATGCTTACACACCGCTGAAAGAGAATATTCGCGGGCAAGTTCCTGAAAAAGTTTGTATGGAGTGCCACACGCCTGAACATTCTCCGGGATTCGACCAACTTATTGAATACGTTATGTCTGAAGTTGATCACAGCCGAACTGAGTTGAGCCTCAAACAGATTCTTGAGCAACGCATGCGTGGACCTATGAAACCAGAAGTTGAACTCTTTGTGATGTCGTATTGCCCATTCGGTGTGCAAGCGGAGCAGGAATTGCTGCCGTTTTTTGAAACGTATGGGGATACAATCGACTTCAAATTGCGGTTTATCGTAGGTAAAGAAGAGGCATCAGCGGAAAATGCGGGTGAAGATATTAGGTTTACAAGTCTACATGGTGAACCCGAACTTATTGAGAACAAGCGACAAATGGTTATCGCCGAGCTCTATCCGGATAAACTCTTCGATTATTTGCTTTGTCGCGCCGATCACCTTGAAGAAGCATGGGTGCATTGTGCGAAGGATGTTGGACTGGATGTAGGCAGGATTGCGGAAGCAGTGGAATCGCAAAAGATAACATTAGACCTTGTTGAGGAGATACAAAGGAAGGAGGCACTCGATATCAAAGGGTCTCCGACTTTGGTCATTGATGGACGGATTATTGACGGTAATCTTTGGCGTGGAAAAGTAAGCGGAAGCTGCCGTTAGCAGGGGGTGCATGATGTTAGTATGTCCGAAATCTACCTCTCATCTACATAAATTCCGGCAGGGTAACCGTATGTATGTTGCTGACCTTAGCCAATGTCTTGTTTTGGAAATAGATAACATTGTTTGGGAGATTCTTGATCTGTGTTCATACTTTTCAAGTGAAGAGATCATAGAGAAACTTGGGAACAAATACGATACCGAACTCGTCATTGCGGCATTAAATTCGCTGGCTACAATGGATCAACAGGGACTTCTTTTCTCAAATCTTGATATCAGTTCACCAGCATTAGAAACAGAAACTCCGCAGAAATTGAAAATCCTTGTTCTGCAAAGGAGTCCTTATACGGCTGACATCACACTTGCAACTGGAGGGGTATCAGTTGCTCATCACAATCTTGTCAAATCTCTGGGGGTTTATGCGTCCCTTGACGTAGGAAGCGATCGCGACGAAAGGTTTAATGAGAGTGTACAAGGTATCAGGTTCCAAGTCGACGATAAATCTGCTCTTTTAAAGTTGATGGCGAATAATTATGACGGTGTGCTGTTGGAAAGTCATTTAGAAAATAGATTTTTCTCTTTCCTACATTGTATTGATGCCCCTTTTATTGTTCCGATCTATTCCGCGAGAGGACACAATGGTGATGTTATTAATACAGGATTGGTCTGGTATGCGGCGATGCGCCCTTTTGATGCTTTTTTGGTTCCAACGAACTCAGTGAAGGATTTGTATGGTCGATTCGTCTGTGACAAGGACATTTTTCATACCATACCATTGGGGGTTGATACTAATAAATTTTATCCATTGGAGAAGCAGAAAGCCAAAAATGAAATTGCGAAGATGCTTAACAAACCTGAAATTGCGACTTCACCCGTCGTCGGTTTTTTCTCAAGATTTCAACCCGAGAAAGGTGCCGGAATTTACATAAAAATTGCAAAACTTCTTCCCAATGTATGTTTTCTGATGACCGCGCCAACGCTGAATATCTACGCACATCAGGAGTTACCTCCAAATCTGATTTGTGCACCACAGCAACCAAGAGACCAACTCGTCCGATTTTTGAATGCCTTTGATGTTTATTGTTTCCCGTCAATGGTGGGTGAAGAAACGTTTGGGCTCGCGCTTTTAGAGACGATGGCTTGTGGAATACCACCGATTGTACCAAAGCTTGATGGACTTCCTGAGGTTGTCGGCGATGCAGGAATTGTTGTGACAGCGCAAACTTATGATGATGAGATTGGAAGTTTCGCTGGAACGGTTTCACCGAATGTAATGGCGGATGCGGTTAATACCCTTCTCACCGATGAGAAGACAAGATTGGCATTGGGACAGAAGGCGAGAGAAAGAGCGTTGACTTTTACATGGGATAAAACCGCACAGAATGTTATTGCCCTGTTTAGAAGACTGAAGCGAATTCAACAGTTGGAGAACGGATATAAACGGCACTTTGGTATCTCTTTCGTCCCTTATCTTAACAACAGGCGAAAACAGATTGAAAGTCGAGCAATATTGAACAATATTACCCTCCAAAAGGAGAGACCGCTGATGAAGGATAGTTACGCACAATCCATAGAAGTGGGTTTGGCACTGGCACTCCTTAGAAAACACAGTCGACATGAGGTCGAGGCGGTGTTACATCATCTTTATGGTCAGGATAGAGCCCAAGCCACTCTCGAAAAGGTCTTTGGTCTTGAGGAGTCCGTAAACGGATAGAGGAGCGTTAAAATGATCCAATTTCCTCGCAATTTGCATAACCTTCATTATTTCAAGCACAATGGTAAGCAATTTGTTTCCGATCTTGATGCCGGGGTCGTTATTCCGGTGAATAAAGTCGTTTGTGACGTCCTAAATGCTTGTAGCGTTTCGGAGACGGATACCATTATTGACGATTTTTCTGACAGATATAACCGTTCTGAGGTTTTTGAGGCACTTGCTTTTCTTTCTAAACTTTCAGAGATAGGGCTTCTGTTTTCGTCACATCCAGCAGAGATGGAACTCATTCGGCGTAATGAGCGTCCGAAGATTTTTATGACAGCAGGTATTTTAGAGAGTAGAAAAACGACCCCTTTTCTACTGAGTGCAGCGAATCATCAACTGCTAAAGATGCTAGCAAATTATTCCGACCTTTATTTGCCTGTATCTGAGACAGACAACAATCGTCAGGAAATTGAAGATGGCTTGCGGACTGAAGGTGTTCAATCAATTTTCTTTAGAAATGACCGGTCATTTTCGCCAGCAAAATTTATTCCGAAGGATTGCACCGGTGTTCTCGCTTTAGCTCCACTTACTGTAGGAGAGCAGGTCTTCCTAAAATTCAACACAACTCCAGTTATACTCCGCCTGTCCAACGAGGCTTTGATAAGTCACAAAGCACGTAGCACCGTGCTTGAGAGATGTGCGGTGTTGAGAAACTTTGACGCGTTTGCTTGTGATGCTTCCTGGACGCAGACCTTCTTTTCAGATTTCGTTCCCGATTTGGGCGTTTTTCATCATGTTCCTTATGGTGTTGATACGTCTGTTTTCAAACCGATGGATAAAACGAGGTGTAAGCATCAATTGTCTCAGGCACTCGGGAATGAGACGATTTTGCAAAAGCCGTTGGTAGGGATTGTGCCAGGACTCAATTCGCACGAAACGCTGCGCTTCTTGCGAAAACTGCGATTTGCAAACCCAGATTTCAATTGGCTAGTCATTCATTCCACACAGATGGACGATGATACCAATGATGGTTGTGTTAACTTTTTTAATATTGCGTCCCTGCAGGACAAAGAGGCGAGTCCATTTATCTTTAATGCGTTAGATGCGTTAGTGTTTCCAACGATTCTTGGGTCATTTCCACTACTTTTACTTGAGATCGTTGCCTGCGGCATTCCAACGGTCGTTTGGGGATATTCTAAACCTAAAGAGATTTCAGGTGCGTGTCGGTTTATTCAAATTTCCCCAAGTCTTTTCGATCCAGTGGATCTACCCGTTGAATCAATATCACAGGAACTCAGAT
This sequence comes from Candidatus Poribacteria bacterium, assembly GCA_022821725.1. Lineage (GTDB taxonomy): Bacteria > Poribacteria > WGA-4E > WGA-4E > WGA-3G > WGA-3G. Next base: position 11,095 of record JAJEDB010000114.1, on the reverse strand, counting down.
TTCTGCTCGAAAATCCTAACGAACAAAAGGACTTGGTACGAGCAGGATTAAAGGCGATTTCAACTTGGTCATGGGAAGAGACGATCCAGCGAATCCTCCGTTTATTTGGAGATCTTCAAAATCGTAAGGTGCCCGAGTATAAATCTACGAAACATCGTCTGCTCTTTAGGAAACATTACAATCCGGTATGCGGTAAAATTGAGTCAGAGGCATTCGTGCTATCCAAGGTTCCAACGCTGCTTGACATAGAGCAAGCGATTGCGATGACGCTTCTGGAGGAACACACACCGATGGAGGTTAAAACTGTCCTTCACGCTATATGCAAAGAACCCGAACGTGTCAAAAAAATCTTAGAAAATCTTCTCTGAACTAAGGAATTGGAAAATGCTAAGTTACCAGAATATGTTCATTGGTCTTCTGTTACTTTTCTGTTGTTATGCTACCTATACAGACTTGCGAGAAAGAAAAATCAAGAATTTCTGCAGCTATGGGGCTATCTACGCTGGGATTCTTTGTCAAGTTATCTCTGTCTTGTCAGGAAATAGTCCGCTTTTAGGGAGTATAACTACATTTCTGGGCGGTTTCGTCATTGTTTTAGCACTTTACTGGTTTGGTATCTTTGCCGCTGGAGATGCCAAACTGGTTTGGGGTGCTTCTCTGTTGATGCCGGTAGGCTTGTTTGCAGAAGCAAACGCGTTCGCGCAATACACGCCGACTACTCTCGTTATCAACATTTTTGTGCCTTACTGTCTGATTCTTGTGGTGTATCTCTGCATCAAAACGAAGATGCAGCAGAAATGGCAGGCATTTATACAAATCTTCCAGCGAGAAGATGTGCATAAAGGGATTTTTGACCTGATATTCCGACTTATTTTTCTCCTTGGATTGCGGCAGCTTGTTATGCTCTCGCTGAGCTGGTTAGGGATTGAACTGGGACTGTGGTATCAACTTTTGGCTGTATTTTCTCTGTATTTCATCCTCAGTTACTATGTAAAGAAATTCGGTCTGGAGAGGGTTCGTAATTATGTTGTTTGCGTAGTAATGATTGGGTTGATGATTATCACAACCCCTTGGACGTTGAGTGCTTGGTCGGCAGCATACGTCCCGCTTTTGAAGATATACTTTGTCTATATCGCCATCTTCTTCTTTGTGAGCCAGTTTATTCATAATCTGGACACGATGGTGTTGGATCGTGAGATAAGCATCTCTGATTTGAAAGAGGGCATGGTGCCTGCTGAACAGATTGTTAGAATCAAAGGCGATGACGGGGAAGTTACCTATAGTAAACAAGGGTTCGCGCTCCCAAATGTGCTGAATTCAAACATTGTCCTGGGGACGTTGCCTGGGGGCGTGTCAAAAGAGAAAGCGGCGGAATTGAAACAACTCTCAGAAGATGGTAAATTTGAGGATTTCGATAACAGGATCCGCATCCAACGCTCTTTGCGGTTTGCACCTATGATCTGTTTGGGTGTTATCTTGACGATTTTGTGCCGAGGTCCCTTCTTCACGTTTTTTCAGTAAACATTCGCTTCTTATGAATAAACCTCAATAAGAGATTGTCCATTCCGACAGATATGGGAAATATCAGTAATGAAAAAGGAGTCATAGCATGGCGAGATCGAGAATCTTTTATATATTCACACTGCGGGAAAAAAAGAAAAAGAAAGATTTACAGAGATTTCTGAAAACTCAGTGGCTTCCTGTCCTACGAAAGGCACCTGGATGCTTAGCAGTTGAACTACTGGATACCTACCAAGATCGGGCAGGGTATTGTGTTTCAGAACTTTGGGAAAATAGAGAGATTCATCTACAAAGCACGACGAAATTATGGCGTGAAACGCATACGGATCTCATGCAAAAGGCTGGGGAGTACGCCACGATCGAATTTCTCTGGAATTGTATAGTTTTGGATGCTTAATCATCGGATGTATCACGTTATCTATATAGGAGACTCAGACCATGATGCGTTCAACTTTGCTTCACAAAACACAAGATAATTGGGAAAATCCGCGGGTTACAGCTGCTGAGCAAGAGGGAACTATAGCGGATCTATCGCGACGCGTGCCCCTCTATGCGCGGGCACCGACGCGGATTGATTTTGCTGGCGGGTGGACAGATTTGATTCCGTTCGCGATGGAAAATGAAGGGGTGGTGGTGAATGCGGCGATTGATTTACATGTCTACGCGTCTCTCACACCTGTCCTTGACGCATGTGTAAGCCTCCATGCTGTGGATCTCAAAGAATTCTTTTATCCGGTGGACGTATCGACATGCTTGCGCGGGCTGAATCTTCCGCAAGCGATTTTGTCTCGCTTTCGTCCTAATAAGGGCTGCCATCTCGCGACTTGGAGCGAAGTTCCAAAAGGAAGCGGATTGGGGGCTTCTGGCACTCTTGGCATTGGACTTGTAGGACTACTCTCGACTTTTGTCGAAAAGAAATTAACGCTATGCCAAATTGTTGACATCGCGGCGGATGTTGAACAGGAAACTGGAATTCCATGTGGGAAACAAGATCACTACGCTGGTGTACTCGGTGGGATAAACCTGCTACGATGTAACAACGAATTTGTTAAATCAACTCCACTCGGACTGACTGAGGACGTTCTTGAAGAACTTCAGGAGTCTCTACTACTTGTGTACACAGGGGAGTCGCATTTTTCAGGTAGCATTCTTCAGAATGTTATTGACGCATACAAAATGGGAAACCGAAGGACGCACGATGCCTTGAAGGCACTTCGCAGAATTGCTGGTGAAATGAAGCAGATGTTTGAGACTTCTCATTTCTCTGACTTAGGTCGATTACTTGACGAGAATTGGCACTTTCAAAAGCAGTTACACCCCTCTGTAAACACCGAACGGATTGATGAATTGGTTGATGTTGGAAAAAAGAGCGGTTGTACAGGTGGGAAAGCATGCGGAGCCGGTGGCGGCGGGTGTTTAGTGTTTTATTGTAAGGCAGATCGTATAGATTCTGCAAGAAGAGCGTTTAGAACAGCGGGAGCGCGTATCATTCCTTTTCGTTTTGATTTTGAAGGTCTTCGGATATGGTCTCCTGAATAGCAATATCACAGAAAATCTAAGATTTATGATATATGATGTAATTACTGGAGATACACCAATGGGAAAGAAAGGACGATCTTCCGACACGCATGATATATCGGAGCGGTGTGAGACGAATGTAGACCCGTATCGCTATGAACTTGTGAGGAAACTGTTAGCAAAACTTCCAGAGAGTGAGCGAACGGTCATCACAATCTATTATCTCGGCAAAGTGCCAACTGAGGGGATTGGGAGATACTTAGGTGTGTCAACGAATACAATTGCACGTAGGCTGCAGCGGGCGCATAAACTTTTACAAGAGGATGAGATATGCCTCATTCAAGAAGTGCTTGGCGGCGCACAGCTATCTGGAAATGTAAAAGAGAAGGTTATGCGACAAGTCTCCCACATAAAATCGGAACCTCATTCAGTTAGGAAGCGGCTCTTTTTTACTTTTTTAACAATTTTGGGAATCGCAATCATAGTGGTTTTAGTACTCAAACTCCTAAATATCAACTAAAAACCTAATACAAAGGTTGAAAATAGCGAGAAAAAAAGATGTTCCTAAAACAGTTGCGGTTTCACTCTTTTGCCTATGCAAATGGAATCTTTACTGGTAGAAATTGGGAATTGAAGTTTATGACGAAATTCACAGGTTTTCTTTTTCACGAAAAGGAGAGAAAAAATGATTTATCGACAAATCCTTACATGCCTCATTTTGCTCGCTTTAATTCCGCTGAGTGCTAAAGCATTCCCACCCGCTTCGCCCGCAGGTGGTAACTATTTAGTCCTTGACGGGGTGGACGACTACGCTGTTTTGGATTTTAAGACCCATGGTGTACTCTTCCCAAAAGACACGGATGAGTTTACCGTCGAAATGTGGGTATATCCAACTACACCACCCGATAATCATACATTCGCAATGATTCTCAGCCAACAGATGCGGATATGTATTGAGGAGGATACGCACGCGGGAGAGTTAATCTTCATGATTCAAGCGCATCTTCCTATTGCGAAAGGGCAAGCTACGACTCCCTACCCACCGATACCTTTTAACCTGAATCAATGGTATCACATCGTTTATCAGGCAAAAGAGGTACAAACAATAATCATCGTTAATGATTTCGTAGACATCTTGGCACGAGGAACAACACTCGCACACGATATCTCAGGTTTCAAGCGTCCAAAGGATTTTACAATCGGAGGGTTTGGAAAGAAAATTAAGTTTCGCGGCGACTACTTTTGGGGCCCCTTTGCAGGATACATTGATGAGGTCCGCATCTCGACGGTTGCTCGTTACGATGTGAATAAACGAGGTTTTACACCGCGCGGCAAGTTCAAAAAAGATCCGCAGACACTCGCGTTGTGGCATTTTGATGAACCGGGTGGAAGACAGATATTCTCAGATGTATCAGGCAATGCCTATCATCTGGTAGGTGAAGGTGGAGCGAGGACCGGCATCCCACTCGCAGTTGAAGCAAAAGGCAAACTCACAACGACATGGGGACGGCTTAAACAATAAGAGGAGGGATAAAGAACAATTATAAAACTTTCCCTAAAATATTCCCAACGATATCCGATGTTGACTCGCGATCCAGCCATTCAATACGGGTGTCTTTTCGGAACCACGTCAACTGCCGCTTGGCGAACCGACGGGTGTTCTGTTTCAACTGCGAGATCGCATCCAAATACGTGCAGTCCCCGTCCAGATATGCAATCAACTCCCTATAACCGAAACTTTGGAGAGCGACCGAATCACGGGCATATCCCGCCGCTAACAACGATTCAACCTCCGCTATCAACCCGTTTGCAAGCATCACATCTACGCGCTGTTCAATACGACGGTAGAGCAGCACACGCGGCATCGTGAGTCCGAAGGCGATGAACGGATACCGCTGTTTTTCGGGACGCCACTGCTGTTGGAGTTCAGACATCGGCGTGCCTGTCAATTCATAGACTTCTAAAGCACGGATGACACGGACGAGGTTGTTCGGATGGATCCGATCGGCAGATGCTGGATCGCAGGTTTGGAGTCGCTTGTGGAGGCTATCAACCCCGTTCTGCGCCGCTTCTGCCTCAAGTCGCTTCCGGAGTGCGGGATTCGCTCCTGGTCCCTCAAACAACCCCTCAACAATCGCTCGGAAGTAGAGTCCCGCACCGCCAACCAACAAGACCCGCTTGCCTCTGTTTTGGATGTCAGCAATTGCTGCATCTGCGACGGATTGATAGTCAGCGACAGAAAAGGGTTGGGAAATGTCAACGCAGTCTATGAGGTGATGCCGTGCTGCCTGTTGTTCTTCAAGGGTGGGTTTAGCGGTGCCGATGTCCATCTGTCGATAGATTTGGCGGGAATCGACGGAGACAATCTCGGCATTGAGACGTTGTGCGAGTTGAATCGCTATCTCTGTTTTACCGACTGCTGTGGGACCGAGAAGGCAGAGGAGTCTTGATGTCATTTTCCTACAATCCAACCGCCGCCGAGGACGTATTCTCCATCGTAAAAGACGGTGGCTTGTCCGGGTGTAATGGCGCGGCGCGGCTCATCGAACTTCACGACTGCTTCGGTGTCGCTGGTAGGTGTGATTGTCGCGGGACCACCATCATCACGGGATCGGATTTTAACGTGGGCACGGATCGGCACCGTCAACTTCTCAATGGCGATGAGGTTGATGCGTTCAACGCGCATCGTGTCCTCTAAAAGGGCATCGGACTCGCCAACGACAACGGTCTTCTCCGCGGCGTTGAGCTGCGTCACATAGAGCGGTTTCCCGACTGCGATACCTAACCCGCGTCGTTGTCCGACGGTATAAAACGGGACACCGTCATGCTTACCGAGGACATTGCCCGCTTCATCTACAATATCGCCGCCCTGGATCTTCTCAGGGACCCTGTCTTGGAGGAAACGTCGATAGTTGGTGTCGGCAACGAAGCAGAGTTCTTGGCTCTCAATCTTCTCAGCGGTTCGCAATTGATACTTTCGGGCAAGGTCGCGGACTTCGGCTTTCGTGTATTCACCGAGCGGCATCATCGCGCAGCGTAATTGCGCCTGTGTGAGCGCGGCGAGGAAATAGGACTGGTCTTTGCTGACATCCCGTGCTTTACGTAAGAGATAGCGTCCCGTTTCTGGATGTTGTTCAATACGGGCATAGTGTCCCGTGGCGATGGCCTCACACTCCAAGGTCTTGGCAAGGTCGAGGAGTCTCCCAAACTTCAGTTCCCGGTTACATACCATACAAGGACTTGGGGTTCTGCCGACGAGGTACTCCTCCACGAAATAGTCGATAATCTGCTCGCGGAAAGCGTCCTCGTAGTTCACACCGTAAAAGGGAATACCGAGTTGTGTGGCGACGCGGCGCGCATCCTCAATACCCTCAAGCGAGCAGCAGTTAGGACGTTCCGGCTCTACCTCGATTGTATCGGGCGCGCCGAGGCGCATCGTGATGCCGGTGACATCATACCCTGCGTCTACCATCATGGCAGCGGTGACGGAACTGTCTACGCCACCGCTCATTGCGACAAGAATTTTCCTCATTTTTTTTACCGATTGCTCTTCAATTTACCGCTCAACCCAACCTACGCTGCTGAAGCCGAATTCATGCTAATAATTATACCACATAAAAGGGGATTTGTCAGAGAAAAGTGGTAGCCGCAGACATAGCACACTTCTGGTGTTTTAATAAAGGGACCTTGAACGGAGGATCGGCGAGATTAGGAAACCTCGCCTACCGAGAGTAGGATAATAGAACGGGTTGCAACTCGATTAGTCCGGAACGGCAAAGCGTTCAGGCGAGAGGTAGAGACGGGTCGCTTTTAGGAATCGAATCCCTTCATACGCGTCCCGTTTATGGAGGAATTGGGCGTTATCCTCAGCAAAGAATTAGCCGATCTGCCAATCCTCGTTTCCGGCATAGCGGTCATCGTACACATCTTCATTGAGTGCCAACCCAAGTCCGGGAGTATCCGGCACGGTGAACGTCCCACCGGTGAAAGTATAGTTAGAGGCATCAATCACATCGCTCGTGAGGGTTGCGACCTCACCGTAGAGGAAATGCGGAATCGTTTTGCCGAATTGGAGGCTGAGGTAAAAACCGAGCAGGGACCCCCAGTTATGGGGTGCGCACCGGACACCGTGGGCGGCAGCCATATCAGCGAGTCGCCGCCAGCCGGTAACGCCGAGTCCCTTCATATCGTGCTGGATGACATCAATAACACCCGCCTCAAAGAACGGATCATAGAATTCAAGTGGGTCGCGCGTTCGGGTTTCGCCATCAGCGATGAAGGTTTTCAATCCTTTTTCTTGGATGAAGGCTTTGAGGTTCCGGTACAATTCAACCTCTTCCTCAAACATCTCCTCTATCCAAAAGACATCACAATTACTCGTTTCGTTCAGAAAGGTGATGACTTCATCGTAGGTGTAGCCGTTGTTTGCATCCACAAGAATGTTGAAACCTTCGCCTGCAGTGCTACGGGCAAGTTGGACAAGCTCTATGTCCCGTTGCAGTCCCGCCTTGCGTTCCATGAGGTAGCTCCCGCGCCCGATTTTCATTTTGCATGCGGTAAACCCATTGGCGAGACTGCTTTTCACATCATTCTCGATGCGTTGCAGCCCTTCGGCTTTCGTTTCATACAGGAGATCGTTGAAATAGATGGTGCTGTCGTAAGCGGGCAACCCGTTTGAAAAAACATCGCCACCGATGAGCTGATAGACAGGTTTCTCAAGGATTTTGCCGATTGTATCCCAAAGGGCATTTTCAAGTCCGCGAAATTCCTCCACAACCCCGTTTTCAGGGTTTAAGAGGTCAAACGGATTTTGGTTGAGCACGCCTTCCGCATTTTCAGCGGTTGTTGTTCCCCAACTCCCAACTCCCCAACCGAGTGTGCCATCGTTGGTATAGATGCGGATAATACGTTCGTTCCACTTCCCGTTTGGATCCGGCTGGTGAATCTCTGTTGCGCGGGAGTTACAACCAATAGCAGGCTGATCAATTTCGACAGTAACCTGCTCAACTTTGGTAATCTTGATACCCGTTGGATAATTTCCCATTTTTTAATTTTACCTTACTCAAGTGCAAGGAGCAATTCATTGAGTGCGTCTTTCACCATATCGTTGGTCTCGGTCTCCCTGAAGTGAACGTCAAGCTTATGGGGCAGATTATCGTACTGGTCAGCGTCCTGAATCTGCTTTACCAAAGCAGGTTTCTTAAGAAGTTGCACAATACGGAGCCTATCTTCATGGTCAACAACTTCAGGGTTCGCTAACAAGATGATCAAACGTCCCGCCAATCCATCAGCGAGTCCGTTTTCGGCGTAATGGTTCAACGTATCGATAGCGGTTTGCTTCGTATTGAGACTTGAGCCGTTTGTAAGGATTGCGACAAGACCGTCAACAGCACCTGCGTCAGGATATTTCTGTAGTGCTTTCGCAATGTCCATACGCACGGTGTCATCGGAATCACTAAGCGCAGCAATCAACATGTCAGCTGGATGTTCTTTGAGGAACATCATAGACTTTGCGGCGGCGCGTCGGACAACGGGGTTCCCATCGGTCAAGCCCTCGACGATTTTTGATTCGGCCCCTTCGTTCCCGAGATGATAGAGTGCGGTGTTAATTTCCATCTTCAACCCTTCATCAGGGGTTGCAGCATGGAGTGCCTCTAACCCAGTGATGGCGGATGCGTCTCCTATATCTCCTACGATACGGACGAGTTGAATTTTCACAGCAGCGGGTGTCTTGCTGTCACCAGCCGCCTTGAGGATGTCATTAATAGCCGGGCTACCGATGTCTTTCAAAATTTGAACGAAGTCACCATGGACGTTGCGATAGCGGTTTTTAATGAGGTCCTCTAACAGAAAAGGCACGGCAGGTGCCCCTTTATCAACGAGAACCTGCATGGCATCTTTCTGGACCCTATGGCGTTCCCCAAGGATATGTAGAATCCTCTTCATCTCATACTCGCCTAATTCACCGACACGGCGATCACGTTCCGTTTGATATCTGGCTTCCACATTATGCAATCTTGCCGCGCCCGTTGAAATAGCATGGCTATAAGCAATAATCAGGAGTGCACGAGGTTCAACTTTGTTATCTTCTTCGTTTTCAGCATTTTCAAGATGCTGGACAGCTTCCAGTGTGAGCCCTGCGTCTAACAACTTACTCCTACCCACTTCAAGTTGGGTGATGACCTGTTCCTGCCGACAGCCGAAACTCACGACGCCTATAAGTAGTAATATCAGCAAAAGTTTTTTCATGTTCCCTTTTTCTTTTCCTCCTGGAATCTCAATTAGACTTACCCCTGCGTGTCGCCTGTCTGCTCCATGAAGACAATGTGCAACTTGCAAGCAAAAAAGTGCTGATCCAATACTTTCGCGCGCAAGCCTCTATAGGCTCGCGGGACAATATAACTTGGCAGGGAACACCGTAGGTTCTGCATACCGCGACGTATTTAAACCTGCCAAACAGGGATTACACATCTGGGCAAGTACTGACGTAAAGAATATTCTAAAATAAATACATTTTTATGTCAACAATTTAAGTACAGACAGATAAGAGGTCCATTGTAAGTCTACTGAAGTGCATCAAGGAGTTGTTTCAGCGACGTTTTGACGAGTTCACTCTGTTCCTTTTCCTTGTGATATTCATAGAGCTTGAACTCAAGATTGTCGTACAATTCTGTTACCTGAATCTGTTTCAGAAACGGCTCTCTCTTCAGAAGTTGAACGAGATGGAGCCGATTGTCTGCGTCACTCACAGTTTCGCCAATGAGCAGCATCGTAATGCGCTTTGCCAAGCCTCTCGCGAGTTTGTTCTGTCCATAAACATCGAGCGTATTAATCGCTGCCTGCTTCGGATCTTTGCTCAATCCACCGGTAAGAATACTTACGAGTTCATCAACAGCGTCAGCATCCCGATGCACTGCGAGTGCGTCCACAAGTGATGCGACGACTTCAGAGTCGGTATCTTTTAACCCCGCAATGAGTGTTTCCGGTGATACATCGCTGATATTTGTCATCGCTTTTGCAGCGGCGCGTCGGACCTCAACATCACTATGACTTAAGCCAGCGATGATGTCCTTTTTATAGGATTCCTCACCCAACTGATAGAGTGTCGTGTTAATTTCCATCGCCAAGCCAGCTTCATTCGTTCCACTTTGAACCGCTTTTAACGCATCTATGGCTTTCGCGTCGCCGATGCCAGCAAGGACCTGAACGAGTTTAACCTTAACAGCCGGTGGGGTCATTTCATCAGTAAGTTTTGCTAAAACCGAATCAAGACCATCCGTCCCCATCTGAATGAGCATCTCCGCAAAATTTGCATGAAGTGACGGATATCTCCCTTTGATGAGACTGTCGAGAATAATTACCGACGCTTCAGGTCCCTTGTCCACAAGTGCCTGTAAGCCATCTTTCTGGACCCGCGAGGGTCTGCTGAGAATTTGTAGGATTTGCTTTATCTCAGCCTCGGTGAGTTCCTGTATCCGTTGGGCTCGTTGGTTTTTGAACTTGGCTTCAACGCCGTGACTACTCGCACTCCCCGTGGAAAGCCCATGAGAGTAAGCGATAACGAGTAAGGCGCGTGGTTCCAGTTTATTAACCTCTTCCTGTTCCGCTTTTTCAAGGTGATCAACGGCTTCCAAGGCGTTACCGCTGTCAATCAACTTACTTCTGCCTACGGACAGGTTGCTCGGACCTTTCTGCCTTGTGTCACAACCGATACCCGCAAGCAGTAGGACAATCAGTGGAATGCTCACAACCTTTTTCATTATCTTCTCTTTTCCTCCCGATTTTTGTAATAAGAGGGCGTTTTTTGAAATAAGTGCTTAATGCAACCGTGTGCTACGGCGCACTGCGATCCTAAAAATATTTCATCTATAACAATACCACAAAATTAGAAAAAAGTCAAGTGTATTATGTTTGTGTGGGTGTGTAAAGTTTTTGTCCTTAGGCGTTAGGCAGCTTGTGGGTGTTGTGCTTGCCAAAAGGTGTCCCAAGCGTCATTCTTCAATAAACACCGCCAGAATAAGATAGCGTTGATGCCGTTTTGTGTCCATCGCATGCC
>JAJEDB010000106.1 GCA_022821725.1 Candidatus Poribacteria bacterium | reverse complement strand
TGTTTTTACCGCCTTATTCACCCGACTACAATCCGATTGAACACGACTTTGCAAATATCAAACGTCTCCGTGAATACAACACCGATATATCCATAGACGATGTCATAAACATGTATCATTAATTCTAAACTTTACTATAATAATGAAACTCGAACGCCATCTTTAAAAAAAGAAATCCAAAACATGTCCTATATCCATTGTTCCCACGATAATCACTATCAACCCACTGAAAGCCTAAAAAATCTGTTTGAAGCACTCATCATAAAACCCTTTGAACACGATCTACCGGCATTATCAGAAGACATTAAAAATAACAGAATATACTACTGGGAAGATATCGCGCGTATCCTGAGACAAGGACAGAGCGATTTTGATGAAACATCTTATGATAAACCCTCTAATGAATATTATTTCCCAAAAGACAAGGTATCTATCTACTGTGTCCATCACATGCCCAGGCACCTCTTCGGTTCCTATCACATCTTTACGAATTGCCTCACACCGATAAGCGAAACGGATAAAGTCGTATTCATCGACTTCGGTTGCGGTCCCTTAACTTCAGGTATCGCTTTCCGAGCGTTTGCAGAACAGGGCGACATCACTTATATAGGAATTGATAGTTCGCAAACGATGCTTCATAAAGCAGAAGCAATCAACACATACGGTCCCAACACGCATAGAGAGCCTTTTTTCGACAAAATTGCGTTAATTCGCGACGCGGATTCTTTGCCTCGATTACTCTCCAGATATATTGAAAAGGGTGATAGGGCACAGATTCTATTTAATTTCTGCTACTTTTTCTCGAGTCCGACATTAGATATTGACGGCTTATCCGATATACTCATCCAAGTGATCACAGAATACACTCAGCATAAACTGTGCTTCATATACCAAAATCCCGATCATCGATCGTTGTCCGGTGCCCGTCGTTTGAAACTGTATGGCAAGTGGGAAAAACTTAAAACGCATCTTTCGACCTTTAGAAGCCAAGAAATCCAATCAGATGTTGAAACGTTCTCTTATCGTAGACTAATAAACGGTTTACTGCACGATAGTGCCAAAGTCTACTATGAGATACTTCGATGCAAATAAAAAAGGCGCGGTCCGCCGACCGCGCCTCATAAAACCGAACGAACATCTTTAGAACCGTTCCGCTTTAATCTGTCCCCACTGCGTCGCCAATTTTTCTCTGGGATCAACAGGAAAGGGTGTATCGCGATTCAGATCGTCTTCGGGTTCACCTTCAAAGTAGCGGAAGTTATCAATCCAGAAATCGACATCCGATTGGGCAATAGATAAACCGACCCACATATCTCTCTCAACATCATCAGTCGCATTGAAGGTAATATGGTACTCCTCCCATTCCTTTCCTAATAGATTGATAGCACCGCCCTGGTAGAAAGTCCACGGATCGTGTTGCATCTGGACGCTGAGTTGGACCTCGCGCGGTTTCTCGGCACGCGCCCAAAAAATCACAGTGTATGTTTCGCCAGATTTCATCGAGGCATCCTTTTGCCGAACCTTCGCATGCCATGCGGTCCCTGTTGCTTTATGCCCGATAACTTTGAGCGATTGCTTTCCGTGTTGCGGGTTCTTCTTATCGATTTCCATCGTATAGAGTCCACCCCGTCCACAACACGCGCCGTCTTCTAAACCCCAAGCGGCTAAATCCTCTTCAAAACTGTGATTTTCGAGGAGAAGTTCTCCTTTCTTCCACTTTCCCCATTCCACTGGGGTTCCTGCAAAAGTAGTCAGCCCGATGAGCAGCGTGAGCAGGAATACACTTATAGTCATAGCCTTCGCCACGTTAACCTTCTCCTTTGTGTGCTAAAGCATATCAACAAAATTAGTCTTCGCTTCGCATCAAGGCTTCCACCTCGGATAGTACCTGTGTCACGGCGGTTTGATCGACCGTTTCAGCAACATTGGCGTACCCTGCTGTGTGAATCATCTCCGCGAGATTTTGCCCCAACTGTTCAATCGTCCATGCGACCGAGTCCGGCACACTCGCTTTATCGAGATGCCGCTGGTCGTTTTTCCCAGAGGGGTCGTAATGATAGTGCGGATCCTTACGAAAACAGTCAAAGCGGAGGAGTTGCACATTTTCGCCGCTCACCTCGCCATAAACCCGGACAGAGGGACCCCCATCTGATCCGAAATTGCGGTTGTCGACGTGAAGTTCAACACCACCGACATGGAACACTTTTTCATTCATCCCTTTTTCCTCCAACGTTGAAAAATATAGAGATATTATACAGCACAGCGATAAGGGTATCAAGATAAAACGTCTATTCGGATGTGGGATTCAATGCCCGCCATTTGACTGAGAAATATTTTTTATAGTTTTTACTATAAAAAAACTTGCAAACAAAAAAGAGATGTGATATACTATTAATAAATTTGAACACACCTGTCGAAATCAATATGAAACAACAGATGCTCGACCGCTTTGGACGGATCCATACGAACCTCAGGATCTCGGTTACAGATGTATGTAACTTCCGTTGTATCTACTGTATGCCAGAAGACATGACCTTCATGCCAGACGCGGCATTGATGACGTTCGACGAGATTCTACACCTCACTCACATTTTCGTCGCGTTGGGTGTTAGCAAGATTCGTATTACGGGTGGTGAGCCGCTTGTCCGTCCCGAGGTGCCTACACTCATAAGGCGATTGACGCAAGTGGAAGGGCTCAAAGACATCAGTTTGACAACAAACGGCATCGGTCTCATCAACCAAGCACAAGCCCTTTACGATGCGGGACTCCGCCGTATCAATGTCAGTCTGGATACGCTCAATGAAGAGAAGTTCGAGCAGATGACGCGCCGGAAGGTGCTCTCACGTGTGCTTCAGGGGCTTAAAACAGCACACGACTGTGGTTTCAACCCGATTAAGGTCAACGCTGTCGCAATGCGCGGTTTTACCGATGATGAGATTGTCGATTTAGCCACTTTCGCACGGCAAAACGACTATCAACTCCGATTCATCGAATTTATGCCGCTCGATGCCGATGATGTGTGGGGACGGAACATGTACATCCCCGGAAAAGAGATTATCGAAAAAATTAACGCCGTCTATCCGCTTACATCCGTAACCTTAAACGGGGAGTCAAAGAGTGATACTGCACAACGGTATCGCTTCTCGGATAACGGAAACGAGGTAGGGGTCATCCCCTCGGTGAGCGAACCGTTTTGTGAAAACTGTAACCGAGTGCGTCTCACTGCTGACGGAAAGTTCAGGACGTGTCTCTTCTCATTAACAGAAACAGATCTGCTGACACCGTTACGTGAAGGGGTGTCAGATGCGGTCATTGCGGAGTTAATCCTCGACGCAGTGGCACAAAAAGAGGCAGGGCATAAGATTAACGCATCAGACTTCATTAAACCCGAAAGAAATATGTCGAGAATCGGCGGTTAAAGCGTTTCCTGTCAAGACAGGTGCGTTTAAAAAATCCCGCGATAGGCGTGAAGTCAACACACTAAAAAATAATTTTGGAATCGTCCCTACAAATTTCATTAAGGAGTTCAAAATAACGGATGAGCAGAGACTTGGTGATTAAAGACTTGCACATCAGTGTGCAGGGAAAACCAATTATTAAAGGATTAAATTTAACTGTTAAACAGGGGGAAATCCATGCGTTGATGGGTCCAAACGGCTCTGGCAAAAGCACCCTCGCGAATGGCTTGATGGGACACCCGCTCTACGATATTGATTCTGGCGAAGTGATTTTTAGCGGCATCGATATTCTGGAGTTAGAGCCGAACGATCGAGCGAAACTTGGACTTTTCCTCGCTTTTCAGTACCCAACCGCGATCCCTGGGGTTAGCTTAGCAAATTTCCTACGACTTGCAGTGAGTGCAGTCCGTGCCAAAGAAGGGAATGGGTCGGGGAACGACAGACTCATCCCGATGCGCGAATTCCGCCGTGAACTTCGCGAAAAGATGAAACAACTCGGTATTGACGATTCTTTCGCAAGGCGATACCTCAATGATGGATTTTCCGGCGGTGAAAAGAAACGTGCCGAGATTCTACAACTCGCAATGCTTGAACCCCAAATTGCGATTCTTGATGAGACGGATTCTGGACTGGACATTGATGCCATCCGAGTCGTGGGTGAAAGTGTCAGTCAATTGATTGGGCCGGAGTTGGGGGTGCTGATTATCACGCACTACCCGCGATTATTAGACTATATCCGCCCGCAGTTCGTGCATATCCTGCTCGACGGTAAGATCGTTGAATCGGGTGGTTGGGAACTCACACAGATGTTAGAAGCAGAGGGTTACGATCCGATTCGTGAGAAATACGGTATTATTGAGGCTTAATTCGGGGCGGCGCGCAACATTCCGCTAACATAATAGGAGAAGCGAAATGGCAAATTCTGAAACGAATACCATAGAAGAACTCGGAATTAGTAAAGAATATCAATACGGATTCCACGATGATGTTAAACCTACATTCAAGTCCCGGAAGGGGTTGGATGAAGAAGTCATCAATCAGATGTGCGACATCAAAGAGGAACCTGACTGGATGCGCGAGTATCGGCTCAATGCTTACCGGATTTTCAAGCAGAAGCCGATGACGAAATGGGGCGGTGACCTTTCCCAACTCGATTTTGACGACATCTACTATTACGTCAAAGCCTCCGACAGAAGCGAACGGAGTTGGGACGATGTACCGGATGACATCAAAAAGACTTTTGACCGGCTTGGTATCCCGGAAGCCGAAAGAAAGTTCCTTGCAGGTGTCGGCGCGCAGTACGACTCAGAAGTCGTTTACCATAATATCGTTGAAGAATTGGACAAAATTGGTGTTATTTTCCTGGATACCGATACCGCTCTCAAAGAGTATCCGGATTTGGTGAAGAAATACTTCGGCACCATTATTCCGTCTGCGGACAACCAGTTTGCGGCACTCAATAGCGCAGTCTGGAGCGGTGGCAGCTTCGTTTATGTTCCGCCGGGTGTAAAGGTAGAATACCCGCTGCAAGCCTATTTCCGAATCAATAGTGAGAACATGGGGCAGTTTGAACGCACGCTCATCATCGCCGATGAAGGTTCACAGGTCCATTACGTTGAGGGGTGCACCGCACCGACGTATAGCAGTGAATCCTTACACAGTGCTGTCGTCGAGATCGTCTGTATGAAAGGTTCTCGGGTCCGTTATACGACTATCCAGAACTGGGCGAACAATGTATATAATCTCGTCACGAAACGGGCATTTGCCTACGAGGACGCGCAGATGGAGTGGGTCGATGGCAATCTTGGCAGTAAGTTGACGATGAAGTATCCGAGTGTCTATATGATGGAACCCGGGGCGCGTGGCGACATTCTCTCTATCGCGTTCGCGAGTAAGGGACAGCACCAAGATGCTGGGGCAAAAGTCTATCATTGCGCACCGCACACCACTTCTCAGATAACCTCGAAGAGTATCAGTAAAGACGGCGGTAGATCCAGTTATCGCGGGTGGGTCGATGTGGCGAAAGGCGCGAAGGGGTGTAAATCACACGTCGTCTGCGATGCCCTCATTCTTGATAAAGACTCCCGTTCAGACACCTATCCGGTCATTGAGATCGGTGAAAACGATACAAACATCGAACACGAGGCGCGGGTCAGCAAAATCGGGGAAGAGCAATTGTTCTACCTGATGAGTCGTGGGCTTTCGGAAGAAGAAGCTTCCACAATGATTGTCAATGGGTTCATTGAACCGCTCGTCAAAGAACTTCCGATGGAATACGCTGTCGAGATGAATCGCCTCATCCAACTTCAGATGGAAGGTTCAGTGGGTTAAATAGCGATTGGTAATCGGCTATCAGCAATCGGCTATCCGTAAGAGATTTGTGTATTAAAATCCTCTTTACTGACAACTGATGGCTGATAGCCACTAAAACATGGATAAATAAAATTGCAAAAGGGACATTTTTCAAAAGAATTTCTTCAAAAGATAGCAGCAACTGAGCCTGAATGGATGCGTAAGAAACGGTTGGAAGCTTACGCACACTATGAATCCTTACCGATGCCGCACACGACGAAAGATGATGTGTGGCGACGCACCGTCGATATGCGAACCCAAGATTATTGGCGGCGCACTCGGCGACATCTCCGCGGTTTTGCGCTCGAAAAATATTATCCAAGTGATCCAACGAACGGTAAGCCATCCGCCGAAGATTTTAATGACCTCGACGAAGAAACAGCAGGTGTGCTTGTGCAAGTTGATGGGCACCTCCAACACGCCTCTGCTACTGAAACCCTGAAAAAAAAAGGGGTATACTTCGCACATCTCCACACCGCACTTCAAGAGCAACCCGAGCTGCTCCGCACCTACTTTATGAGTAAGGCAGTAACCTTGGAAACGGCGTTAAAAAGCGGGAACATTGCCCAACATAACAAATTTGATGCACTTCACGGTGCCTTCTGGCAAGGCGGTTACGTTCTGCATGTTCCTAAAGGCGTTAAGGTCGAAGTCCCACTGCGGGTTTACATTAAGATGTCTGAGGCGGAACATGCCGACCTATCACATACGCTTATCATCGCTGAAGAGGGGAGTGAGGTCGTAATCTTGGAGGACAATTCGTCAACTGCCCCAAATATCAGTGGCTTCCATAGTGGAGCGGTAGAAATTTTCGCGGAACAGAATGCGAACGTGACTTACGTGCAGGTTCAACATTGGAATCGCCAGGTTTGGAACTTTGCTTCGCACCGCGCTATGGTTGCCAGAGACGCGAAACTTTGCTGGGTAACTGCCACTTTCGGTGGCAGATTGAACAAGATAAACCAAGCTGTCGTTTTAGAAGGTGCTGGATGTACAGCCCAAATGTTGGGATTGGCTTTCACGGATGCCAGGCAACACTTGGATGTCAGTACTGCCCAAGAACATATTTCGCCGCACACCTCCAGTGATCTGCTCTATCGGACAGTCTTGAAAGATAGATCACAGACGGCGTGGGGTGGTAACATTTACGTTTATCCGTCGGCAAACCACACCGATGCGTACCAGAAAAATGACAATTTATTGCTGAGTGAGCGTGCGCATGCGGATACGCTGCCCGGATTGGAAATTCAAGCACACGAGGTGAGGTGTACACATGGCGCAACCGCTGGGAAGATTGACGCTGAGCAGGTCTTTTACCTAATGAGCCGCGGTGTGTCTTACGCCCAAGCAGAAAAATTGATTGTTGATGGTTTTTTTGCCCCTGTCATGGAACGTATTCCATTGGAATCCGTTCGCGAAGAACTGAATACATCCGTTGCGCGTAAACTTGAATAGTTTTCAGTTTTCAGAGGAATAGTTATCAGTGAATCAACGGTATGAATGCCGTGTGGCATTCACCGGGATTTTCTACGAAAATCCTTTCAGTTGTCAGTTATCGGTTAGAAGACGGGTTCGTTAACCGATACCGTATAAAAAAAGGAGTAACTCACAATGAGTCAACCCAAAATTATCGCTTACATGAAGCCCGTTTGCGGGTGGAGCAATGGTGTCCGTGCCATCTTTGCCAAATACGGTTTGGAGTATGAAGATAGAGACATCATTAACAACGAAAACAATTATCGTGAAATGGTTCAGAAGACGCGGCAGCCTTATCAGCCGTGCGTCCAAATTGACGATATAATGCTCGCCGATGTCAGCGGAGATGAAGTCGAACACTATCTGGTTTCAGAAGGGATCGTTAAATCCAGCGATGCTGAAACCGATGTTCCGACCGATCAGGCGTGTGAGGATCATGGGCCTGCTGCTGTCAGCATTGGGTTCCCAAGCAGATAGGAGCATGGACAAAGGCAAGGTTGGAAGAGACTTCGATGGAGGGATGAAAGGATGGATGTCCGCAACCTTTCAATCTTCCAACCTTCTATTTTTGGATTCCATCCCTACTTAGGTAATGAACATGGATACATCTCAGTTTCGTCCTCTTGATGTGGAGAGAATCCGCGAAGATTTTCCGATTTTTGCGACGACCCCACCGTTGGCTTTTCTCGATAACGCCGCGTCGACGCAAACACCGCGCCCGGTCGTTGAAGCGATGGATGCCTATTACGATACGTATCGCTCTAACATCCATCGCGGTATCTACCGTATCTCAGAAGAGGCGACGGCACAGTATGAAACGGCTCGTGAGAAGGTAGCACAGCTCATTAACGCCCCGCGGGCACGGCAGATTATCTTCACGCGGAACACGACGGAATCTATTAACCTTGTCGCTTACAGTTGGGGCAGCGCGAACATCCAAGAAGGCGACGAAATTGTTCTCACTGTCATGGAACACCATAGCAACCTCGTGCCTTGGCAGTTGTTGGCACAGCGCACTGGCGCGGTGCTCCGATTCATGGAAATAACTGATGAAGGGTTGCTTGACTTCACACAACTTCAGGATCTCCTCACTGAAAAAACGAAACTTGTCGCTATAGGGCATGTCTCTAATGTACTTGGGACAATTAATCCGATCCAGTCGGTTATTACGGCTGCGCACGCTGTTGGCGCAAAGGTCGTTGTTGATGCAGCACAATCGGTGCCGCATTTTCAGGTTGACGTTCAGCAGCTGGATTGTGATTTTCTGGCGTTCTCTGGACATAAAATGTGTGGTCCGACGGGTATCGGTGTCCTATACGGTAAATTGGAACTGCTTGAGGAGATGCCCCCTTTCCTCGGTGGTGGTTCAATGATTCGGAGCGTAGAACGCGACGTATCCAGCTACGCTGAACTTCCCGCCAAGTTCGAGGCGGGGACCCCAAGTATCGCCGAAGCAATCGGGCTTGGACATGCCGCCGACTACATTACACACGCAAATTTAGCAGCACTTCAGGTCCATGAACAAGAACTTCTAAAATACGCACACAATCGCTTACAAGAAATCGAAGGGATCACGCTCTATGGCCCCTCTTCACCGCATCAAAAAGCAGGTGTTATCTCTTTTAATATAGAGGGTGTCCATCCGCATGACGTGGCTGGTGTCTTGGATACGCACGGTATTGCTATCCGCGCAGGACACCACTGTGCACAACCCCTGATGAAGCGATTAGATGTTATCGCCACTGTCCGTGCGAGTTTTTACCTTTATAATACAATCGAAGAAGTGGACCGGTTATACGAAGGGCTGTGCAGAACACAAAAATTGATGATTCGGAATCAAAGAAGGAGCGTGGGATGAACGTATATCAGGAAGAACTGCTTGACCATTACGAAAATCCGAGTAACTATGGAACCTTGCCGAGATGTACTATTTCTCATGAAGAAGACAATCCAGTTTGTGGGGATCAGATCCGCCTCGATCTCATTGTTGAAGACGACATTATTACAAAGGTGCGTTTTTCCGGGCACGGTTGCACGATCAGTATAGCGGCTGCCTCTATGCTAACTGAGGAGATTAAGGGCAAAAGTCTTACGGAAGTCAAGAAACTCTCGCGAGACAACATCTTAGATATGATCGGTATCCCTTTGGGTCCCGTCCGTATCAAATGTGCGTTATTGGCTCTCAAAGTTCTCAAAGCGGGTGCCTACGGGATCAAAGGCTGGCCCGGTGAAGAGAAATAAAAAAACAAGAACCGTTTTGTTAATTCGTCACCTTTACCGAGAAAAAGGAAATTATGGCAGAATTCTATAAAGTTGCAAAAGCGAGTGAAGTGCCGCCCGGCACGAAACAATTAGTCGAGGTTGACTTCGTCCCTGTGTTACTCTTTAATGTTGATGGAGAGTTCTATGCTATGGAGGATGTTTGCACGCACGACGGCGGTCCCTTAGGGGAAGGTTGGTTCACTGGAGATGAGATAGAATGCCCCCGACACGGGGCTCGTTTTTGCGTGAAAACCGGAAAACCTCTCTGTATGCCTGCAGTCGAAGCCGTCGACTGTTACACCGTCAAAGTTGAGGACGATCACATTCTTATCAGCGTTGACTAACTAACTACCCGGACCTTAGAGGAGGGACCCCAATGGTATCCGAAGAAACCGTATTAGAGGCTATCAAGCAAATTATCGATCCGGAAATTGGGATCAATATCGTCGATATGGGACTTATCTACGGTGTCGACATCAATGACACAACCATAGACATTACAATGACCCTAACGAGTCCTGGATGCCCTGCTGGCGGACAGATTGTGAATGGCACACAGCACGTCACGCAGCAGATGGAGGGTGTCGAGGAAGTCAATGTTAACGTCGTTTGGACGCCGCGTTGGACACCAGAACTGATGACTGAAGACGCGAAGGATGAACTCGGCATTTTTTAAAGTAGTCGGGTCTTTAGAAAAGTCACACGCGCTTTTCTCCCGCCGTGTGCCTCAACCTACATCATGAACAGGTTAGCGAAACAACCGAAACTTCTCAAGAAACATCCGAATGCCTTTCAGGTAGAGTGGAAAGATGGACATGTCAGTTGGTATCCATACACCTATCTCCGGCAGATGTGCCCGTGCGCGGAATGTGCGATCATCCGGCACAAAGGCAGAGATGTCCATTCCCTCTTTTCACCGCAAGGCGACGGAGATATAACCCTCATTGAGGTCTCAGACGATATTCAACCGCTTGACATCCAGTTAGTCGGGCGTTACGCGCTCCAATTCAGTTGGAACGATGGACACGATACGGGTATCTATCCGTTTGAAGTCCTACGCGAGATGTGTCCCTACCCGGAATGCGCCCCCGTTGGATCAGAAGCCCGTTAGGAAACCGTGACTTAGATGGTATCGTATCCTTACCTGAAAACCATCACAGCACAAACCACGCCTTTTAACCGCAAGGTATAATTAAAAAAATGCAGACTACGCCGTCACTTCCTGAAATTTCGCCACGTGAGCTGAAACAGAAACTGGACGCAAACGAATCCGTGTTTTTATTAGATGTCCGCGAACCGATCGAATATGACATCGTGCACCTTGAAGGTGCGCAACTCATACCACTTAATACATTGCCACACAACGTCGAGAGCCTCCCATCAGACCGAGAAATTGTTGTCTATTGCCACCATGGAACACGGAGTCTCTATGCCACCGCTTATTTACATCAAAACGGATTTCGGGACACCAAAAATCTCGTAGGGGGTATCGACCAATGGACAACCGAGATTGATCCAACCTTACAGAGATATTAAAAGGACTTTTAATTGATTGTTCTTGGGCCGCTGCGTCCATTGTCCTTGCGGGTTTCTGGTTAATCCCAAACAGGGTTTAAGAGTGTGGACGTTAATTGCAGCCTATATACAGGGCAGGAATCAGAGTTCCTGTCTATAAAAGTTCTCAACCGTAATCCGTAACGTAGTGGAGGGCGGGTGTACGCTGATTCAGGTTATTTACCCAACCCACCTCATCGAACCGCAAGGAAAAGTAAAAAAAATGATCGTCGAATTTGAGAACCGCTCCGGCGTAATAGAACAAGCCGAAATGGAAATTGATGAGCCGTGTCCTATCTGTTGTGGGATGCTCTTTCCACTTGTGGGCTCCGAACCAGACAGCGGATACCGCTGTAGCAGCTGCGGACTGGTTTTTGAACCTGTTGAAGAAGAGTAGTACACGCAGGTTCCATGTTCTACTATTCTATTTTTCGAAAATCTGGAACCTCCATGGGTGCTCCACCGTTTGCAATGGATTGCTCCGAAACCAAACCCGGCACAGTGAAATCCATCGCCGTATAGACATCCATCGGTGGTGGCGTGTCAGTGAGGACGCTATCCACAAAATCCCGCACTTTAAAATACTCGCCAAGGTCTCCGGCATTTTCTGACTCAGCAGGTGGATTTTTCCACCGTTCGGGCAGGAGGTCTTCAAACTGCGAGAGCGGTCTCCACTGTTCAGTCACCGAGAACTCATCCAACCAAATCTTCGGTGCAGCGTTGAGTCCACGCGAACCTTCATAGCACCCTTTCGTCCCTTGCAAACTGAAATATGAATTGGCAGGCCGATTTGAGAGCATGTCAATTCGGATCTTGATTAACCCACCACACTCCGTCTTACACAACATCATCACCGTATCCTCCATGGCGTGCTCAGGATCGGTGTTAGTGCCGGTTCCCAGACAACAGACACTCGCGACGCGACTCCCAAACCACTGGAGCACGGGACCGAGGCTATGTGTCGCATAGTTACACCGATTAATACCGACCTGCCAGTAGTAACGCCACGTCGGATTGCCCGCTGCATCGTGATGGAGGGACTTGATGTTATGGAGGTACTCCCCTTCTCCGAAATAAACATCGCCGAACATGCCCGTCTCAACCATACTCCGGATGAGGACATTTGGCTTGGAGTAGCATGTGTTTTCAGCCATCGTGTATTTGGCAGATGCTTTTCGGACTGCCCGAACCAAATCGTAACATTCTTCCAATTTGACGGCAGCGGTCACCTCACTGATAACGTGTTTTCCGGCTTCCAGTGCTTCAATCGACTGCGGAACGTGCAGGTTTTCAGGTGTAGCAAGGACAACAACATCCACCGCGTCCAACATCGCTGTATAATCCGTAAACTGTTGAGGAACATCAAACCGTTCTGCTACGCTTTGGAGTGTTGCTTCATTGATGTCACAAACCGCCGTTACATCGGTTTCCGCTATCGCTCGAAACGGTTGAAAATAAGAACTCCCACGGTGTGCTCCGACAATCCCCACTTTTAGTTGATTCGCCATTGTGTATCTCCTCCTAAATATAGGGATAGCATAGCATATTGCCCGCAATTTATCAGTAAAATTTCCATCCCTCTCATTGCTCACATCCAGCCTATAGTGAACGTTGCCCCACTATTTTAATTTGCAAGCATGGGCCAGATTTGATATACTTAACAGGGCTGCTGGCGTCTACTAACAGGGTTTCAAATCACACCTCAGAACAATACATAACGCTGACACATAATACGAGAGGCACATTAAGCGCAGCCCATGTTTCAATATGGGTTTGTGATCTGCATCATATACCAAACAATGAACAGTAAAACGCTCGACCATTTGCTCATCGCGATCACAGTCCTGTTAGACATCTGTTTCATCGCCACTGCAATTGTCGTAGCATACTGGGTCCGGTTTGAATCGGGGTGGACTCCTGAAGTCCTCGCCTTGCACAAAGGGGGATCCCCACCCCTTGACGACTACTTCCGGCTTATCCCTCTCATGGCAATAATATGGCTAATGACGTTGAAGGCACTAAAACTCTATCGTCCGGAAAGTAACGCGACGTTTTCGGGATTTTGGATGCTCTGCAAAGCCGCGGGTATCTCACTCATTGCCACATTAGCCGCTCTCTTCTTTATCTATCACCACGATGCGTACTCGCGTTGGGTTATGCTCTTAGCTACCGGTTTCAGTCTCGTGGGGTTGTTCTTGGGTCGATGGGTCCTTTACCGTTTCCGACAATCAATTCACGCCCAAGGGATGGGCGTAAATCGACTGGCAATCGTCGGGAACTACGATGTCCGCGTCGAAAAGTTCATCAACGTTCTGAATACTAAAGCGGATAGTGGTTACGAAGTGGTAGGGATAATTGGTGAAACAGCAATCAATAGTCAGCAGCCAGTAGTCAACAAGGGAGAAATCGGGGTTACAAACCCCTCCCACAACCTCTTGCCCGAAAACCAATTGCAGTCCCTTGGGAAAAGCTCAGATATCCTTGAACTGGTGCGAAAACATCGACTTGATACGCTTTTCATCGTATCCCCGACTGTGCCGAATGACACCATCCTGCAGATTCTCCATGCCTGCGAAGGAATACCCGTCCAAATCAACGTTCTGCCTGAACTCTCCGAATTCATCAGGGACAGCAGGAACACGATTACCTTTTTTGAGGAGATACCGGTACTACAATTAAGGGAGACACCGATGCAGGGCGGACGCGGTATTGTCAAGCGTCTTATAGACATCGTCCTTAGCGCATCGGCGTTGATAGCCTTAAGCCCGCTCATGCTAACAATTGCGATCACTATACGCTTGACCTCACCGGGCAAAGCAATTTTTCGCCAGGAACGGGTCGGTAGAGGTGGAACGCGGTTCAAGATTTACAAATTCCGTTCCATGCAGGTTGATGCTGAGGAAAAAGTCGGACATGTCTGGGCAAAAAGCGATGACCCCCGGCAAACCCGACTTGGAAAATTCTTGAGACGCTGGAGTTTAGATGAATTGCCGCAATTCTTCAATGTTCTCAAAGGCGATATGAGCCTCGTCGGTCCGCGTCCAGAGATGTCTGGATTAATTGATACGTTCCGTGAATCGATTCCGCACTATCTCGCTCGACAGCGCGTTAAATCTGGCATGACCGGGTGGGCACAAGTCAACGGCTTACGCGGGAATACCTCCCTTGAAGCGCGGATCTCCTATGACCGGTATTACATCGAAAATTGGTCTCTCGCCTTAGACATCAAGATTATCTTGAAAACATTATGGGCAATCAAAAAAGGTTCGCGCTAATTCTGGAAATACCGTCGCACAAAGGGCCACGCGCCGGCTTTGTAATAACGGTGTCCACCTTCTCCGATAAAGAGCTCGCACCTATCCGCAACACCAGCAACCTCGTAGATAGTCTTCAAACGTTCATACGCGAACTCGACGTGATCTATGGGGAAAATCCCGTCTCCTCGTCCCGCAATCGCGCAAAATGGACGCGGTGCGATTAAGCCTGCGACATCGTACATCTCCCCAAGTCGCATGACCCCTGGCACATAGTTGCATTCGCAATGGCGGATCATGCCGATGCTCCCTTCAAACGTACAGAAATAGCAACTCGGCACTGCCACAGCAATACGTGTTTCGCATGCAGCGGCGAAAAGTGATACCGTCCCACCACCGGAGTTGCCAGTAATCGCGATGCGTTCGGCATCTATGGGTAAATCCGCTATCGCCCAATCAATGAGGCGCGACATATCCCATACCCGCTCACCAATCGGGGTCCGTCCAACGAGTATGCTATGAACCAACTGGTGTCGACAGGAGTGTGTATTATTCGCCTGCTTATCCCCTTCCGTACGCGTCTCACCAAACGCTCGTGTTGTCGGCGCAATAGCAATATATCCCTCCTCAACGGCTGCCTGTCGAGCGATGTCCCGTTCCCCTTCCAGCATGTGTTCTTCCTCTGCTTCTGTGTGTGCGATGCCAGCGTAGAGATGGGGATGATTGTGTCCATGTGGTGCGAGGATGAGCGGTACTTTGCCTTCAATCGTTTTCGGACGGAGTAGGTAAAACGGCAGGGGCACCGTCGGCTCGACCCACAGATACCAACTCTCTCGGAAATGGTCATCCATATCCAAGACTTCGAGTTGTTCGGCTTTCGGGACGTATCCTTCGAGATCGGATTCCATGTTGTCTAAACCGAGGATTTCCCGCAACTTCGGACGAAAAAGTGCCTGCCATGTCAACAACCCCTCCCGGGTGGTTTCGTGGAATTCATACTGTCTCGGCACGGTATCGTATAAGTTTTTAAAATGTGTTTCAGCGTTATACATTAACAGTCCTCCCCTCTATGGATCAGGGTCATTCAGTTCTCGGTTTCTGAGTGGCTTATCGAGAGTAGATGTGACACTTTTGGCATAAATCGGGGTTGAAAACCCCTCCCACGTTATACATTAACAGTCCTCCCTTCTATGGATACGGGGGTGTGTAAAGTTTTTGTCCTTAGGCGTTAGGCAGCTTGTGGGTGTTGTGCTTGCCAAAAGGTGTCCCAAGCGTCATTCTTCAATAAACACCGCCAGAATAAGATAGCGTTGATGCCGTTTTGTGTCCATCGCATGCC
>JAJEDB010000022.1 GCA_022821725.1 Candidatus Poribacteria bacterium | reverse complement strand
CCGCATCCGTAAAAAGACTGGTTTTAAAGATGGTGTTAATGGCGTAAAGCGATTTGCTGTCAGTATGGATTACAGAATTACAATCCTGTTAACCTGACCATAACCTAAATAACTTCAAGTATTCAACGACTTATTCCGTTTCCCTTTCCTCATGACGATTGATAACTTTTTGAAATTGATCGGAAAATTGGTTCTTCTCATGCCCGTACCAAATATGTCTCAAGTCGCCTTCTATATTCAGACTAAGAGGACCTTGGAGTTGCATAGACAGAGTTGGATAGCAAAGTTGTTCAGTAATTCTTTTAAGTGCTTTTGAGAAATTCTCAGGGGACTTTATATTGCTTTTGCCCGGTTTAATCCTAAGATACCAAGCATAAAGACCTGGATTAGGATCTGCGTCAGGAATTTCTTCAAAGGCAAGCAATTGCCCAAAAGTGTTAAGGTTCATGAATCACCATATTGATACTTAAAAACTGATATTATTTGTGACAAATCAAACAAGGTTCCTCGTCATCTTCATCATCGTGAACATCGGTTAGGATTTCTATCAAACGACGGTTCGGTTTTTCCTTTTTTTTAGAGACCTTTGCTTGTTCAGTACTGGCCTTGATTTGTGCTATCCGTTCTGGATCGGACAATTCCTCTAAACTTTCCCCTTGACTCCATGTGAACCGTTCACCTGTCTCTGAGTTGAATTTTTCGTAGTTTTTGGCAAGTTCAAATAGGTCGGGATGCTCCTCTAAGAGTCCCACCCACTCGGATTTGCGCTGGAAGAAACAGAAATAACACCCGGAACGCGTCCGCCACTTATAATAATCAGGCAATCCGAGACCGCTTTCCTCCAGAATCCGGTAGACATCCTCTTTGGTGATGCCGTCCTCTTTGAACGGATACTTAGGCTCGATGTTACGGAGGGCAGCGGTTTTCAGCGGTTTATAGCCGACGCGGTCTTCATCGGCACGGATGGCGACGTAGTTATACGCCTTGTCTTCGCCGACGTATTCCTCAAAAGGTCTTATTTTAAGGTTAACGGTGCACCAGCGCACTTGAGACGAGGGCAACAAGCCTCCGTAGAGTGTCAGCCAGTGATCGAAATCTCGGTTCTCGCTGGCATCCCGCTCCATGTTGAGACGCGCAATCGGTTTTCCGAGGAACACCTCTAATCGGTCCAGGAACTCGTAAGTCTCTGGCAATTCCTTGCCCGTGTCAGAGAAGAAGTATTCCATCTCGGGCACCCTATCCCGCATGTAAACCGCAAGTGCAGAACTGTCTTTACCCCCAGAGAGACCGAGCAGATGACGGACTTTTTGTTCCATGTTTTTCCCTCTATTCATCGAGTTGTTGTATCCATTTTTGTGAAATTCGTGCCAAAATTGCGATACGAAGTTCCGGGTTGTTGTCTACGCCGCGGTTATCGAAAACGTTTTTGATCTCGTTTTCCATTTCAGAGGTTTGTTCATTAGTCGCTAGTTTTTCGTAAGATACGGTTTCAAAGTGCCTAAATTTCCGCGCAATTTGAAAGAGATTAATCTCAAATTGGGCTTTATCAGCCTCTACCCATGCAGAGGGTGGTTTTTTGGCGAGGTAGGTCGCGATTGCTTCAAGCCAACTACTGAAATCGTGTCCGCCGCTACAGACCTGGATTAAAAATCCTTTGAGATCCATTTCAATTGTTACCGCTAACAGAGGTTCCGCTCTTTTGACGAGTTGTTTGCGGCGTTTTTCCGATGTTGGTGCTAAACCGAAAGCTTCTGCAAGCAATTGCTCAACGGAGTTCAGTAGGATGTCATACGCCTGCTCTAACTCGGACAGGGCATCTCGCAGTGTCCTGAAAAATTCCGAAATTGCCCTTGAATCTGTTGCCATCTCCTCGCCAAAAGCGGCACATCCAAAAGCTTCCGGCAATTGTTTAAAGAGGAGTTCATCGGGTTCACGCGCATTCAGCACAACTTTGCGGAGATTTTTCGCATTACCACTCAATTCTTGTGTTGTTAAAGTGTATTTCGGAAGTTGCGCGATGGTGTGCATGAGCGGCGTGACGACTGCCAACAGATCGGGCTTTTGGGTTTCTGTCGGTTGATTGAACACTTTTGAAAACTGTGAAAACAGATCCGAGCGGATGCCCGTCATCCGAAACCGTTTCAGTTCAAATTGTTGCGGGGCTTTAAGGAATCTTTCAAAGACCGGCATCGACCAGTCTGGTATAAAAGAACCGTTCTCGTAGAGTGCTATTTCCGTTTTGTAACAAAGCAGCGCAGCACACAACAGAATTGGGAGTGGACCCCTTCGAATTCCATAAGGCTTTTCCGTTAGGCATTTATAGAGTTCTTCAATAGGTTGTCGTTCATTTTCGCACTTTGTAAGAAATTCCTCAATTTTATCCCATGTATGCTTCATTTTGTTCTTATCGTTTTTTCTGTTTGGGGGATGGAATCCCCATTTACCATACTTACTGCGATGTATTCCTGAATTCAATAAAAGGGAACGATAAATGCTCATTTCAGGTGGATAGCCACTAATCTCCAGGTCTTTCTTATCCTCATTTTCAAGCATGTATTGAATTAATTGTCTTCTTGCTGCTGTTACTGTTCCAGAGATTTTCCGTCTATTGATGAGTTCATTCTGAAGAATTGGTGTTTTGCTGTAAACTTGATTACAGATTTTTGAGAGGTGTTTGTTCCGTTCCCGTTGTGAGTTAATATTTTTTAAACGTTTACCCTTGTAAAACCATATACATGAGTTTTCACTGTCTCCGCTAAAGATTGCCTTTAATTGTCCCTCAACATCCGTTTCCACTTCTGTAATCCGCGCTGAAAGTTCTCGTCTTGCTACTCTATCGTTTTGCAGTTCAGGAGTATTTTGTTGAATCCAATGTAATCTTGCAATCTCGGAAACGGACTCTTGCAATGAACCCATAGAATCAGGAATTGCAATTAATACCGCTTCTTGGGTTACTTTTTTCGCTTTTTTGCGCAACTGTTCTGCTTCATGCTCACTTGTTGGGAATGCGTAAATTAGGGATCCATCTGCTTTGTCATCGAGCGATTCTCCCAAATCTACATCAAAGTTTTCAAGGTCAGTGTAACAAATAACGAAGTGGCGTAAAGTGCCTTTTTGGTGTAAGTGCCGCCGTGCAACAAGAGGACGTGTAGGCATGTAGCGCGATAAGTTTGTAGCAAGCGTTACCTTTGTGTCAACGTGTGTAGCTGCTTCGCGAAGTTTTTTCTCAATGTCGATATCGCTTCCTTCCCAAAGCACATAAGTATCATTATAGCGACGGTAAGTAATGATTGAATGCTTTTCTAATTCGGTGAGCGCAGCATCAAATTCTTTTGTGAAGGATTCTGAATTGTCGTCAAGAGCGTAATGAAGCAGCCTTTTTGAAGCTTTCAAACTGGTAATTACTTCTCCAGTAATACCGAGTAGTCCAATAGTCTTAATCAGTTTAACCGTTATTTTACAAGGATTCGGCAACCAATTAATGGCTGCTTCAATTTCCGCCCATTTCTTGCTGTTGTTTGAAGTATAGAGTCTATTTCCTTGCGTCATGTTAAGGTAGTCGTACAGATCCGAGAGGGAGAACATTGGCAGTAGGTTCCCGTCATAACGTTGATTTGCAAGGAAGTCTTGTAACCCGTATGGTTCACTTGAACTGAGGAAAGCGAAAAGAGAACGTTCGTTCTGTGCGAATCGTCGGAAAAGCGGCCCGATCAGGAGGGCTACTGTCGGGTGGAGTGGGAGACAATCTTTCAACAGTTGAGTAAATTTCTTCTCATCAAGTTGCCGGATTTTCAGTCCTAATTCAATAACAGTATTAAAATCTTTATCCCAAGAAATTTTTGGACTTTTTTCTAACGCGGTTCCGACTAGGCACAGGACTTGCTCGATAGGTTCGGTAAAAGGAATATCCTCAAACCTCCCTTGAACCTTTGCCCATTCCTCACGTTGTGATTTAGCAGTGTGTTGTGCATACATCTCAAACGCTTGGTGCAGGATAGTTAATAAAAATAAGGGTGTTTTCTCACTTCGGGCAGCAAATTCGGCAAGTTCTTGTAGGACAAACACATCCCCTTGTACCGGGTATTGAGAAGCGTATTCAAGAAACTTTCCGAGTTCATCAATCACGAGCAAAAGTCCAGTGCCCTCGTGTTTTTTTATTTGGCACATTGCTGATTCAAAGATCTTAGTGATTTCAGATGCCTGCGGAAGTTTCCCTTTTTCTGCTGCTGTCAATAGGGTTCTAATTTTCGGAAGTGGGTCATCAGATCGTGATATTCCATTGAAAGAAGTAAGTCCATGTTCCAAAGCCCGTAGGATAGCAATTGAGATTGGAGCACGTTCTCCTGATATAAGAATAGGACAGAATCCTGACAAAGATAATCGTCCGTTGCCATTTATGTCAGAGAATCGTTTATGTAATGGAATATCTCCTTGTTCAAGAAGTGCTAATGCTTGTTTGGTTTTTGAAGACTCTGCATTTCCAAGCAGATTTGCAGTAAAAAGTGCGAAAGCAGATTTTCCAGAACCGTAAGGACCAGTGAGGGACCACACTTTTGATGAGTTACCATTCTCTAATGCTGAAATGACGCGCCCTAACACGTCACGCGCTGTCGCTGTTACGACGTATCCTTCCAACAGATTTTCATTGGTATAGAAGTCGCGTTCTAAATGAACTGAGCGCCGGAAACGCCCCTTAACATGAAAAAGGTCGGATAGTACTTTATTCATATACTCTCTTTAAAAGTTCTAACATATCTAAGTTTTCAGTTCGGGAAATCTGTTTTAATCCATCAGTATCATCGTATGTCATAGCGCCGTCAGTTACTAATTTGAGTTTTTCAAGATACGTTACTGTTGAATTCTCGTCTAATTTGAAAACTTGACCAGGACTTAATTTTGAATACATTATTTCTGAAACAGAAAGTGTATTTTTTGTGTTTGGAAACTGGCGATTCCAAAAGTCTGTTATAGTTAGGACAAACATTGAGTCTGTTAAAGATGGTTTCGGGCCCAAATTGAATTGATACCTCTGTTCGCCATGTTCGATCTGTACTTCGCGAATTAAGTCTAATTCAACTAATGGGCAATCAAACGTATCTTCAATAATTGCGGCTTCTGGTGAATGCGAAAGACAATATGTTCGGAAAAAGCAGTTGACATCCTTTTTGATCGTATTTTCGGAAGGCTGCCTTTTTATTTTTTTTTCATGTTTTATCCAATCCATGAGAGCCTTAGTTAAGGAGTCTCGTGTAAACTCTGGATAATTGAGGAAATTAAAAGCCCAAGACCATGTGGATGCTCGTTCCATATTCGTTGCGATCTGCCAATGGATCCACCACAAGGTCGCTGGATTTTCAAGATAGGGATCATATCCCTCTGGGTCGTCAAAAATTTTTTCGCCGAAATCAGTAGCCTTAAATCCATCGCGAGGATCAGACTCATCCTCAATTTTTTCGATAAGGTCGGCAGCTAAACACCAATGACGGATGGAATGTGCCATATTTTTACCAACCCCTAAGGTAACTGGAGCATTATCTTCTGTAAAAATGTTTGATTTATCTCTCACCGCATCCACGCCTTTTTTCAACCACGTGTAACGAAACGGGAAGGTCTGGTGGCCCGAAAAAGAAGGATTTTTTCGATATGGTGAAGTTGTGTGTTCAGTAGTTGAAAGATTCTCCATATTACTTATTATACCTTATATGTGAAGAATATGTCAAAAAAATTAAGGCTATTCAGTTTTTCCGTCTGAAGGGAAATACTTAAGCGAAAACACTCCAATTCCAGACCCATCGTTGTAGGAGTGAACTCCACCTTGTGACTTCCGCCACAAGTCAACCAGAATTACGAAAACTAAATGAACCTAAAAAAGTCAAGGCCTATTTATCATCTATTCGCGGATTCGCTGAGATTCGGGATATTTTTTGACATTTTTGGGAAAATCTGGTATGCTTTTATTGTCGGTTGCAGTAGCCCGTGGTTAAGAGGGTTTCCCACACTTCTGTGATATCGTTAATTGAATAAAACCCCCAGATAATGTGTCATACGCTCTTTTTTCGTTTTCAGTTTCATAGCATTGCCATCGCCATGCAGGTTACCAAATGCCTAAATACGAAGTTGGGATCACAGAGATTAACACGCTTGTTCGCCGTCTCGGCTATGTTTCTGCAATTCTACGATTGCTTGAGCATAAAACGCTAAGTGAATCTGTGCTCTATACTCGACTTGAAAAATGGAGCCTCAGTCATGAGAGAGATTTGATGGGTTACGCGAATCAGCAGGGATTTATTAAAGCAACACGCGGGCAAGCTGCTCCAAGACGATACACTAACTTCGTTGTTTCGATGGGGCTTATAGGCCGAATCGCTGGTGCTTGCCGTGTGACTCGATTTGGAAAACCATTGTTTCCTTTTCTTCGCTGGGTTCCTGGTCACAATCCATTTGAACTGACTGATGCTGAACGCTGCGCGTATCTATATTGGCTTTTGGTGAAGGACAGCGATCAACTTCTCACAGTTATTCGGATGTTAGTTGCAGGCGGTTCTCAATCTCTTTCCGATTTGCAAAACGCTTTCCCAACGTTTTATCTTCAGCAATTGCAAGCCCGCATGTTGACAGCGGAAGCGTCGGTAGCACGTGACATCTTGGCAGCCCGGAATCGAGTGGCACATTGGAAAAAGGGAACAAAACGTTCTATTGAAAATATCGTGCCGCCGCGAATTCATTGGTTGGCTGACCTCGGTTTGGTCTCAATTGAGAATAGTGGAAAGAGACATTCCGAATTAACAGAAATGGGGATCCAGTTTTCTCAGTCTCTTCCGAAAATTCAAGAAACCCAGGTTTTTCACACAAGTTCAGTGTGGTTGCGGAAGCAATTCTTTGGCATTGCTGGACAGATACTTATGGGCACAATTGATCGACAATGGACGGAAATACATGTGGGCACAATTGATCGACAATGGACAGAGATACAGAAGTTGGAGAGAAAAGAGCTGCTTTACAAACTCACTTTTCAGGCTTTTGAAACGCTTCGGAGTACATCGACCCCAAAAATTTCTTTGTATCCGGCACTCATTTATATGGTACTCCTTCTGATCACGGATAACGGAATCGCGGCGAACCTTGAGGAACTCCAGGCAGATTTAGATATGTTTTCTAAAGAGCCTGATACGCGGTATGCCGTCCGGTTTTCCCACCGTGAAAATGAGTCATATCTTATTTTTTTTCCAACCTAACCGAAAACTTATGGATATTTGGAATTTAGCAGGTTTACGGGAAAATCCTTTTGCAACTAAACCTCCGACCAATCCCAAACAGACAACTTGGGCAGGTCTGGAAGAACTGAGAAACGAATTTAATAGTGTCTTCCGGGAAGCGAAAGCGTCAGCACCAACGCAAGTGATATTATGCCGAGGTTCTATTGGCGGAGGCAAAACACACGCTTCGCTTTTCTTTAGTTGCGATGAAAATATTCCTGAAGCATCGCCGAGCGTCCAGAATATAGAAGTTTTAAGAGTTCAGACCCCTACTGAGACTGGGAATCCTGCAAGGGATTTTTATCTGGAGGTCATGGAACAGATTGGACTTGAGCGGATAGGAGAGACAGTCAACAAAATTGTAGAATCTGTTGGGCGGAATGTAGTTAAGCAAAATCTTCGCCAAACGATGGTGAGTGGGGACTTCGTGAAAGCGTTGCTTGATTTGGGAAGTTCACCAATTCCTGCAGGAGCTGGTTCATTCCTAAATGCCTACTTTCTTGGCAAATGCACGACTACCGAATTGCGAAAACTCGGCTTAAATCGAAACATCGAAAAAACACAAGATTATTTTCGGGTATTGGCAGGGGTTTTTCAATGTCTTACGGGGTTATCTGACTCCTCTGATGTAACTCAGCACAATCGATTCTGTCTATGGATAGATGAAATGGAGAATTTCATCTATTTTACACCACCACAATATCGTCCTTTCGGACAGGGATTGCGTGAACTCGTAGATCGACTTCCTTATTTCTTCACACTTTTCATGAATTTCACGCTTACCTCGCCAGAGGAATATGAAGAAATTGAACTGATTCTCGGAGGTTATCTCACGGATCGGATTACCCGACAGATTTTCTTTCATGAAGTGAAAGATCAAGAAGAGCTGCTGCAATATGTCCGTGAGCTTCTCTGTCACTACAGACCCCAAGAAAAACCCAAAACACCCTATTTTCCGTTTACAGAGGAAGCACTTCGGGCACTTCTGTCTAATTTGCAACGGGGAACACCGAGAGACGTGAATAAGCGGTGTCGTAATGCCCTGATGCGCGCGTTTGAAATGGGGGTTTTTGAAGAAGGAGAAGCCTCCGAAATTACGCCTAAATTTGTCCAGGAGATGAGTCAGGAAGAATTGGATAAAGAGATTGGATAGTCAAAATCCCAGTTCCCTTAAAGTGATTTATCAGACATCGGCAGTCGGATAATTGGACTGATATGCTGGTTGTATCCAGTAAACGCGCATCAGGGAGCCAACTAACTTCTTTTTCTGGCTATCTCCGCTCGTCCCTCTGCAATTGCCCGTTCAATATCTACTTGTGCCTCTTCTTCACTCACCGCTGGCACTTTTTCCCATATTCTATCTAATACTGAA
The DNA here is from genome assembly GCA_022821725.1 of Candidatus Poribacteria bacterium. Taxonomy (GTDB): domain Bacteria; phylum Poribacteria; class WGA-4E; order WGA-4E; family WGA-3G; genus WGA-3G. The sequence goes on along the minus strand of JAJEDB010000022.1, from coordinate 60,458 downwards.
AAGCTTTTCTCTCGGTTGACGATCAGCCGATCTCCGTCGCGGTGGACGCCATCAAGCAATTTACCAAGTTTCCCTCACAATTCCGTCGTAGAAACTTCTTTACGCATCGTTTGCCCTTTTTTTATGTTTTATCCAAGAGTGAAAGGGTGTTTTGTCCTGATGGTTATTTCATGCCGAATGTTAAGTGCCATCATCTATGTGAGGTAGTGCTGTGCCGTCATCTTTGTATTCTTGGAGCAGACATCGCAGTGCCTCATTAACAGGCACTGCATCCGGAAATACTGCAGCGACATCAGGTTCTAACTCGATAAAGTTACCGAACTGCTTACGCGCAGGACCAAACTTCCGCACTCGCAACTTTTTCAGATCATATTCTGGACGGAGTTCATCCTGTGTGATTGTTTTATCTGTCTTCATATTTAGGTCGAAGTTCATCCAGGAACGAAGGATCCGGTGTAAGCTGCGGGTGTTACGGGTTAGCTTTCGGCAAATTCCAAGCGAATCTGAAATCCGAGTCCGGAAAGAATGTTTTGCAAATTATCTAAGCGCGGCTCCTGTTTAGAGACGAGTATATCGTTGATCTGCTCAGGATTCACCTTTGCTCTTTCAGCAAGTTTTCCAATTCCGCCCTGTGCCGCTACAACATCATACAGGGCTGTCCAGAGTGCTTCTGTATTACCATCTTCTTTATAGTCTGATAGGGCTGCTTCCAAATAGTACATCGCGAACTCTATGTCTGCGAGGTCTTTCAGAAGGTCATCTCTAAAACTGGTCGTTTGCTTAAGTAAAGTTTCCGTGTTCATGTCCGTTTGGTGTGATATAGTTTCGAACCTCTCTGGCGGTGATTTGCATACCTTCAGTATAATCAGTATAATATATTCATGATGCGTTGTCAAATTATAAGGCATTTGGGACGGAGCCATTCAATTCTCCATGAAATTCTCCAAATTTCATAAAGGTTCTGAAGAGCAAGATTTAAAAATCCGCGTAATCCGCATAATCCGTGTAATCCGCGATTCAGACAATTTAACAATTGAATGACCCTAAAAGATGACAAAACCATTCAGATTTTAGGTTTACTATAAGTTGATTATATTTTCACGTTTGTTTTTTTACGGAGAAGCGGTATTTTGCGTTTTGGCGACCCACGGCACACCTACGTCCGTAAAAAACTCCGTGAAGCTTCCGTGAAAAGACATGCTCCTAACAAGTATTTATAGTCAAAGTCAGCAATGACTGATCTTAATCTTCATTTTCAGAGTAACTTTTTTGAAATTGCCTCTCAAAACCGCTGAAGACCCAGTCATAGTCTATGTTTACACCTTTTTTCAAACCCACCCTTTTTCCGATTTTACTCTGAATACTCTGAAACTCACAACATTCTACGCGGAAGATTGCAGGAGAAGTTGGGATGTGTTATACTGAAAGCGGGAAAGTTGACTGTCATTTTTTATTTCAGAGGACTACACACCTACCATGCACATCGAAACACTTGATTACCCTTTAATCCATATCCCCGCGGGTGCGTTCACGATGGGAACGATTCCAACTGAATGGCGGAAGACGGATCCAGAGGAACCGCAACGGAATGTTCTGCTGGATGCCTATGCCATCGGCACGTATCAGGTCACGAATGCGCAATACGCGCAGTTCGTCGAGGAGACAGGATACCCCCAACCCCTGTTCCATAACGATGCGCATCTCAATGCCCCTGAGTTTCCTGTCGTCGGGGTGAGTTGGCACGATGCGACTAATTTCTTAGCGTGGCTGAGTGAACGTGAAGGTATGGAATATCGTTTGCCGTCGGAGGCGGAATGGGAGAAGGCGGCGCGTGGCACGAATGCTCGGGAGTATCCGTGGGGCGATATGTGGGATGCGAGTCGAGCGAATACATCGGAATCCGGGAATAAACGGTTGATGCCGGTTGGGAGTTATCCCGCGGGTGTGAGTCCTTACGGGTGCTACGATATGGCGGGCAACGCCTACGACTGGTGTTTCGATTGGTTTCACATGGAGACGTATAAGTACTCACCTGCAGAGAATCCGTTAGGCGCGAGTGAGGGACGGCGAAAGGTGATTCGCGGGGGCGCGTGGATTGCACGTGGAGAGTTCGCTGCGCGGTGTGCGAACCGTGCAGCCTATGAGCCGATCCGCGGGCTTCATAGCGTCGGTTTTCGGATTGCCACTGACCTTTAAGCTGGGCAATCTTGGGCTTCACAACGTGCGATGAATCGCACGACTACGAACCGAAACAACTCGCAATGAGGTTACACTGGTCTTTACAAGAAGCGTAAGAGGCACAGGATGTCAAAAAATCCGCGTAATCCGTAAAATCCGCGTAATCCGCGATTCGGATTAATATGAAAAAACAGAAGTTAATTGAACACTCTCAAGATTTTCGGGACGCGTTGTTGGCGTGGTTCAAGGCTTATCAACGCGATATGCCGTGGCGACACACGGATGACCCCTACCGGATTTGGGTCTCCGAGGTGATGCTTCAACAGACGCAGGTCAAGAAGGTCGTGGGATACTATGAACGATTCATCGCACGGTTTCCGGATGTGCAACACTTGGCAGCTGCACCCCTGCAAGATGTTCTGAAGGTCTGGGAAGGTCTGGGGTATTATGCGAGGGCACGGAATCTCCACAAAGCCGCGCAGGTCGTTGTAGATGAACTGGACGGGAAGATACCCGTGGATTATGTGAGTTTTCGGAAGTTGCCGGGTGTCGGGGATTATAGTGCAGCGGCAGTGCAGAGTATCGCTTTTAATGCCCCGTATGCCGCTGTGGACGGGAACATCAAACGTGTATTGGCACGCCTGTTTCTGATGGAGGCACCGATTAATGACGCGAAGTCAGCGAAGGTGTTTCAACAGCAAGCCGATGAACTGTTGGATCCGAATGCCCCGGGGTTTTTCAATCAGGCGATGATGGAGTTAGGCGCGACTGTGTGTCGTCCGCAATCCCCGACCTGTCTCGTCTGTCCTGTGAATTCGTTTTGTGAGGCGTTTCAGACGGCGCAACAGGACGAGTTTCCGTATCGGCGCGAGACGAAACCTATCCCAGAACACCATCTCGCTGTTGGGGTTATCTATAGGGATGAGAGGGTTTTGCTCACGCAACGGCAATTGGACGGTTTGCTCGGTGGACTCTGGGAGTTTCCGGGTGGACAACTTGCCGAGGGTGAGACCGCCGAGACTGCGTGCGTCCGACACATCGCTGATGTCGTCAACCTTTCTGTCACCAACGTGCGGTATCTCACACAGGTCAGGCATGCCTACACGCATTTCAAGGTCGTTGTGGATGTGTTTCAGTGTGAGTATCAAGCGGGTGAGGTGGTTCTGAAGGGTCCACGGGATGCGAAATGGGTCGCGGTCACGGCACTAAAGGATTATCCGCTCCCGCGTGTCACGCATAAGTTTTTGGAAAAATTAAGTGAGAGTGGAACGTAATTATTGTTTGTAGTAGCGCAATTCATGGCACTCAAAACGTGCGATGAATCACACTACTACGAACGAAGGATAACCTCTAATTGTCTGATCCGAAGCGGGCTTGGTATTTCTCCCAGACGTCATCGGGGAGCGGTGTGCTGGCGGCTCTGACGTTTGCCTCGAGCTGCTCGACGTTCAGACTCCCGATGTTGTTGCCCTGAATCCGCTCTTCTTTCAGACAGAACTGAAGGGCAAGTTGAAGCAAGTTTATGCCTTCTTCAACGCACCATTCCCAAATTGGGTATGCTGCTGCAACATCACCCTCTTTTTTCCAACGTCCCCTTTCAATCTCAGCGTCAAGATCGACACCTGTGAGGATACCCCGCAGGATGGACCAGCCGTTCATGACCCCGATGTCGTGTTCAGCGGCGTAAGGGAGGATGTCGTCAGCGGCGTTCTGCCGGACGAGATTGTAATCGTTGAAGCAGAGAATGAGATCGACATCACCTGTCGCCATCGCTTTGAGATGGAAATCATGGGGACGCATCCCGTATCCGAGGAAGCGAACGAGTCCGCGTGCCTTACATTGGAGCAAGCCGTCAAGCGTGCCGCCCTTTTCCAGCGTGGGATCGATCTCGCCTGGGTCGTGGATCAGCATGCCGTCGAAGTAGTCTACGCCGAGGAGTTCGAGTTGGTCTTCGAGGTCAGCGATTGCGCGTTCGGCGGAATAATCGGGTCTCCCTTCTCCATAGCCACCCCACTTCGCAGCGGAATGGCAACAGAGCCTCCCGGTGATGATGACATCCTCACGCGGGATCTCCTTCAACGCCAGACCGAATTTCCGCATTGAGTCCCCATAACAGCGTGCACAGTCGAAGTGGTTCACACCGATGGATACGGAGTGTTTAACGAGAGCCACAGCCTCTTCATCTGAGACGAAGCCGAAGTTGTTACCAAACCCCTGTGTGCCGAACGGAATAACGGGGATGTTGAGTTCCGTTCTTCCGAGACGTCGCCTCGGAATTGTGGGAAGATCTTGATTTGTCATAAAATTCCTCTTAATATTTATCCGAACCCTCAAGTGGGAGTGGGACTGCCCAGATGTTCCGATACCGAACGTCATTGCCGTGGTCCTGCAGTTTGAGTGGACCCGGTGTGGCGGCTTCTGAATCAATACTTCCGACAGTCGCGCCAGCGAGTTGGGCGTTGTTGATAATCACCAAGCCGTTCTGAATGACGGTTATGCGTGGACCCTCAGTCATTTCTCCAGCATCGTCGAAACGGGGGGCTCGGAAGATAATATCGTAGGTCTGCCACTCAAGCGGTGGTTTACAAGCGTTGACAAGCGGTGCGAACTGGTTGTAAATTGCCCCGCAATCACCCATGCCAGGAACGTCAATGCCGTAGGAATCCAAGACTTGGACTTCGTATCTGCCCTGAAGGAAGACACCGCTGTTGCCTTTTGCCTGTCCGGTCGCTTCCGGCATATCGGGACATCTAAATTCGACATGAACGAAGTGATCCGTAAAGGTTTCCTTGCTGATGACATCGCCGGTGCGTGGGACGACGAGCATTGCGTCGCCTTCGACCTGCCAACTGGGGTCGCCGCCGTCTAAGCTTGTCCAATTACTGAGGTCTGTGCCGTCAAAGAGGATGACTGCGGATTCTGGAGGTGTTTGTGCCATGAGTTTTCCTTTCGTATGCTGTGCATGCGCAAATGGTGAAGTAAAATAACAATTTTCCTTATTTTAACGAAATTCGCTTTTTTGTCAAGGGTTATGGTTGTCAGTCAGAGGTATTCACTTGTCACAAATCACTCTTGTGGGAGGGGTTTGTAACCCCGATATCGCCTCATGTTTCTCTCCTGTTGTTTTAGGTGTAAAACATTATATCAGGTCTGTGTCGGCAAGTCAATTAACTATGGTAAACCTGAAAGATAAACAGACATTCTACCCCAATCCGGTAGGTGCGGTTTCTAACCGCACTGGTTCTGAATGTCCAAGTAATTCTAAAACCTACCATAAATGACCCTGCGGAACTGATAAAAAACTTTTCAAAAAAGGAGGGGTGTGGTATAATAGATGTGTATTCGGACGCGTTCGATGGACGTGCCACTTAGTAGAGATAAGAGGATTGAGAAGCGAAACGTTATGCTAAAACCGAAACCCAGCATCGACACAATCCAGCCGTATCAGGGCGGTAAGCCGATTGAAGAGGTCCGCCGCGAACTCGGCATTACGACCGATATTATCAAACTGGCATCCAACGAAAATCCGTTTGGTCCCTCGCCGTTGGCGATGCAGGCGATCTCGGAGAGCGCGACACAGGTGCATCTCTACCCTGACGGTAACGCCTATTACCTGAAAGCGGATCTCGCGGAATATTTCAACATTTCTGCCGAGCATCTGATTTTAGGGAACGGATCGAACGATGTGCTCCAATTCGTTGCTGAGGCATACCTCGCACCGGGGGATGAGGTCATCTATGCAGCCGGGGCATTCGTCGTCTATAGTCTCGTGACGAAGTTATGCAGTGCGACAGCGGTCGTCGTGCCGATGGTGGCGCATACACACGACCTGTCTGCTATGGCAGCAGCGATTACCGAGAAGACGAAGGTCATCTTCGTCGCGAATCCGAACAACCCGACCGGCACGATGGTCACGGCGGAAGAGACAGCAGCGTTTATGGAACGGGTACCGGACGATGTGCTGGTCGTTTTTGACGAAGCCTATTATGAGTATGTTGACCGTTCAGACTATCCCCAGACGCTCCCGTATGTGCTGGCGGGACGGAACTTCATCATCACCCGAACGTTTTCTAAAATTTATGGGCTCGCTGGGCTGCGCATCGGATACGGTATCGCGCCACCTCCGTTGATTGAGACGTTAAATCGGGTGCGTCAACCCTTCAATTGCAGTTTGGTCGGACAGGCGGCGGCGCGAGCGGCACTCAAGGATACCGCCCACGTTACGAAGAGTCGAGAACAGAACGCCGTCGGTAAAGCCTTCCTCTACGAGGCGTTTGACGACATGGGACTCCGTTATGTCGAAAGCGAGGGGAATTTCATCATGTTGCACCTCGAACAATCGGGAGCGGACATCGCCGACGCACTGCTGAAAGAGGGGGTCATCGTCCGCCCGATTGGGGGGTACGGCTATCCGAATGCGGTCCGCGTAACGATCGGTACACAACAGGAAAACGAAAAATTCATCAAGGCTTTAAAAGTTGTCAGCCATTAAAAAATATGAAAGAACTAATACAGATCAATAACAAGCGTCCTACGCGAAAAATTATGGTCGGGAACGTCCCGATCGGTGGTGGCAGCCCTGTCTCCATCCAGACGATGACGACGACCTTGACGCGCGATGTCGATGCCACGTTAGCACAGGTGGAACGGTGTGCGGAGGCGGGTGCGCAGATCGTCCGCGTTGCTGTCCCGGAAGAACCGGACGCAAAGGCACTCGGTGCACTCGTGAAGCGTGCCTCAGTCCCGATCGTCTCGGATATCCATTTCAACTACCGATACGCACTCGCCGCCGTAGATGCTGGCGTAGCGAAGGTGCGCATCAATCCCGGGAACATCGGTAATGAGCAACGGATTGCTGAGGTGTTGTCTGCGGCGAAAGCGGCGAATATCCCCATCCGTATCGGGGTCAACGAGGGGTCGCTCGAACGGGATCTCTTGGAGAAGTATCCGTCCCCAACCGCGGAGGCGTTGGTAGAGAGTGCGATGCGGCACGTCAAGATTTGTGAGGAACACGATTTCAAGGACATCGCTATCTCCGTGAAGTCGAGTGATCCACTCCGGATGATAGAAGCGAACCGTCAGTTTGCGGCGAAAGTCCCGTATCCGCTGCATCTCGGTGTAACGGAAGCCGGAACGCCTCGACGTTCGCATGTTAAATCGACACTCGGCATCGGCACGTTGTTATTGGAAGGGATTGGGGACACCATCCGTATCTCGATTACGGGTGATCCGGTCGAGGAGGTTTTGACCGCGAAAGAACTCCTGCGGGCATTGGGTATGGCGGAAGACATGTTAGACGTTGTTTCCTGCCCGTTCTGTGGGCGTGGCGACCCTGCCGCGGATTATGAGAATATTGTCGCTGTCGCTGAGGAACTCTTAGAGAAACACGGCATCAAAATTCCCGTCGCTGTGATGGGGTGTGAAGTCAACGGACCCGGTGAGACGCGCAACGCTGAGGTCGGTATCCACTTGGGCGGCAAGGAGCTTGCGGTTCTGAAGGTTCGCGGTGAACGGGTACGCACCTTCCGAGGGAAAGACGAGGTCAACCCGGAATTTTTGGCAAATGCGTTGTTAGAAGCCGCACAACAGTTAGAGGCGGGATGAGAATCCTCTGAACTATGATTATCAGGGATTTCATCATGGAAACCACTCACATAAATCACGGGGATGGTCAAAAAATCACTGGTCATTACGATGCGAAAAAACTTAATAATTAAAAAAATTCCTGTCCAGATTGGGATGCTCGCGCTATTTTTTGCCGTTTACCATCTATTCCTGTATTACAGCATGCGCGAAATGTCTATCAATCTGGGTGCGGTGCGGTTTGAAACGCACATTTTGCCGCTTTATGCCGAACCGAGTTTCGACCTGAGTTGGTGGATAGTGCCTGCCCTCGTGGTGTGTATCGGTTTTTTGTATCTTTGTCAGAGATACCTACTTTCAGGCGCGGACAGTCGGCGGTTATTGATCGTTGCGGGTATCTGCTTCCTTGCGATTCATATCAGCGTTGCCCAAATTGATGGCTACCGAGAGTTGGAACGGGGGGGTGAGACGGAACGGGTTTTAACGCTTTTAGAACCCTATACGCGGACTTCCTTGGAATATTATGGCGATGTGCCGCGAATTGACGAACTCGGACTCGGTAGGTTTCTACGGGATTATAGCAAACCGGAATTGTTTAATACACTCTCAGGACATACGCGCACCCACCCGCCAGGGGGTGTGGTTTTTTTATGGTTTTTTAGTAAAATCTTCGGTTACAATCTCGTATCGGCATCGTTGATCTCGATTCTCTTCACGGCAATCGCAGTCGTTCCGATCTATCGCCTCGGCGAACATCTTTACGGCGAAAAGGTGGGTCGGTACGCCCTGCTCCTGTTTCTTATCACCCCCAACTTTGTGATGTTCACTGGCACGTCAATGGACGGTCCCTTCAGCGTCTTCCCGATCCTGAGCGTTTACCTGTTTTATAAAGCGCGACATCAAGAAACCCTATCGGATCAGAAATGGCATGAACCCCGGCCTTATAGCTTATTAACGGGGATTACGCTTGCGCTTGGAATGTTCATGACGTATTCAACGGTCGTTGTGGGTGTATTCTTGTGTGTTGTCGCTTTACTGGAGCGAAAGCGGTTCAGACAGTATCTGAAGGTCTTGCTGTCGGCGGCTTCCGGATTTATCGGATTTTATCTGTTGCTTTTCGTCCTGACCGGATTCCGTCCGATTGAAGCGCTCTGGGCAGCTATCAAGAAAGATGAGTTGGGCATGGGGACGGGATATGAGAGCGTTGGGCGTTATTTCCACCTGAGTTTCGCAAACCTGTTTGCGTTCCTCATCGGTGTGGGGCTACCGATAACGCTCGTGTGGCTACGGCAGGTCGTTGTAGTGATGAAGGAGTGGCGGCAAAACGCTCACGCGTCTGAACAGGGGAGCGATGGAACCCGTGTCCCTTGGATATTCCGCCACGATGAAGCGCTGGACACGTTCGTTATCGGTTTCCTCATCACGCTTTTTTACTTCACCTTCTCAACGCTATTTACCATGGAAGTCGAGCGGATATGGATTTTCATGGTGCCGTTTTTCGTGATTCCCGTCGCGAAATACCTTACGACCCGCCCGATGTCAGACCTCTATTGGGTCGCCGGTCTCCTCGTTGTGCAACTGATCGTCGGAGAGGTCCTTCTCTACACGTATTGGTGATGGTTGAAACGCACATTGCTTCTCCGCAAGGTAAAATTAAAATTCTTTATGTTATTGGTTCCATACTGGTAGCCTGCAACAACGGCGCAGGCGGATATAAGGGACGCACGTTAAAGTTCAAACGCACGCTGTTCCCCCGCAAGGTAAAATTAAAAAATTAAAATTCTTTATGTTATTGATTCCATGACAAAGGACGGTGCCGAATCGCAACTCCTCAAAACGGTGGATCGGTTGCCACCGGCGCGGTACGAAGTATCTGTTGTGCTGAGCCGTACCGAAGGCGAACGCCTCAGAGAACTCGCAGCGCTGCCCTGTGTGCGAGAGATCGCAACGCTCGCCGGTAAAGATAGACGCATGCGGTTGCTCGAAAAAGCGTTTGCACTCGGTGGGATCGTCAACGCTATCAAACCCGACATCGTGCATAGCTGGCTATGGTATTCCAATTTCCTCTGTGGACTCTCCCGTAAATTCGGACTGTGGCGACAGATTCCGTTCATCGCTTCACAACGCGGCGACTACCACGCGAGATACGGGAAGTTTCGGCTTTGGCTTACAGAAAAACTCATCTACAATGCCGCCAATGTCCTGTTGACGAACTCGGCACAAATCCAACGGAATCTCCACCAACGATATCCAGACAAAAACATTGTTAGCATCCCCAATCTATTGGAGTTACCCACCGAGACGTGGTCACCGCCACACACGTGTCATCCCGAAGAGAAATTAATCGTAAGCGTCGGACGGTTCGCGTCTGAAAAAGGGCATCGGTATCTGATTGAGGCGTTAAATATGTTGGACCGAGAAAAGGTCGCATGGCGATGCACGTTTCTCGGTGAGGGTGAACTGGAAACGGAACTCCGATCACGCACAGCAGCACACGGAATCTCGGAGTGGGTGGCGTTTCCGGGTTTCTGTGAAGATGTTTTTTCTGTGCTTTTAACGGCAGATGTTTTTGTGCTCCCATCGTTGCACGAGAGTTCACCGAACGCATTAATCGAAGCGATGGGGATCGGGATGCCGTGCATTGCCTCGAATGTGGGGGGTGTCGTGGATCTGATAGAAGATGGGAAAAATGGACTTCAGGTGCCGCCGCAAGATCCAGCAGCGTTAGCGGCAGCACTGCATCGGGTACTGTCGGAGCCTGATCTTGCGAGTGAATTGGGTAGGAATGCCCGCGCGACGATTCAGGAGAAGTTTGACAGCGCCGGGTCTATTCAAAAATTGGAAGATATTTATCGGCAATTGTGCGTGGCGTAGGAAATGTCTGTTGCTTGTAATTCTTTAAAACGCGCGGGATGGAACAGTGATTAGGCAATTCTGGACGAATTTAGTTGAATTAGACATTCTTACGATACTCTGTGTCTTCGTTGGATTCGGTTTCATGGGGGTAGTTTACGATATTTGTTCACTCATCAGGCGAAAGCGTTTTGCGAAAAAATACCTCTCAAAATTCAATGAGTTCATGGACTGCGGTCCTTATAACCCTCATAAAACGGAACATCGTCAGTGGTTACTCCATAATTTAACAAGGATAAAAAATCAAATGGAAGGGCATGGGATTTTGGATATTCACAGCCTTGCTTCTGGGGATTATCCGTTCCAAGATGCTGATATGTTATCCGATACACTGATAAATATTACACTATATTCTGATGAAGAATTGGCAAAGACGCAGGCTATTTTGGAAATTTATGTCGGCGAACTCGCAACGCTTATTTCTCGCAAGTGGTGGGGAGTCGTTAGTCCGTTTTTTTGGCTGCGGCGAATGATGCGTTTAATTATATTGGACGTGCCTTTTTGGATCCTACACGCAGTTGGCGTAATAAGGGGTAACACCGAAAATAAAATCAAGTACTACTCGATAATTAGCACGGTCATGGGGGCGCTCGTCGTTTTAGGAACGCTGTATGGTCTTGTAGAAATAGTAACCGATATTTTCGGATGGATAGGTCTAACGGGATAAGTTCCGTGCTTTTGTGGGATGATGTGAGAGATGCGTAGTTTCCTGAAAAATATAGTAGCAACGCTTGTCTGTCTGTCGGGAATGCCGCTTCTCATTCGGGAATGGGTGTGTCGGTGTCGGGTGACGATTCTCCTGTATCACGACCCGAAACCGGCGATTTTCGCGAAACAGATCGCCTATCTCTCGCGCCATTACACGATTATCCCACTGGATACCCTCGTCGCGGCGCTCCACCGAAACGACTTCTCACAGATGCCTCCGAAAAGTGTTGTGATTACGATCGATGATGGACACGCTGGCAATATTGCACTCCTGCCGATTTTCAAGCAGTACCAAATTCGTCCGACGCTCTATGTCTGCACACAGATTATTGACACGCACCGGCATTTCTGGTTCAAAATAGAGGGAAACGCCAAAGCAGAGAAGGAGAGACTGAAAAGACTCCCGAACGCAGAGCGGTTGGCGCGCCTCAAGGAAACAACTGACTTTGAACCTGAAAAGGTCTATCCAGACAGGCAGGCACTCAATATCGCGGAAATGAAAGAGATGACGGAGAGCGTTGATTTTCAACCGCATACCCGATTCCATCCGATCCTTCCGCGCTGTACAGAGACGGAGTGTAAACAAGAAGTGCTTGAGAGTAAAACGGATTTGGAAACGCTTTTGGGGATGACGTGTTCCCATTTCAGTTATCCAAATGGCGATTATACCGAACGCGAGATTGAGATGGTAAAGACGGGTGGCTTCCGTTCAGCACGCACGACGGATGTCGGATGGAACACGTTGGATACGTCCCTGTATCGACTGAAGACCGTTCCGATTACCGATGACGCTGGAATGACCCTCTTCCGGGCAGAACTCACGACAATTCCGCAACGGCTCAGCAGATGGGTGAATTCTTTGGTATGGGGAGAAATCGCGTGACAGAATGGCACCGTGCCTACATCCAGAACGCTTACCGTGAGTTAGCGCGCGGCATAACGCGAAATCAACTCGATACGTTGAACATTGATGCTACCGGCAAAAGGGTATTGGATGTCGGGTGTGGACCGGGGAATCTTCTGGTTGCCCTCTCTACCGATACGCCAGATCTCCTTGTGGGTGTTGATGTGGATGCGATTTTTCTCACCACTGGGCGTTCTCAAATCGGGGAATTAATAGAGCCGCCTTCTGCGCAGCCTGCTTTGCTACGTGCCTCGCTTCCGATCCTACCCTTCGCAGACGCCTCTTTTGATCTCGTCACCTGTTTTCTCGTTATGCCGCATGTCCCTGATGACACAACCGCCTTAACGGAACTGGCGCGGGTCTTGAAACCCGGAGGCACGCTCGCGATCTCTGGACACGGCTTGGGGTTTCCACTTCGGTATCTCAAACGTTTCAAATTGAAGCCATTGCAGATGTATCTCGCGAGTCTGATTTATAGATACACCGGGAAGAAGTGGATTCGGAACACACTTCAGAACGATAAGAAAATCTGCGACATCTTAAAGCGTATCGGGCTGGTGCCAGAGATGCGGCACTACAACAAAAAAGTACTCGGATGCGTCGCGACTTACTGGATTAAGGCGATTAAGAGTGAGGTCAACCCTAAGGCGACGCAGTAATAGGAAAAGATGGAGAATCGCCCGCGGTTTAGCAGCACCAATAGGAACCGCAGCGCGATATAGCCGACGATAAACGAGGCGAGCATCCCAGTTCCCACGATGTGAAGTGGTATGGTGGTATCTCCGAGGTCCCGGATTTTGAGGGCGACCGCACCGAGGATCGCAGGGATTGAGAGTAGGAATGAGTATTCGGCGGCAGTTTTGGCGGGAATCCCCAGAAAGAGTGCCAGTGAGATGGTCGTGCCGGAACGGGAGATGCCGGGTGTAATTGCGCATCCTTGTGCGATGCCGATGAGCGGCGCGTGCCACGTTTTCAATGCCGCAGTGGCGGTATCGGGACTATCCGGTTTCTCTCTGCGGAGTCGCGGGAGTTGGAGAATGATGCCCGTGAGGATTAACATAACGCTCACGATGCGGACTTCATCGAAAAAAGACTCTAACTGCGTCTTGAACACCACTGCGATAATGCCGGTTGGGATGGAGCCGATGAGTATCAGCCAGATGAACTTGAGTTCCGCCGATGTATTGAGCGTTGCGCTGGGTTTCCGCCAAAATTGGGTATCCCCGACCGTCGTAAATCCACCTATCAGTAACCTGCCAATTACCTCACGATATGCGACGAGCACGGCGGCTAAGGTTCCGACATGAAGCATCACATCAAAAAAGACGAGAGGTTCCTTGAGTCCGAGGAATTGCTGTGCCAAGACGAGGTGTCCCGAACTACTGACCGGTAGGAATTCTGTTAAACCCTGTAAAATCCCGAGGAGTATCGCTTCAAGAAATGTCATATCGGTATTGTAGCACATAAAACGTTGGCTTTCAAGTCCGAAATTTTAGCGCTATTTAGTTTTCCGTTTTTTTACGCATTTTTGATTCCCCGACCTGGTAGGTGCGGTTTCCTAACCGCACCGATTCCGAAGTGCTCACTTAATTGTGGGCTTTACTATAAATGACCCTGCGAAATTTTTCGGACAATTGCTATAATTTCGAGGCGTGTGGTATAATGCGTTGACGCTGTTCGGTATTTGTGTTAAAATTCTTGTTAAAATGCTGATGGAGGTACAAGAATGCGTGGAAATCTATTCCTGTTGGGGCTTGCGGCGATCTGTGTATTTGCGGTGAGTCTCTCTTATGCTATCGAGGAAGAGGACATCCTCGTCTATTACTCTTTTGACAAAATGAGTGGGAACAAAGTTACCGATGATTCTGGTAACGGAAATGATGCTGAATTGGCTGGAAAGGGTTCGCTCGTTGATGGGGCATTCAAGAAAGCCATCCATCTGAACGGCGGTGTCGTTATAATGGAACAGAACGACTTTATCGTTCCGATCGGGGAGAAGACAGAGATCACTATGGAAGCGTGGTTTTACCTGAACCAACACGCCTCGTATGATGGGATCATCTCGATTGAAGCCGCCGCGGGTGGGTGTTGCGAGTTTCGGACGATGGTGAACCCCGCTTTCAACCCGTTTTGGGATGCTGGACATCACGCCGACAAAAGTCTCGCGAACTTCACATTTGAATTGAAAGAGTGGTACCACTACGTTTTGGTTGCCGATGGGAAAGATGGCAAAATCTATGTCAACGGTGAATTTATCGGTGAGCAACCGGAGAATTTCAAGTGGCCCAAGTTCAAAGAGGCAGCGATTTATATCGGGGCAGGCGAGAATCCGAACCTCCATAAAGTCGAGGACGCAATTATCGATGAAGTCGTCATCTACGCCAAGGCGTTGACGGAAGACGAGGTTCAAGAATCCATGGACCTGAGTGTGCCAGGCGTGCTTGCCGTTGAAGTCCGAGATAAGTTGGCGGTGACGTGGGGAGACTTAAAAACCGGTTTCTAAATCTAATAGAACTTACGCACACCCCTGGTAGGTGCGGTTTCTAACCGCACCGAATCCTATAAAAATATGTGGAATTCGGTCATTTTGCGTAAGTCCTGTCTAAAATAATTCGTGGGGCGAGGCACTTCCACCTCCGCCCTACACTAATCCGGAGACGTTATGAAATTAGGATTCTTATCAAGAATTTTTGAAGGTGCGTTGAGTATCGAAAAAACATATAACCAATGCGATAAGGCACTTAGTGACCTACAAGCCTACAACGAAAAACGCAAAGAGGCTGATTTTCAAATCTCAACTGAGGAAAAAGCCGAATTAGACGAGGTTGTCAATACGGCTATCACAAATGCGACGCGTATCATTGACAAAGAAGGCGAACGGAATTGGCCCGGGGTGTTTCGGGAAATGCACACGAATTTAGCGAAACTCTATTTAGAACTTGACGAACACGATAAAGCCCGAGCGGAATGTGAACGCCTCCAAGACTATGGCGAGACTGGCAGGCTGGAGGCAGATGAGGTCCTGGAGAGCCTCAAAGAGAAAGAGGACTCTTAGTATGCCTTTGTGCTAAAAGGCCCGCAGGGAGGTGAAAATGCAATTCCTGAACCCTGCCGCGTTTTATCTACTCGGTATTATTCCAATCGTGGTGGCACTTCACTTTCTGAAATTACGCCGCCACCCCCGCCTCGTTCCCAGCATTATGTTTTGGCTCTCCACTGACGAAGACCGGAGAGCGAATATCCCTTTCCAACGCCTCCGTAACCTACTGCTCCCACTGCTACAGGTCCTGTTTTTGTTGCTCCTGATATGTAGTGTCGCGCGTCCGGCACTGCGTAGACCCGGATTCATGCCCGGCAAGGCAATCCTCATTGTTGATAACGCCGCGAGTATGTCCTCCACAGAGATGGGAGAAACCCGTCTCACACTCGCAAAACGGGCAGCGCAGCAGTATATTAAAGAGATTACCACGAGTGGTGGGATGATGCTCATGGTGACGAATTCCCCTGAAACCTACATCCAACAGACTTTTACGACGGATACCTCGAAACTCCATCAAGCCATAGAGGACATCGCTCAGACGCATGCCCCGCGTAATCTCCGTCCCGTGTTCGATGCCGCAACACGCTATGCGGATTCCCAACAAGATAAGATTGTCTTTATCAGTGGAACGTTTGAAAATCTACCCGATGTCCCGCTGCCCGTGCAGGAAATTGGGGTGGGTGGAAATGCAGAGAATATCGGTATTGTTAGATTCAGCGTTGAGATGTTAACCGATCGTTACGAGGTCCTCATCGGCATTCAGAATTTTACGGAGAGTCCCAGAGAATTCGATGTCCAATTGGCGGTGGAAACTGTTCCGCTTGATGATAGAACGGTGTCTATTCCTCCGAGTGAAACCAAATCCGTGCTGTTTTCAGGGGATCCGAGCGGTTTAGCGGGGAAGGTTCTCAGTGCACACCTTGAGGTGGATGACCATTTTCCGCTTGATAACAGTGCATGGGCATTTTTATCTCCTGTTCCCTCACTGCAGATTTTGCTTGTCAGTGACAATCGAAGATCGTTGCTACCCGAACTTTTGGAATCGTACGGCGATCACGTGCAACTGCGTTTGGTGGATCCGGCGGACTATCACGGCACAGGTGATGCGGATGTCGCAATTTTTGAGGGTGGCACGCTCGCTGGGCGCGCGGCTTTTGAAGATTTCGCTGAAGTTCCTTCTGGAACGGCTTTGGTCTTCATCACACCCGGTGACAACCTGCCCTTCATTCGGGAAGACGCGCCAGTTGTCAAAACCGAGAGGACCCCTGTGCGCGTTATCGCAGAGGATGGGAATCACCCGCTCATGGAGAATGTGTCGCTGCAAGGGATACGGGTAGGCGAGTCTACGCATCGGGAGTTGCCACTCTGGGGGCATTCGCTTGTTGAGACGGAGAAAGGGGTATTGATATGGATCGGTAGCAGGCAGGACACTCGACTCCTTGTTTTCGAGTTTGATGCGTTTAACCCGGAAATCTCTAATTTTGCGCTGACGATTCCGGAAGTCCCACAATTTATCTACCAGTGTTTGGCGTGGTTTGAAGCGGGAACAGCTCCACTACAGCCGCTCCAGTCTCAGGAAAGTGGGACCCGGCACGCTTTTCGAACGGGTGAAGGGGTGCGCGTTGCGTTGGCACGTGAGGGACGCACGCTTCATGTGCAGAAACCCGATGGAACCACGGTTGGCATGGAGCGTCCGATATACACCGAGACAGATCAGATCGGGGTCTACACCCTTTTTGCGGACGATAGGCAGATTGAGCGGTTCACAGTCAATTTGCTGAACGCTACAGAATCTGCGGTGTCGTCTTCTCCTACAGCGTCGGGTGCCGAACCTTCAATGGATGTAGGAGGCGGATTGCAACCGATAGCACAGGAGATATGGCGGTGGTTCGCGCTTGCCGCACTCCTGCTGCTCGTGTTGGAGTGGTGGTTCTACCATCGGAGTAGCCTGTAATAAAAAATAAAAACGGGCGGATATAAATATCCGCCCTTAGATTTATGGTAAACCTGAAAAATAAACAGACATTTTAACCCCACCCGGTAGGTGCGGTTTCTAACCGCACCGGTGCTGAATGTCTAATTAATTCTAAGGTCTACCATAGTACGGACGAAATTCCCTCGTCCTATGAAGAATGTCCTATCCGTTCATCCGACGGATTGGGAGACCCAACCCTACGGGACATATTGATGCACCACCCTTAATTATTTATCGCACCCAAAATGTTCTGAAGCAACTGGGCTTTTGTCATCTCCTGCGCCGAGCGTCCAACAAGCTTCCCATCTTTGAATACAATATAAGTCGGATGTGCCCTAACCTGATATTTTCCGGTTGTTTGTCGACCCTGCGCGATATTCATTTTCGCGACGGCAAACGTGTTCCGGTTCTCTCTCGCAATTTCGGCGACAACTGGCGCCATTCTTTTACAGAACGGTCAGCCGTCCTTTACAAACTCAACCACAATAGGTATTTCTGAGTTCAGCACAAGGGAGTTGAACGTCGCATCTGTGACTGCAAATGGGATGCCAGAGGTCTTAGGAGAAGTGGTAAACCGAATGTTGATGTCGGTTGAATTGCCAGCAGCATCACTGACTTTCCCCCTAATAACGTAGGTTATCTCGTTGCCGAGTTCTTTACCTCTGACGAATTCGAGTGTCCCTTTCTTGCCTGTAACCTTGCCGCGCCATCCGACATCAGCACCTGCGACGGTTTGCAGCGCGATGTTGCCCGTTACCGCTTCGCTGAATTCAATTTCGATGGGACCACCGAAATGCAGTGCTTCGGGGTCAACGTCCTTATCACCGTTATTGACGCTTCCGCTGATAATCTTAGGGGCTTCGGTATCGGGGGTGCGAACGGTATAGGTGAGCGTTTGAGTGCCATCTGCCCAAGTGATTGTCAGCGCGAGCGCGCCTGGATCGAAGGCACCCGTGATTCGCACCCGTTTGCCAATGATTCTCGCCGTTCCTGTGTTTACTGTAACGTCCTCTGGTGGGTTGTCAAATGTGAGGGTAATGGTATCGTCGACATCAATTTGCGATCGGGCTTTTGGATTCGCGCTCACAAACGCTGCAGGAGTTCTGATGGTATAGTTGAACGTCTGGGTTCCATCCGCCCATGTAACCGTCAAGGCAAGTGCTCCGGGATCGAAAGGACCCGTGATTTCCACGGTTTTGTCAGTGAGTGTGGCATCACCCGTGCTCACTGTAACGTCCTCTGGTGGGTTGTCAAAAGTGAGGGTGATGGTATCGTTGACATCAATTTGCGATTGTGCCGCTGGATTTGCACTCACGAACGCTGCAGGAGTTCTGATGGTGTAGTTGAGCGTCTGGGTGCCATCCGCCCAAGTGACGGTCAGTGCGAGGACACCTGGATCAAAGGGACCTGCAATTGCTACTGTTTCTCCAGTGAGTGTAGCGACACCGGTGCTCACTGTAACACCTTCTGGTGGATTGTCAAAGGTGAGGGTGATGGTGTCATCCGTATCAATTTGCGATTGTGCCATTGGGTCTGCGCTAATGAACGCCGCGGGAGTTCTGATGGTATAGTCGAGCGTTTGGGTTCCATCTGCCCAAGTGATTGTCAGTGCGAGGGCACCTGGATCAAAAGGACCCGTGATTTCCACAGTTTTGTCAGTGACTGTGGCGACCCCAGTGCTAACAGTAACGTCGTTTGGTGGATTGTCAAATGTGAAAGAGATAGTATCGTTCACAGTCAGCTGCGATCCGACTGCTGGGTTCGCACTCACGAAGGCTACAGGGGGGCGGACGGTTTTGCCTATATGCCTCGCAATGAGTGTCAAGTCGAGGATATTGACGGTGCCGTCTCCGTTGACATCCGGGTTTAGTGCCTGATCTGCGGCGGGGGTCGCACCGAAGTTTGCGGCGACGAACGTCAGATCGAGGATGTTTACCACGCCATCGGCGTTAACATCGGACGCTCTTAACATTTCGAGATCTGCCTCTTGTGTATAGCCTACGGTTAAATGCGTGAGGATCAAACAGGTCGTTAAGAATAAAAAACTGATTTTTCTCATTTTTGCTCCTCTGTTTCTTCAATCTCTAAGATGCCAAGGATGCGTTGCACCAATTCAGCCTTAGGCATTGCACCAGCGAAGCCTTGGACAATCTCTCCGTCTCTGAATACGATATAGGTGGGTGTTCCGCGAATGTGATATTCGGCTGTTTTCTTGGGGTGTGCATTTACATCCAACTTGACGAAACTGAAGACATCTCGATATTCCAATGCCACTTCTGCGACCACCGGTCGCATCAATATACAGAAGGGTCAAGTATCGTCTTTAAATTCGACCACAATCGGCAGTTCAGAACCCAAGACAATAGCGTCAAACGTCGCATCCGTGACTTCAAACGGCATACCCGACCTGCTACCGAAATGGCTCGCGACGAGCGTCAAATCGAGGATATTGACAATGCCGTCCCCGTTCACATCTATGTGAACGGGCTGATCTGCGGCGGGTGTCGTGCCGAAGTTTGTAGCGACCAATGTCAAATCAAGGATGTTTACCACGCCATCGACATTGACATCGGATGCCTGTAGGTGTTCAAGGTTCGTTTCTTGTGTGTAACCTACGGTTAAGTGGGTTAGCATTAAACAGATCGTTAGGAATAAGAAGATAATTTTTTCCATCATTTCTACCGTAGGTTGCTTATTTTTGTGCCTTGTGCCATTCTTGGACGGCTTCGGGAATCGCTTGGAGGTTTTCGATTGTCGTTTGAAGTGGGATCGCACACTCCGGTCCGATGAGTGGCACGCCTGCCTCAAGGTTTTTCACGACTTCCGCTTTAACGTCTTCCGGTTCTTTAGAAAACAGCGTTTCAGGGTTGTTAATGTTCCCGACAAGCGCGATGCGTTCTTTCACGATGTCCATGGATTCCTGCGGTTCGTTTTTGGAATCGAAGTGGAAGGCGGACATGCCGGTTTGTGCGATGTATTCCATTCTGTCAACCGTGCGACCGCAAATGTGCAGGATTAGAGGGATAGGGAGACGTTCAACGAATTCGATGTGGAGGTCCCGAAGGTAACGTTGATAGTATTCTCCGCTGACGAGATCGCCTGTGGCGTGGTCCGGGAGCGTAAGGGCATCGGCACCCGCCTCGATTTGTGCGATACCGAATTGCACAGTGGCTTCCTTCATCCGATCGAGGGCGAGTTTGGTTTTACCCGGATCGTCAAGCGAGAGCAACAGAAAAGGTTCAACCCCAAAGCAGTGGTAGCCGAGCGACCAGGGCCCCATCGTTTTCCCGATGACAGCGACATCATCGCCGTATTCTTTCTTCAGGATTTTGATCGCTTCCAAGACGCACTGGGTGTCTGGATGTGTCAAAAAGTCGTTCGGGACAACAATATCATCGACATCTTCCCAGATCGGTTCTCGCATTCTAACGGTGGGCCAGTTATCCTTCTGTTCCCACTGAATTTGGCAACCGAGTGCGCTGGATTCTTGGATGATCGTGAAAACGGGCATGATGGTATCGAACCCGAGTTCGGTGTATCCCGTAGCAGCGAGGCGTGCCATGAGTTCCGGTTCTCGATTTGCCTCTGGGAAAGGCGCATCAACGAGATCCATCAGTTCAACCGTAGCGACGGAGGTTGGATTGCAGATAGGCGTTTGATCGGTCGGTTCATTGCGAAGTGCAGCGAGCACCCGTTCACGACCCGTCATTGATGTTTGCATCTTCAAGTTCCTTTTATGTTTGCTGACTTGGGGCAGCGAGCACCCCGCGTGCGGCGCCCATTTCCGCTTCTCGTAAGGCGACTCTGACGTTCGGGGCACGGACCAGCAGGAGACCGACAAGCGCGTCATGGGAATGCCCACAGGCAAAACGGACGGTATCATTGTTATCGGTTGCGACGCTTTCCATTTCGCCTAATTTCATCAAGCCACCTGCAATCGCTGATATCCGACGTGCCGCACCTCTGCCTTCGCCGTTTGCACTCACCTGATATGTGCCGTTTCCAGTTGAATCGACGGTGATGGTAAGTCGGGATTTCCTATCCAGTATGTTCAAAGGACGCGGTTCGGCAGGGGTGTTTGAGGCGAGTTTGCATGCCTCCAAGAAGACGCGACGGCATGCGGCTTCGTGAGGGTGTTTACAAGCGAAATAGAGCAACCCATCCTCGGTTTTTCGCATGCCACCGAGTATTTGCATCGCTTGCACAACTTCCTGAATTCTCTCAGGCGCACCCGTGATTTGGCTATAGGTATGAACAAGAAAGGCAGGGAAATCCGTTCCCAGGGGTGTATCGGCAATTTGCTGACGATAGAGTCCAATGGTAATATCGTGGAAGTGTGGATCCATGGGTATGAGTTCGATACGTCTGCCGATGTCAACAACACGTCGCATTATGGATGCCCTCACAGCAGTTAGCGACGGACGAGTCTACCGCCGTAGTGGTTTTCATAGATGTACTTATAGGCGCGTTCTGAGAGCCGTCGTAAAATAAAGGTGCGCTGATTTCTCCAATTCGCGAAGGACTGCCAGCGGTTTCTGTAGGTTGTTTTGGTTCTGTCCTCCATGAGTCCAACAAAAACATAAGGTCTCGATTTGCCTTGCGGGTCTCGGAGCACCAATATGCCGCCGTCTCCTACCAACCCGTAGACAGTCCCGGTTTTGTTATAAACCGCCACCCCTGATGGGATGTAGGTTTTTTTAAAGATATAATCGCCGTTTTTGAGCTTGAAATACCACTTCATTTTCTGGGAATACGGGAGTCGCCCGTGCCATAACCGCAAAAAGAACGTGCTGATATCACGAGCGGAGGTCATATTCTTGTAAGTCCGTCCGCCGGCGGGTATGTATTCGACAATCCGAGTCTGTTTAAAATACGGATAATTGACGCGTAATATCCGGTTCACGCGTGAGGGACCGCCGAGTAACCGAATAAAATAGTTGGTTGATAGGTTTGAGCTCACCTGGATCATTGCTCTCAGGTGTCCCCGATTTGTATTCGTGTGTGCTTGGCGTCCGTGTTTAACTTCATGAAAGTAGGCAAGCATAACGAAGTTCTTAATCAGAGAAGCTGCCATCATCTGCCGATCTTCGTTGATGGACACCAGTTTTTTATTTTTTGAGATATCGTAGACGACGAAACTCGTCCGATCGGTTGTTGAGAGGACGCGGCGATTCCGCTTGTTTTTGATATAAAGCTCAAAAGTTGCCTCCAAAGGTGAATCGATCGTCCCTCGGATTTTACGTGGGACACTACAATATTCTCCCGCTGCCGCGTTATCTATCGGAGATAAGAGCGCGATACTACAACAGATTAAAAGAGGGTATAATGTTCGTATGTATCTAAACATTCTATCGCCTATTTTCTTTTTCCCAACGGGTGGAGGAGGTTTTATCTATGCGTGCAAGAGGACATCTGAGTCGTGAATTACTCAGTGCTGGAATTAATATCCGTATTCAGAGTCGGTAGTTGATAACACGCCGCCTCACGATCGTTTCGGACGAGGAGATAATCCCCCGCGAGGGCGGGGGTGTTCCAAGTTCTACCCTTGAGGGGCGCGAAACGTGCGTGTTCTATATGCTCGTTCGGATTCGGGTCTACGAGTACAACTTCGCCGGATTCGGTCAAAACGAGGAGAACGTCGGAGATTAAGAGCGTCTGTCCGTGTCCGTATCTACCGCGTTTCCATTGACGGGTGCCATCGGCTGGGTTTATACAGGCAAAAATTCCATCGTCTAACCCATACAGGTAACCTTCGTGATAAACAATGTTGGTGAATTTGGCTTTCAGGTATATGGTCTCCCATATAATAGAGACGTTGAATTCACGGGTTGGGTTACGGGAAATTTGGAACAGTTTAGCACCGACCCCGTAACCACTTGAGACGAGGAGTTTATCATCTGGTAGCGGGACTGGCTGCGAGACACATTCGACGGCGGTCGGCCACGGTTGCTGCCATAAGAGTTCGCCGCTCAAGGGTTCATGCGCCGTGACGAGGCCTTGATTAAAAAGCACGATCTGCTCGACACCCGCTAACGTGGTGAGGAACGGGGAGCTGTAACCGCTCTGCGTTCTGTATCCTATCCAAACGACTTCGCCAGTCTCTCTGTGATAGGCAACCGCACCGCCAGCACTGACGACAACGAGTTCTCCGAAAACAAGCGGCGAAATACTTACGCCCCAAGGGGGGGCTTCCGCATCGTGTTCTTCAAAGATGTTCGTTGTCCAGAGTTGTTCTCCCGTCTCAAGGTCGAGACAGTTGAGGATCCCTGTTGAACCGACGGTATAAACCCTGTTCCCTGAAATCGTGGGCGTTGCTCGCGGTCCGAGTCCAGCGGGGGGTGTGTCGTATCTGGCGTAATCTTGATGACTCCACTTTACGTCGCCCGTGTGTAGTTCATAGGAGACCACTTTTTCCTGGTCGTCTTCCTGTTCTTGTGTGATTGCGGAATTACCGGCGATTGCGAAACCCGACCAACCTGCGCCGACAGGTCGCCGCCATACTAACTGCGGTGGAGAGTTTTCCCAATCCAGGTTTAACCGCGTCGTAGATATGACCCCGTTTCGGTTCTGTCCGAGGAATTGGGGATAGTCGGTTGCGGACATTTGGGGATCCGACGCGATTTCAGAACGCGATAGGAAGGTCGTTTGCCGCTCTTGCCAACGCCACTCAAATATCGGGACAAGGTCGCCGCTGAATCCTTTGAACTCCAATAGGTTGGTTCCGAGAAAACCAATCAAAACGAGTGCCGCAAGCACAACGGATTTCAGGCGCCATCTCATTTCAGAGAGAAATAACAACCATAATATGCCCAAGATGACTGTGCCGATCACAATCGTGGTGGTTAAGAGAATCCTGTCTTGACGATGACCCGCGTCAAAAATCCATGTCGCCAGCGTGCCTAAAATGGCTAAACCAAGGACAACCCAGAGGGGCCACCAGCGGATCGATTTTGGAGTATTTTCCACTGTGAGAGTTCCTTTTCCTTCATGAAACGTGAGATTACGCCTAAATTTCAAGGTTTTACACGACTCTACTAACTATAATAGTGTCTTTCATTAAGGTTTGTCAAGGAAATTCGTAGGGGACTGGGATGCGAGCGTTTTTCGCGCTGTAAATCGCATGAAACTTTGCATAAGGAAAGAACGTTATGATAAAATATTGGTAGGGTGTGTTTTAGGATTACTTATACACGCTGCATCGGCGCGGTTGGGGGATTTAGTCTACGGATAGACTGGATTTAGTCTACGGATAGACTAAATCCGTTCCTTGTATTACATTTCCGTAGCGCAAGTCGCGTGTGGACTTACGGGACAATGTATTACATTCCTCGCCGAGTGTGGAAGGGAGAACAGGATGCGTTTTGAGAACAAGGTTGCATTCGTAACAGGAGGCGGTGGACCGTTAGGTATTGGGAGAGCGGCGTGTTTGGCGTTTGCCCGTGAAGGGGCATCTGTCGTTGTCGCTGGAGGTAGAAGCGCAGAGCCTGTAGCCGCCGAGATCCGCGCCGAGGGTGGAGAAGCTATTGCCGTTCCGTTAGATGTCACCGTGCCGGAGGAGGTTCAGGAAGCCGTAGAGAGCACCGTGAAGACATTTAAACGGATTGATATTCTCTTCAATAACGCCGGGATTCTCGGTAGGCAGCCGTTGTTTGAAGTGACACCAGAACAGTTTGACAGGGTGATGGCGGTGAACGTGAAGGGATGCCTGCTCTGTGCGCAGGCGGTCGCTGCGGTGATGATAGATCAAGGGATACGCGGACGCATTATTAACAACTCCTCTATTTTTGCCGAGGAATCTCACGTCGGGGTTTTGAGTTATTGTGTGAGTAAAGCTGCGCTGAATCGGCTCACACGGAGTCTCGCGCTCGAACTCCGTCCACACGGTATCACCGTAAATGCTATCGCACCGGGAGGCGGGGCACCCACCGGCATGAACGCTTCACGGAATCTTCCTGAAGATGACACGCTCCCGGATTTACCATCCGCTTCACCGGACGTCCCTCCGCTGGAACGCGGGGCAACGGTCTGGGACTATATCGGGGCAGTGTTGTTTCTTGCCTCTGATGAAGCCTCCTATATCAGTGGCGATATTATGACTGTTGACGGAGGCGCTGTTTCGCGTCGATGAATTGTGAGGAGGAGAAGACTTTTTGGGGTTTATTGAACCGTTAAAAACTTTCTGTTTCGTTCTCTTTGAATGGCTAAAAGGGCATGGAGTGATGCTAATTTCCGTCTCTGTCACGAGTTTTATCGTGAGCATCCTCTTCTGCACGCTGGTGATTGCTTACTTACCTTCCAACTATTTCTTACCTACTGGACAGTCGAGTCGCATCAAAAACCCCGTTTTGCGGATAGGTCTCAAGTTCTTAAAAAATCTATTCGCGATGCTGCTTGTTATTGTAGGGATTATCCAAATACCCTTACCCGGACAAGGTGTTTTGACGATACTGATCGGGATTATCATCAGCGATCTTCCCGGAAAGCGGCGGGTGGAACGGCGGATTATACGGCTGCCAGCCATCTTAGCGACCGCAAACGGCATTCGTTCACGCTTTAAGCGTCCGTTGTTTGTATTGGAGGAGTCGGTGGACGTCTCTGGTTCAGAGTCGTCATCGCGGTGTAGATGAAGACGCTCGGACTACCGGGGGACCAATTGCTTGTGAATCTCCAATAACCGTTGGAGTGCTTCGATCGGTTTTTCGGCATCGTCCACCCGTAGATCGATGTATCGGTCGTTGAATCCGCCGTAGCCGCTGCCCTCTTGAACGACGAGCAGGGCGGCGGATTGTTGTCCGCGCGTGTCTCCGCCTGCTGCTTGCCCTGCGAAGAGTGCCGCCATTAATCTGTCCGCCAGTTCATCCTCTGTTTCCTCAAACGCTTTGCCCATCGCTTTGACGACCGCTTCACCTGCGAGGATGTTGCCTTGTGCTGTGTAATGTTTCCCTGAGACGGCACCTGCCCATGCGTTGCATGCGTCGCCTGTATAGTTAGCCACGTTGCCTTTCGCATCCACGATGCCTACCTGCCGGGTCGCACGTCCCGGATCCGCTGCGATGAGGCGTTCCAAAGTCTGTTCAGCGGAGAGTCCGCTTTTGAGAAGTTTTAAACCGTTCGGACCGAAGGTCGTATTTGCCCAAGATTGGGTTGCAATCGCGCCAACCCCTGCCGCTGCCCACGGGACAACCGAGCCAACGGCGAAAAATTTGGATTGCACACCGATTCCAAGCGCACCGGTTTCTGTGTCATATCCGACAATTGAGAACGTCGCGACAGGCGGTAGAACAGATTTTTCATGGAATGTGTCGGGTTCGGAAAGGTGGAACAGTAGACTCAACGGAATGAGCAGCATTTGATGGATCTCCTATTGGAACAGAGCGGGCTTAGTCGTCTTCAAATCGGATCTTCATAGCCGCGGCGTGCCCTTCGAGGCCTTCAACCTCAGCCAGTCTAACGACTGCGGGTGTGACTTCCGCTAAAGCCGCTTTGGTGTATGAGATGAGACTTGACTTCTTGAGGAAATCGTCAACGCTGAGGGGCGAGGCGTAGCGTGCCGCTGTCCCTGTGGGCAAGACATGGTTCGGTCCTGCGATGTAATCCCCAACGGCTTCTGGCGAATACGGACCGATGAGAATGGCACCAGCGTTATGCACGTCCCCGAGCCGATCCAATGGATTTTCAATGTGAAGTTCAAGGTGTTCGGGGGCGATTTCGTTGGCGAGGGTGAACGCCTCGGATAGGTTGGCGGTGATAAGCGCGGCACCGAGGTTCGCAAACGCCGCTGTAAGTTCGTCGCGGCGCGGTAAAGATTCCCCCTGAACCTCGATAGCGGATTTGACCTGTTCTGCGAACCCAAATGAAGGGGTGATGAGGATTGCGGCGGAATCAGCCTTGTGCTCCGCTTGTGAGATGAGATCCGCGGCGACGTAATCCGGGTCAGCCGTGCCGTCGGCGATCACAAGGATTTCGCTGGGACCCGCTAATTTGTCTATATCGACATGCCCATAAACCTCTTTCTTGGCAAATTGGACATAGAGGTTCCCCGGTCCGACAATTTTATCGACAGGTGGGATGGTCTTGGTGCCATACGCCATCGCGGCAACGGCTTGCGCACCACCGCATTTGTAGATTTCTTGGATACCGCATTCTGCGGCGGCAACCAGCATATACGGGTTAATCTCCCGATTTCGCATTGGCGGGATACAGACGGCGATCTCTTCAACACCCGCAACGGTAGCGGGGATGACGCTCATCAGCAATGAAGAGACGAGGAGTTGACTGACGGCTGGAATGTGAACACCGATGCGTCTTAGCGGACGGATCAAATGTCCGAGCAAGACACCGTTGGGTTCTGTTGACAGCCATGAAGTCCGTAACTGTTTCTCGTGGAATTTTTCGATGTTTGTTCTGGCGTGTGTGAGTGCGTCTATAAATTCAGAGGGGACCTCTAAATAGGCTTCTCCAAATTCTTCTCGGGATACTTTCAGCTCCTTTGCTGAGATACGGGGTGCGTCGAGTTTACGTGTATATCGGATAACCGCCTTATCGCCTTCCGCTTGCACATCACTCAAAGTCCGCCGGACTGTCTTTAAGATACCTTCATCCGTGAGTTTACCGCGCCCTTTCAACTTTGAGAGAAAATCTTCGGCTTCTTGGGTCCCTGTCTCGACGATTTGTAACATCCTACAATAATCCTTCCTCTGCTTTTGGAAACCAGCGAGCGGTACCCAAAAGGGTTAAACTTCTTCGGTATTGTCGTTGACTCTTCTAATGTTTGCCCCGATGTTGTTGAGTTTTTCCTCGATGGATTCATATCCACGATCGATGTGATAGATCCGTGATACGACGGTTTCACCGATTGCTGCCATTCCGACTGCTACAAGCACAGCCCCTGCGCGCAGATCGGACGCCATCACCGGGGCACCGCTGAGTCTCTTGACCCCGTTAATCACTGCCTTGCTACCATCGAGCAGGATGTCGGCTCCCATCCGGTTTAATTCCGCAGCGTGAATGTAGCGGTCTGTATGTACGTTTTCCGTGATAATGCTGGTCCCGGATGCGAGACAGAGCAGCCCCATAATTTGTGCTTGCATGTCTGTCGGAAAACCGGGGAAGGGTTCTGTCGTGACATCAATGCCTCTAATTTCACGGGGGGTTGTAACGCGGACCCCGGCGTCATCCCAATCTAATTCGACCCCTGCTTCGGTGAGTTTTTCTGAGATGGCGGGAATTTGTTGGGGTGTGATGCCTTCGACGTAAACATCGCCTCTGGTGATAGCGCCTGCGACCATGAAGGTACCCGCCTCAATATCATCGGAGATGACGGTGTGTTCAGTGCCCCGCAGTTGTTTAACGCCGTGAATCGTCAGCACAGAGGTCCCAATGCCTTCTATATTTGCGCCCATTGCATTGAGAAAATGGGCGAGATCAGAGATGTGGGGCTCACACGCTGCGCCTCGGATCACCGTGGTACCTTCAGCCAAGGTGGCAGCCATCATAACATTCGCAGTTGCCCCGACGCTGGGTCCGTGCTGTCCCATGAGATACATCTCTGTGCCAACGAGCCGTTCTGCTTGCGCATAGATGTATCCACGTTCCACTGTGACGTCTGCACCCAAATGTTCCAAGCCTCGGATATGCAAGTCGATCGGGCGCGGTCCAATGGCGCATCCGCCGGGGAATGAGACTTTGGCCTTCCCTAATTTCGCTACGAGTGGACCCAGGACATAGATAGAGGCGCGCATTTTTCGCACGAGTTCGTAAGGGGCTTCGTATTCTAAGTGGTTTATTGGCTCAATGTAGAGGGAGTCGTTTTTTATTTTTGTTGTTGCACCGAGTCCTTCCAACACGGCACTCAGGGTCTTTACATCTGTTAAATTTGGTACATTGTGAAGGATGCTGGCACCATCGCCGAGGATCGCAGCGGCAACAGCGATCGGCAGAACCGCGTTTTTGCAACCGCTAACGGGGATTCTCCCTTGAAGTCGGGTACCACCTTTAATGATTAATTTTTCCATTTCCGTCTCCTTACAAATTTTCGTCGCCGAGTATAGCGGGTTGTGCTAACCCTACCTGCATAAACGATGCCAATCGGTTACTTGTTACAAACTCTGATAATATAAGGCTTTTTGGTTTTAAGGATTGTGTCAAAAAAGACACATGTTAGTGAGTTATGACGAATTGGAAAGGTAAGTGAACTTTTCAGAACTTACGCAAAGCACAATGCGTTGTGCTGCTACAAACCGTTACTTTGTTGAAAGCGGATGAGATCGATTAACCTGAACTGCTGTTTTGCATTGCTCGCTTTTCTTACAATTCGCTTGCCTTGATGGTGAACTTTTGCTAAAATGTGCTTCTACACCGATCGCCTTTGCTGGGTGGGTTTCTAATCCTGCCTATTGCTGGCGGGGAAGTCATTTAAATTTTTACTAACACTAAGGACAAGGTGAGACAGATGGCAGACAAAACATATCGTATTGGAATTATTGGATGTGGTGGCATGGGACGTTCCCATGTGAATAATTGGACAAGTACCGGGCGTGCCGAAGTTGTCACGGCTTCGGACATTAGCGCAGAATCCGCGGCGAAATTCGCAGAAGAGTTCGCCCTCCCAACCCATTATACCGATTTCGGTGAAATGTGCGAGAAAGAGGATTTGGACATCGTCAGTATTACGACGTGGCAGAGCGTCCGTGCCGAACCGACGATCGCAGCTGCGGAGAACGGTGTACTCGGCGTTATTACCGAAAAACCGATGTCGGCTTCCGTTGGCGATGCCCAGGACATGATGGAGGCCTGTGACAAGCACAATGTAAAGTTGGTCGTTGGACACCAGCGGCGTTTCAGTCCCCAGAATTGCGAGGCCCGCCGCCTCATCCAAGAAGGTGCAATCGGTCAGCCGCAGGCGATGCTCCGCCGTGATGGACACGGACTTTTGAACCGTGGCACCCATGAAATCGACGAGATGCGTTACATCCTCGGGGATCCCGATCCGTTATGGCTCATCGGTCAGGTCGCACGCAAAACCGATCGCTGGGAGCGACGTGTCAGAACGGAAGACCTGTGTATGGCGGAAATCTGCTTTGAGAACGGTATCCGCGGCATCTACGAAAGCGATTTACCGGAACCCGTCCTCCGCGGCGATGTTGTCTACGGGGACGATGGGCAGCTTCGTCGGGGTGAAAATGGAACGATTGAATTGCTCAACAGCAAAACCGCAGGCTGGCAGGTGATTGAACCTCGCCAAGGTGAACCGAATCAATTTGATGAGATGTTAGCCTGGATTGAAGGTGATGTTGATGAACACCGTAACGCTGGCAGACATGGACTTTGCACGATAGAAATCTTGATGGCGATTTATGAATCGTTGCGCCTCCAAGACGTTGTTACGTTCCCGTTAAAAACGCGCCCCAACCCGCTTGACCTTCTCGTTGAAGGTGGAAAGTTACCCGTGTTTGTTGAAGGACGTTACGACATCCGGGCACCCTTCCCGGAAGAAAAGAAGTAGCGTAGTGGCGGTCAGGTCGGTTTTTCTAATGAGGTTTCACTAAATATTTCGGTAATTCTATGTTCTCCCAGGTCCGGTAGGTGCGGTTTCATGAAGTTTAAAAAATTAATTCGGTAATATTTTTATTTATGTTATCCTCCTACAAAAGGAGGTATTTTCCGATGGCAAAACACCATACACTCGATCTGAGTGAAGCCGAAATCCAAGCACTTGTTGCCCTTCGAGATAAAGGTGAACCGGCTTACCTGCGAGAGCGTGCGACGGCGATGTTGAAAATACATCAAGGGGCTTCTCCCCATGAAGTCGCTCACAAGGGCTTGTTGAAACCTCGCGATCCTGATACCGTCTATGAGTGGTTGCGTCGGTATCGCAAACAGGGCATCCGTGGGTTGTTCCAGAAACCGGGTCGGGGTCGAAAACCGGCTTTTTCTCCGAAATCGCCTGAAGAAGCGGAGTCGGAAGTCTTGGCGGCGATCGGTCAGGATCCGGGGCGCGTCAATCGGCATCAAACCCGCTGGACGCTCCGCACGCTCAGTCCAGTCGTGCCGTGGCTGCAGGATGTTTCTATTCCGGGCGTTCATCAAATCCTCTCACGCCTCGGCATCAGCTATAAACGTGCCAGGGACTATGTGCGAAGTCCAGATGCCGATTATGCTGAAAAACTCTCTCGTATCCAGCAAGTTTTAGAAGAAGCCCGTGAGACGCCAGAGACCTGCGTTGTGCTTTACCAAGATGAGTTTAGTTTCTATCTCCAACCGACCGTGGCAAAAGACTGGGCACAGACCGGCACCAAGACGCCCTTGGCACGTCAAAGTTATCGTCAGCAAGAGGTGTGTTATGGCATTGGTGCCCTGAGCCTACACACCGGAGATGTCGTTTACCAGCAGGTGAAACGCTGTACCGTCAACGCACTGCATACGTTTTACACCTCCATTTGCCAACGCTACCCAAACATCGAACGCATCTATCTCATTCAGGATAATCGGGCGATACACTTTCATGCCAATCTCATGGCAGCCTTGATGCCACAGACGACCGTATTTCCGAAACCGGTGCCACGCAACTGGACCGGCAAACTCTCAAAGCAAATCGGCACCCTTGCGAAACTGCCTATTGAGATATTGCAACTCCCGACGTATGCCTCTTGGACCAACCCGATTGAGAAGTTGTGGCGATGGGCGCGTCAATCGGTCATACATCTTCATCGTCTCAGCAACAACTGGCAGACGCTTCAAGAAAAAGTCCTCGCCTTCATGGAACAGTTCAAAGGCGGTTCACAGGAGTTGCTACACTATGTTGGATTATTACCGAATTAATAAATTAATCTTCATCTAACCGCACCGGACTCGTTAGGAAATTACCAAATTAAAAAATTAATCTTCATACGAAAAACCTTTCAGCAGTCAGTAAAGAGGTGTTCCTTTAACGATACCCTCTTAACCGACAACCGATGACGAATACTCAACAATCCACCTCTTTCCCTTCGCTACCGTAAACATCCATCCGTTCCTGTGTTGTAATCTCTCCGACACTCGCGGGTTTGTAATGGAGTTGTAAGGCCCGCCGTCGCTGTTCCGATTGGTTGGCAGGGCTGCCGTGATGGGTCAAACCGTGCCAGAAAAGGCATCCCCCCGGCTTAAGCGGCACCATCGTATCCCGCCCTACGGGGACATCCGTATCGCAAATCTGCCAATCTCGCCGTTTGAAGTGGATCATCGGGCCCTCGATATTTGAACCCGGGATGACGTGTAAGCATCCGTTTTCAGCCGTGGCTTCATCTAAAGCGATCCATACCCCGACGACCGTTGTTCCTTCCGGTAGGTTAAAATAGGCACAATCCTGATGCCACGGCTTTTCTGACCCATAACGCGGCGGTTTGACGAGTGCCATGTCTTGGAACAGTTCAGGCGTATCCCCCATCATTTGTTCGAGAACACCGAGAAGTCCTGAATGGACTGCCATCGCGTTCAGACGCGGTTCATAGTCTACAAAATTGAAGATTTTTCTGATGGCATCGCGGCGTTCCTGCCCTTCCAGTGCGTCCTTTTGTTTGACGAGTTTCGGTTCAAATTGGATCGCCCGAAAATCGGGGCACTTTCCGTCCATAAGATGAATCATGCCTGCCAATGCCGCTTCGATTTCGGTGGCACTGAAGGCATCATTGATGACGAGATAGCCGTTTTGATGAAAGTATTCGATGTCTGCATCGGTTACGGCTGAAAACCCACCGGCTATTCCTTCGGCAGCTGTGTCAAACCGATACAGGTCGAGTGGGTATGGGATTTGGGCGATGTCTGCCTGTTCGCTTGTCCTTGGCGTATCCATGTTAAACTCCTTAAATTTCACCGTTACTTTCGCGGGTCATGAGGCTCAGGAAATCGTCAACCCGATCAATCGCGGCTTGGGCACGGTCGCGTGCCGATGCGTCCTGCGCCTCTTCAGCGAGCCACTGTTGTCGTTGTGGGAGCCACTCGTTTTTCAAATGGTTCAGTTGGTTCAGGAAGTGAGGATCCTCAGTTTCACTGACGAAATACTCAATCACACCCAACAATCCGTATTTACGGTTTATCTCCATGTCGTCTAATTCATCTACCATTTGCAAGAAAAGATGCTGGTTCCTGTCCTGTCGGGCTTGGGCGACTTCGCGAGAAGACTCTGTCAGGAGTTTATCGACGAATTCCTGTTTGGAATTAATCCAGCGTGGCAGATTTCGGACGTAATCTTCGAGGTCAAAATTCCCACGTTGTAGTGCGAAATGCGAGTGGATGTGGATGTTTCGGAAGAACGCGGTATAGCCGACGTTCGGGTCCATTGTGTCCGCATCGTAGAGGATTTGGTTTTCGATCCTGTTATAGAGCAGTTTAAAGTCCTCTGCTGTGAGGTTCATCGGTTTTAGGTGCGCGAGGACAACGGCTGTTGCGGCTTGGACGAAATCTGGATCGAAATCGTACATCGCCAAGATGTTCTCGGTAATGACCGCTCCGGATTCGTGATGGACCTTGCCGTGGAGCTCGTGCTTGTTGTAAAGCTCAGTAATGATGTTCTGACCCGCGGGGGTAAGGGTCTCGTTTAACCAGAATCCGTTATGATCAAGAATCCGTTGCCCATTGTCGTCCGTCAAGATAATACCGTCGTATCGCTTGGTGATGTCGTGCAGGGTACCAGCGACTTCCAGCAGCTTCACGTCTCCACCTTCCCGTTTACCGAGTTCCATGCCCAGCGCACGCACACGCATGGTGTGGTTCCATGTATAGTGCCGCCACTGGAAACCGACGCGGTTGTGTTCCCAAAGTGCGAAGGTTTCATTAACTAAGGTTTCCAACTCATTCAAGACTTGGCTATAGTTCATTTTTTAATTTTTCCTCGCGGTTAAAGTTCGTGCGGTTCGACCTTGACGGGCGTTGCTTATATCTAGGGGAAACCCCCAAGCAAAAACCCCTCCACTATATTACGGGCTACGGGTTTTGCGTCTATTTCAAGAGGAAGTCTTGTAGGACGAAAACCCCTTTACTGACGACTGACTGCTAATTGCCATTTGCCAAATCCGCGTCAGGCGTTATATTTAACTGCAATGAGAGATAATCCGTGTGCCGGCGCTGACATTCCTGCTGCGGCTCGGTCTTTGGCATCTAAAATACGACGAAGTTCTGTCTCAGCCTCTTGGGATTTCCTATTTTTAACGCAGCGTGTAGGTTTCCAAAACTTGCTATTAAGGGTCAAGAGCGTGCCGGTGATGGCGCGAACCATACCTCGCAGGAATGAGTCCGCTTCAATCTCGAAATAGACGTAGGCTTCTTTTTGCCACCAGTGTGCCTCGTAAATCTCACAAACAGGGTTTACCCGATCACTGCCTACCTTTTGGAAGGAGGAGAAATCGTGTGTGCCGATCAGCATTCGGCAAAGGTCATTTGCTCGCGAGATGTCAATTTCTCTTGAGAAGCAGTAACTTGTCTGTCGCAGCAGTGCGCTCGGGTATTCCCGATTCAAAATCGTGTAGCGATACCGCCGACGTGTTGCGCTGAAACGGGCGTGAAACTCAGGGGACATCTCTGTTGCCGAACAGACAACGATATCCCGAGGCAGCAGGGCGTTGAGTCCTTTCTGAAATGCGACGACGGGTATCTGTGAGTCCGTATGGAAATTGGCGACCTGCCCCTCTGCGTGGACACCGGTATCCGTCCGCCCTGCCCCGATGATCTGTATCGGGGTTTTGGTAAGCTTTGCCAAACTTTCCTCGATAGTATCTTGGAGTGTCGGCACGTTCGGTTGTGTCTGCCAGCCGTGGTAGTTCGTGCCATCGTATTCAAGCACAAGTTTGATATTTCGCATTGTATCGCCCTGTTATAGGGTATAGGTAAAGGGTATCACATTCTTATATTATGTGTCAAGCAATATTCGGAAATAAATTCCCATTTTCCCAAAGGCCGCGAACCCGTAAGGGCAAGGTTTCCGCGCCTGTTACCAATGGATAATGTGCATATTTAATATTCAAAATTGCTCAAATCAATTGTGAAGTGCGGTTTGGCAAGTTAAATCCTGCCTGGTTAAGAACTTGCCTTTTGATTGCTTATGTGGTATCCTATACAAAACATGAGTTATTTTGCTCTCAATATTATTTGAAATCCGCGGAGTCAGATGAAAGACGAAGTTCAGGTCTATGATATCCAAGAAAGTCAGCGCGGGACACGTCTCGATCGTTTTCTTATCGACGCAACGGAAGGCGTATCTCGAACGTATCTCCAACGGTTGATTCGCGAGGGGGATGTCACCGTCAATGGCGAGGTCGGTAAACAACCGAGTTATGTGTTGCGGGACGGGGATCGGGTCTGCTTGACGCTTCCACCCCCGCGCCCTCTGGACACTGCCCAACCTGAGCAAATTTCACTCGACATTCTTCACGAGGATAGCCACTTAATCGTTCTGAATAAACCCGCGGGTATGCTCGTTCATCCTGCGAATGGGGTGAATGTTGGCACGCTTGTGAATGCTTTGCTGGGGCATTGCACAGACCTTTCCGGGATCGGAGGCGTGGAGCGACCGGGGATTGTTCACAGATTGGATAAAGAGACATCAGGGGTGCTCGTTGTTGCGAAAACGGATGGGGTGCATCGGGAGCTCTCCGCCCAATTTGAACGGCATAGCATCACGCGCCAATACGTCGCTGTGGTCTGTGGCGCGCCTACGGAAACCGAGGGGACGATCGATGCACGAATTGCGCGGAGCCGACGCGATCGACGGCGGATGACGACGGTTAAAACAGGCGGACGACACGCTGTCACGCACTATGTGGTTTTAGAGACGTATCCCCAGTTCGCGTTCGTTCAACTGACATTGGAAACCGGACGCCTCCATCAGATTCGTGTGCATCTGCAAGGTATTGGGCACCCGGTCGTCGGTGATGCGGTTTATGGGGGTGAACAACGCGCTTTGAACGATGCCGACACGCCGAAGTTGAAACAGGCGATCTCGCAACTGAAGCGGCAGGCATTGCATGCGCGCCTGCTCGGCTTTGAGCATCCCGCAACGGGGGAACGCTTGACGTTTTCAGCGGAGATGCCCGCGGATATGCGGAGGCTCCTTGATACCCTAAGGGAAAAAGCAGCGCAATAGTTCCTATTGATATAGGACTTACGCTCTCCCCCGGTAGGTGCGGTTTCTAACCGCACCGAATCCTGTGAAAATAGGTGAAATTTGGTCATTTTGCGTAAGTCCTGTGATAAAGACGCAATCCGCTGAAAAGAAGGAAATCCAATCGAGAAATGTAGAAGCCTTGTCTCATTCGTGTGGCGTGTGTTATACTGATAGAAACAGGAGGTTTTCCATGTCAGATCAAGATTTTCGCGAACGTGTGCTATCTGCCTTAGAA
Source organism: Candidatus Poribacteria bacterium (assembly GCA_022821725.1). GTDB lineage: Bacteria > Poribacteria > WGA-4E > WGA-4E > WGA-3G > WGA-3G. Next base: position 23,787 of record JAJEDB010000022.1, on the reverse strand, counting down.
CGATTGGAACAGAAATCTGATCGGTTGGAGCAGAAATATGAGCGACTGGATCAGAAGTTTGAGCAAAAGTTTGACGCGCTGGATCAGAAGTTTGAGAAAAGGTTTAACGCGCTGGAGACCCGTATGGGGCTTTTGGAACAGGGTGTAAGTTGGGTTCGAGGGAAGTTAGAGGGAAAGGCAGAGGTTGGTGCGACTTTGGTGAGCCGTATAGCAGTCGGGACCGCGATTGTCTCTACGATAATTGCGTTGTTTGCTCTGTTTAAGGCGTAATTAGGAACAACAGTTCACTAATAGAAAAGGAAGTCTATCTGTGGAATATGTCAATTTTGGAAAAGCGGGCGTTAAAGTAAGTCCACTCGCGTTGGGGTTAGGACTCAGGGGACAAGGCGACGCGAAGGATGCCCAAAGACTCATTGAACACGCCATCAATTCGGGTATCAATTTCATTGATTGTGCCAACATCTATGGACTGATGGACGATCGCGCCAACATCGGACGTTCTGAGGAGATTCTCGGTAAAGCGATGCAGGGCAAACGCGATGACGTCGTAATTACGTCGAAGGTTTTCAGCCAGATCGGTCCAGGTCCGAACGATCAGGGGTTGTCGAGATACCATATCATGCGAGAGGTGGAACGTTCCTTGAAACGGCTCAACACCGACCATATTGATATCTACCTCATCCACGCCCCCGATGAAACGACACCGCAGGAGGAGACGGTCCGTGCAATGGATGATCTCGTCCGTTCAGGGAAGGTCCGCTATATCGGCTGCTGTAATCATCAAGCCTGGCAGGCGTGTAAGGCGCTTTGGATCGCCGATCGGATTAATGCAACACCCTATATGTGTCTTCAGAACATGTATAACCTGCTGAATCGGGATATGGAAACCGAGCTGTTCGGTTTGGTCCGTGAGGAAGGCTTAGGCGTTATGTGTTATAGTCCGTTAGCCGTGGGTTTGTTGAGTGGGGTCTACGCACCCGATGAACCGCCGCCGGCAGACACGTTGTGGGGGACCCGCTTACGTGAGGAATTCGCGCAGCGGATGCGTGGCGAAACCGGACAGGTGATCCGAACCCTTAAGCGGCTCGCAGCGGAGTTGGATAAAACGCCTGCGCAGCTCGCTGTCGCATGGGTATTATCACATCCAGAGGTCACCGTCGCGATTAGTGGTAGTGACACGATTGCGCAACTCGACGATACACTCGGCGGTGTCGGTTGGGAGTTGGATCCAGCGGTTCGGGACGAGTTGGACGAGGTGTCGAGTTCGTTTGTGCGACTCATCGCACCCCCGGCTTAATGGCGATCAGCGATCGGCAGTCAGCAGTCGGAAGGATAGCGTCTGTAAAGTGTACTAAAATGTTCTAAAGTCTGTAAAGTTGCAAGAAGTCTATCTTCAACTTTAGCGGACTTCTTAACTTTAGAACACTTGCAAACTTTCTTACCGATGGTTTCCGACAACCGACAGTCGACAGCGAAAAGAAAAAGGGCGGATCCGAAGATCCGCCTCTATATTTTTCTTTCCCATTAGGATACGGTTTGGTATTGTTCCCACGCTTCGCCTGCCGCAGCGGCTTGACGTTCCAGTTCAGTTCGCCATCCGACGACTTCACCCGCTTTGATGCGTTGGATGTCAAAGCCTGCGTAGCGGTCTTCGAGCCTATCGCCGAGTTTGTGATTTGCCGCCCAGCGATCCCAAGCCGTTTTCATCCATTCGTGCGGGAGTGCCTCGCGAACAGCGGGATCGAGTTGCCATGCGAATCGCGCATCGACGACCTTCGGTGCCTCCTCAGGCGGACCGCTCCATTTCGACCAACCGATCGACAGCGTGTTGCGCTCACGTTCAGGCACGGTGTGTCCTGTATGGATCGTCGTGCCGTTACGGATGAGTGCCTCCCCCGGTTTAAGCCGAATCGCGATCTGTCCGGGAAGTGGGTCCGTGCCGTTCCAACTCGGTGTATAGGGCACCCCTTGGTCCTTCATGGATTGTGGGAGTAGCACGTCGTGTTCAAGTGGGGTGCGCCATCGGCTATGGCTACCCTGGACGAGTTCGTGGCATTCATCGTCTGCGAGTGCCAAGAACATACCGACACTGTTCCGTTCGGTAATTCGCTTCTCATTTTCTTCCTGAATCTCTTTCCAGCGGATCCGTTCCACCGCCTCGGAATAGGCTTCAGGACCTTCTTGGCGACTTTCCTGTGAGAAGTAACTCTCTCCAGTGCCCCACCATGTCGTGTCTCTGTGCCATCCGAGCCTATTCTCCTTTTTGCGGGGATTACACCACAGGAGAATGTTCGTCATGACGAGGTCTTCAGGCTCTACATCACACCATGCCTTGACAAAGCCCGTGAAATCTGGGGAGCCGTAAAATTCAGTGAAAGCGGGTTCTTTGAATGCGGGATGGATGATGCCTCGGATTGCCCACGGTTCGTTCTCACCCGCCCGGTGAACGTATCCCTTAGAGCAGTCGATAACATCGTAGCCGTTCTCTGGCGCGCACGCTTGTGTAACCCGTCTGCCTGCCTCGCGGAGGATCGGAATCCACGGGTTGTCGACAAAGTCGTTGATGATGACGAAACCATGTTCCCTTAAATGCGCCAATCTTTCCGGCGTGGCACCGGGTGCCGAGAGTTCCGGTTTGAAATCAGCAAAAGTTTGGGAACGGTAGACCTCTTTCTTCGGGGATTGATCGTTGCTCATAATCATGCCTCCATTTGAACTTTATGGAAAGTGATCGAAACTTGGCGTTGATTGTGACATTCTATCACAAATTTGTCAAGGGACGCAATGTAGAAGTCAGGACTGTCTGGTTTAAATACCCTCGTTTGTAGTAGGGCAATTTATTGCCCGTTCCTATCGTTTTATAACGTGCGATGAATCGCACTACTACAAACCCACTTGCTCATAGTGAAAAAATCGTTTGTTGTTGACCTGATTGCCGACTGCCGATTGCTGATAGCCTTTAATGCATCTCGATCGAAAGGACATAACTCAGGATTGTCACTAGGAGCCATGTCGCGACCAGCACGACACCAAACGGACGTTTCAACTGATCGCCCGATACGAAGATCCCGCACCGGAAGACGATGAGGATAAACACCATCGCCGGGAACAGGAACTGGAAGAATTGACCGTCTGCCTGCAGACCCCCTTGCGTTGCCGAGGCAGAGACACCCGCAACGAAGAGGACGTTGAGAATATCCGCACCGATGATGTTACCGACCGCCAACTCCCCGTGTCCGCGTCTGACTGCCGTTATTGCCGTTACCAGTTCCGGGAGCGAGGTCCCAAACGCAACGAGGGTTGCCGAGATGATGTGTTTCGGGACGCCTATCCGCTCCGCCATGATGCTCACGGTCGGAATCAGGATCTGTGCCGAGACGACAATGATGGCAATCGACCCGATGAGTTTAAGAAGCGTTCCGATCCCACTTGCTTCTTCTACTTCTTCTACTTCTTCGCCATTCTCAGGATTCGCGCCTGTGGCACTTGCCCATCGGATGGACTGATAGATGTATAACGCCAGGAGTACAACGAAGACGACACCTACGAGTTGTGGCAGAGTTCCGCCTTGCGTGAAGACTTTCGCTGGGGAGGTCCACGGGAAACACCCGAGCACGAGCAGGATACCGGCACCTACCTGAACGTTTGACAACCGTGAAGCCAATTGACGGTTGAGGGGGAGGGGCGCGATGAGCGATGCCAATCCGAGAATGAGGCCCGTGTCGCATATAATTGAGCCGACTGCGTTGCCGAGGGCAAGCCCCGGTTTTCCTTGTAGTGCCGATAGAACAGAGACTGCCGCCTCTGGGGTTGTAGTGCCGATGCTCACGATCGTTGCACCGATGACGGCTTTTCCCAGACCCCATCGGGTTGAAAGAATGACGGCTTCATCGACGAGCCAATCCGCACCTTTGCCGAGTGTATAAAGGGTTACCGCGATTATCGCAAAGAGCGCGAGGCTGGGTAATCCGTTAGCAAATTCTGTGATCCATTGTTCCATTAACTGTACCTTCCAGGGAGATATAGGATGTTGATTTCTAAAGAATAGATTAGCATATACCTTTGATACAGTCAATTTAAATAACGTTTGACTTTCGTCAGAGATTCTGGTATATTAGGCGTATCTGTAATTGAGGGCATGATACGGTAGAATAACAAAACTTTCAGGGGGCTTATTATGAGGGTGTTAAAGCGAAGTTTGGCATTCAGTTTTGGACTCCTATTTTTCGGGGTCAATGCGTTTGGTAACGTGTGGTACAGTGAGAATTTTGACAACTTCAAAGAGGGTGACATCGCTGGGCAAGATGACTGGAAAACGGCCATGAACCAAAAAACTTGCCAAATTGGGAGCGAAGTGAAGCGTGGTGACGCCGGTAAAAGCATTCTAATCACAGAAAACACAATGGTCCTCAGAAGTTTCGATGGGACGCACGATGGAATTCAGTATGTTTCATTGTTCACGCAGCGGGATAAGGGTGCTGGCATAATGCTGTTTTATATCGGTGGAGATGCCATCAAGTGGGGCGGGGCTGCCGTGTTTAATACCCGCGGGGATACCTCTATCCATGCGCTTGACGGAAATGTAGGACAACAGGTCGGGGATCTGAAATTAGGGGAATGGCATCATTTCCGCATCGTGCTTGACTTTAAGAAGAAAACCTATGACTTTTACGTCGATGACGAACAGATCGTTGATGATTTCGGTTTTAGAGGCGAAGGGGGCAAAGGCGGCGTGAATCCGAGTCTCGGCTGGATCTTCTTCGGTTGGGACCATCCCGATGCGTTGACGGCTTACATTGATGACATTGAAATGGGAGACGGTGAAGGCGAAACGGCTGGCAAACCGCAAGCGGTGTCCGCTTCAGACAAACTCGCGACCACTTGGGGGAAAATCAAGCAGCGATTGTAACATGTGTTCAGGCGATGGTCAAAGTCTGTCGGTTCCAGTTTAATAATAAAATGTGTACGTCGGTCTGTCAAGGAGAATGCTTAAGATATTCCAGAAACTCCCCATGACAAAGTCTCCGAGTGCCAACCCGAGAAAGAGCGGCACTGCTTTCCGATAGAGACCCAGCCCACCATACTTTAAAACACTCCATTTGGCGAGCGCACTGATGGCAAATGCCGCCCAGAAAAGGTGTAGGTGGAAGGAGACGCCGTAACCGAGCGGATGGATGGGCCACCAGAACAGTCGACTCCGCACTGCTGAAAGCAAGGTTGTGAGAGAGAAACCGAATATTATCGCCGCGATGTGACCGCTGTTTGCATCTTGTGGCGAAGTGAGCCAGCCTTCAAGGAAGCGATACGCACGTCCACCGAAACTGTTAATCTGTCCACCCACTTTGCCGGTATTAACCCCAAGTTCAAAGAATGTATCTACGAGCATGAAGATGCACAGTGGCATCGCGATGACTGTCAGGAGAATCATTAGACGGGACAGGCCTTTTACGTCGAGGTTGCCGCGTTCGGCGAGTTTAAACGCTTCAAGTTGATGCGGCATTGGGTGGCTCCGATTGTCTCGATTGAACCAGAAAAAGAGGGCAAACCAGGTCAGGTTCCGTGCGCCGATGCGTCGCGTGCCGAGTATACTCACAAGGCTATGATGCGGACCGATAAAGGTCGTTGAATGAATCGGGAACCCTATTTGTGCGCGAATCCGCGTCAGTGGGATCGCGATTGTCGCAAAATGTGCGACAAAAAACAGCACTGCGATCCACATCGCCATTCCGCCAGACATCGCGAATCCGATGATGAATATACCGCCGAAAACGATCCCCAAAACTGCGGTGCGATAGCGCATCGGTTCTTCTGCGTCGGTTGTTTGGCTGTGTTTGAATGCTGTGCGCAGTACCCGCCAAATCTGCCATCGTGTACTCCAGAGTGCAACAACACAGATGCCGATATACGCACCAATGTTCTGCTCGTACGGATAAGGAAAGCCGGGGACGTTTTCCAATCCCGTTAGGATAGCGACAAAATACTGCACTTTATAAAGAAAGAAAAAGAGCAGGCACGATATAAGCAAGTCAAGCGGCATTAGGAAACCGAGTCCAACGGCGAACGGATAGACAATAATTGCGTCCCCACCGCGGAGAAAGGCTGTCCACGGCTTTTCAGTGAATAAAGCGTTGAGGGGGATGTATTTATTCGGAAAAGCCGGGATAGAAGGAAAAAAGATGTTAAGCCCGTTGGCAAGACTGATGATTGACGCGATACCGAACCCCCACCACATCGCCCGACTCCGAAGGAATTGATTTGTGTTATAAGCGAGTTGATACGGAAGCTCGACGATCGGATACACGAGTCGTTCCTGCTCTGTCCACTGTTTTCGGATGATGACATTGATACACTGCATCACGAAAATAAGCATAAAAGTGAATACGCACCACCAGAACGTCGGTGTCACCCAGTGCTTCACAGCGTGGGCATCAAAAAATTGGGCATCGCCGAGATAGAAGGCACGGAGCACACGCGGGTCATTGATTGTTAGCCATTCCGGCAGATAACGCCAAAACAACTCGCGCCATTCGTTTTCGGGGGTCCCGAAATAGAAGGCGTGGACGATGATTGAGACGAGTGGCAGGAACATGTCGTAAGACATGAACAGGAGTGTTATGGACATCAGGACATAGAGGCTGATGAGTTCGCCACCTGTCAGGGCATGTTTTGGGGCGTATTTCTTTACAACGATGTTGAGCACAGCAATGACCAAGAGTGTGAACACAACGCTATAGAAGGGTGCCATTAATGTTGGAAAGGTGTATCGGAGGGCTTCACACGCAATATGCCATTTGTAGATGAACGGCAGGAGTAGCAGGGATATGAAGATGGTACGCACAGTGATCTTTTCATGGTTTCGTGTTTTGATAGGTGAACGTGATGAGGATATCATGAGGGTTCAAGGAACTGAAGGGTCGGTGAAAAGTTTGGGTGTGTCGTGGTAGAAAAATGAACCATCTCCCCATATTTTACGTTTATTCGAGTAAAAGTTCAAGTAAATCTGTCGCAACGTATTGATGTCAAAAAAGGTGTTTAACTATGAAAATTACACAGGTTGAAGCGTTCGCGCTCCGATACCAGACCGGAAAATCAGCAGAAGAACCCACGGACGGTTATTACATACCCCCTGAAGGATGGCGTTCCATCTACTCGCGCCACCATGAAACGATGGTCGTGCGGATTACAACATCGGAGGGTATCGTCGGGTATGGCGAAGGCCAAAGCCCCGTTTCACCGCGCACATCGAAGACAATCGTTGAGGATCTCTGTCGTCCGATACTGATGGACAAAGATCCATTTGATGTGGAATTTCTTTGGCAACGGATGTTTACAGCGATGCGGGAGCGGGGACACTATACCGGCTTTTTTATCGATGCACTCGCTGGATGCGACATTGCCCTCTGGGACATCATCGGCAAAGCGACAGGGAAACCCGTTCATAAAGTCCTGGGGGGACGCTATCGCGATCGGATCCCTTTGTACGCCGGTGTAGGCGGTAGCACCGCGGAAGCGGCGGCAACACAGGCGGCGAAGCATGTCTCGCAGGGGTATGGCGGGTTAAAGATTCACACAACGCACGGTCGCGCCGAGATTTTGGAGATCGTCGCAGCGGTGCGCGAACAGGTCGGTCCGAAGATTAAGTTGATGGTGGACCTCCATACCCAATACAGTGTCCCTGAGGCGACATTACTCGGCCGCGGGCTTGAGGAATTGGACGTGATGTGGTTGGAGTCGCCGACGGCACCCGAGGACATCCCCGGGCAAGCGGCATTGGCGCAAGCACTGGATATGTCGGTCGCTATTGGCGAATGGACACGCACCCGTTATGAGTTACGGGAGGTGTTTGAACGGCGCGCCTGTGACATCACCATGCCCGATATTGCCCGAACAGGGCTCACAGAAGGAAAACGCATCGCAAGCCTCGCCGACACCTATAACATTCCGGTAACACCGCACATCGGTGGCGGGGGCATCCTCTCGATCGCCGCGACGGTGCAATTCTCAGCGACAATCCCCAATTTCTTGATTATGGAGCATTCCCCTGAGGCATACGAATCGAAAGGGCAAATCACCACGCGAAAACCTATAATCGAGGATGGGGCTTTCGTCATTGATGATATGCCCGGACTCGGTATTGCGATAGATACAGAGGCGTTGGAAGCCTTTGCAATAGGCGATTAATATCCTTTTTCCTTATCCACAACGTTGGCGAGCGGTTCACCGTTCACGTATTTGTGCATGTTGTCAATGAAGAGTTCCATTGCGCGTTTGGCGATATTCTGCGACGCGCCAGCGGTGTGAGACGTTAGGATCACGTTCGGAAGCGTCCATAATGGGTTGTCTGGTGGACACGGTTCCGTATAGGTCACATCCAACCCCGCGCCTGCTAATTTTCCGCTTTTCAACGCCGCGATCAACGCATCTTCGTCTACCACTTTACCGCGGCTGACGTTGATGAAGAAGCATCCCTCTGGCAATGCCTCGAATTCAGCATGCGATAACAACTTATGCGTCTGTGGCGTGATTGGACAGCAGACCGTCAAAACGTCGCACCGGGACAGGAACTCCGGTAGCCAGTCGAGTTGTCCTAATTCGTCAACGGTGTCTGGCTTTTCCATCGGTTCGGGATCGACAGCAATCACGTGGAAGTCGAAGGCTTTGGCACGTTGCGCGACGGCTCTGCCGATACCTCCAAGTCCGAGAACACCCATCGTCATTCCCGATACCTCGACGCATTGTGTCCACTTCCATTCCTTATCACGCATCAAATCGAGTTGTGTGTTGATCCCGCGGGTCAGGGACAGCAGCAACGCGAAGGCGTGTTCGGCGAGTTGGGGTCCATACAAACGCTTACTGTTTATCAGTGTGATGGGGCTCTCTTTGAAGGCGGGGTACATGGACCGTTCCACCCCTACGAAGGGCTGCATCACCCACTGTAGCGATGTCGCCTGCGGGAGGGCATCCTCTGATACGACACCGTAGAGGATTTCAGCGTCTGAGATGTGGTCTTTGAGCTGCTCACCCTCCGGTAGGAAACTGATGTCCATTTCCGGGGGGGCATCCTTCAGCATATCCGCAACTTCTTGGCTAATTCCACTGGCAATCAAAACTTTGACTTTCGCCATTGATCGTCTCCTTGGTTATAAAATTTTCTGTGAGAGTGATTCACATGAATCGAAGTTTATCATAGGTTGAGATGTTTGTCAACAGTAGAACTTACGCAGCTTGCTCATTTTTATGCGATCTTTGGTTCGTAGTAGCGCAATTCATTGCGCGTTCTTGGGTTCTGAACAATTAATTTCGTCGCAGGATACAAATTTGCGTAAGTCCTGAATAGGAAGATTTTGCTGTGACTCTTTTTTCTTGACAGATTCCCGCAAAACGGGTATTCTCAACAAAAACCTCTCCATTCCCCCATGAAAGCGAGCAACGATTATGCTACAGGTCCGATACGCACGCTATACCCCCCACGATGCATACCTCCGTTTGACGAATGAACAGTATATCCTCGATGTGGATAGACGCAGCGGTGTTATCAAAGGTTTATACCTGACCGAGGACGCACAAGGCACGAACTTCTTTGGGAATGAGCAGAACATGCGCCTCAACATCTGGTGGAAACAACGGCACGTCCCCGAAAAGTCGCAACGTATTCCGATGCACTGCTGGACTGGTGATGTTGTCCTGAAAGCGCGTCTCGCAGGTGAAACGGCGTGGTGCGCCATGCACACCTTCCTCAGCGACGATGTCCGCACAGTGACCCACGACGACGATTCGATAACGACCCGTTATGAGGGCAGTTCCGTCAACCGCGGCGGACTCCAGCACCTCAATATTGAGCAACGTTATGCGTTTCGGGGAAACCCGCAAAGCGGGGATGCGATGCTATGGACGATCACGCTACATAACACTTCGTCGGAAGCGGTCGAAATCGGGGAACTCGGACTCCCGATCACACTGAATACCAACTACAATATCGGTGATGAGAAACAGGGGTTCAACCATCGGTCGGTTGAGTCTACGAAATATGTCTTTGAGCAACGCGTGATTGAAAGCTCGTTTGTCTCTGGACACTCGTCCTATATCCTTGCGACCCGTGCGAGTGGGAAAGGCGACCATTTACTGATTGTGCCACAAGGCGACACCGCGCTGGAGGCGATTTCTGGGTATGGTCTTTTTCCCAATACCGAGATGATGACGGGCGCTGGCTCTCTGTTTTATCTATTTTCTGAAGCCACTGCGGAGGAACCCTGGTATAATGGACACCGTTCATTCACTTTGGCACCCGATGAAAGACGGACTTTCAGTTTCATGCTGTGTCGAGCCGCGGACTACGCCGATGTCAGCGAGAAGTTGTATCAGAATGGGAACGTCGCCGTGAAGATCGTGCCGGGGATGGTGCTACCTGTCGGGACGACGGCGCATCTGCTGCTCCGATCCAAGAAGCCGATTACAGCGATTGAGACTGCCGAAGATATTGATGTCGAACCTGTAGCGGTGATGGGAGACCGACACACTTATACCGTCCGTCTCACTGCGATGGGTGAACAGAAGGTGACAATCCGCTACGGTGATGGCGAGTGGACACAGCTATTGTTTAACGGCATCGCGGAAATAGAGACGTTAATGAAGGCGCGCGCCAAATTCATCGTGGAGAACCAGCGCGTCGAAGATCCTGACGACCTCTGTCACTACAGTTTTCGTATCTGGAATAACGAGGATGAACGGCTCATCGTGGAGGCGGAGGCACCTTGCGGCTCGATTGATATGGGGGGCAGCGATGACAGATGCTTTGCACCACCCGTATTCCTCGCTGGAAAGAACGCTTATTATCCCGATGAGAAGGAGATCCACGCACTCGACGAATTCATTGAGAAGTTTCTCTACGGGAAGTTACAGAACAAAGACAACTATCAAGTGCTGAACTCGCTGATCGGGCTACGACCCGGATCGTGGCGGCGATGGGATTACGTCTGGCGTATCTATAACTATCCACACGTCTACAACATCTACTATCAGATGTATCGGATTACCACGTTGCACGGGATAAAAACGAGTCGTGAACCGTTGTGGTATCTCAACCTCGCCTATAACACCGCCCTCGCTTCTTATCTCGATGCCACCTACGAGAGCGTCTATGAGACGAAAAATTACATCGACTACCACCGCGGCAACATGTCTAAGACGCACGCACCGATGGGGTCACCGATTCTGGCGCGTCTCCTGGAATCGCTGAAGGCGGAAGGCATGACGACTGAATACCGGACGCTTCGAGAGGCAATTGAAGGGTGTCTCCCGTTTTTCCTTGAGGAGGAATACCCGTTCGCATCGGAGTATTGTTTCGATCACGCCTCGAAGGCAGCGTTGTATTATTTAGCGCAGGTCGCGGACGATGAATCCTTAAAAAAGCGGGTCGTGGCGACAATTCTCGCGAGCCGAGATGCCACGCCGATGTGGTTCTCCTACTGCACGAATATGCGATACATCGGATGCTACCCAACGCCGCTGATGGCACGTCCGCTTTTTGACAGATATGAGCAGACCGGGGATCTACATTTCTTGCAGAAGGCTTGCGGGGCGACATTGGCTGTCTGGAGTTGTGTCGATCCGTCTGGGAAGGGCTACAACGGTAGGGAATGGCGATTCAACCCGCCGGAGAAGGGGTCGCCGGAATACAACTACTATCGCAACGGCTGTTTCTCTGGTGAAGTCGGGATGGGGCTTTACGGCAACTTGAGCATGCTGAAATCCTACCTCGTCCAAGATCCAGATTTCGGGCTTGTCGGCTATGGCTGTGCTGTATCCGAGACGGCGGACGCTTATACCCTCGTCCCGCAGGATGGATTGGGGGTCAGGGGTGCCTTCGTGCCGCTCGGTGTGACGGTAGAGACGGTGAAAGCTTGCATTCAGAAGGCGACACTCACGAAAGATTTGCGGCGGTTGGTGCTTGTTTTGTCGAAACCGTCTACGCATGCGGAATGTGCGCAGGTCTCGGTGCGTGGGTTGCCGTCAGGATCGTATCGGGGGAGCACAGGACGCGTTGAGATCTCTGAGCAGATTGAATGGGATGTCCCTTATGCAGAGGGACAGGATTCGGTTAAGGTGACGTTAGAGCGGTAATCGGAAAATAACACAATGCGTAATACGATACTCGAACCCCGCACTAAAATCCTGATGATGCTCGTTAGCGGTTGTCTCGTCGTTCTGTTGGACAGCCCGACGGCGCTACTCGTCTGTTTCGTTGGGAGTCTCACGTTGGTCGCACTGTCCGTCCCGACATGGCGGCAGATCGGGTTACTCTGTGCGTTCCTCTTCTTTACGACGTGGGGTCTGATTTACAGTCAAGCGATCTTCTATAACGAATTTCCACGCACGGTGCTGTTCACGCTTGTGCCTGCCGACCTGCCACTCATCGGGAAAATGACAGGCGGCATCCGGGTCTATCGAGAAGGACTCTTTCACGGGATTGTTCAATCTCTCCGTTTCAATACGACCCTCGTTATCGGGTGCTTTATCGTCTGGACGACGCAACCCCGCGATCTGCTCCTCGCCTTGACGCAGTTGCGTGTGCCTGCAACCCTCGCTTTTATGGTGACGACGGCGTTACACTTCATTCCTGTGATTACGAATGAGGCTGCGACTGTGTTCCGTTCGCAAAGGTTAAGGGGGTTCCGGTATCTCCGTCTTAATCTATTGGCGACCTGCCGCGGGGTTATCAATAGTTTCCGTCCGATCTTGGCGGGTAACATCCGGCACGCGACACACCTCGGTGAATCCGTTGAGAGTCGTGGGTTCTCGCCAGAAATGGCGACGCGACGCACCTCGCTCCGGTCTTTGAAGATGGGCGTGTGGGATTACAGCCTGCTCGCTGTGTTGTTCGTCTGTTTGATCGGTGTCGTTGGGTTGAAACTCCTCTATTTCTTTTATGCGAACGGTATCTATTATGCCTCGTGGTTGCGGCATGCGTATACGTTCACCCGCGAGGTCCTTTAATTTTAACTCGCGGTTAAAAAACGTAGATTAGAACACTTTACAACTTACTACCAGAAACGGAGCCTGCAACAACGGCGCAGGCGGATAAACGGAAGGCTCGCTAAACATGAAACCTACGCTATTACTCCGCAAGGTAAATTAAAAATTAGCGTCCGACTTCCCATGCCAGATGTTCCAATTCCGGTCCAATCAGTTTTTCCCATGCCAATTGCACAGCAGCGGTCGAACCCGGGGTAGAGATCACGACTTTTCCGCGGTAGACACCCGCCGTTGCTCGGGAGAGCATCGCCGCTGCACCGACCTGATCGTAGCTAAACATCCGAAAAAGTTCGCCGAATCCGGGCAGCGTCTTTTCCAATTTGCGATCGAGAATGTCAAAAGTGGTGTCGCGCGGGGCGATACCCGTACCACCGTTGAAGAGGATAACCTGTGCATCGCTTTCCGCCATTTTATCCAATACTTCAGCGACTTGATCGGGTTCGTCTTTTATGATTTGGTATGCGGTGACGCTGTTTCCTTCTGCCGCGAGTTGTTCGCGCAGGAATACGGCGTTTTTATCTGTTTCAGGGGTGCGTGTGTCGCTCACGGTGACGATCGCAACGGCGACGGGTCCCTGTTCGGTTGCCATTTCTCGGTGTTGTTGTGTACTTGTAGAAGTTGTTGACATATAATGTCGTCTCCTTTTGATTATTGATTTGGATAGGTTCTATTTAGATGTTTCGGCATTGTAAAGAAACGTCCGCCTGTCTGTTCCGCGAGTTTTTTCTGAAAATCTGTGGGACCCGGATGTCCGATAACGTAAGCGCGGATGCCTGAAGACTGACACAGACGGAGTGCGCGTTCAGGTGGATATTTTCCCGTTGTCGGTTCATCTGTCAGGATGAGCAGGAATCGGCTTGCATAGGGACTGAATTTAACCTTCGGCACGCCTTCCACAATTGCGTCGATGAGGTGTTCGTCGCCGCCAAATGGAGCCTCCATAGAACTTTCGAGCATGGATTCGCTGAGTGGCATCTGCGTCACAACCGCGCCGTTGATGACTTTGATCGCATCTTTCGCCTCGGCGAAACGGATCAGTCCGATCCGATATTTAATTGGCAGGATGTCTAACCTACCCATGAGCGTGCTTAAACCGAGCATAATCGCTTCGGATTTGCCCCCCATACTCCGACTGTAATCGAGCATCACCACAATGTCCACGACGGGTTCAAATCCCCTCACCGCGCTGTCAGGAGATGCACTGAGTGCTGCCCCATCGTAGATGTTCAGGCGGTTATTTTCATTTCGGATGGTATACATGCGACGACGGGTTGAGTCGTTTATGAGCCATCTGTTCCCACGCTTTTGCGTCATTGCAGTGAGAGTGTTAGAAAGATTCCAGCTTTCAGGGTAGACACCGGCGAAAACGTTCAATTTATCGCCCTGTTTGCGGATGGTGTAGACGCGCCCGTTTGTATAATCGGTGATGACCCACAGATCCCCCTTCTGTTTCTCCCAGACCATGGAGCTGCCAAACGGATTGTCGACCCCAGCTATAGAGACACCGTTCTTCTTGAATTCGCGTTGCAACTTCTTCATCGGGACATCGCCATCTTCGAGGAGCACCTCGAATTGGGATTCCATACTGAAGAGCAATCGGCCCCCGTTTCGGCGAATGTCTTTGACAATGTCCCGGAAAACCTTCATAAATGCCTCATTGGCGACACGATCACTCGGCAGCGTGGTTGCCTTACCGAAACCGCCCGGAATCGGCTGCCAGAGGCCACCCGTCGTTTCCGCTAACTTTTGTTGAAACGGTTCTGGAACCCCAAGAACGTTCACACGTATACCCTGAAGTTGATATTCTTTGATAACCTTTTCCCGCATTGTCTCGTAAGACCCGTCCTTCCGCATGTGTGTCGATGCGGGTTCGTCGGTTACGAGGATGATGTATTGGTCAGCATCGGCATGGAAGTCGATACGATACGGTGTATCCAAGAGTGCGTCGAGGGCATGTTCATCTCCGCTGAGTATGGCTTTTTGCATCCGTCTGCGGAGCATACCGACATCCGGTAACAACGTCCGAATCTCCAGTTTTTGACCTTCGTATCTGACACTGAATTCCGACATGCCGAGGTGGTATTCCAGATTGACGAGATCGAATTCATCGGTCATGGCAAACAGGTTCGCGGCGACTTCTTGGATGTTATCGCGCATGCTCGCGCTCGTGTCGATGACGAACACAACGTTCACCTTGTCCAACTCTCGTGTTCCGATGATATGATCGGCGATACGTTTGAGTGCTTTCGCGAATGGGTTGCTACTTCCTTTACCCGTGCCTTCCCCTTCGCTGTCTCCATCACCGTCGCCGATAGTCCCAATTTCAGAGGCACCCGTGGATTGAAGCCTATGGAATCCGCCACCCCCGTCCCCTTTGACGCGTTGTCGGAGACTGTCTACACCTGCACCTGCGGTCGTCTGAAAGGGACTCGCAACCTCTCCTGAGATCGGTGTCTCTCGGCTATTGATCCGTTCTGCGTCTGTGGTCACATCGGGGAGTGTCGTTTCTATGTCCGATGTGGATCGCGTTGCGCTGTGTAGAAGTGCCTCTTCCGATTGACGCACGGTTTCGTCGATTAAATTCGCGGAAGCCATGAGGTCAAGATGCCGTTGGTTTGTATCCATAGAGGGATCTGTTTGCTGTGGTGTTCGGAGTTTTTTTGGTGGCGGCGGTTTGAGGGTGCGCCGTTGTTCCCGAAAGGCTTCTGGATTGATGAGTTCCACTGCCAGCGCGTCTTCACCCCTGTTCTGGCTCGGCGTATAGAACGAGAACATAAAAGTGATGGCGAGACAAAGATGGACGATGCCCGCAAAGAGCAGGGCGCGCATGGAACGGTGTCGCCTATAGGAACGGTTCATGATGTTTTCTCCATTTCGATATAAGCCTGTTTATCCCTCAACCCGATCAGCACTATTTATTGCGCAGTCTGTTTCTTCTTCACTTTTCCCCACGTTGTGGTTAGCAGGTGCGGTTGTGGTGAGACCGACAAGGCATATTCTGGATCGAACCAATCCCCACCAGAATTCGCTTGAAAAAAGTGACCAATGTGTGTCAATTGGGTGCGCACGCCACTATTGACATCAACTTTGAAAACTTGTAAGAGACCCTGAATTTCTTGAGTATAAAGGACTTCTTCGCCATTTGGCGATATTGCGGGTCCTGCTACCTTCGGACCGGCTTCAGGAACGAGTTGTTTGAGACCACTCCCATCGCTGTTCATAATGAAAACGGTCCACTTCTCCTCCCATGCCTTGTGCAGTGCCCTGGCTTCCTCCAGCGCCAGACCCTTGAGGTCAGGAAATGGATGGTTGTTCCCAAGAAAAGCGATTTTGTTTCCGACAGCCGACCAAGACAGCTGCCATTGCCGATCTACTATTTTCCTTGATAAGGGGCGTTTTTGTGTTCCTGTGCGAACGTTGATAATTTTAATTTGGGCAGATATAGAGCAGGCGATTTCCGTCCCATCGGGCGACCACACTGGATTATGGGCATTCATAACGAGTTCCTCCTCTTCTTCTTCGCCAAGCGTCGCGATGTAGGTAGGGTACTCGTCAATATCCCAGCGTAAGTGCATGTAAGCAATCTGTGTGCCATCGGGCGACCACGCCGGTCTTCCTCTAAAAAGTTCCTTTTTAAAAACGCGTCGGACGTTGGATCCATCAGAATCCATCAAGAACAAATCTCGCACCCCATCGCGATCGGAGATGAAAAGGATTTGCTCACCTGTGGGGGACCAGACTGCACTCAGATCGTTTCCGGGGTGGTGTGTGAGTCTCACCTGTTCGGAACCATCCGGATTCATGGTATAGATTTCACGATTGCCATCGCGTGTAGAGGTGAACAAGATTTTAGGTGTCGTCGGTGCCTCTGCGAAAAGCAGTGAAACGCTTGCATTCAGCACTAAAATAGCAATTATGGCAAAAACTAACGAGCGTATCTTTTTCATACGATTTCCTTCCTAAAGGGTAGGAACAAGACCTACCCGTATAGCCTACACGCCTATTTCTTTTTTACTGTTCCCCACGTCGTGGTTAGCAATTTTGGTTGTGGTGAGACGGGCAACGCATACGCCGGATCGAACCAATCTCCACCAGTGTTCCACCCATTGATATGTGTCAACTGCGTCCGAACCCTGCTGTTTAAATCAAGTTTGAAAATTTGGAAATCTCCATTAACTTCTTGTGTATAGAGAACTGTGTTCCCGTCCGGCGATAACTCTGGATACTGAGCATAGGGACCGGCTTCTTCGATAAGTTGCTGGAGACCAGTACCATCACGATTGATGATATAGATTGTTATTTTATCCTTCCATACCGCGTGCACTTCCCTTTCCGCATCCGGGGGTGGCAACGGATGTTTGTTCCAAGCGAAGGCGAGTTTGTCCCCTGCTGCAGACCAGGACGGAAAACGTTGAAAAAACTCCACATTCCTGGGTAAAAGTCGTTTTTGTGCACTTGTGCGGATGTTGATTAACACGAGGCGTCCCCCGACACTGCAGGCGATTTCCGCGCCATCCGGAGACCACGCTGGAAAAGAGCCACTCACAAGAAATTCCGAGTCTTGTTCTCCAAGGGGCGCAATATAGAGAGTGATCTTTAAACGACCCCAATCTATGGAATTATACGCGAACTGTTTGCCATCGGGTGACCAAGTCGGGTCTGTTCTCCAAGCTTCTATTTTTTTCTTAAAGACGCGTCGGACGTTGGATCCATCAGGGTCCATCAGATACAGGTCGCGCGTGCCACGGTGACGAAAGTCGTCGCGATCGGAGACGAAAAGGATCTGTTCACCGGTCGGAGACCAGATGGCTTCCAGATCATTTCCAGGATGTTGTGTGAGTCTCACCTTTTCGGAACCATCCGGATTCATGGTATAGATTTCACGGTTGCCATCGCGTGTAGAGGTGAACAGGATTTTAGGGGTTGTCGGTGCTTGGGCAAGAAGCAACGGAACACTTGTGCTGTGCCCTAACAGGATGGATATGGCAAAAACTAATAAGCGTGTCGTTTTCATAAGGCGTAACCGAAGGAATCAGACTGCGTTTCCATAATATATGTAAAGAGTGAGGCATCGGGGCTCTCCGAAACTCAGGTTATTGTAGCATGTATAACGGAGTTGGGCAAATTAAAGTTGACAAATTTGATGTATTCTGATAAAATTATAAAAATTCGGTTGTTTTGCACTTTTTTCTTGCAATTCATATCTGAAAAGTGCTATAATTGATTTTGTGTATTCTTTCAACTTCTCGGGATGACGTATACTATCTCGCAGGAGATCAAAAAAAGAATCGCACCGCTGACAAATGACCGGTGGAACGTCAGCATTAAAAAGCGTGATTTACACGCAGTACTGCTATCACCAATAGTAAAAATCTGATGAGGTGATGAGGTTTTGGGAAGCGCGCTTCTGACTCAAGAACTCTGAGCCTTGTGTATATTTAGAGAAGGAGATTTCATAGCTATGAAAAAATTCACAATCTTTATCACACTTGCCTGCGTTGTCATGATTTCACCGATGGCATTCGCGCAGAATTGGCAACCGGCAGGTGATAATTGGATTGCAAAATGGTGGGGACTCGATCTTGTCACCAATACGGGTGGTTTTGGCACTTCCGCTGGAATTGACTACCTTGCTGAAGGCAGTGGTGGCCTGATTTCCAACGCCTCCGTCTCCACACGCGACGGTGCAGGAAAAACAGCGAACGCCATCGTGAGCCTCCCAGATAATGGCGGTTCACTCGCATGGTCCATTGTTGACATCAATACCGAAGACCAACTGAACATGTCCACAAGCCACGGTATCCCTGATGGTCGCGACATCACATGGCACGGTCTTATCGTCGTTATTTCACCGGATAGCCGGACGACAACGATGCACCCCGCGCACGATGATTACGCTCAAATCTGGATCAACGGCGAACAGGTCTATGACAACAGTGCCTGGACGGGTGGGGTTCGTGAAGTCACAACGCCAACCGAGGTTCAATTCCACAAAGGCGAGAACTTCTTGCACTTCAAATGTGGTGAATCGGGTGGCGCAGATTACGTCAACCTTCGCTTTGAACCGACCGACACCGATCTGCTCATCGCACCCACGAAAGATAACCTCTTCTTGGATGTCCTCACACCCGTTGAGCCGCAAGGCAAACTGGCAACACAGTGGGCAGCACTCAAGCGTCAGTAATTTTTATTCTTTAACAAAAAACCCGCATCCAAATAAGGACGCGGGTTTTTTGTTGCCTAATGTAAGATTGAAAATCCCTTACTATTCTGATTCCACGATTGTCAGAATCTGGTTGATGGGGAGGTCTCGCAGTTCTTGTGTCGTTCCACTTTGCCAGACGATGTTCACTTTCTCGACATGCCGATGCTCTCCCAAGCCGAACAGTAAGCGCGTATCGCTTCCTGAGGCGTAGCTCGAACCGCTCTTTACTTCCCGTATCTGCGTTATGTTTCCTGCCGTGACACTGACCTTCGCACCGATCCCGTCGCGATTGCTTTGCGTTCCGATCAGTTTAAGGCTCAGCCAATTTTTCAGATTTCCGCCGTCATTCCGAAGTAGCACGGCACGCTGATCGGAATTCATAATAACAATATCGGGGTCGCCGTCGTTGTCATAGTCAGCAGTCGCGGCGGCTCTGCCCACAAGGGGTTCCGAAAAATAAGTTCCCGCGGACGCAGAGACATCGGTATAAGTCCCGTCGCCACTGTTTTGAAAGAGCTGGTCGCGTTGGGCATAAGTTTCATTGTCCCCCAATATTTCAATAACATCTTGGGGGTGTCCGTTTGCACAGAACATATCGAGATGTCCGTCGTTATCGTAATCCAGAAAGAGTGGACTAAAACCGACAAACGGGAGTGTCGGTTGTTCCAATCCACTGTCCGCAGTTGCATCAGCAAAGAAGAGCCCCTCCTCGTTTTTATAGAGGGTTGCCTTCTCCGAATTCGCAACGATCAGATCGAACCACCCATCGCCGTTATAGTCTGCAGCGTCCACCCCCATAGACCCTTCAGCGACCCCTCTGTCGTCGTAACCGACACCGATGAAGATGCTTTCGTCCGTGAAAGTGCCGTCGCCGTTGTTATGATACAGAAAGTTTCTATTCGTATCGTTCGCGACATAGATATCCGGAAATCCGTCTTGATCGTAATCCCAAGCGACCGCTGCCATACCTCTGCCTTCGACGGGATTCGTCACGCCTGCTGTTTCAGCAATATTCGTGAAAGTGCCGTCCCCGTTGTTTCGGTAGAGGACATCGGGGGTGCCTTCGTAGCTACGCGGGTGCCCGTAACCGACAATGCCTTTGTAGGTAGATACCGGCATTGACAAGTCATACACCAGATAGTTGACGACGAAGATGTCCAAGTCGCCATCTACATCGAAATCGAGGTAGACCGCAGCGATACTCCAGAGCGTGTTATCAATACCGGCGGCTTCGGTGAGGTCGGTAAAGGTGCCGTCGCCATTGTTTCGGTAGAGTTTATCCTGTCCGAAGTTGGCGACATAGAGGTCGGGATCCCCGTCGTTGTCAATATCCGCTGCAGATGCCGCCATCCCGTATCCTGTGTCCCCTGTTCCTGATATTTCGGTAACATCCGTGAAACGTCCATCGCCTTCGTTTCGATAGAGGACGTTCCGAAACGCTTGTGGGGTTCCTTGAGGAACGCTCCCACTGTTAACGAAATAGAGGTCGGAATCACCGTCAGTGTCGTAATCGAAGAAGACCGTCCCCGACCCCATTGTCTCAATGATGTGTTTGTGTTCCGTGGTGCCTTTGTTATGTTTGAAGTGGATACCGGCTTCTTCGGTGACATCCACGAAGATAGGGGATTGCGAAGCGGCGGTGCCTACGGTGAGTAGCAGGAATAGGAGTGCTTGTAATGGCAACTTTAAATGGCGATAAGGTTGTGAGAAGAACATCACAGTAAAATTAAGAGTCATAGACTTCACGATAATACCAAACCGCAAGCCTGCAACAACGGCGCAGGGTTTTTGCTGGGGTATTTCTTCAACTCGCGAAAAAAGACCGTCAAAGTTCCAACCCGCGTCGTTCCTCCGCAAGGTAAAATTAAAAAGTAGATTTTGCCAATCGGAAACCGACAAAAGAGGTTTTCAGATTAGGATAGAGATAAAACCGAAATGTAGTGCTGCATCGGGCGATAGGATCAATCCATGAACCCCCACGGATGACACGCCAGCTCCCAACTGCCGGTCCTGTTGGATTCTGTTTCGGACGTTTCATGGCGGCTTGTGAGGTATGCCAATAGTAGACATCGCTGTACCAGTCGGCTGTCCATTCCCAGACGTTTCCAGCCATATCCATTACGCCGTAGTAACTTTTGCCTTTCGGGAAACTGCCGACAGGGGCGAGGCAGTTCTCATAACCATCCTCGTTTGCTGCTGTGTTCGCGTAGGATTCAAGGGCATTGCCCCAGGGCCATGTTCTGTTGGTGTAGCCACGCGCGGCTTTCTCCCATTCCGCCTCTGTCGGGAGTCGCATACCTTTCCACGCCGCATAAGCGTTTGCATCGTGCCAGGACACACCGACCACTGGGTGATTCGGAAACTGTTCTGCGCGTGCGGGCCAATCGCCGATCTGCGGAAGATGCGTGAAGTTCTCTGGGGTGTGTTGGGGTGTTTGTTCAGGAGAAGTCATCTCTAATTGCTGTTTCCAAAATTCATAGTACTCGGCGTTTGTGACCTCATATTTACTGATGTAGTAGGCATTGAGATAGACTTTGTGCATCGGTTTTTCATCGGCAGCGCGGGTATCGCTTCCCATCGTAAAGGTCCCCGCAGAGATTAATATGAGATGCTCTGTATCCTGCGCCGATACGCCAAAACGCATACCAATGCTAAAAAGCAGGAGGAATAAACCGCATGCGACACTGCGGAAGTGGCTATTTCTGCTTGGATAAAAGATGTTCATAGATGCGATGATGCTCCTGCGCGAGTTTTTGGTTGCCCATACCTTGATAGAGTCTTGAAAGGTTGAGGTGATAGTAAGGCTCGTCGCTGTCAAGTTCGACCGCTTTTCGGAAGGCACTCAGTGCCTTTTGCGATTCGCCTTGCATCGCGTAAGTGCTACCGAGGGTGTTGTAGAGAATCGCTTGGTTCGGCATGAGTTGAACGGCTTTTCTGGCGGCTTCTGCGGCGTGCTTAGGATAATTGAGACTCATGAAAGCACGGCTCAGCCCATGGTAAAAGTGGGCGTTATTGGGGGCGAGTTCAATGCATTTCTGAAAGACAGAGACTGCCTTGGCAAAGTTCTTTTGGTTCATGAGGAGTGTGGCTAATTCCGTCCATGCCTCAAGGTTGTTCGGCTCGGCGCGCGTGAGACGGGTGAGGCGTTCGTATTCAGCGAATTCCTTTTGAAGTCGCTGATAGATTTGCATTTCCACTCTACTTTTCTCCCGATCGCCTGATCGAAAATACGCCGTGCCAAGTCCGTGGTGTGGTTCAGCATAACCCGTTGGACCATACGCTATTGCCAGTTTGAAGTTCTCTATCGCTTCGGGATATGCTTTTAAATTCAGATGCGCTGTGCCAAGTTCATAGTAAAGACCTGCGGCGTGTGGTGTCAGTGAGAGTGCCTTTGTCAGGATCGGAATGGCTTCTGCGTATCGACGGCGTTTTACGAGGGATTTCCCGAGCATTTCATGCCCACGTGCGTGTTGCGGCGAGAGTTCTATAACCCGTTGGAGAGACGGCACGGCATCTGTCCACCGATCAAGTCTGAAATAGGCAACACCGAGTGAGTAGAGGGCTTCGATGTTGTCAGGCATCAGGGCTAAGGAGCGTTGGTAACTTTCGGTGGCTTTGTTCCAGAATTCTTCTTGGGCGTGTGCCATGCCGAGGTAGTGTAGGATTTCGTGGTGATCGGGCTCAATCGCGAGCGCGGCTTCAAACGCAGAGATAGCTCCGAGATTATCGCCTTGAAACATGAGAATGAAGGCTTGTTCTACGTGCTGGACATAAGTGCTGTGATCGTCGGATTTCTCGTTGATGATTCCGAATGACGGTAAGCAGAGTATGAGGAGGATTACAAGCGTCAAATAGTTTCGCATTGGACATCCCTAATCCATCTGGGCGTTTGTTGGTGGTTCCGGGGGAGACGGAAACGGTTCAGTGAAGGGTTCATTCCGCGCCTCTGCGGCAAGGCGGCGGTTATTCCATTCAACGACCTCTTGGTAAATCTCCGCTCTGCCTTCGGCTTTCCCTTCGGCTTTCCCTTCGGCTTTCGCTTCATCAAAACGTCTTTTCCGCCTATCTCTATAATCTTGAAGACGTGAAAACATAATAACACCTCCCTCCAAGGATATTGTTAAACCTGTTGCCCATGCCAACACATGCGGTTTACTCCTTAACATTTTATACATCGCATCGTTCCACGCTTGACTCTCTATCAGAATCCCGTGCAGAAAAATTCCGATCAATATTGCGAACAAGGTAAGGGTGAACCGAACCAAAGCATCTTCAGCATCTCGGACAGTAAATAGGGCAGACCGAGTTTCCTGATTTTCCATAGATTTCCCCTCAACTGCCGCGTGCTGTTTTAAAATTTCCACTTTGTCACTTCGGGAATATTTTAGCAGAAGTGTGGAAAAAAGTCAAGGGGTGTGTAAAGTTTTTGTCCTTAGGCGTTAGGCAGCTTGTGGGTGTTGTGCTTGCCAAAAGGTGTCCCAAGCGTCATTCTTCAATAAACACCGCCAGAATAAGATAGCGTTGATGCCGTTTTGTGTCCATCGCATGCC
>JAJEDB010000008.1 GCA_022821725.1 Candidatus Poribacteria bacterium | reverse complement strand
GCATGCGATGGACACAAAACGGCATCAACGCTATCTTATTCTGGCGGTGTTTATTGAAGAATGACGCTTGGGACACCTTTTGGCAAGCACAACACCCACAAGCTGCCTAACGCCTAAGGACAAAAACTTTACACACCCGTTATCCCTTGACTTTTTTTTTCACTGTTGTTATCTTAAAATTATGTTAAGTGTTTAGAATTTTCAATTTTTGTTGACACCTGAAAAGATGTCGCTTATAATTTAACTTTAGGAGATCAAAGTTTGAAACAGTGCGCTATGTTTGGGTTACTCGCTTTCATTTTGATAAGCGTTTCAGCGGTTTGCAGTGCCCAAGAGCTGGTTTTGCATCTTTCCTTCGATGAATTAAATGGGGACGTTGCAAAGGATCGGTCCGAATTTGGGAATGACGCAACTTTTAAAGGCAAGCCGAAATTGATTGACGGCGTTTTCGGACAAGCACTGGAATTCGACGGAAAAACCTCCGGTCAAATTCCCGATCATGCGAGCCTTGATATCGTTAACGGAATTACCATTGAATTTTGGGTGATTGTTAAAGGGGGGGAGGCAATTCAGAGCGGTGTTGAAAAAGGAGTCGCTTGGGTCTCCGGTTTGTATAACCTTGCAGCCCTGTACAACGGCGGAACAATCCTTCAATTCTTCGACTTACCCGACGCGTGTAACGACGATAATATTGGTCCGAGTATCCAAGATGGAGAATGGCATTTCCTCGCCGGAACATGGGATGGTAAGGATATCCTACTTTACATTGATGGCGAACTTGAAGCAGAGATGCCGTGTAAGGGTGAACTAAAGCCGAATGACGATCCGCTCTTTATCGGGGCACGCGGCGGAAGTGGTCGCTTCCTCACCGGTGCCTTAGATGAAATCAAAGTGTACAACTATGCCTTAACCAAGGCAGAGTTGCTCAAAGATATGGAAGAACCTGTCTCGCTGCATGTCGACGCACAGGACAAATTGACAACCGTTTGGGCACGTCTCAAAACCGACGCATCCGCACAATAAAGGAGGGTTAATGAAAGCAACACGCCATCTGTTGGCGCAGTTCACGCACCAAAATCTGCTTTATAAAAGTCCAACGTTTTTTCTTTTACTACTGACTGTAATCGGCTGCGCGCTTCCCTTCAGCCAGAACCTAACGCCTGAAGAACAGGTCGCAGTCGTCACAACCGACAAAGGCACTTTTGTGCTCGAGTTCTACCCCGATGCTGCCCCTGTGGCAGTGGATAATTTCATCAAACTGATTAATCAGAAGTTCTACGATGGCTTAACATTTCATCGAAAAGTCGATACCCGCGGTTTGAATATCATTCAGGGCGGGTGTCCAGAAGGCGATGGAACAGGTGGCCCCGGTTGGACTATTGTTGACGAGTACACAAACCCGAACCAACGCCCACATGCCAGAGGCACATTGGCAATGGCTCGGCCCTCCGCGCCAGACGCAGCCGGAAGCCAATTCTATATCTGCTTGAAACCCCAACCCCATCTTGACGGAAACTACACTACCTTCGGTGGTGTAATTCAAGGGATAGATGTCGTCGATCAGTTATCAATCGGCGATGTCATGACAAAAATCCGATTGGAGGCGAAGTCAAAATATGTTCAGGCAACAGCAGAATAAGCAACATCGGCAGTTCGCATCCGCAGCACTTTTTATTTTAGCGACATTCTTCGCTACTTTTGTGTTGAGTTGCGCACAAGAAGATAAGCCAGCCCCTGTCCCTCGTGCCCGTCGCGCGGGTACAGGCACCGCAACAACCGCGGCAAAACCGCAGATCGATCCCGCAACGGTCGTCGCAGTCGTTGAAACGGCAAAAGGGACCATTGAATTTGAATTTCTCGCAGCCGACGCACCGGAAACTTCCAAGAACTTCATCAAAAACGCGCAGGTGATGTATTACAAAGGTGAGAAGTTTAATCGTGCAGAAGAACTCCTCATCCAAGCAGGTTCAAAACTTGCCGCTGGAGATACACTCCCCATTGAGAACGGTTCGCAAGAGATGTCGCGAGGCGTTGTCGCTATGGCAAAAGAGGAGGGGGCAAGCGTTTCCTACGCATCGGAATTCTTTATCTGCCGAGGGGACGCGATCCTCGACAGTGATTACACCATTTTCGGAACAGTTACCAGTGGGATGGACGTGGTTGACAGCATCGTAGTCGATGACGTGATTACGAACATTACCATCCGAGACAAGGGAATGTCCACTGAGTAAAGGAATGCAAGAAAACGGGAAGCGTGGAAGAAACTGGAATGGAACAACAGAAGAAGGGAAGAATGGGTACCTATCGTTCCATCCAACCCAATTCCCTTCCAGTCTTCCAACTTTCCATCAGTGCGGTCTTTATAAGGAACACTTTAGCACTACAACAAGGAGGCATCTATGGCATTAACAGTTATCCGCACGGCTCGCCCAAGTCCCGTTTGGCAGGAGAGCTACGTGCGCGTAAAAAAAGGACAACGACTCGTTATTGATGGCGAAGGTGCGTGGTCACCAGATTTGCAAAATCGGACTGGATGGTGCGGTGGAGACGGCGTTCCGAAGACCCCGGGTTCCAGCGATTACCTACTTCCCGGCACGAATATCGGTGCACTCATCGCTAAGATCGGAGAGGTCGTCTTCGCCGTTGGCTCACGCTACGACAATCCCGCCCCCGCTGACGGTGTTATTTTCCTCGCAATGAACGAAAGCCCAAACAACAATAATCAAGCAGGAAGTTTACTTGCACAAATCATCATCTTTGACGACGAATAGGGAAAACCTTCGTGTGATAGATCCCGCCCTAAAGGGCGAATCGGAATCAGGAGCATTATATGGAAGAAACTGCGGCTCAGGCGGAAGGTCAACAAATTCCCCCTGTCGATTTTATTAGTTACCTTGCCAACCTTGTAGAAACAGGGCGGCTCTACTTAGAGGGAATCCCGAACCCCGAAACCGACGAGGTCGTTACGAACCTCCCGCTCGTGAAACATATTATTGATACGATTGAGATGCTTGAGGAAAAAACGAAGGGAAACCTCACTGCCCCAGAAGCCAACTTCTTGGCAAATACCCTCTATGAACTCAGAATGGGCTATGTCCGTGCCATCAATAGACAAGAAACAGTCACACAGCAAGACGGACACACTGAAGAAACCGAGGATGCATAGAATTGCGCACCGCACGCTTCCAATCTAAAGATTGGAGTTTCCAAATCTGAAGATTTAGATGAATTATCAACGCAAGATCCTCTTTGCCATGGCACTGCTCATCGGTTTGCTCGGGACGGGGACGGCCGGCTACTTATTTCTCGAAAGGGATAATCCGGAAGGGGAGTGGGAACTTCTCGATGCGATCTACATGACCGTCATCACCCTCACAACTGTCGGTTATGGTAACATGGGGATGAGCGATGCTGGACGGATTTTCACCCTATTTCTACTCATTGGCGGGTTCGGCGTGTTCACCTACAGTGTTACGATCGCCACCGCATTCCTAATTGAAGGGCAACTACAAAGTTTTTTCCGACAACAAAAAATGGTTCGAACTGTCGATAAATTAGCAAACCACTATATTGTCTGTGGACTCGGTGACACCGGGGTCCATGTGCTTGACGAGATGCTTAAGACAGGCGTTGACTTCGTTGGCATTGAATTCCAGGAAGAACGGCTTATCTATCTCTCTGATACACGAGATTTCCTACACATCCAAGGCGACGCAACCGATGATGAATTGCTCATACGGGCAGGCATTGAACGCGCCAAAGGGCTCGTCACGTGTCTCAGCCGTGACCAAGATAATTTGTTCGTCGTGATCTCTGCGAGAAAACTGAACCCCCGGTTAAGGATCGCCTCTAAAGCGGTCGAAGACAATTCTCCTGGAAAGTTGATCACGGCAGGCGCAGATGAGGTCGTCCTACCGGATCATATCGGCGGACTCCGCCTCGCCGCCGGTATCCTCCAACCACAACTCGTAGGATTCTTAGAAAATATCACCCAAAACCGAGACGGCGCGCAGTTCACTGAATCCATTATTCAAGAAGGCTCCGCTCTGGACGGGATCTTACTCAAAGCCGCCAGCATCCACGAACAAACTGGATTAGTTGTTATCGCAATCCATGATAACGACGGGACGTTCCTCTATAATCCTCCTGGAGACAAGAAAATTGCAGCCGGTGACGCTTTGCTGGTCATAGCCAATCAGAAGCAGTTACAAACATTGCACAAACTCACCGGAGATTCAAGTTAGCGGAAAAACGTTGACCTGTTATCTTCGGCGTGATATAATAGTGTCAGAATTTGCTGGACATTGAATCTCACCGCTGCAAAAGACACGCTCACAAAATACACTGAAACTCTTACACATTGGAAGGAACACATATATGCTCGCAACCGTCCTAAGCAGTGCAATGTTGGGAATCGATGCTTACATCGTGAAAGTTGAGGTAGATGTCTCAGGTGGAATGCCGGCTTTCAGTACTGTTGGTTTACCGGACAACGCCATCAAAGAGAGTCGGGATCGGGTGACCGCCGCCATTAAGAACTCTGGCTTCTACTTCCCACCCACCCGAATCACGGCGAACTTAGCACCTGCGGACATCCGAAAAGCAGGATCGGCGTTTGACCTTCCTATCGCAATCGGCGTTATGGCAGCTACCAATCAAGTAAACCTCGCGAGACTTGAAAACGCAATAATTTTAGGCGAACTCGCACTTGACGGCAGCATTCGCGGGATACAAGGTGGACTCCCGATCGCTCTTGCGGCAAAAGAGAATGGCATTCAAGACCTCATCCTGCCAGCTGAAAACGCGAAAGAAGCCGCGATTGTGGAAGGTGTGAACGTCTATCCGGTCACAAGCTTAGCAGCGGCTGCTGCATTCCTCAATTCGGAGAAAGAGATCGCACCAGAACCCCACACACTTGGCACTCATGGACACACGGAACATCTTGACGCACTTCTTGATCTGCTCGATGTGAAAGGACAGGAACATGTTAAACGCGCCATAGAAGTCGCCGCCGCAGGTGGGCATAACCTCATCATGATCGGACCCCCCGGTTCTGGAAAGACCATGATAGCGAAGCGAATTCCATCCATTCTGCCGAAACTGTCTATCGACGAATCCTTAGAAACCACGAAAATCCAAAGTATCATCGGTATTCTACCGAACGATACACCTTTGGTTGTGACGCGCCCCTACCGTTCACCCCACCACACGATTTCAGACGCAGGTTTAATCGGCGGTGGAAACATACCGCGTCCCGGTGAGGTGAGTCTCGCACACAACGGTGTCCTCTTTTTAGATGAACTCCCTGAATTCCGACGAAACGTCCTTGAAGTCATGCGGCAACCGCTTGAGGACCGGCAAGTAACCATCTCCCGCGCATCCGCATCCCTTACTTATCCGGCGAACTTCATGCTCGTCGCCGCCATGAACCCCTGTCCCTGCGGATTTTTCAGCGATCCGACCAGAGATTGCAAGTGTTCACCCACTCAGATTCAAAACTATGTCTCCCGTATCTCTGGACCGCTGTTAGATAGAATCGACATCCAAGTTGAAGTGCCTGCGGTGAAATACGAAGAACTCGCTAACGAAACAACCGGTGAACCCTCGGTACACGTCCAAGAACGGGTTGAAAAGGCACGACACATCCAACAGCAACGCTTTGCAGATACGGCAATACACGCCAACGCAAGCATGGAATCTAAGCAGATACGAGAATACTGCAAAATTGATTCACAAGCACAAGAGCTGCTACGGGTCGCGATTAACCAATTAGGACTCAGCGCCCGTGCATACGACCGAATTTTGAAGGTAGCCCGCACCATCGCTGACTTAGACAGGAACCCGCATATAGAGGCAGTTCATGTCTCTGAAGCCATACAATATCGGAGTCTCGACCGAAGTTTCTGGAAAAAGTAACCCTATAGAGAAGAGGAAAAATGCAACCTAACTTTATTATCTTCCTAACCGATGACCAAGGATACGGCGACCTGTCCTGCATGGGCGCGACTGATTTCAAAACGCCACATCTCGACAGAATGGCGACAGAGGGAGCACGCTTTACGGATTGGTACTCAAATTCACCCGTCTGTTCTCCTTCGCGCGCAGCATTACTGACAGGACGATACCCGTGCCATGCGGGGGTGCGTTCCATTTTAGCAGGACATCGCACCGCTACAGGGTTACCGCCTTCCGTGCCATCACTCGCAACGGCATTGAAAGCGCGCGGCTATTACACGGCGATGTCTGGCAAATGGCATCTCGGGCTCGCAGAAGGCTCGCGCCCTGAACATCACGGATTCGACGATTGGTTCGGGTTCATGGCAGGATGCATCGATTTCTTCTCACACATCTTCTATTGGGGCTTAGGACAACCCGGCATCGACCAGACACATGACCTCTGGGAAAACGGCGAAGAGATATATCGGAATGGTGAATACTTCACCGAACTTATCACCGAATACGCCATCAGATATATCCGAAAATCCGTTAAACTCGGCAAACCCTTTTTCCTTTACGTGCCTTACAACGCACCGCACTATCCGATGCACGCACCGGAAAAATATGTAGATCGGTTCCCAAATTTGCCTTGGGACAGACAGATTATGGCGGCGATGCTCAGTGCCGTTGACGATAGTGTTGGCGAAATTTTTGCCGAACTTGAGAGACTCGGACTCGCAGAAAACACCTTCTCCTATTTCCAAAGCGATAACGGTCCCTCACGTGAAACCCGAAATTGGTTAGATGGCACGCAGGATCCATATTACGGCGGCACTGCGGGTAAACTGAAAGGACATAAATTTAGCCTCTATGAAGGCGGTATTCGTTCCCCCGGAATCATGAACTGGCCCCAGCGAATCCCTGCAGGACAGGTCATCAATGAGATCGGCGCAGCAATGGATGTATTTCCGACCTTTCTCGCAGCGGCAGGCGGAGATCCCTCCGAGTACGAACTCGATGGTCTCGATGTCCTACCTATGGTGACAACCAATGAATCCACGCCACATCGTGAAATTTATTGGGAGATGGGTAAGCAGACCGCCGTACGGCGTGGTAGCTGGAAATTGGTCCTCAACGGTCAATTGGTAGAAGGCGCACCGCCAGAAGACGATGTACATCTCGCAAACCTTGACACCGACATGGGTGAAACGAAAAATTTGAAAGATGAACACCCAGAAGTCACCACTGAATTGACGGAAGCCGCCCAAACATGGCGCGAAGGTATTGAAACGCATTGGGAGACCGAATGGGTCAATCCGAACGGGACAACCGGTTACATCAAGGAGCGGTAATATGCTAACCGATACTCAAGATGCTTACGGACACCTGCTTTCAGATTATCATAACGGCAGAGAAAACGTTGAAATTGTGGAGAGAGAAGACGGGTTCATTGATGTAAGCCGTTTGGGACCTTCTAACTACTTTGCTGAATACGCAGACTGGGCTGAACACCAAAGAACGGGAATAGCACACGCTACAGGACGGGTCTTGGATATTGGATGTGGGGTAGGACGACATTCTATCTATCTCCAGGAGCAAGGTCTTGAGGTCTTAGGCACGGATATCTCACCCTTAGCCATCCAGACGTGCCAAAGCCGTGGACTCAAAAACGTGCTTGTCACGCCTGTTACGCAGTTGAGCTCCAAAATCGGCATCTTTGACACGATTCTCATGATGGGTCACAATTTCGGACTCTTCGGAAGCCGTAAAAGAGCAAAGTGGCTCTTGAAACGCTTTGCCGCCATGACAACAGATACCGCGAAAATTATCGCTGAAACAATGGATCCTTATCAAACAGAGGAACCCTACCACTTAGCCTATCACCAATTCAACCGAGATAGAGGACGAATGAGCGGCCAGTTAAAACTACGAATTCGTTACCGACAATATACCACGCCGTGGTTCGATTATCTGTTTGTTTCAAAGTCGGAGATCGAAGACATCCTTGACGGAACCGCGTGGCGGATTGAACGCTACATTGACGCAGCCAATACACCGACCTATGTCGCAATTTTATGTAGACGAGACATGTCATGATACTTTTTAAATTTGCCTTTATTACGGACACACATTTGTACCTAAACGCCCCAAGAAATTTCGCCAGCGGACTCCAGCAACAGAAAAAGAGTCTGCAACTTTACGAAAAGTTGGTTGAACAACTGAACGCGTTTGCGCCTGCCTTTGTCATTCACGGTGGAGACGTTGTGTGTGGGGGTCAAAGTTTCGGCATGTCCGCGGAGGAATTCGAAGCCACACTTGAGGGCGCACAAGCACTCGGGCAACGCCTAAATGCCCCCTGCTATTACATCCCCGGCAACCACGATTTGCATCCCGAAACCGGTTCCAAAGACCCCTACTTGGCACACTTCAGCACCAACGGCATGGGCTCCATCAGTTTTGTGCACGAAAATATCCGATTTATCCTCCTCGATTCACAGGAGGTCCCCGAAGACCTCACACACGGGTACATCAGCACGAATCAACTGGCGTGGGCAGAGCGCGAATTGAAAAGAGCGCGTGATTATAACCAAGAGGTTTTCATCTTTTCACATCAACTCCCGTTTCCGAACGTCGAATTCCAAGGGATTGGTTCAAGGGTTGCCAACTCCGCAGAGGTCCTCGAAATTACCGCTCCCTTTGAGAGACAAATTTTGGCATTTTTCTGTGGACATCTGCATCTCAATCGCGTCTTCAGAGAACAAGGCATGCTGTGTATCGTCTCCTCTGGCATTATCTGTTATCCGATGATGTGGCGACAGGTCCTGGTATATCCCGACAGAGTTGAGGTGAAGTCGGTACCGGTTGACTTACCGGATGTCGTCGCTGAATCAGAAGCCGTTAATCCAGATAACAATCCGTATCTACTCGGCAGAGATCGGGATCTAAACTTCAGTATTCAACGCGGAGATTGAAAAAACCTTAACCCCTGGAGGCAGCATCGCAACATCGGCGCGATGCGGGTTCTTTCAAGAACCATGAATGCCAAGTTTCACCCGATAACTCCCGTCAGGGCCAAGTTAAAAGATGATTGACGTTCAAAATATTACCAAAAACTACGGTCCTTTCCAAGCACTCAAGGACATCTCCTTCCAAGTAGACAAAGGACAAATTGTCGGTTTCCTCGGTCCTAATGGCGCAGGAAAAACAACGACAATGCGAATCCTCACCTGTTTTATGCCGGCGAGTAGTGGACGCGTTACCGTCGCCGGATATGATGTTTTTAAAGAATCGCGAGAGGTTCGGAAGCGCATCGGTTACCTCCCTGAAAACGTTCCGCTCTATCCGGAAATGACGGTGACGAAGTACCTGACGTATATGGCAAAGATCCGGAGCGTCTCGCGTAGCAATATCAACGGGCAACTGGATACCGCTATCGAGGCATGTGGGCTTACCGAACGCCGACACCAGATTATCGGGCAACTCTCTCGCGGTTTCCGACAACGCGTCGGCTTAGCACAAGCACTCATTCACGAACCAGATGTCCTAATTCTCGATGAACCCACTTCTGGATTAGACCCACGGCAGATTGTCGAAATTCGTGAATTAATCAAAGCACTCGGCACGGAACGGACCATCCTGTTCAGCACGCACATCTTACCCGAAGCCAGTCTCACATGCGAACGGTTGATTATCATCAGCCGCGGTAAAATTACGGGTGATGTTCTGTTGAAAGACGGACGCGCTGTCCCCAGACAAGACGATGAATCTACCAGTAGCCCAGAGAATTTGCAAGCTGCCGCCTCCATTCTCGCAGTTGAGATAGCAGGCACATCCGCAGACGATGCATCCGCCGTACTCCACGACATACCAAACGTGATTCAAGTCGAGCAGATCGATACCGATACGGATGACACAACGACGTTCCACCTTTACTATACAGTGGCGACCGATATCCGTTCAGCAGTCGCAGCGACCATCGTCAAACGCGGGTGGCAACTGCTTGAAATGCATACGACTGAAATGTCTCTTGAGGAACTGTTCCTGTCCTTGACGGTATAGCACATGCTATCTGCACATATCGTCTCTTGGAAGCGTCAATATGCGTCTCATAACCATCTGGATTATAGGCAGCGTCGTCTTACTTCTCTTTGGGTGCGGTGAGGAAAGTATTGAAGAGATACACCCCGAATCTGAGCCGGAACACCTCACAGAGACGCGCAATCTCTTTACCGAGAACGAATGGGCAGTAATTGAAAGCCTATCGCCGCTACCCGATAAACCCCCACCCAGCCCCACAAATCGCTTTGCTGACAATCCAGATGCGGCGCAGTTAGGGCAGATGTTTTTCTTCGATGCTCGATTCTCAAAGGAAGGCACGATTTCCTGTGCAACCTGCCACTCCCCGTTCCACGGCTTCGCTGATGTTGAAGCGACTTCATTGGGTAATAGACGCGGCATAAGAAACGCCCCAACTGTCCTCAATGCAGCCTATAACAAGTGGCAATTTTGGGATGGACGTGCCGAGACGCTCTGGGCACAAGCACTGTTTGCATTTGAAGGGGAGGAAGAACAAGCAGGCACACGACTTCAGTACGCACACCTCATCAAACGACATTATGCAGCAGAATATGAAGTCGTCTTCGGGGCACTTCCTGCGCTTGAAGATGCCACACGTTTCCCGCCTCAGGGTAAACCCGGCGATGCAGCGTTTGATACCATGTCCAAAGCGGATCAGATTGCTGTGAACACCGTCTTCGCCAACATCGGTAAGGCAATTGAAGCCTACGAACGCCTTTTGATCCGTCGGAACGCCCCGTTTGATCGATATGTGGCAGGCGATGAAGAGGCGATCACAATTGAAGCGAAACGCGGCTTAAAGATATTCATCGGAAAAGGGGTCTGTGTCCTCTGCCACGGCACCCCACATTTCAGAGATGACGATTTTCATAATTTGGGGATACCTCAAGGACCGTTACCGGAAGATATCGGACGTTTCGAAGGCATCGCGAAACTCTTAGCCGATCCGTTTAACAGTGCGGGCATTTATAGCGATTCAAGGGTGGATGCTGCAAACACGCTGAATCTCCTGGAGCCAAGACTGGAACACCAAGGTGAATTCAAAACGCCAACCCTCCGTAACGTCGCACTCACGCCGCCCTACTTCCACACTGGCGAATTTCCAACACTCGCCTCTGTCATTGAATTCAACGACGCAGGCGGCACCACAAACGAATTTGTAGGTAGGCGCGCAGCCCCAGTAGAACCGCTCCATCTCAGCGAACAGGAAAAAAGAGACCTTGTCGAGTTTTTAGAGACATTGACAGGCGAACCGCCACCAGCACATCTGCTAATAAAACCTAAACTCCCTTAATTATTTGTCACATCGAGAGGTAGTTTTAACTCCTCTCGCACGGCTTGTCGGACCTCATCACAGATACGCATGGCGTGTGCCGCTTCGTCGTCGGTCGCGAATTTTCCGGGGTACCGGGGATCCACCGCATGTTCCGACAACTTTGAAAAATCTTCCCGCCACACATCCCAATCCGGACGAGTCGGGAAAATTAGTCCCAATAATTCTTTTAAATCGTGGGTCCTTGGAAACGGGATGTTCGCCTCCTGGAGCCACGCCTTTAGATACTTTTCAATACATTGCTGGGCATGGAAACAGATCGCATCGTTTACTGGATTCTGTCCTTGAAGCACTTGCTGCGCCACAGTATAATCGCCTTCCGCTTTCTGCACCCATTCCTCTGTCAATGGATTTATCACGTGTGTTTCCTTCTTTACGGGTTTCAAGAAAAAATCGGGAGTTTCATAAAGCACCTCGCCTTTTTCGGTGATCTCTTGGAGGAACCAGTCGTTATAAGCGAGACGATACGCCAGGTCTTCAGGCGAATGCACGAGCACATGCAAACGGAAAGGGCGCGCGAGGCGTTCCCGGATTTCTATCTCTTGCTGGCGTGCTTCCGATTTAGCTACCGGCATCACCACCAACAGATCGACATCCGACCGCTCGGTAGGCATGCCGTAGGCATAAGAACCGAACAACATCACTTGTAACGGCGCGAATTCGCGCACGATGTCATCGCATACCGATTGAATGTCTTGCCGGGTAACCATGTTTATTCCCCCTTCTGTTGGGCCTATCTACAACAGGAACCTATCGCGCCTACAGGTAAACATATACGGCTAATTATGCCACATCTCCGTCTCATACGCAAGGAAATCCGTTCTCGAAAAAATATTGATTTATAGATGCATCTATCGTATAATTTCCGTTACAGACCTATTTTAACAGCGAGGCATAATCACCGCAAAAAGAATAATTATGAAACTTGTTACCTTTCAAACCCAATCGACGAACACCCTACCCAAACTCGGTGCGTGGATTGATGGCGACCGGATTGTTGACCTCACCGAGGTTGCCGCAGATATGTCCCAATTCTTTGAACAGAATTGTATCGCCGACGCGCAAGGGTACATTGAACGCACAGACCTCTCCGATGCCGCTGTCCCCGTTGCTGATGTGCAGCTGCTCGCGCCGTTTCCATGCCCTGCAAGCCTGCGGGATTTCGGTGTATTCAAAACCCACATGGACGCTGCTGCGCGGATTACCGGTAAAGAAATTTCACCTGAATGGTTCAAATTACCCAACTATTACCGCGGGAGCACGAGTCCGTCCTCCATTGCCGGACACGAAACCCTTGTTACCTGGCCCAACTACACCCAAAAACTCGATTTTGAACTGGAGTGGGGTGTCTATATAGGCAAAACCGGGAAAAACATTTCCGTAGCAGAAGCCTCCGAGTACATTGCGGGTTATACCATTTACAACGACATCAGCGCGCGGGATATTCAATTTCGACACATGACCCTGGCACTCGGTCCCGCCAAAGGTAAGGATTTCGATAACAGCAACATTATGGGACCCTGCCTCGTTACACCCGATGAAATCGGCGATCCGTACAACCTCCGAATGATCGCCAGAGTCAACGGCGAAGTCTGGGCAGACGGCAATACTTCGGATATGTATTACTCATTTGAAGAAATGATTTCGTTCGTTTCGCAGTCAGAGACGCTCCATCCCGGTGAGTTTTTAGGCTCCGGCACCGTGGGAAAAGGGTGTGGGTGGGAACTCGACCGCTGGATTCAACCGGGTGATGTTGTTGAACTTGAGGTTGAAAACATCGGTATGATCAGAAACCAGATCGGTGAACCGGAAGTGAACCCCGCCGAATGGACGGAAAAAGGGCTTTAATTTTACCTTGCGGATAAGTAACGGTATTTGTGATTTGACAGTTTTCGTGTTCGAGTTGAAGAAATCCACAGAAATACCCTATCAAAAACCCCCAGCAAAAACCCTGCGCCGTTGTTGCAGGCTTGGGTTTTGGTTCAAGTACTCGACACCGTTACGACCTCACGAAGAACCCGCGCGTAAGTGGAGCCCAGGAGCACATACATTAAAATGCGACTCAAAGACAAAGTAGCCATTGTTACAGGTGCTGCATCGGGTATCGGAAAAGCCACAGCGATCCTATTCGCCGAACACGGCGCGAAGATAGTCGTTGCCGATATCGATGAAGATCGTGCAAATCAGACTGTTGCCGTTATTCGAGATGCAGGCAACGAAGCGATTTATGTCCAAACCGATGTGACCCTTTCAGAGAATACCGAAAGGATGGTCCGCGAGACCCTTACCACCTACGGAAAACTCGATATCTTGCTCAGCAGTGCGGGCATTGCAATGCGACTCCCTGTCGGCGATTTGCCCGAGGAAGACTGGCACCGGTGTTTAGATGTGAACCTCACGGGTGTCTATCTCTGTGCCAAAGCAGCGATCCCTGCTATGCTGGAAAATGGTGGTGGTTCCATTATCAATTTGTCCTCTATCTACGGGCTTGTCGGGGCGGACGTTCGAGCAGCGTATGTCGCTTCCAAAGGGGGTGTGACGAACCTCACCCGCGGGATGGCACTCGACTACGCCGAGGCGAACATTCGGGTTAACTGCATCTGTCCCGGCTTCGTTGAAACGCCGTTAGTCGCGGGGGTCATCAAAACGCCAGCGGAATATAAGACGCTGGCGGACAGACATCCGATGCGCAGGCTCGCGCAACCCGAAGAGATCGCCTACGGCGCACTCTACCTTGCCTCCGACGAGTCTGCCTTCGTTACGGGCATCGCCTTACCGATTGATGGCGGCTATACTGCCGGATAAAAATGCGAAAACTTTTCCTGATTACTTTCCTCATTCTACTTATAAACAGCGCGTATCTGTTCAGCTTCGGTGAACCCACGCTCTTTTATATCTTCAACGTCCTGTTCCACGTTGGACTCGGTGTTGTTCTCATAATTCCATTCAGTATCTATGTTTACCGACAATTCAGGCATCTCTCAACACTCGGACAAATAGGGATTATCGGAATAGTCGTTGGTATCATCAGTGGTGGCTATTTGATGATTGTCGGCGCAACAACTCCCTATCGGTGGCTACTCATCACACACATTATCAGTGTAAGCGTCGGGAGTCTTCTCCTCTGTATCCACCTCTTAAGAGACAAAGAGCTCCTCACGCCGTTATTCAAAAAAATTAGCCTCGGGGTGCTCATTGTTGTCGTCCTTTTCCCGATAGGCGCGAAACTCACACAACACTATTTACCCAATGAAACATATCTCGTCGAGAATCCCGCACTCCCTCCCACGAGTATGTATGAGGAAGGCGGTGGCACAACCGGTCATTTTTTCCCCGCTTCCGTTGAAACAGAGACTGGCGGTCTGATTCCAACCGATTTCTTTCTTACATCGGAAACCTGCGCTACCAAGGGCTGTCACCCAGATATCTATCGGCAGTGGAACGAATCCGCTCACCATTTCTCCTCCTTCAATAACCAGTGGTATCGCAAGTCCATTATTTATATGCAGGAAGTCAACGGTATCCAACCCTCTAAATGGTGCGGGGGATGCCACGACCCCGCAATTCTACTCAACGGCGTGATGGACAGACCCATTCGTGAAAACCTCCACACACCCGCCGCCCAAGCAGGACTCGCCTGCACAGCGTGCCATTCCATCGAAAAGGTCAAAGACACGATGGGTAACAGTGGGTATGTGATTAAATACCCACCCCTTCACGAGATTGCCGCCAGCGAGAATCCTGTTATCCGCAATCTGCACAACTACCTCATTCGGCTGGATCCGGAACCTCACAAGAAAAGCTTCCTTAAACCGTTCCACCGTGAAAACACCGCCGAATTCTGTTCAACCTGTCATAAAGTGCATCTCGACGAACCGGTCAACAACTTTCGATGGCTACGCGGTTTTAACGACTACGATCAGTGGCAGAAAAGTGGGGTCTCACATCAAGGGGCGTTATCCTTCTACTATCCCGAAACGGCGAAGAAATGCGTCGATTGCCACATGCCACTCGTTGCCTCTACAGATGCCGGGAATATCAATGGCAAGGTGCATAACCACCGATTCCCCGCCGCGAACACCGCACTGCCCTTTGTGAATCAACACCCAGAACAACTCAAAATCGTAACAGACTTTTTGCAGGATGACGTGGTAACGTTAGATCTATTCGCAGCCGGGGTACCCATCCCACGTGACGGCACTGAAGTCGTCCGCGGCGAGAACACACGGATTGATGTGGTCGTCCGCACACGGGGGGTCGGTCACCGCTTTCCAACTGGCACCATCGACGCATTCGACATCTGGCTGGAGGTGAAAGTCACCGACGAAAACGGTAAAATTGTCTTCTGGAACGGCAGGATCGCCGCGCCGAACGGAAACGGACCCGTTGACCCAGGCGCGCACTTTTATCGTGCCTATATGCTGGATGCACACGGAAACCTGATTAATAAACGGAATGCTTGGGCAACCCGAACAATCCTCTATTCAAACACAATCCCGCCGGGTGCCGCCGATACTGCGCGCTACCGACTCGAAATCCCAACCGATTGTGGAAATTTGCTCACAGTGGAAGCGAAACTCAATTACCGCAAATTCAATTGGTGGCATACACAGTGGGCTTACGCCGGCGTGCGCGACCCAGAAGATACAGATTTTCAGGTAGATAAAGGCTACGACGACGGCAAATGGGTCTGGACGGGGGATACCTCGGATGTCGCAGGAAAAATTAAGGAGATCCCAAACCTACCCATTGTCGTCATGGCATCTACAAAAGGGACCTTAAAAGTAGCAGGGTCTTTAGAAAGCCCACACGCGGCTTTCTCCCGTCCTGTGCCGTCAGCTGAAGTAGAAGACACACACCATACCTCCTTACAGAAAGCAAGAGAAGCATCCCCTACGCCGCCTCAACCTGAAAATACGCGTGAACGGTGGAACGACTACGGCATCGGGTTACTCTTACAGGGGGATCTGAAAGCCGCAGAAACCGCATTCTTAAAGGTAACCGAGATAGAACCAACATACCTCGATGGATGGGTAAACGTGGCAAGGGTTAGAATTCGGGAAGGAGACATGCAAGGCGCAGAAGTGATGCTTGAAAAGGCGTTTGAAATCCAGCAGACCTTGCCCCCTGAAAACCCACATCGCGCGAAGGTCCACTACTTTTACGCACTCATTCAGGAGACGTATGGCAATTACGACACAGCGATTGAACATCTCGAGCAGGCTGCTTCGCAATTCCCGCGTGACACTCGTGTCCGAAATAAACTCGGACGCATGCACTTCCTGAAACGCAACTACGAAACCGCGCTATCCGAATTCCAGAAGACGCTCACCGTCGATCCGGAAGATCTGGACGCACATTACAACATGATGCGGTGTTACCGTGCCCTCAAGAACCCCTCGCTCGCCGCCAAATCGCAGAAACTCTACCTACGCTTCAAGGCAGACGAATCCGTCGATGCAATCACGGGAATCCCTCGCCGCGCAGATCCCGATGTCAACCGTGAACGCCAACGGATTCACGAACACACCAACAGTTATGAACCGCTACCCAACCCCTGAACATCAGCACGTAGATTGAATTGAACGAAAACCTGTGCCGCCCAATAAAACGCGTTGGGGTAAAGAGACATGACGATTCAATATGAACCACCAGGGTCATTCATCTGATGTCACAGTGCTTGAGTCCAGCCCTACCGTTTTTTTAGCTCCGCCCAAGTTATCGTTAATCGATTCCGGGGATGCACAGCAAACCCCTCAATTTCATTCGGTAGTTTGGGGGCAGCGTTGGGATCTATTGCCATGTAAACGGCATCCAAACGGGTATCGCCTTCCCTAGACCAAAATGTAACGGTATGTTTCCCCGGTTTCAGATCAAAGGTCAACGGATTCTTTTCGCGCCATTTTACTTTTGACCACGTCCACTCCTGATGCTGACCTGTATCCCAGATCATGTTGGCATCCCCCGGTTGTGGGCTTTTCTTCTGATCGACTGTGACATGGAAAGAGTCCTTCGCCGTATCTTGGGCAATCACCCGCCCCCACATCGTGTACTGACCGGGTGTTCTCACGTTAATCACGAAATCGGCTTTACCGGGGTGGCGACCTCCCCCGCCCTTTCCCGCCGAGATATACATACCGCCTGAAGCTTTCTTATCTTCATAAATTTCCATGATTTCTACAATTTCATCTGCGTCTTCGGCTTCAAAGCCAATCTCAGTAGCAATGCAATAACCGACCAATCCCAATACAAGCAGTACAAATTGAATCAATAACAACCGCATATATTTCATGCGTATATCCTCCTTAGGTTTGTAATAGTGCAATTCATTGCGCGTGTTTTTCTCCTCGCTTTACCGAAGAAAACGGGCAGAAGGTTTCCCAATGCTTTAGCTTTGGGATGAATGCCCGCCCTCTTGGAAAGGACCAAAGTGTTCATTTTTTCCTTGACATTTTTTCTAAGAAAGTGGTATAATAAGAGTATCAAGTTGGACCGACAGTTGAAGCGTAATCGCAAGGTTACGTGTCGGTCCCACCCACTTCAACGGGGTTAAAGACTTGATACTTGATATACCATGAAAACTGAAAAATATGAGTTTTATCATCAGTCTAATATCATCATACTTGGCAATCTACTTGACGACTTGCATGGCGTGCATGTCCACTTGCTTTTATTGCAGAGACGCTATTATCGTATCTATGGTAAATATGCGTCCTTTGGGCGTATCTGCTCGCATATTACGAAGTTGAAAAAGCGGACGAAACCGCACTGGAAACAACTCCCGAGCCAAGTGATTCAACAGGTTGCCAAGCGTATCCACCTTGGATATGAAAAGTTCTTTGATTATCTTGCGGATAAAAAGAAAGGGTTATCACCTCGTAAAGTCGGCAAGCCACAGATAAAGCCAAAACACAAGTATAACTCATTGACGTTCACCCAAGCAGGTTATGAGATCAAAGACAATCGCATTCATATCAAGTGTATAGACAAGTCTTTCACTTTTTGGAAACACCGTGAATGGACCGGCACGATAAAAACTATAACGATCAAGCGTGATAATGTAGGTGACTACTATTTATATTTCGTCTGTGAAGGTTCAGAACCAACGAAGAAACTCTCACTGACCGGTCATGAGGCAGGGGTAGACTTCGGGATGAAGACGTTTCTGACACTTTCAGACGGTATCAAGATAGAGTCGCCACAGTTTTTCAAACGCATGTTAAACGCTATCCGTTCAGCGAACAAAGCACTCTCCCGCAAGCAAAAAGGTTCACATGCGTGGTATCGTGCGAAACGACACCTCGCTCGTCTCTATAAGAAGATCGCCCACAGAAGACGGGATTGGTTCTTCAAGTTAGCCCTTCGGCTTGTGCGTAGATACGATAAGATTGCCATAGAGACGCTGAATCTTGAAGGTATGAAACGCCTGTGGGGTCGTAAAGTGTCTGACCTTGCTTTTGGTGAGTTCTCATTGATCCTGCACTGGACGTGTGCGAAATACGGTAAAACGCTCTTGAGAGCAGGACGTTGGGAAGCAACAACAAAACCTTGCTCGGATTGTGGTAGACACAACAAAAATCTTTCTCTTTCAGAGCGGCAGTGGACATGTCCTGACTGTGGTTCGCACCACGACCGAGACATCAACGCTGCGCTAAACATATTGCGGGTTGGGGTACCCTGGACCTAAACCAGATAAAACCGATCTGATTCGGAATAAGAACCCGCGGGTGGAGCGACAGTAAGACGGTGGACGCTTAAGCGAAAACCGCAGTTGCGATGAAACCGAAGCCCACGCCTTTAGGCGTTGGGTGGTATCACCAATACAAAACACTGACTTTAGCGTCTTAGATCTCAAAGCGCACTACCGTGGACTGAAGTATTTAGCAGTGTCTAAACACTTCGTTCGGTTGCTCGGTTAAGTCTAAGAAAATCTGGCTGCATCTTATACTGCAAACATAGCACTCCGCTGGAGTGCGGTTGGGGGTCGGTTCATTTTTCTATAGACATATTGCTCCGCTGGAGCAAAGAGTGCTCTTAACACGTAACGCATCTCCTCACGCCAGAGGCGTGATATGTCTATAGAAATCACAACGTCTAAAACCCCGCACTCCAGCGGAGTGCTATGTCTTAGACCGAACCTAAAATTGTGATAAGAAGGGTTCGTCGTGAGGCGATTTATCGACGCTCTCAAGGCGCGTGAAGGGCGCCACTACAAACATATCCTAATCCAATCCGCCCCAATTATCCAATCCGCCCCAACCATCATCATCTCCGTCGCCTGGATCGGGTGTGGGTTGAGTTGACTCACTGGATTCCGTGGTTTCAGTTGACGCATCTGAAGGTTCATCGTCTTGTGATGAAGGCGTAGGTTCACTGGGTTCTGAGGGGCCCGTAGGTCTCTCTTCCATTGTTATCTCGAAGGTCTCTGTGTATGCTAAGCCTGCTGGGTCTGTCACTTCAACGGCTATCTCTTTGGTCGATTGGTCAAAGAGTTGTAAGACGTGTAGAGAGCCATCGTCATACCCTACATACGCACCACCTTGTGTAATCCTAACCTGATGCGCGTCCTCTCTGTCCTCATCTGTGATGACGAGGCGTCCTATCTTCGTGCCGATACCGTCCTCTCTGTAAAACGTGTTGCTCGTCAGCCGTAGGTCCGTGGGTGCCTCGTTTAGGTCGTTGATGAAGATGGTGTAGGGTTTCTCTAAACTTTCATTCGTCTCTCTGTCGGTCTCCCCGCACGGTTATCTTGTAACCCCATTGGACTTCATGGTTGAAGACGCGGTTGGTGACTAACTTCGTGCCATCGACTACCGTGAAGTCTCTGTTGCCATCTACAACACTGTATGATAGACGTTTACCGACGGGAACCCCAAACGTGCCAACAATGGAACCGATCGGTTGGTTCTCGTCTATCCTATTGCTTGAAAGGTGGATGTCCTCGACTTCACGCGGCTGTCCGAGAAGGAGGTAGGTGTCGTGGACATACGCCTCGGCGAGCGGGGTGCCTTCTGCATTCGCCGTCAACCCACCTACCGAAAGCGTGAACTCACCCACATCATCCGCCGCAACGCTGTATTTGCAGATAAAGGTAAAAGTGCCGGTGCCTTTGGGTTTACAGGTGCCGCTGCGGAAGCGGGTGTCTCCCGAACGGTGGGGCAACACATGATACTGCGCCTCGGTTTCGCCGATGCGGTAAAATAGCACGGGACGCGCCGTGTCATCGGTAGCGACAGTGTGCTGCATGGCTTCGGAGAACACGACTTTCGTGTAAATCGTGTCGCTTGGGCGGATAC
Source organism: Candidatus Poribacteria bacterium (assembly GCA_022821725.1). Taxonomy (GTDB): domain Bacteria; phylum Poribacteria; class WGA-4E; order WGA-4E; family WGA-3G; genus WGA-3G. The sequence goes on along the minus strand of JAJEDB010000008.1, from coordinate 32,989 downwards.
GGTCTGTCGGGGTGAGTTCCCGTGTCAGTGCCGGATTGGCGTAATACCCGACCTCCACGACGCTCGGCGCCGTTGCCCCTACTGGTGTTTCTGTCGGTGTTTTTGGCGATGTTTCTGTCGATGCCTCACCGAGCTGCAGGTGTGTTGGATGTGTGTAGAACGCCGCTAACTCGTTGCCTTGACGATCCGTGCTTTTCTTGCCGACTGACACGGTGAAACTCCCCGTATCCGTGGGCGTGACGGTATACTTGCCGAAATAGACGGCTTGCGTCTTGACGGGTTTACAATCCCCTGAGATGAAGTCTGCATCTGTGGCACCGAAGCCTGCGATCTTGAAACGCGTGAGGGTGCCATCAATCCGGTGATAGAGCACCGGACGCGCCGTCTCGTCGTCTGCGACCACGAGCGACATGCCTTCGGAGAAGACGATCTTGATATGGATGGTGTCGCCGGGTGCCACGTTTCCTGTGATGGGTTTGGTGCGTTGCCAGTCGCTGTAGTATCCGATTTCGGTGACGGTGGGTGTGCCGAGTGGGACGGGTGTCTGGGGTGCCGTAGGTGCTGCAGCGATGGCTGTGGTGTGTTTTGCTTCGGCGAAGATACCGGTTTCGGTGTTTTCCGCCAGGTCTGCGGGTTCCAGTGGGTTTTCGGTGTCGCTACACCCTGTGATGCCGGTTACGATGAGGCAGAGCAGCGTTAGCAATGATAGGCTTTTCAAGTTTTTTCTCCTTACGACCAGACACCAGGGATAATAGTAGGTAAACGTTCAAGCGCATACAACGCGGGTCCGAGTCCTAAATCCTTTCTTGGGTATTGAGGGCAGTATAGCATAGCGGATGTATTGTGTCAAGTGTTCGGTTGTCAGTAGATTTTTCTTGTGTTTGATATTAGTGGGTGCTATAATTATAATCACGAAAGGCATTCAACATAGGCTTCTAATTCATTCGCAAACATTCGATAGATACCTACTATGAAGTTTAGACAGGTCACAAAAATGATTCAAAATGATGGATGGTATCTGGACCGAACACGAGGGAGTCATAAACAGTATAAACATCCGAGCAAACCTGGAGTTGTGACGATCGCAGGAAAACCCAATGAAGATGTCTCCAAAGGGACACTCAATAACATTCTGAAACAAGCGAGTCTCAAGAGTTGAGGGAAAATCTTATGGAATACGTCGTTATTTTTGAAAAAGGCGAGAACAATTATAGTGCTTATGCCCCGGATCTCCCAGGATGCGGTGTTGTCGGTGAAACGTTGGAAGAAGTGCGCACATTGATCGCCGAAGCCATCGAGTTTCATATTGAAGGACTGCAGGAAGCGGGAGAGGTTGTTCCACAGCCCTTATTTACACTACCCGTCCACAATCCACCAGATGCGTCGTCTGAATTGATTACGGCACAGGTTTAGTCTGCAGTGTCTAAACACTTCGTTCGGTTGCTCGGTTAAGCGTCTAAGAAACTCTGGCTGCACCTTATACTGCAAACATAATACTCCGCTGGAGTGCCGCTTAAAGAAGGCAAACTTTGAACCCACCAACGCTCTACGCTATCCGTTTAGAACGTCAAGGAGAACGAGAATTACGGAAATTGTCGAGAGAGGTTATCTTCTGTTTTAGCAATGCCTTGAGGAGCGTTTGAATGTGTTTCATTTGACTTTATTTTTCTCTTTGTGTATAATATTCACAAACATTAGGAATCACTGAACGATCACCGTCTTTTGAGGTAACATACATGGAAGAAGCCCGCTGGGAGTTCCTAGCTCAAATTTTAGTTTGTCCGCCCGGTATTCCCGGAGTTATGTGTATCTCCGTGTGTTCAGTCAAGATAAGACTTACCCCCCCCCCCCACTTATTTTCTGTTAAGTTTTTTGAAATAGATATTTCTCTCCAGCCCTCAAACATCGGATGGGATCGCTTCGTGCCTGCTCGCGCGCTGTTCCACACAGTGCTGCGCATTGCGGGCATTTTTTGTTGCAGTGAAGGACTTCTGAAATCGTATCTGTTCTGATTGCTATGAAAGGAAAACACGCTATTGAATAAACGAATGCTCATTACACCTTTTTTTCTACTTGTAATACTTTCTGTCCCTGTGTCCGCACAAACCGGATTTTATAGGGCACCGGCAGGGAAGATAGGGATCGGTATAGGATACCAACGCTACAGACCCCCGCAGCGCACAGAGGCACCCTTCCGTTTCAATGCCCAAACAATATTAGGAAATCTTGATTATGCGTTCAACAGGGACCTCAAAATATCAATGCTGCCAGGTATCTCCTTTTTTGAGGCGAACACCCAAATTCCTTACGAGATAGCACCCAGTCCGTCCATTGACATTCGATTTCTAAATGTTAATGATATGAACATGACAGGGTTACAATTTTTTATACTCGGTGGTTTCCGAACCCAATATACGAATATTGTTCGGAGTTGGGATTTACCGCTGCATTCCGTAAATATGAGCCTCCGAGGCGGGGCAGGTTTGTTACATACGCTTGAGACCGACTATGCGTGGCGTTTGAAGCCTTTTTTTGGTATGTTCTACACGCAAGCCTGGAACAACGTCTCAACAACCGAAAAAGTCCACGTGAATACGACTCAGAACTTTTTCACCGGCGAAGCAGGATTGGAAATTGAGTTGTCGCCAACGATGAGCGCGATCGGGAGTGTTGAATTCTCTTTTGAAAGTTCGGAATTGCTGTATCGCTTTGGATTAAACTTTCATCAGGCACCCACACGCAAAATACAGAACGAAGTAACACCCCAACCCCGTAGAACTGAGACTTCACAACCCCGCAGCACTGACACGCCATCGTCACCCCTTGCCACCCGATTAGCCGGTATCGACTTCGAACCTGAACCTGGGGTCACCGCTCCCGAATACAAGTTCAGAGTAGAACCGTTATACCCAGTCATAGCAAAGAATAGGAAAATAGAGGGCGAAGTCGTTTTAGAAGCAACCATCGATGAACAGGGACTCCCAGTAGACATTGTGGCACTCACCACCCTCGGGTTTGGACTTGAGGAATCCGCAATGGAAGCATTGAAGAAAACGACTTTCTATCCCGCGATAAAAGAGGGACGGTTGATCCCCAAACGCGTTACCCTACGCTATCGGTTTACGCTCAGGAATACCAATTGATAGGAGAGTCTCTATGCCATACAAATCCTTATATGCTCTGTGCCTCATGGTGTTTTACATTATCGGATGTTCCACAGACAGCACGGATGACGAATCTATATTCCCAGTTCCGCCAATCATTGCTGAGGAGGAACAAGCAGCAACGCCTCCCGTGATTCCCGTGCAGGTGGTGCCCCCACCGGTGCCACAACCCATCGTAGAGGAACCCCTTATAGAAGAGCCAGAACCAGAGCCCGTTGCAGAGGAGCCAGAACCAGAACCTATTGAAGAAGAAAAGAAAGAGCCAGAAGATAATCGAGCTCCGCTTTTTATCCGAACCACTATAAATCACGGCGATGTAGACGTTGACATAGACACAGATCGTTTTATTTTTACTTTTGACGAAAACATTGGTGACGCAAGGGTAAAACTAAGGAATGATACCAGAAATTTTGATATGAAGTGGGAAAAATTCATAGTTGGTAAAGAGATAACGCTATTGAGATTCTTGGAAGGGTGGCCCTTACAGGGTGCCGAGGTCTACACAATAGAAATCTCATGGGCAGACAAAGCGGGTAATTGGGATCCGGGGGGTATTATCACATTCGTTACGCGGGCAAAGGAATAATACGGGTTTCAGGCTTTTTTGCAGATAGGGATTGGTCTGCTAATTCAGAATACTTTCTTATCTAAACGGTCCCTATAATTTACCTACGCTTTCAATCAAAGGAGACACCTCATGAAAATACAGAGAGAAACCAACCCTCTGCTTTACACACTAACGCTTTTCGCACTTATCCTCATAGGGTGGACACCGGCATCCGCACAACAGGACCTCGCGCAAGAAGCATATCTCATCTTTCAACAGAACTGTCTCAACTGCCACGGTGAACACGGTGCCTTCACAGAAAACCTTATCATTGAACACACGGCACTCATCGATACCGGAGCCGTCGTGCCGGGATCCCCTATCGACTCCGAACTCTATAGACGACTCCTCGACAAAAACCCTACAAAGCGGATGCCATTGGGAACAGACCCACTGTCCGTTGAAGCGATTGTGGCTATCGGCAAATGGATACAAGCAGGGGCACCGGATTGGGATGTCGAGCAGGACGTTACCTTCATCTCCACCCACGCGATGCTCACCGCGATGCAGCAACATCTTCAGAAACTTGATCCCTTTGATCGCCCTTTCGCACGCTACTTCACGATGACACACCTCTATAACGCAGGTGAAACACCCGAAGCACGCAACGCTTACAAAATCGCACTCGCAAAACTCGTGAATAGCCTCTCCTGGGGGTTCGATATACGCAACCCACAACCGATCGATGCCGACGAGACGATCTTCTACATCGATCTACGCGACTACGAATGGGACCTCCGGGATACATGGACACAGATCGAAAACGCCTATCCTTATGCCATTGCGTTTGATGAAGACGCCCAAGCCCGACTTCACACGAAACTCGCGAACCTCCGTGAAACGATGAACTGTGAAGTCCCTTATGTCTACGTCGACTGGTTTTTAGCGACCGCCGTGCTGCCCCCGCTTTATCATGACATCCTTGATCTACCCGAGACCGACCGTGAATTGGAACAGGATCTGGAGGTGGACGTTTTACGGAATCTCCAGAGCGCGCCGGGACGTCGCGTCTGGCGGGCAGGCACTAACAATTCAGGTGTCTCTAACCACAATCGTGTCGTCGAACGCCACACGTCTCGGTATGGTGCGTATTGGAAAAGTTACGACTTTGCAGGCAGTGTCGGAACACAGAACATCTTCACACATCCATTGTCCTTTGAACAAGACGGTGGCGAAGTTATTTTCAATCTGCCAAACGGTTTACAGGCATACTATATCTCCGATGCTGCCGGCAATCGTATAGATGTCGCACCGACAAACATCGTGTCTAATCCTGCAGCCAGTGATCCTGCTGTTCACAACGGCTTATCGTGCATCGGCTGCCACACGGAGGGAATGAAAACGTTTAAAGATGAAGTGCGTAGCGTTGTCCAACAGACGAAAAACCCCGGATACGATAAGGACCACGCCCTACGTCTATATGTAGTGCAAGAGACGATGGATACGCTGTTGGAAGAAGATACAGAGCGTTACAGAAGAGCGTTAGAACAAACAGGCGGCGTCTTCGGCGGTATTGAACCCGTGCATCGTTTCTATGAGGCGTATCACGGCTCTGTAGACGCAGCGTCCGCTGCCGCTGCTGTCGGCATGAAACAGGAAGTCTTCCTCTCGCAGGTCAGTAAGAAATCGAGTTTGCAACGTTTGGGTTTAACCGGGTTAGTCAACGGCGGAAATATCAAACGGGATGCCTGGACCTCACAGTTCTCAGCGATCGTCTCAGCGTTGCATTCACCCGATGTCCAGGTTCCGGTTGCGACGACCATCGGGCAACCGATCCAACCCTTGGTGAGCGGCACGGTCTATATTCCCGACGCAAACCTCCGTGCCGCCATCGCGGAAACCCTCAACAAAGCCCCAAACGATCCCATCACGGATGAAGACATGAAACAGTTGAGAAACTTCCGTGCGGATGGTAGAGGCATCCAAGACCTAACGGGATTGGAATACGCGACGAATCTGGAGCGGATAGAGCTCCGCCGCAACGCTATCTCTGACGTGACCCCGCTGCGAGGATTGATCAGACTGAATAACATCAAATTACGGGACAACGTCATCTCGGATGTCTCACCCCTCGCAAACCTGCTCAGTGTGGACTGGTTGGGGCTTGAAGAGAACATCATCACGGATTTGTCGCCGTTGAAGGGATTGGTAAAATTGGAGGGAATCGGCATTTCGGAAAACCTCGTCACCGATGTGTCATCCCTCGCCAGTCTCACCAGTCTGGAACGGATAGATGCCTGGAATACATCTATCACGGACTTCTCGTCCTTGGCACAATTACCGAAGTTGGAGTGGATAGAATTCGGGAACGATGCCTCTGTCACGACCATTCCGTCGCTAAAAGGGATCAAGCGGCTGCGGCGGCTTGAACTCAATAACTGTAGTATCAGGGACCTCTCTCCCTTGAAGGAATTCACACAACTGGAATGGCTGGAATTGGTGAACAACACCATATCGGATATTTCGGAGTTGCGTTCCCTGAAAAATTTGAGAACCTTAAATCTGGATGATAACGTCATAGCAGACGTGTCTCCGCTCGCAGAATTAACAGCTCTGGAAGTGCTGTATCTTGAAAACAACGTCATCTCGGATGTCTCACCCCTCACAGGCCTCAGAAACCTGGAACGTCTCGACTTGCGGAACAATGTGATAGCCGACTTTTCGCCTTTAGACGAACTACCGTTCCAAACCACGATTCGGACAGAAGGGAATCCTGGTCCCGGCGTACCAAGCAGACTCGGACTCAAAATAACAGGTCCCTGGTTGTGGATGATCGTGTCAACAGGTGATAGTGGCGGCGCGGCGGCAGCGCGTTCCGGCGTGGATTTCTTATCAGTCGCCAGTAACGGAAAAGTAACGGAACTGAAAGTCGCTACCAACGGTGCCACTGAAGGAAACCCCGTCGGTGATAAAGTCTGGGAAGTCGGTGAACTCTCCGCAACCGGCGGCAACAACCTCAATGATATGGCGAACGACACGGGCTTGGGATTCGGGAATATAGACGATCACGTTGCCTACGGTTCCCTCACCTTAGCGTCACCGAAAAATCAACAAGTGATCATGCAGGTCGGCAGTGACGATGCCGTGAAAGTGTGGCTCAACGGCGAATTGGTTCATAACAACCCTATAGACCGCGGTGCCAGGGATTTTCAGGATAGGTTCTCTGTCACGCTGAAACAGGGGTATAATACGCTGTTAGTCGCTGTTTACGAAAGAGGCGGGGGATGGAGCGGGTTCTTCGGGTTCGTCCCTGGCACCGAATATACTGTTATTCCCCCTGGCACTGAACGTCCCACCGCGCCGCCCGCTTGGGATGTCAACGAAGACGGACAAACCGATGCCACCGACCTCCTCATCGTGCTATCAGATAGCGACAGAAAAACCCCTGTGAACCCACGCTCTGATGTCAACGGGGATGGTGTCGTAGATGCGAAGGATGTCGCACTTGTCGCTGAGCATATCGGCGAGAAAAATCAACCCGCAGCCCCCCATACCTTTACGTTATCCTCAGCTGTCACGTTTAAAGCGGTTCAAGATGCCTTAGACCTTTTACGTGCTACGGACGACGGGTCTCTGACCTTCGAGAGCGGTATCGCGAGATTAGAACAGGTGTTGGCGTTGTTTGTTCCCGAAGAGACCGTCCTTTTCCACAACTACCCGAACCCGTTCAACCCGGAGACGTGGATCCCCTACCAACTCGCGGAATCCGCAAACGTCGCAGTGCATATCTACGCAGCAAGCGGGGTATTAGTGAGAACGTTGAATATCGGACATCAACCCGCGGGTATCTATCAACACCGGAGTCGTGCCGCCTATTGGGATGGGAAGAATGATGTAGGTGAGTCCGTGGCAAGTGGTGTCTACTTCTACACCCTCACCGCAGGCGACTTCTCTGCTACCGGCAAAATGTTGATACGGAAATAGTATCATAAGACCCATGGTATTTTTAAGAGGGCTTACGCAAAATGATCAAATTTCACCTATTTTCACAGGATTCCGTGCGGTTAGAAACCGCACCTACCGGGGGAGCGCGTAAGTCCCATCTAAGAAAACTCTCCATATTCATCCTTTTTGGACTCTTTGCTGTTGTAGGTCAGGGTCTTATCGTTACTGAATCCCCATCCCAACGCGACCCGAAGGTCACCGTCCACACGGAAGATGGCACAGCACTTGATCTCTATAACGACTCCTATGCCCTCGTTATCGGGAACGGGGCGTATTCTGCTCAAAACGGTTGGGAGTCGTTGCCCGAAGCCGTCAATGATGCCAAAGAAGTGGCAGAAGTCCTTGAACGCCACGGCTTCAAGGTCACCCTGAAAACAGACGTGACGAAGATGGAATTTGATGAAGCCTTCTCGGATTTCATCTATACGTCTGGGGAAACCCCTGAGAACCGACTCCTCTTTTACTACGCCGGGCACGGGCACACGACACAATCGGTAACGGGTGAAGACCTCGGCTATCTGGTGATGCTCGATACCCCGCATCCGGAGGATAAAAGGAAGTTTGCGCTCTATAGTGTGGATATGGTCAAATTCGTGTCAGACGCAAAGAAAATTCATGCCAAGCATGTCCTGTTTATGTTCGACAGCCGGTTCTCAGGCACGATTCTCAATCTGCAAAATCAGGTTACCCCCTTCCATATCACGGAACAGATGAGAAACCCTGTCCGCCAATTCATCACAGCCGGCCGCGCCGATGAACCCGTGCCAGGCAGAAGTGTGTTTAAAAAGGCATTCCTAAATCTACTTGAAGGACGCGTTGAGGAACCCCTGCCGGATGGGTATCTCACCGGCGTTGAGCTAGCGGATTATTTACACAGAACGGTCCCCGCATTACCTGAAGGTCAACACCCACAACACGGAAAAATCCTTGATCCACAACTCAACACTGGTGACTTTGTGTTTGTGCTTCCACAAAACAATCAGCAAGCGGACAGAGCCATAGAACTGGATACCATAGCGACCCTGGATATAGCCACTACGCCCAAGGGGGCGACAGTTTACATTGATCGTGTTATCGTCGGAAAAACCCCACTCCAAGGGCACCAGATTGACACGGGGGTTCACCTTGAAAAATCGGTTTATGTCGGACTGGAACTTTCAGGTTACAAAAGTCGCGTCCGGAAAATATCCTTAAAGGGTGGGCAACAGTTTTCATGGGACACGTTTATGGAACAGAACGTAGAACAATCCATACCCTCACTACCAGAACCCGATCCCCTGCAATTTGAAATTACAGATGATGTTCAGATTGAAAATGACCCTGTTTCAAGTGAGGAAATACCCGTGTCTCCTCTAAATATGCCTCAGACAATCCTTGGGGAAGATACCGCTCCGATGGTGCTGATTCCCGCGGGTGAGTTTCAGATGGGCAGTGATTCCCACACCATAGGGAATGCCGCTACCCGACCAATGCACGTCGTTTATCTGGATGCGTTCTATATCGACAAATACGAGGTCACTGTCGGGCAATACAATCAATTTGTGCGTGCGACGAATTATGCCCCGTTACCGGAGTGGGTCTATCGGTATGCACTCACAGATGCACACCCCGTTGTAGGGGTGAGTTGGCACGATGCCAAGGCGTATGCGAAATGGGCGGGCAAGCGGCTACCGACAGAAGCGGAATGGGAGAAAGCGGCAAGGGGCGGTTTAGTCCAGAAAAATCAGGCATGGGGAGACGCGGCAGTGGACGGCACGCAGTGCAATTTCGCAGATAAGCAGCTGCACATCATCTGGGATCGGGAGGGAGACCCCGAAGACAATTGGGCAGATGAAACTCTCGATGACGGCTACGCATACACCGCGCCTGTCGGTAGTTATCCACCGAACGGATATGGGCTCTATGACATGGCAGGGAATGTCTGGGAGTGGTGCTTTGATGCCTACGATGCAAATTTCTATGCGAATTCGCCCTACGAAAACCCGATCGCTGGCATTGTCGTCAGAGATGGCGCGAACAATATAGTTGCTGTTAACAAACTCCGCGTAACACGTGGGGCTTCCTGGTACGATGGCATCAAAAGTGTGTGGATCGCAAGCCGACTCCGGCAGGATCCAGAACGCAGAGTCACGAATGTCGGTTTCCGGTGCGTGAAATCCGTAACGCCTTAACTCGTTGCTTTCCGTCCTATTCTCTCTCCTTTCAGTCTGAATCTGAATGCAGGACCTTTGTGAAATCCTCCCGTCAAAACCATTTGACAACCTTCCTACAATATGCTATACTAATCTCGGAAATCCAGAAACCTAAAAACATACCTCAAAGACAAAGTAACAGGAGAAATTGAAATGGAACATACAACTCAAATCGAACTCGCGAATCAAGCAGATCTGGTTGCAGTAGAACTCGGCGTTCTGAATCCAGAAGATGTCCGCCGACTCACCGTTGAAGACGCACTTGTTGATACCGGCGCAACTGGACTCTGTTTACCCACGTCTCTCATCAAACAACTCGGTTTGAAACCCATCCGAAACATTCGTGCACAGACCGCAAACGGGACCATAAACCGGACTGTTTATTCACAGGTAAAATACACGGTGTTGGAGCGAAGTGACTTCATCACAGTAACAGACCTTCCTGAGGACGCACCTGTTCTCGTCGGACACATGATCTTGGAAGCACTCGACCTCTGTGTTGACATACAAAACGGATTGATTTACAACCCCGCCCATGACGGTGAATGGATGATAAAAATCCTGCTGAATACGCCTATATCAACGGAGACAGCGGTTGAACGCAAACACACATAAAAACATCCTACGGCACCTGCCCGCCATCGAAAAACTCCTGAACACACAGGAGATGCTTGACCTGCAAGCCACCTACACGCGTTCGCTTGTGACGGAGGCACTACGTGCTGTCGTCGCCGACATCCGAAACGACATCCTGATCGGAAACCATACGCAACTCCCAGAACACGCGGAATACGCCGAGCGGACACATCAGAAAATTTTGGAAAAGATAGGCGAGCGTATGCGTCCCGTCGTCAACGCAACAGGCACGGTTACACACACCAACTTAGGCAGATCGCTACTCAGCACGGCTGCCTGTGAAGCCATCCAGCAAGCCGCACAAAATTACGTCAACCTCGAATACGACATCTCAACAGGCAGACGCGGGCATCGAGATAGGATTACTGAACCGCTCTTACAGCAGTTAACGGGCTGCGAGGCATCTACAATCGTCAACAATAACGCCGCGGCGGTTCTACTCGCCCTTCAGACGATGGCATTCGGTAAAGAGGTCATCGTCTCACGCGGAGAACTCATCGAAATCGGTGGCGCGTTTCGAGTGCCTGACGTGATGGCGGCAAGCGGTGCGATCCTCCGAGAAGTCGGCACTACCAATCGAACCCATCTCCGAGATTATGCCGAGGCTATCAATGAAAACACAGGACTCTTACTCAAGGTGCATCCGAGCAACTACAAAATTCTCGGTTTCACTTCAACGCCTTCAATGGAAGAACTGACAGAACTCGGCAGGCAGCACGGCATCCCAACGATGGAAGACCTTGGGAGTGGTGCGCTCATTGACATGACGACTTATGGACTCCCGCATGAACCGCTCGTCGGAGAACGCATCGCCAGCGGTGTCGATATTGTCACCTTTAGCGGGGATAAGCTCCTCGGTGGACCGCAAGCCGGAATTATCGTTGGTAAAACAGAATGGATCGAGAAGATGCGTAAAAATCCGATGATGCGGGCACTCCGAGTCGATAAACTTATCATTGCCGGTTTGTCAGCGACGTTGCAACTCTATCTCACAGCGGACGACACGCTAACGGAACGGTTTCCGATGCTCAACCGCTATACCCGACCCATGGAGACACTCCACACCCTTGCAACCGAGCTCAAAGCGGCGTTAGAATCCCGCTTCGGAGGAAAAGTGGATATTCAGGTCTCCGAAACCTATGGACAGATCGGGAGTGGGGCACTTCCTGTCGAGACGTTACCGAGTATCGCCCTTGTCCTTGAACCCGCGGAAGTTTCCGCTGAAATGCTCGCTGCGCAGTTCCGAAACGCTACAATTCCCGTCATCGGTAGAATCAAGGAGGGTATCTTCTGGTTGGATCTGCGGACAGTTTATGCAAGAGAACAGACGTGGATCGTCGAAACTGCTACACAGGTTGCAAAGGCGTTATGAGAGCCGTGGGGATTCTTCTCATTGGTATCATCAGCGTTGGCATGTCCGCCTGCGGGCAGAGCGAAGAGGGTGCCTCCACCCCTGAAAACGCAGCAGAAATCGTCTCTGGCGTCGATGGTGCAACAATGGTGCTGATTCCGGCAGGCACGTTTCAGATGGGTTCTACCATCGGGGATAGCGATGAACACCCCGTGCATACCGTCACCCTCGACGCATTTTACATGGACATCCACGAGGTAACGAATGCCCGCTACCAAAAATTCGTCCAAAGCACAGGCTACCCGCAGCCACCGCTGTCGCATAACCCAAGATTCAATGCTCCCGACGCGCCTGTTGTTCGGGTGAACTGGCGCGATGCGGCTGCATACGCAGCGTGGGCAAATAAACGGTTGCCTACCGAAGCAGAGTGGGAATACGCCGCACGCGGAGGTCTGACTGGTAAACGATACCCGAATGGTGATATAATAACCTATGCAGATGCCAACTTCGGCAATGTAGGCGGTGCGGATAGATGGAAATGGACAGCACCGGTTGGGAGTTTCCCACCCAACGGCTATAACCTCTACGATATGGCAGGCAATGCTTGGGAGTGGTGCTTTGATGAATACAACAGCGAATTCTATAGCATCAGTCCAGAAAACAACCCTCGCTTCGGCAGAGAAATTGCCCCAGATACCGAAAACTTTCGTATCCTACGCGGTGGCGGGTGGGGTGGAAGTCCTGAAGATCTTCGCGTCGCAGATCGATGGTATCACCTTTCGTCTGGAAGCACTATTGGATTTCGATGCGTGAAGGACATCCCACAAACAGAAAAGTAGCCACCCGTCAATCTACCCGCAAGGGAAAATTGACGGTTGCCGGTCAGCAGTTAGCAGGCGACTAAGAAGTTTTCGTCTAACACAGGGTTCGTCTTAAGATAACCTCAAAACCCGTAGCCTGTAATGAAATGGAAGGCGGATATAAGAAAGGCAGCCGATAGTTCTGACCCGCCCTGTTTCTCCGCAAGGAAAATTTAAAATATGGCAGTTGCAGTTCAACTAACACATGTTACGAAGGCATTCGACACCACGATTGCAGTCAACGACGTGAGCTTGGAGATTGAGAAGGGAGAATTCTTTTTCCTTCTCGGTCCGTCCGGATGCGGCAAATCCACCTTCCTCCGAATCGTCGCCGGATTCTACAAACCCGACACCGGTGAACTCCGATTCGACGATACCCTCATGAACGACGTGCCGCCACACCAACGCAATACAGGCATGGTATTCCAGAACTATGCCTTGTGGCCCCACATGTCGGTCGCCGAAAACATCGAATACGGGCTAACGCTTCGGAAACTCGAAAAAGCGGAACGCACCGAAAAAATCACGCGCGCACTCGAAATGGTCCAGATGGAAGATTTTCGGGACCGTGCCGTCAACACGCTCTCTGGTGGACAACAGCAGCGTATCGCCCTTGCCCGTGCCCTCGTTATTGAACCGAGTGTCCTCCTCCTCGACGAACCGATTAGTAACCTCGATGCCGCACTCCGACAGCAAATGCGCGACGAAATCAAACAGATCCACGACCGCACCAACATTACAATGTTCTACGTCACACACGATCAGGTGGATGCCCTCTCTATGGCGGATCGGATGGCAATTATGCAGGACGGCGTTATCATCCAAGTCGGCACCCCGCGCGAAGTATACCAGTTTCCAAAGAACACTTTTGTTGCAAGCTTCGTTGGGGAAACCAATTTCATCTCAGGCAAGGTCGCACAGGCATCAAACGGGAGTGCGACTATAGAGACCTCCGCCGGAACCCTCCACGCGACGACCATCTATCACAAACTCACGCAAGGGACACCCGTGCGATGCTCTATTCGACCAGAGGCACTTGTGATTGACAACGATCAGAATGGCGGAACCCCCATCGAAAACAGGATAACCGCGAAAGTGACTGCGGTCAACTATTTAGGCAGAGTAGAGGAATATCAACTGATGGTCTCCGAAGACCTTCCGCTTAAAGCCGTCCACTACAATCCCGGCACAGAAACGAAAAAGCCCGGAGACACTGTGCAACTCTCAATAGCAGCAGACGCAGTTATCCCACTGCCGGAATAGTTATCGGTTATCGGTTATCGGTTATCGGAAAAGAGGTGTTCATTTAGCAAAACCCTGTTGTGGCTGACAACTGACTACCGAAAACCACTCCCCCGACAACTGACAACTGAAAGCGAATGAAAGGAGCGTTCTGATAACTGACAGCCATAAAATTATGCGATTTACACCGAATCAACAACGAGCCCTTAACATAGAAAAACACATCTGCGTAACCGCCGGTGCCGGGTCCGGAAAAACCACGGTATTGGTCGAACGTTACCTCAAAATTTTGCGTGAAGGTAATGCCGACCCGCAAGAGATTGTCGCTATCACTTTCACCGACAAAGCCGCCGCCGAGATGAAGGAACGAATTATTGAAGAACTGTCACTTCATGAAGAACGTGAGCGTGCAGAACAGGACACTCCGCTACAAGGTCTCCGCGAAAAAATGGGCACGGCACACATCTCAACGATCCATGCGTTCTGCTCACGCATCCTACGAGAATTCCCTCTCCAAGCGGGGGTCCCAGCGAACTTCAGTATCCTACAAGGCATCGATCAGAAACTCCTACTACAGGAAACCGTGAAGGCAACCCTCAGTGACCTCGCTACAAACGAGGAAGATAAACATCGGGGCGAGTTTACACGTTTGCTACAACGCTACGGAGGGCAGCAGAAACTGGTCGATCTCCTCTCCACTATGATAAATCAACGGGATGCCCTCGAACACCTCATGGAGGAAATCTATAGGCATCCAAACGATACAGAGATACGTGATGCCTTACAAAAACGGGTTCGCGAAAGACAACAGGAGATTCAGGAAAGACGCATGTCAACAATTGACATCCCTGAATTCATCCGATGTCTAAATACCGTTTTGCAGGTCGCGAGAGGTAAGAGAGCAGACGGCGCTCAGAAGCTCATACACCCCTTAGCAGCACAATACGAGTCGAACCTCAACTCTCCCGAACTGCCGAACCTACTTCAGGAAATTGCGCGATTCATTACAACTGGAAAAAATGAGATTGCGACACAAAGCTTTCTACCGAAAAGCATCGACAGAACAGGAATTGCGGATGAGATTGATTTTTTGGTAGCAACCTCGAAAAAGATTAAAAACATTCCAATCCTTGAAAAAGAGAAAGATGAGAAAACAGGCGACGTTGAAACCGATGATACAGCCGAACCGAATGCAGTCGAAACCGATGATGATTTCCTGCTTAGCACTATCCAGGACCTCCTCAAACTATACATCCGAATCTCAACGGCATACAGGACCGCTAAACTCTCTCAAGGTAAACTCGATTTTACGGATCTGCAGCTGAAAACCCGCGATCTCGTTCGCAACAACGCAGAAATCCGACAGAAATTGGTGTCCCGGCACACGTATTACATGGTAGATGAATACCAGGATACAAACGAACTCCAGTATGAATTGGTGATGCTGCTCACGAACGAACTCACAGCAGCGAATCTTTTTATCGTCGGTGACCCAAAACAGAGCATTTACGCATTCCGTGGCGCAGATGTCCGCGTATTTACAAAGACAAAGGAAAAAATCGTCGAGAATGGCGGCGATGATATCCAGCTCACAGAGAATTTCCGATCCTTACGTAATACCGTCGGGTTCGTCAATTACTTTTTCAATCACTTGATGGGGGATGGAAAAGAGACCGAATTTGAAGTGGCGTATGAGGCATTGACACAAGCGCGACCCGTCAAATCAAACGGCACAGTTGAAATCCTGCTGGGAAAACAGGATGAGGATTTAGCAGATGAATACTCGCTTATCGCACACCATATCAAAAGCATGAAAGCAAACGCAGAAACCATCTATAAGCGAGGCACGAATGGACAGGAAGCGGAACAGCCCATTGCGTATGGTGACATTGCGATCCTCATTCAAACCCGAACCCATCTCCCCAATATTGAGAACGCCTTACTTGAAGCTGATATCCCGTATCTCACCACTGGGGGTGTCGGTTTCTACCAACGACAAGAAATCTACGACATCTGGAACTATCTCAACTTCCTTAACGATCCAAAAGAGAACCAAACATCTCTTGCTGCCGTCCTTCGCGGTCCCGCTTTCGGTATCTCCGACACCGAACTCTACGAAATTTCATGCCAAAACGGAGAGCATTTCTGGGAGCAAGCACAGCACTATAAAGAGGCGTCCGATAATCTCCGCACCGCGATAACCATTCTAAAAAAGCATCAGCAATTCGCACGCCGAATGCCTGTAAACCAACTCATCGTAACCATCGTTAATGAAACAGGAATGATTGGGACCCTGAAGACCGGAAAGCAGGGACAACAACGCTGGGTAAACTATCAAAAACTTTTAGAACACGCCAGAAACTTTGATGGCGATGAAACCAAGCAGATTCTCCCAGACTTTATCGAATTTCTGGATATTCTCATTGAGGAAGAGCGACGGGAGGGACAGGCACCTATCGAGGCAAGCAGCGACGCAGTCCAAATTATGACCATCCACGCCTCCAAAGGGAAACAGTTTCCAGTCGTCATCCTCCCAAGGCTTGACCGGAAAGGACAGACAGACAGAGAACCTTTCATTGATGAGGTATTCGGTATCGGTTTCAGTCCCCTTAATCCCGATAAAGACTACGGCAGAACTGAACCAGACATCGTTACACAGATGAAAAACCGGGCAAACGAGAAGGAAATCGCGGAAAAGAAACGCCTGTTTTATGTCGGCACAACACGGGCGTGTGATCGGCTCATCTTATCAGGCACACTCCCCGCAATGAACGTGCTGGATTGGCTCTATAAACATCTCAACATCGGTGAAGAAGACGATTTGCTGAGCCTCCCTGTCTCATTGGAAGTGTTCGCAGGAAACAGTAGAAACACTGAATCCTTCCAACTCCAAATCCCGATCCATCAGGGGGTTACAGAGACTGAATCCATAGATGAAATCCCCGATGAAACAACACCCGTTGATTTCCCTGAGCTGCCCCGAAAACCGGAACTGACTGGGACTTCCGCAGCTTTCTCTGTCTCTGAACTCGCGAACTATGCCCGGTGTCCGCTACGCTATCAGTTACAAAACGTCCTACAAATCCCAACGAACGGGCAAGAAACACCGGATGTGGACAAAGACGAGATCGATGCCGCGCTCCGTTCCACGCTGGCACGAATTAGGCAACAATCAGATATAGAAGAACTTGACACCACGATTGACAAAGTTCTACAAACATATCACCCCGCTGGGGTTGAAGAAGGAACGACTCAATTAACAAAAACACTTCGTAAACACGTTAGTAATTTCATCAACTCCGAACTCGGTGAAACGGCATTCTCTGCATCCACGATTCAGGTTAATCAGCACATTCATGCAGACATTAACGGACATATCGTTGATGGCACGTTCGACAGACTCTTTAAAGACGAAACAGGCAACTATCAGATACTCAATTTTAAAACCGACGCGGCTCAAAATTTAGATACGTCCGATCCAGAAATGGAACTTTACAGTCTACTCCTGCATCGGTGTTATCCACATCAATCGACTGTGACAATTAATATCTTCTTTACCGAGCCCGGTCAGTCAGAACAGAGGCACTTCAGGCCAGCACAATTGCAGGAACTCCAAAAACAGTGGGAGAAAAGAATCTTAGCACTGCAGGGCGGGGTTTATGAAAAGAATCTCGAACACTGCAGCGCCTGCCCTTATGCAGATTCAGATGGACAGTGCCTAATTAGGGAGGCTTAAAATGAGAAACCTAACACCCCTACTCGCGATCACTACAATCATCTGCCTTTCAGTCCAAGCATGGCACCCTGCCTTTGCGGGGACGTGGCGCGACGATTTTGAAGACAAAGACACCCGTGAATGGAAAATCTTTAACATCGACCGACAGGTTGAAAAATGGTGGGTGAGTAATGGCGAAGCCGTCGGAGAAATATTTTTACCGGGTTTCATGAGCCTCTGGATAACAGGTGAACTCACGTGGAAGAACTACTCCCTCTCGTGTCGTGCGAAATTAGTCGAAGACAAAAACGAACCCCCCAGCATTGGCTTAACACTCCACGACAGAGGTGAGGAAGATACGCGTTACCTCTTTTTTATCGACTACGTTTTCGGCAACGCCAGAATCGTTAAAGCACTCCCAGACGACTGGTCCAGTGTCATCTTTGCTTTTGATGCCGAAATCGATACGTGGTACGAACTCACTGCCACCGTTCACGAAGATGGCACACTTGAATTTCAAATTGACGACGAGATATTCACCGTCATTGACGATGACCCGTTAAGAGGCGGACAAGCCGGGCTTGTTGTCGCAGACGGGCAAGCCCACTTTGACGATGTGGAAATCACAGGTCCGAATATCAATAACGGCGGTCCCGGAAAGGCACGTCCCGTCGAGCCACGCACCAAACTCGCAACCACATGGGGGCAACTCAAAAAAGGTTTTTAATTATACCTTGCGGATAAATGGCGCGGTCCGTGATTTGACCGTTTCCGTGCACTCAATAAATTAAAAAAATGGCAGAAAACACAATAGGCATCGGCATTATCGGCATGGGATGGATGGGCATGACGCATGCCCGCGCATATCGTCAGATCGCGGATCGGTTCCACGACAGTCCGCTCCATCCGAGACTTGTGACCTGCGCCGATGATGTCGTCGAACGCACAACCGAGGCGAAAACACGTTTCGGGTTTCAACGCACAACGACCGACTTTCGACACGTCATAGATGACGAAGCTGTAGAGATCGTCAATATCGCCGCGCCGAACAGCATGCACCTTGAGATCGTCGAGGCAGCGACAGCCGCAGGAAAACACGTCTTCTGTGAGAAACCCGTCGGACGAAACCCAGCGGAAACGAAAGCAATCTACGCCGCCGCACAACGGGCAGGTGTAATTACCTGTGTCGGCTATAACTACAGATGGGCACCCGTCGTTCAATACGCACATCAATTGATTTCAGAGGGAAGACTCGGCAAACTCACCCACTATCGCGGTAGATTTTTCGCGGGTTACGCAAGTCATCCACGCGCAGTCCTTTCATGGCGTTTCCAGAAGGAAATCGCTGGATTGGGAACGTTGGGGGATCTACTTTCTCACGTCATTGACATGGCACACTTCATCGTCGGTCGTATTGACAGCGTGGTTTCACAACACGAGACCTTTATCCCGGAACGTCCTGTAGCAACAGCAGGCACTGGGACACACTTCACCCTCGGAACAGACGGCGAAACCGCTGCCGTCACGAACGAGGATTATGTCGGGGCATTGGTCAGGTTTGAGAACGGGGTCAGAGGCTCCCTGGAGGCGTGTCGGGTTATCACCGGTCCAAAATGCGAAATGGCGTTTGAGGTGCACGGGACAGCGGGTGCCTTGCGTTGGAACTTCGAGCAGATGAACGAACTTGAGGTGTACCTACCCGCCGAGGCGGGGTACCCAGACGGATACACCCGCGTGCTAAGCGGTCCGAGCCACCCGTTTCACAGTTATTTCAATCCCGGTCCCGCCGTTGGATTAGGTTACGATGACCTGAAGACAATCGAGGCATACCAGTTTTTGCAAGCGATCCACACAGGAAAACAGGGCAACCCCAGTTTCCGAGAAGCCGCCGCAGTCGCCGACGTGCAAACTGCCATCCAAACCTCATGGAAGGAGGGTCGATGGATTCTTATCTAATGATAAAACAGGAACTATACTACGCCAAAAAGTTTGCAGGTGTACTAAAATCCGTAAATTTAGAAAGTTGGTTTAATGCCGTAGCACTTTTAGCACACTTGATAACTTTCCTGATTTTTTTTTCTTTCAACGCCCTTGCACAACCCCTGCCGCAATTCACCGACATCACACACGAAGCAGGCATCGACTTCGTCCATAACACGGGTGCCTTCGGCAAGAAATACCTCCCCGAAACCATGGGTTCAGGATGCGCCTTTATCGACTATAACACCGACGGTTGGCAGGACATCCTGCTCGTCAACGGAAAGGATTGGGAAGGTGAGGCAACCCAGAAGCGGCAAACGATGGCACTCTATCGCAACGACCAAGACGGCACCTTCACCGATGTCACGGAAACCGCAGGGCTCGCGACACCGCTTTACGGGATGGGTGTCGCCGTCGCTGATTACGATAACGATGGCGACCCAGACATCTATATCAGCACCCTTGACACCGATCGGCTTTTCCAAAACAGGGGGGACGGCACCTTTGTCGACGTTACGGAAGCCGCTGGTATTGATAACCCCGGTTTCGGCACAAGCTGCGCGTGGTTCGATTACAACAAGGATGGACACCTCGATGTCTACGTCGCCAACTATGTCGAATGGCGTATCGAAAACGATCTGTTCTGTACCCTCGACGGCATCAATAAATCCTACTGCACCCCCGAATCCTACACAGGTCAGTCCAGTAAACTCTTCAGAAATCGGGGGGACGGCACCTTCGCCGATGTCTCTCGTATCGCACGGATTGAGGACAACACGAGCAAATCCCTCGGTGTTTGCATCTTCGACTACAATGCCGACGGCTTACCGGATATCTTCGAGGCGAACGACACACAACCCAATAAACTCTATCAAAACAACGGCGACGGCACCTTCATTGAAAGCGGAATGCTTGCGGGAATCGCTTATAACGAAAGCGGTGTCGCGACCGGCGCAATGGGGATCGATGCCGCAGATTATGATCGCACGGGCAGAGAGAGCCTCGTTATTGGCAACTTTTCCAATGAAATGCTCAACCTCTATCACAACGAAGGCGACTTTTTCATCGACGATGCCCCTGCCGCGCATATCGGAAACGTCACCCTATTGACGCTCACCTTTGCGTGTTTCTTCTTCGACTTCGATCTCGACGGCAACCTCGACATCTTCACCGCCAACGGACACGTCGAAACCGACATCAACGCCATTCAGACGCAAGTTACCTACGCCCAACCCCCGCATCTATTTCATAACGACTCTCAGGGCAAATTCACCGATGTGCTGCATCAAGTCGGCACGGACTTGGCAAAGCCAATAGTTGGCAGAGGCGGTGCCTACGGCGATATCGACAACGACGGAGACTGGGATCTGCTCGTTACGACCTCTAACGGACCCGCACATCTCTTCCGAAATGACGGGGGCAACCGCAAGGGGTGGATCAAGATTCAGCTCGTCGGACAAACGAGCAACCGCGACGGCATCGGCGCGCAGATCCGTATCACCTCGGCGTTGGGAACACAGACCCACACAGTCAAGAGCGGCTCCAGTTACTGTTCACAGAGCGAACTCACTGCCATCTTCGGGATAAATGACGATCCCCTTATCGACACGGTTGAAGTGAAGTGGCCCAGCGGTGCTGTCAGCACACGCAAGGATGTCAAACCCAACCAACAGATTCACATTGAGGAATTCTAATTTTACCCTATTGTCAAAAACCATCTTTTGACAATTCCTGAAGTTATCATGCGTAGATTGCTAACACTGAAAAAAATCTCGCAGCGTAACTATCAAATGTACAGAAACCAGCAATTAGCAAAGTATAGAAACATTCCAGCACGCACAGGTGGAGTTGCCCCTTACCATAATCGGCTTCTCAATACCGCCGGTGAGTACTTCGCTCGAACTGCTTTTACGGCTTATTATGAGCAGAAAATCACACGTGCCGAGTTAGCTTCTGTTCTTTCCAATTGTGACACAAAACACCTTTCTAAAATTGAGAGCACTATCTTCGTATGAACTCGTTGCTTAACGCAGACAAGAATCAATCCCCCGCTTGACCTAAAACCGAAAACCTGCTATACTTCTGAAAAAATTACAGAGTCGGAGCCCACACACGTGAATTCGCCCAAACGTCCTAACCAAGATGCCCTCTACGAAGCACTCAATATCTACCGCGATGCCATACGCCCTTTTATTTTTAAAAACCTGAAAGCGGTGCAAGACTTAGCCCCAGAAGACTGTTTCCAAAACGAAGCAGATATAGATATTGGCAACTTTCCATACCTTTTCAGAGAGTATTGGCACGACGTTTTTAAACACTGCTTCGATCCAGATCGCGATATTCGGAGTGCCGTCGGTATTATAACGGAAGCACGCAATCAGGTTTCGCATCCTGGAACAGAAGACATCGATCCCAGCTATGCCCTTTCACGGCTCCACGACATTGCAGACGTGCTTGGACAAATCAATTCGCCCGAACAGAAACGAGACGTTGAAACTATCCGTGACAAATTACTAACCAGTACTGCAGCGACCACCGAAGCGAAACCGAAACTGCCGCGTAGAAAGGCATCCGATCTCAAGCCATGGCGCGATGTCATCCGTCCGAACACCGATGTCATTGAAGGTTCCTTCCGAAAATCGGAATTTGCTGCCGACCTTCAAGAAGTCTTTGAAGGAAACGCGAAAACACCAGAATACGGCGAAACCGAAATCTTCTTCAATCAGACATACATCACCCCCGGACTCCGAGAATTGTTAGTCAATACCTTGAAACGTCTCGGCGGCAAAGGCGGCAACCCGGTCATCCAACTCAAAACCGGTTTTGGGGGTGGAAAAACCCATAGCCTCATCGCGCTTTATCACCTTGTTACCGGAATTAACATCCTGAGAGAACTGCCAGCAGACGGTCCGTATGCGCGGCTGCGGAAAGAAATAGAAGACATTCTGGAAGAAGCAGAATGGGACACCGATACACCACGCAATACGAACATTTCTGTCCTCGTCGGCACTTATCTTTCGACTACCGATGCAGATGAAACAAAACAGGGGGACCCACTCAACACCCTTTGGGGTATGATGGCAGATCAACTCGGTGGACAAGATGGGTATAATCTCATCAGAAAAGCCGCACGCGAAGGCATCTCTCCCGGCGGAAATCAATTGGACGCGCTTTTTGAACACGTCGGCCCCTCCGTGATTTTGATAGATGAACTCGTCGCGTATGTCCGTAATGTCCAAGGTGTCACACGAGAGAGCATCTACACCTTCTTTCACGCACTCACAGAGTCTGTCAAGAAGTCCAAGAATATTACGCTCATCGCAACGTTACCAGAAGGCCCGGTACACGCAGGAGGAGAAGGCGGAATAACAGCACTTGATACCCTTGTGGCTATCCTTGAAAGAGTTGACGCTGTCTCAATTCCTTTAGAAGTTGATAACGCCTTTGAAGTTGTGCGGAGGCGATTGTTCGGTCCCATAATTGACGAAACGGAACGCGATCTGACCTGTGAAGCGTTCCGAAAGATGTACCAGAACTCACGCAGCGAATACCCCGACGGGGTCAACGATCAACGTTACCTGCAGCGGATGAAAGACTGCTACCCGATACACCCGGAGGTATTTGACCGGCTTTCTCAAGATTGGGTGGTAATTCCCGGATTTCAACGCACCCGTGGCGTGCTGCGGATGATGGCAACTTGCATCTCCCGCCTCTACCAAGAACAGGACCCCTCTCTGCTCATAATGCCAGCGAACCTTACACTTGACGATCCCGCCCTCTCCGATGAATTCACAAGACTGCTTGCGAAGTCCGGTGGGAATTGGGACCCCATCGTCCAAGAGATAGACAGCTACAACTCCCGGACTGAACAGATCGATAGGGAATCTCAAAGCTTCATTGAGGTAGGCAATGCGGCACGTCGAATCGCACGCACTATCTTTCTTGGAAGTGCTACAGGGGGCGCGGTCAAAGGCATCACGAATCGTCAAATTCATCTCGGTGTCGTTGAACCCGGACAGGGGGTCGCCGTTTACAACGACGCTCTTAGCAGAATGACAGGCAATCTCTATTTTCTCTATAACCTCGACGATAGATACTATTTCCATACCCAAGAAAACCTCAACAAGGTTGCTAAAGACCGGGCAGCGGAATATACCGATGAAGATATCTACGCTGAGATTGTCTCACGATTGGAAAGAGCCATCGGACGCGATCCAAGCGTGCAAGTCTGTCCAACCTCGCCAAACTCCGTCAAGGATTCCGAAACGATTCAATACGTTATCCTCCCTCCGCAGGCATCCCTACCGAGCCGCGAAAAGGAGACAGATATAGCAAGCAACACAGCACGCAAAATTCTGACATACAGCGCGGACGATGAGAGACAACGCACCTTCAGGAACACGCTTCTTTTTATCGCAGCGCGACGAGATGATATCCGAGAACTGAGAAATTTCGTCAAAGACTATCTTGCTTGGAACTCCATTATGAATGGAGATGCACTCCATAGTGCACTTGGTAGCCTTGAAGGTACCCGACGAGATCAGACGACAGAAAACCTCGAATCCGCTGAAGATAACGTAACAGCCACACTCTTCAAAGCATACCGGTGGGCACTCGCCCCTTCACAACCGGATCCGCAAAAGAATATGTATGACTTTTCTATTTCCGACACAAAATCCGATAATGGCAGGATTATACAACGACTCCGTGACAAATTTATTGAAGACGATGCAATCGTCACAAAAATAGCCTCTGAAATCTTCGCTGGAAAATTGCAGCAATATATCTGGAGTAGCGATGCCTATCAAGATCATATTGAGATAGACAGCCTCTGGAAACTCATAGCGAGGAACGTCTACATGCCGCGTCTGAGGGACCGGAGTGTTTTAGCAACATGCATCAGAGATGGTGTACAAGTCGGCACCTTCGGATACGCCAGTGCTTATGAAGATAACGATTACCGCAACTTCCGCTTTGAAGAACAAATTGGTGGGCTCCGAGTGGTTGAAGGTAGCGCAGCTGTCCTCATAAACCCTGAAATGGCAAAACTCCTCAAGGAGGAAAAGGAAAAACAGAAGAAATCGGACGCTCCCGAATCAGCACCAGACACAGAAAAGCAAACGCGAGACACCCCAACCCGAGTTGTGGTCGAACCTCCACAAGCACAGGGACCTACGCATGTCGTTGTTACCAAAGCCTTGCAGTTAGAGTTACCCTTCATGGAGGAAATAGAAACCTTACAGGACGAAATCGCCCGCACCCTCCAAGCCGATGGTGGAAACGTGAAAATCGAAATCACCGTTACTGCCAACAAATCGGATGGCTTTTCCGAAAACACCACCCGTGCTGTCAAGCAGAACAGCGAACACCTCAACGCCGAATTCAAGAGCGACTGAAAGTCTGTAGTTGTTGTAGCATAGACTGTGAGTCTGGGCATCTTTGTAGCATAGGCTGTTAGCCTGTGCCATCTCAAATCCGAATCCAAATCCGCAAATCTGTTTGACATTTTCCACCGCTTTACAGTATAATACAACCATGGCACAAGACTATGACAACATAGGGAAAAGCTTATGGACAGACCACGCCAACGACCTTTCGCGATTCGTGTTGGGTGAAGACGATGTCGAAGTCCTTGAAGACCTTGACACTGAGCAGCAGACGGTTATCGCTCGGCAGACCGACATCACAAAACGCGTTCGTGTTAGCGGTCACAACGCCATTCTCCATGTTGAATTGCAACTCCGCGACAGCACACGCACACCGATGTGGGCACGAAACGCCCAATATCAAGGATACCTCGTCGGTGAGCACCAAATGCCGGTTTACTCACATGTCATCTACTTTCATCCGAACGCGGGAAGGAATGACCCAGGCGGATACACCTATAGTTGGAACGGCTATGAACACACCAATCGCTATAAGGTGATACGGCTCATTGAGATAGAAGGACAGGCGATTTTAGATAGGCAGGCACCCGGACTCCTGCCCTTCACGCCGCTCATGAAACCGCCTACAGGCATGGACTCAGAGCATTGGGTGCAAACGTGTATTGATGCGACGCGTGCAACGTCAGCGGATCAGCAGACACAGACAGATTTACTTTACGCAATTTCCGTTTTTGGAAGTATCGTGTATGACCCTCAATTTTTCAAACGACGTATACCGGAGGAACTCATGCGAGAATCTAAATTTTACCAACTCATGCTCAGAGAAAATACGATTGAGCACATCATCGCGCTGCTTGAACAGCAGTTTCACACAGAGGCGGTGCGCGCCGTAACGCCTATGCTCCAAAACATTGATGATTTGGAACGCCTGAAGGAACTTCATCTTGCAGCAGCTCGGGTGCCGAACATCGAAACCTTCGCACAAATGCTGCACGAATAGCAACACGCTATAGGTGCGAAGGCATGTCCACCCTACGAAAAAAGGAGGAAACTGAGATGGAGCTAACCATTAAACTGACAACCGAACAAATTATTGATTTTATTCAACAACTGCCAGGGGAAGAGAAGTTAACTGTGGTCCGCGCCCTTGCAAAAGAATCTCTGCCTCGCCGCACGGAACGGATGAAGTATCTTGAATCAAAAGTTCGAGAGGTATGCACCGAACGCGGGTTGGATTGGGATACTCTGACAGACGAAGAACGCCAGGACTTCATCAATGACGTTGTCCATGAGGACCGTGAATTGCCAACAAAACATTATGCCTAATTACCGAAAAAAACTTATTGAAGTCAATATCCCCCTCCAAGCCATTAACATAGAGTCCGCAAAAGATGCCTCCCTCACACACGGACATCCCTCAACACTCCACCGATATTGGGCACGCCGACCCCTCGCCGCATGCCGCGCCGTCATTTTCGCCAGTATGGTGGACGACCCCTCAGAATGCAAAGACGAATTCCCAACCGAACCTGAACAGAACGCAGAGCGCACCCGTCTCCATAACCTCATGAAGCGACTGGTGATATGGAAAACTTGCAATGACGAAAACCTCTTAGCAGAAGCACGTTACGAAATCGCATATTCTGTAGCACGCAATAACGGAGAGGCCCTAAGTGATTTTCGTCAGAAGTTTAAAAACAATCCGGATGCAGTGCTAAAATACCTCCGAGACCACTGTCCACCCGTTTACGATCCGTTCTGTGGCGGCGGTTCCATTCCGCTTGAAGCACAACGTTTGGGATTACGCGCCCGTGCCTCCGATCTGAATCCACTCCCCGTCCTGCTCAACAAAGCAATGATTGAACTGCCCCCGAAGTTCCACAATCAGAAACCCGTCAATCCCGATGCCGATCCCATGGGGATGTTCACCGGCACAGGTAGAAAGCGAACGCGTGTCCCGTGGAAAGGCACTGCCGGCTTGGCAGCCGATATCCGCTATTACGGTGCATGGATGCGTGAGGAGGCATACAAGCGGATTGGCAACCTCTACCCAAAAGCACAACTTCCGGACGGCACTTCTGCCACCGTAGTTGCATGGCTCTGGGCGCGCACAATCTCGTGTCCTAATCCTGCGTGTGGTCTCCAGATGCCCCTACTGACCACCTTTCAATTGTCGAAAAAAAAGGGGAACCAACATTGGACAAAACCAGTTATTGATCGAGAATCAAACACGATTTCATGGGTGGTGCAAAATCATAATGAAGGGGTCCCGAAGTCTACTGTCAATCGCACCGGTGCTTATTGTTGTGGATGTGGGACTGCTGTCAAGTTACCTTATGTTCGTGAACAAGCGAAAGTAGGTAAACTCGGAGAAGTAATGACAGCCATGGTCGCTGAGGGTGATCGGAGGAAATTATTCCTATCGCCTACTGAAGCAGATATTGAAGTAGCTCGGTCAGCTAAACCCACTTGGAAACCGAGAGGTAAACTGCCGAGGGAAGCGATGAACTTAAGAGTGCAAGGCTATGGTCTCACCGATTGGCATCAACTTTTTACTGAACGACAACTGATGGCGTTAAGTGTCTTCAGCAATCTCCTATCGGAAGTTCACAAACAGATGACCGAGTATGGTGCAACTAAAGAATACACGGATGCCGTTTGCACCTATTTGTCGCTTGCTATTGGTCGGGCTACCGATGGCAATTCCAGTTTCACATTCTGGAGGAACTCTGGAGAGAATATAGAAGGTGTCTTCGCTCGACAGGCTATTCCAATGCTTTGGGACTTTCCCGAGGCAAACCTGTTTTCTACGTCAACGCAAAACTGGATGTCCCAGATTGAGTGGATTACAAAGGCTGTTGGAAATCTGCCAATTTCAATAGGAGATGAGAGCAAGGTTTACCAAGCGGATGCAACGACTACATTGCAGGCTAATGATGTGTCTGTTATCATTACTGACCCACCCTACTACGACAACATCGGTTATGCTGACCTTTCCGACTTCTTTTACGTCTGGCTGCGACCCTTGCTCCGCGGAATATATCCAGAACTCTTCGGCGGAATGCTGACTCCTAAAAATGAAGAGATGATTGCGAATAAACATCGATTTGAAGACTCAGACTCTCGTTTTGAGACATTGATGCAAAAGGCACTGCTGCAGATATGGAAAGGATGCTCCAACGAATTCCCCTCTTCTATTTTTTATGCTTACAAACAACAGGAAGCGGAGCATGATGGCATAACTTCTACCGGTTGGGAAACAATGCTCACAGCAGTGATTAACATCGGTTTTCAGATAATCTGCACGTGGCCCGTGCGTACCGAACAACCGAAAGCACTTGGGACAGGTAAAAACGCGCTTGCCTCCTCCATTTTGCTGGTATGCCGCCCGCGTTCTGAAGATGCCCCTGTTATAACTCGAAATGAATTTTTACAAGCACTAAAAAAAGAAATGCCACCCGCGCTTGATAAATTCACGCGCATCGCAAACATCAGACCTGTCGATTTAGCGCAAGCCGCCATCGGACCAGGGATGGAGGTCTACTCCCGCTACAGCAAAGTTACACGAATCAGCGGTGAGATTGTGCCGATACGCGAGGTCCTCAAGGAAATTAATAAGGAAATTACGGCTTACCATGAACAAGAGACAGGCGAATTGGATCCAGAGAGTCAATTCTGTTTGACATGGTTGAAGCAGCATGGCTACATGGAAGGTGATTTTGGAGACGCTTTGGTCCTGGCAACGGCAAAGGATGTGGACATCGACACTATGCACGACAAAGTATTAAGCAGATATCAAAGCAAAGTTAAGCTCTTGAGAGCGGAAGAATACGCCCAGCGCGACAACAGCGAAGATATGACAGCCTGGGAGGGATGTTTACGGATGGTATGGCATCTATCGGGTGTAGAAAAAAGCGGCGGCATCTCTGGATGTACCACCGTTGCGAGTGCCATGCGCGATTACGAATCTGCAAAGCGTTTAGCAGGGATATTGTATACCTACTATGAATCTCGCGGCGATGCCGAAAGCGCAGCACACTATAATAATCTCGTAACCCAGTGGCAGTATATCTCACAAGCCATGGGATCACCAGAACAGTTGACAGCCGATATTTGAAAGTAACGCAAATTACCATCTTTGTAGCATAACCTGTTAGGTTGTGCCTCATAGCACGCAGCCTAACAGGCTACGCTACAAAACTTCGCAGATACCCAACGACTTTCAATGAAAAAGGAACTCTGTAGGTTTCCCAAAATCTTGTCTGTAGCAATTTGGACTTATTAAATAGTGCTTTATTCGGTTTCAAATTGAAGGTAAGTCTGGTTCGTAGTAGCGCAATTCATTGCGCTATGTTGACGTGCGATGAATCGCACGACTACAAACCTACCCTAAAATCCTGATTCAGGCAATAGGAAATATCTCATGCATGACAGAGTCACCCCTTACGTCCTACAATATCAGCTCAAGCGTAACCTCCGGCCCTTTACGCGCGAGGAGATATTGCAATTGCCAACTCGACGGAGCGGTGTATATGTCCTGTGGCGGAAAACTGGTACCGAAGGTCGAAACGAGTGCCTCTACGTCGGAGAATCCACAACCTGTGTGCGGAGGCGGTTGTTACAGCATCATTCAAACGCACAGAATGATGGACTCCATTCACAACTCCGAATGTTCAGGTCAATCGTCCAATTTTCAGTAGAATTCACAGAGAACGCGGAGGAGACGGTGTTTTTAGAAACCGAACTCATCCGCGAATGGAAACCGAAAACCAACCTGAAAATGAACCCCGACAAATCTTAAGCCATTCTATTGAAATGTCCAGAGCCATTCAGTTTTCGGCATAAATCGGGGTTACAAACCCCTCCCACAAGAGAGATTTGTGACAATTGAATGGCTCTGTTGAAATGCCCTTTCAACTTGATATTTTCCAACTATCCGGTGTATAATACCATTATGGCACAAGATTACGACAACATCGGGAAAAGCTTATGGACAGACCACGCCGTCGACCTTTCGAGATTCGTGTTGGGTGAAGACGATGTCGAAGTCCTTGAAGACCTTGACACCGAGCAGCAGACAGTTATCGCTCGACAGACCGACATCACAAAACGGATCCGTGTTAGCGGTCACGAAGCCATTCTCCATGTTGAATTGCAACTCCGCGACAGCACACGCACACCGATGTGGGCACGAAACGCCCAATATCAAGGATACCTCGTCGGTGAGCACCAAATGCCGGTTTACTCACATGTCATCTACTTTCATCCGAACGCAGGGAGAAATGACCCAGGCGGATATACCTATAGTTGGAACGGATACGAACACACCAATCGCTATAAGGTCATCCGGCTCATCGAGATAGAAGGACAGGCGATTTTAGAGAGGCAGGCACCCGGACTCCTGCCCTTCACGCCGCTGATGCAACCCCCTGCTGGGATGCCCCCTGAACGCTGGGTGCAAGAATGTGTTGACGCAACACGTGTCACTCCCGTCGATCAGGAAATACAAGCGGATTTACTCTACGGAATCTCCGTCTTTGGCGGAATAGTCTATAACGCTGAGTTGCTTGAGCGACTCATACCGGAGGAACTTATGCAAGAATCTAAAACTTACCAACGCCAACTCGAAAGAATGCGCAGAGAGGCTACCATTGAGAATACTCTCGAATTGCTGGCAGATCAATTCCACCCAGAGGCGGTGCGCGCCTTAACACCTATGCTCCAAAACATTGAGGATTTGGAACGGCTGAAGGAACTCCTTCTCGCAGCAGCTCGGGTGTCGAACATCGAAACCTTCACACAAAAACTGATTGACTAATCGATATTATGCCCAATTACCGAAAAAACTCATTGAGGTGAACATCCCCCTCCAAGCCATTAACGTAGAGTCCGCAAAAGACGCTTCCGTCACACACGGACATCCCTCAACACTCCATCGCTATTCGGAACGATATTGCCCTGATTATTGATAGGGTGCGGTGTTATATGCGGGGAGAACCTGGTGCGTCCAGCGATTCGTAATTCGCGGGAATCGCTTCGGTTACGCGAAGGGCTGGATAAATCGGGGATGGGCGATGTTTGGTAATTGGTAAAGAGATACCTGAACACATCAGAAATCTCTTACCAATTACCATGCATTTATGATTTGACGAGGAACTATTGCCTATTAGTTCCTAACTACGGCATCAGTATAAATCATCAAAACTTCGAGATGTATCAGTACGGCTGGTGGGTGCTGTGTATGAATGTTGGAGCGCATTGCCTACAAACGCGTACACATTTTCCGCATTCTCCCAATACACCGTTTCAATATAATTCCCATCTTCGAATTGGAGGACAAACCCCTCCCACAAGAATGATTCGAGTTACAAACCCATTCCACAAGAGGGATTCGTCAAGGTGATTTAGTTTTCGCAAGAATCGGGGTTATAAACCCCTCCCACAAGACGGATTTGGGGTACAAACCCATCCCACAAGAGGGATTCGTGACAATTGAATGACTCTGGTATTATAGTAAAACCAACAATTATCTATACATTGGCGAGGTGTTTTTGATAGGGTGTTTCCCCTAGGAAACCTCGCCAGCAGGGGTGGAACGGAGCTGCCACTTTCTGAAACGTAAACTTATTTTTTGACTTTACTATAAGATTGACACGCATAGAAAAATGGGGTAGAATCTCTATACTATTGAATCAAGGGCGTTAGGAGGATTTCAATGCGATTTCGACTTTTTGTCTTATTCATATTCATAACAGTGCTGCTTTCAGGGTGCGAGAAGGCGCGACACCTCGTTACGCCACAAAAGGTAACAGCCACAGACACTTGTCCGGGCGGAACCCGCGTGTTGAAGGTCGGCTTTTATGCCCATTTCGCACCCATTAGTTACAGTGCTGACGAAGATGTCGGTTCGGCTGCGTTCAATACACATCTTGGTTACGAAGCGGATCTATTGACTGCACTCGAAGCGATGGAAGGGGCGGGTTTGACGTTCTCACGAACGGCTATCGCCGAATGGGATGGCATCTGGCTAAAGTCCGCTGAACCCGCGTATGATATTATCGGAGGCGGCATCACCATTCTGGAATCTCGGAGGCAAGATGCTACAGGTATACCCGTCGTCACCTTCACATCCGGACATATCACGTTTCGGCAAACGCTTTTGGTGCGTGCTGAAGATGCGGAACGTCTCTCCACGCATGTTGCCCTCAACAGTGAAGTTCGTGTTGGTGCCCTTCCCGGCACAACGGGCGAGGCGCGTTTACTTCAACTTACCGGGCTCGTTGATGCCGACGGTGTTCTGCTATCGGGTACCCAGATCGAGACTCGTGACAGGACTGTAGTTGCCGATGGCACAGCGGCTTACACGATTACAGCCGCCGGTGCCTCTCCGAACCTATCGGATAGGCAACACATCTATCCACCTACGGAAACCCTGCCGCAGGTCATCTATCTCGGTGATGTCTTGGGAGAGTCGGAGTTGCTTGAGGCACTCACTGCGGGACGTATTGATGCGATTGCGCGGGGTGAGGTTGGTAGTCAGGAGGCTGCACACGCCTCACATGGCGAACTTGTCGTCACCGCCTTTGATGAGCAGATAGAGTATGGCGGATTTACGCTCGCCCTTGAAAATGCTGATCTCGCTGCCTGCATTGATGCAAAACTTGACTATCTCACAGATAACAAGAACATCGGTTATGGAGAGTGGTTGCAGGATCCGTTGGTCTTCATGAAACGTGCCATGCAGTGGAATATAGAATAGTTGACCGCTCACGGGTGTGTAAAGTTTTTGTCCTTAGGCGTTAGGCAGCTTGTGGGTGTTGTGCTTGCCAAAAGGTGTCCCAAGCGTCATTCTTCAATAAACACCGCCAGAATAAGATAGCGTTGATGCCGTTTTGTGTCCATCGCATGCC
>JAJEDB010000083.1 GCA_022821725.1 Candidatus Poribacteria bacterium | reverse complement strand
GGCATGCGATGGACACAAAACGGCATCAACGCTATCTTATTCTGGCGGTGTTTATTGAAGAATGACGCTTGGGACACCTTTTGGCAAGCACAACACCCACAAGCTGCCTAACGCCTAAGGACAAAAACTTTACACACCCTGTACAGTTTTTGGCATAACAGCCGGGCCCCTCAAATACTCAAATACATAGCACTCCGCTGGAGTGCAAGAGAAGGGGACTCGTCTTTTTCTATAGACATATTGCTCCGCTGGAGCAAAAGAGAACGCAGTCCGTAACATTGTCCGCAATTCCCCACGCGGCTTGCGATAGGAGAGCGGATATACGGAATGGAACGTTAAGGACGAAACCCAACTGACCGAACCGCAAGGAAAATTAAAAAAATGGAATTTGTTCAGTTGACAGAGACACAACGCCAAGAATTCGAGGAGAACGGTTATCTCATCGTGCGTTCAGCAATCGACAGTGAGATGATTCAACGCTTAACCGAGACAGGTGACCGGCTCATGGAATCGTTTGAGTACCACGGCTACTACGCACATCGGCGGGACGGGTTGGTGCAAGAACCCGCATTCGCTGACCTTGCGACACAGTCGAAGGCAGTGCCATTGATCCTGCAACTGCTCGGTACAAATATCCACATCACGAACACCGCACTTATCCATAAACATCCACAAGCACCCGAAAAACCCGACAACCGCAATTGGCATCGAGATGTCGGTGTGCATCTGGACGTTGGGCACGCAGGGTGTCCGCGCGTCGGTTTGAAGGTAGGCTACTGCTTAACGGACTTCAGTGTACCGGACTCGGGTGCGACGTGGTTTATCCGAAAGAGCCATAAACTGAGTAAACCGTTGGGTATCCCCGAAGGGACAGTTGACCCACCTGTATATGACGAACCGCGCCTCCACGCAGGAGATGCGTTTCTGTTTGAAAGCCGTATCTATCATGCTGCGGGACTGAATTTCAGAGAGAATATCTCTAAAGTCGTCATCTATGGGTATCATTATCGCTGGATTAAGCCGGATTACTATCTGCGCTATTACAACGATAGCCTGCAACCGGATGAAACACTAACGGAAAACTTAGACGATCTCGGCAGGCAGTTTCTCGGTGCTTCCACGGATACACAGGGCAGGCGCGATCCGAACGGCGTTCACTGGGCTGGTTCAGAATGGGCAGCTGCGCATAATCTGAACTTGGAACAGGCACCGCAGATCACCACGATTTGAGAAGAAGAAAACCAGAAGTACAGCGTCCTGATTGTCCTGAGTACATAGCCCATAACGAAGTGGAGGGTGGATTTTTGAGAAAAGAACATCAAACACTAAA
This sequence comes from Candidatus Poribacteria bacterium, assembly GCA_022821725.1. Lineage (GTDB taxonomy): Bacteria > Poribacteria > WGA-4E > WGA-4E > WGA-3G > WGA-3G. Next base: position 16,259 of record JAJEDB010000083.1, on the reverse strand, counting down.
CCCACTTCATTTAACCGCAAGGAAAAATTAAAAGATGAAAGAAGTCAAGGTAGGTATTGTTGGTTGTGGTGGCATTGCTGGCGGTAAACACCTTCCGGGCCATAAAGGGGTCAAAGGTGTTTCGATTATCGCAGCGTGCGACATCGACGAAACCCGAGCGAAAGCGTTCGCCAAACAGCACGATATTCCGCACGTTTTCAGTGATTACGAGGAATTGGCTGCGATGGACGAGTTGGACGCCGTGAGCGTTTGCACGCCGAATAATTTCCATGCGGGTCCAACGATTGCAGCGTTGAAAGCGGGGAAACATGTTATCTGTGAAAAGCCGATCGCTGCCAATGCCATTGATGGACAAGCAATGGTGGACGCGCAAAAGGCGAGCGGTAAAGTCCTACAGATCGGGTTACAATCTCGGTTTCGTGCTGAGGCACGCACCCTCCGCAAACTCTATGATGAAGGTTTCTTTGGAGACATTTATTATGCCCGTGCAATGTCAGTGCGGCGGCGCGGGGTTCCTGCATCCCCCTCGTTTCTGAGTAAAGCCATTGCGGGTGGTGGACCCTTGATTGATATCGGCGTGCATATCCTTGATGTGTTGCTCTGGATGATCGGCTGTCCGAAACCCATTGAGGCGTTTGGCGTGACGGCAACGAAGTTTGGGCATAAAGAGAATGTTATCAATCCGTGGGGGAAATGGGATCCTGAAGAATTTGAGGTGGAAGATTTCGCGATGGGGACCATCAACTTTGAGGGCGGCTTGACGGTGACTTTGGAAACGGCGTGGGCATCGCATATCGAGAACATCGGCGGGACGTTCTTCATGGGAGATTTAGCCGGTGCGACTTACGAACCGCTTCAGATTTACTTGGATAAAGAAGATGAGATGGTGAATTATACCCCGAAACTGCTCAAAGGATTACCGAGCGAATTTGAATCGTTCCACACGGCTATTCGAGAGGGATTGCCGTCTCCTGTCCCCGCTGAAGAGGTGTTGAACGTTGCGAAAATCTTCGATGCGCTCTATGAATCGGCGCGGATCGGTCGTTCTGTGCCGATTACATAAGAATTCGCCCGATAGATAATGACGTGAGTTGACTTAAACGCGTAGATTGGGTTGAACGGGAGCGCACTAAAATCGCTCGGAGAAGATTGCTTTCAAGTTCATCAAAACACGAGTGAAACCCAACACCTTTTACCATCAGAACGATTGGTTTGTTGGGTTTCGCTATACTTATCTACATGAGGAGAGTATCGAAGAGTAGAATTCTACCGTATAAATAGGATATATCTGGGTTTTACCGCTCAACCCAACCTACGTCCTTAAGATTGATAACTTGCACGCACGACTGTTTTGATGCCGCCGCGGATGTTGAAGTCTCCAACAACTTCTGCGCTCCGCGGTTGGCAGGCTTCAACAAAGTCCTCCAGCACCTTGTTCACGACGTGTTCATGAAAGATGCCGACATCTCGGTAGAAAAGGAAGTATTCCTTCAACGATTTTAGTTCAACGCAGTGCTGGTCTGGCACGTAAGTGATACAGAGGGTTGCGAAATCCGGTAACCCGGTTTTAGGACATACCGCAGTGAACTCTAAGTTGGTCATCTCAATCGTGTAATCTCGGTGGCTATACTGATTTTCCCATGTCTCGATTGCGGGTGTTTTTAGTTGACGGATATGGGTTTGTAAATCATCATAGCCAGTCTGTTGGCTCATTTAGTGTTTGACTCCATCGTTTTGGCGCTTTTATGAAGATTAACTTTTTAATTCGGTAATTTCCTAACAATGCCCGGTGCGATTGGGAAACCGCACCTACCGGGTCTCGGGAAGACATCAAATTACCAAATATTTTTTTAAACTTCATTGAAGCATCCCTCTCACTTTGCCGACTGCTACTTCAGAATTACCATTCGGCGGGTGCGTTGGAAATCGCCAGCGGTAAATGTGTAGAAATAGATGCCGCTTGCGACCTTCGTGCCATATTGGTCTCTCCCATCCCAGTACGCGGCTTTTTCTTGACTCCGATACCTGCCCGGTTCCTGTAACCCAATATTCAATTGACGGACAAGCCCTCCACGGACATCGTAGATTTTGAGAGTGACTTCTGCTGCCGCTGCCAGATCGTAGGGGAACCACGTCTCTGGGTTAAAAGGATTCGGATAATTCTGGAGAATTGTTGTCTGTTTGATAAACCCGAGCATCGAGAGCAAATGCGAAGACGGATCCACAGAGAAGGGGACATCCGCAGCGCGGAATCCGAGGTCAATTGGGTTAAAGATAAACGCGGAGCCTGAGTTATCACCGGCATTGTCGCTCCCTGAGGCACCGACGATAGCAAACGAACCTTTGATCGCAACAGCGGCTCCAAACAGATCCGATTGGTTTGTGCCAGCGGCTTCAATCCGGCGTTTCTCTACCCAAGATAACCCGTCGCGCAAAAAGGAGTAAGCCGCACCTCTGTCCATTAACTTTGTTGGATCTTCATGCGGATCCAGCACGGGATGGTTATTCTTCCACGCCCCGACGATTGCGGTATCTTCGTGAATTGCGACGGCTGAGCCGAATTCATCTTCAGCACCGCCATCGGAGGCGGTTAACTTTGCCTGTTGGACCCAAGCATCTCGTGTCTCCACAAAAACATAAGCGGCTCCGAGGTCATTAAGACTTCGATCCTCTCTGGGGGAACCGATGATAGCAGCCCCGTTCGTTAAACTGATAGAGTAACCGAATCTGTCGCCGATACCAATATCATTGGGCAGAATCAGCAAATCTTGTATCCATGTGCCCCCATTGCGTGTAAAGAGATAGACGGCACCCGAATCGGGGCCCGCTGCGTCGCTCTCATGGGCACCGACGAGAACATTATCGTCATAGACAGAAACAGCAAAGCCAAACTGGTCGCCCGGCACAGCCCCTCGGTGGACGAGTTTCGCCTGTTGTGTCCAAGAGGCTCCGTTTCGGACAAAGACATAAGCCGCCCCCGAATCCGTGCCAACCTCATCCTTTCCATAGGCACCCACGACAGCAGTATCCGCATGTACCGCAACGGCAGATCCGAACCGATCAAAGATTCCAATGTCGCTACCGATTAATCGCGCCTGTTGAATCCATTCATCGCCGACCTGTACGAAAATGTATGCCGCGCCAGCCTCCGGTCCTGCCTCATCGACGCCGGGTGCGCCAACAAGGACGGTTGTGCCATCCATTGCGACAGCATTCCCGAACATATCGCCCGCCTTTGCGTCGTCGGTCGTAAGTTTCTTGCGTTGCAGCCAGAGTGTGCCAGCGCGCTCAAAGACGTACACCGCCCCCGCGTTCGGTGCGATGTCATCATCCTGCTGCGCGCCAGAGATAGCGAAGTTACCGCTGATAGCAACAGATATTCCGAATTGATCTTCTGAAGCCGTCTCCCCATCACTGAGCTTACCACTTTCTACCCACGACCCATCTTCTCTTTGTTCAAAGATATACGCGGCACCGGAGGACAACCCACCCGCGTCTTGCAGTGGTGCGCCGGCAATCACTTCATTCTCACCAATTGCGACAGCGAATCCGAGCTGGTCACCACCTTCTCTGTCCCCTGCGACTAACTTTGTGTGTTGATTCCAAAATGGGGGTTCATTTTGCGTAAAGACATAAGCGGCACCCGTGACATCGGTACCAACATTGCCTCCTGTCGCGCCAATGACAGCGGTTTCTCCTTTGATGTCCACAGAAACACCGAAAGAACTCGCGCCATCAGGGTCGATGGGAATCATACGAATACGAACGCGGTTTCTTTTTTGCTCCCACTCGGTCCCTTCACGCCTATAGATGTAAGCAGAACCAGCCCCTTTGTTTTTAGGCGAGGCCACAATGGCGAAATCCCCATCAACATCAACCGCGTATCCAAAGTTATCTTCCGCTTCGGTGTTGTTTCCGATGAGTTTCGCTTGGAGTAGCCATCCGAATTGGTTCCGGACGAATACATAAGCAGCACCGGCATCCTGCCCGGCTTCATCGTCCCGAGTTGCACCAATAATAGCGGTATCTCCATCGATTCCAATGGAAAAACCGAAGTATGCGAAGTTAGAGGCATCCGGTGCAGTGAGTTTGGCTGTCTGATTCCAAATCTCTCCGTTCCTCTCAAAAACGTAGACAGCCCCGCCATCTGCCAAAGGTTCGTTTGTCCGGTGTGCGCCAACGAGAACGGTATCTTCATCAATCGCCACCGAGATACCGAAATAGTCGCCACGCGTTTCCTCATGTGAGAGGAGTTTTGCTTGCTCTACCCATTCAGTCCCTTGTCGTCTAAAGACATAAGCGGCACCTGAGTTCCTTCCGATGCCATCGTTCATCGGGGCACCAGCGACAAGGTAATCGCCACTCATCGCGAGTGTTGTGCCGAATCGGTCTCCGCTATCAGCATCACTGGCGAACAGTTTTTCATGTTGAACCCATCCGGTTTCGGTGCGCAAAAAGACCTGAAGCGAACCCGTGTCTCTGCCGAAGTCGGTATCGTCATTTGGAACCCCAACTACTGCATAATCACCGCTAATACCGACACTCGCACCGAAACGATCCTGGATCACAGCAGCACTCGTGTTGAGTTGTACTCGGTCAGCACTGCTTTGCACAATCAACCCAATTCCGAAGAATAGGGTTAGCATGGTTATTTGTAATTTTCTCAATTCTCTTCCCCCACTATTAGACATTACCTGATGCCCTGAACCGACAAAACAGACGTGCGTTAAGGTGAACTGTTTTGATTGGTAACGTTTTTCTTTAATTAATTCTGTTGTAATGAACCTTCCTTGTACTCAATTAGTGACACAATTTATAGCCAAAAAGGGTGCATAATTCTGGGAAAATCGTAAAAATCTGAGTGTTAACCCCCAAAATTGAACCTACCTCATTTGCCGAACACGCCTATCCGTGAACGCCCCAATGTTACACCGATATACTGAGACTATAGATTGTCTGCGCTTTATCATCCCCATACCATAAAGCCGTGCCATCCCAAGTGAGTCCATGTGGTTCGCTTGGACATGAGATTTTATTAAGCACCTCACCGGATTCCGGATGGATTCGGTACACAATATGGTCGTTCGTATCGGCGTTCCAAAGTGCCTCACCATCCCACGCCAATCCGTGTGCGCGCCCCCCTGGTGTCTGAAACTCAGCAAGGATTTCACCAGTCTCAGGGCACTGTTTGATGAACCGGCTCGTGTTCATGTCAACACTCCAGAGATGCTCGCCATCATAAGCCAATCCGTGTGGTCCTTCTCCGGGCGATGAAAATGTTGTAACGACTTCCAGTTCAGGAATTGTGAGTTTGTAAAAAGTTTGTTGCCATATACTGTTATACCAGAGATGCTCACCGTCCCATTCTATGCCAGAACTACCGGGGTAGGGAGGCGTAAGCGTTAGTTCAACTTCGCCGGTTTTAGGGTTGATCTTGTGGATAGGTCCAACCCCTTCAACACTCCAGAGCGATGTTCCTTGCCATGCGAGTCCATTTGTGCCAGCACCGGGGGCTGGGATTTGATGTCCAGTTGTCTCACGCATTTTTCTCATCTCTCCCTTTTATAGTTGTCAGTCGTCAGATTTAAGGACTGATAACTACTGAAGCGCGTCCTGAATTTCAGTGATAACCCCTTGATCCGTTTCAACAGTGAGTCGCGTTTGCAATACCCGTTTGGCGGTTTTGCCTCCGATTTTTCCCAATGCCCAAGCAGCATGACCTCGAACTAAAGGTTCGTGATCCGCTAATGCGCCTTCCAGTGCCGGAACAGCACGCCGCGCGCCCCAATTACCGATGGCAACAAGGACATTTCGCAAGAACCCTCGACGTTTTGCACGTTTGATTGGACTCCCTTTGAACCGTTGACTAAATTCCTGTTGCGTCATACCCACAAGCGAGAGTAACTCGGGGGCGAGGTTGCCATCGCGCGGCTGAAACCCCTGCTCGGTTGTCGGCACCGCCTTACTGTTCCAAGGGCAGACCTCTTGGCAGATGTCGCAGCCAAAAATTAAATTCCCGACCTTGGGGCGCAGTGCCTTCGGTATGCTCCCCTTCAACTCGATTGTCAGATAAGAGATACAGCGCCGAGAATCGAGCAGATTCGGTTCAACAATTGCGTCCGTTGGGCACGCTTCAATACAACGCGTGCAAGTGCCACAACTTCCACGCAGATCCGGCAGGTCGTATTCGAAGGCAACATCAATGAGGACCTCCGCGAGAAAATACCAAGAACCGGAACGCCAATGAATCAGGTTCGTATTTTTACCGATCCATCCGATGCCTGCTTTCTGTGCGTACTCCCTTTCAATAATAGGCGCGGTATCAACACATACGCGGGTTCGTAATTCGGTTTCAGCCGTCTGTTTAATAAAAGTGACAAGTTCTAAAAGGCGTTCACGAATAAGTTCGTGATAATCGTCACCCCACGCGTAGCGGGAGATCTGGCCCCGTCCGGGATCTTGTGTAAGTGCCTCCGATGGATCGAGTGTATAATAGTTCATAGCGAGGCTAATAACAGATTTCGCCTCTGCCAACAATCGCCGGACATCTGTCTTAAGCGGGAGATGCTTCTCAAGATAACGCATCTCCCCGGCGTACCCGCTTTCTATCCACTGCTGATACCGTGCGATCGTTTCACTGTGCGCTGCGGGTGTAATTCCAACGAGTTCAAATCCAAGTTCGTTCGCGCGCGCATGAATTTGCTTTTTAATTTTTTCTTGCGGATTTTTAATTTTTCCTTGCGGATCGGTGAGGTGCGTTTGGATTTTCCAGTACCTCTCCGTATATCCGCCCTCCGCTACGCTTACGGGCTACAGGTTTGGGTTAGTCAAGCAGAATAAATTAAAAAGTTCCGCGTGGATAGGATCCGAGAACGTTGACGTTCCGGCACAATTCCTCAAGCTGCTCAATTGCGACGATGACGCGTTTTTCAGCAATATGCCCTTCCATCTCAGTAAAGAAGATATATTCCCAGGGTTTGGCTCGGGACGGCAAAGATTCTAAATAACTCAGATTCAATTGTGCCTGTTCTAAAATACCCAAGGCTTGGTGGAGTGCGCCAACCTTGTCCGGAATTGCGAAAAACAGGGCAGTCCGATCATGTCCACTTGGATCTGGAATATGCTTTCCGATGACAAAGAAGCGGGTTGTGTTATCGGGTTCATCCATAATCGAGTGTGCGATGATTGGGACCTGATAAAGTTCACTTGCGAGTTCACTTGCAATGGCAGCTGCTGACGGCTCTTGTGCGGCGCGCTGTGCCGCCTCCGATGTACTCACAACCTCGATCTGCTCAGCATCACTGAGATGCTGCCTTAACCATGTCTTACATTGTGCGAAAGGTTGTGGATGTGAGTAGATACACCGAACTTCGGCGAGCGGTGACCTTGATAAAAGGTGCTGTTTTATCGGTTGGAAGGTCTCTGCACAAATCCACAAAGGTGTCCGTTGGAAGCGTTCCAAAACATCACGAACAGTGCCGTGTGCTGAATTTTCAATAGCTACCACCCCGTAGTCCGCCCTACCCGCTTCAACCTCAGTAAAAATTTCAACCTGTGGGTGAACAGGGATAAACTCAGTTGATGTACCGAAATGCGAGAGAGCCGCCAAGTGCCCGAAACTGCCAACCGGCCCGAGGAACGCCACTCTCTCCAGATCTTGCAAGGAACGGGACGCAGATAAAATCTCGGTCCAGATCGTTTCAAGTGCGGCTTCAGGAAACTTACCTTGATTTCGTTTCTTCAAACGTTCAATAATCTGCTTCTGCCGATGCGGAACATAGACCTCTGCAATGCCTGTTTCTGCCTTCACGGCACCGACCCGCTTAGAAATCTCAGCTCGCTTTTGTAGCAGTCCTAAAATTTGGTCATCAATCTCGTTAATCTGGTCTCGGTACTTTGTTAAATCCATTTTTAATTTCCTATAGACATGCCACCCCTACAGGGTTCAAGAGGGCATTCCTTTTAAACGTCCGGTAGCGGCGACACGCCTATAGATTTCCATAGTTAGGCATCCAATTTATTCATAGCTGCAATCATTTCCTCGTCTGAGGGATTATTTTTCACCATTTCAGTGAACGCCTCAGCACTGATCTCGTGTTCCTCCAGGAACATCTTATCTTGCGGTCACGGGTAGATATACTCACCGAGGATCCCCTGCAGTTTTGCATTGGCTTTATCGCTGATTCTGGCTAACCATGGGATATCTCCAATAATCATGTCCCGGTGCCGTGGTTTCCAATCGAGAGCCATCTGTTTCACCTCCTTTAATAGTTTTCAGTACGGGTTGCTACGCAACCCTTTTAGTTATCGCTAATAGCTACTCAGCAAGTTGACGTAAAGTTTCCTCCAGAAGTTGCTGATACCGCCCATATTCTGTCCAATCACCGGCGCGTAATGCCTCCTGTCCGGCATTGAAATAACGGTTCGCTTGTTCAATGAGTCCTGGCAATGAGGTCTGGTCTGTGCTCATATCGGTTTCCGCGTCACTGTCGTCAGTTGTTGCTGTCGCAGCGGTGGTCCGGAACCCTGTTCCCTGTCCGAACATCTTGACGAGCGCCTCCTCCAGAGTTTCACCCCATACGACTTCGTTGCCGTATCCGATGACGACGCGCCGTAATTCAGGAATAGCGGTTTTTTCATCTTCGGATTGTATATAGATAGGCTCAACATAAAGCAGAGAGTTATTCATCGGCAGAATCAACAGATTCCCACGTAAGACGCGAGACCCCTGCGTATTCCAGAGGCTAATCTGCTGTGAAATTTCCGGCTCTTGGCTAATAAAGTTCTCCACCTGCATCGGTCCAGCGACCTGTTTCCCTTTCGGGAACCGATAAACAAGGAGCTGCCCATATTGGGGCAAATCACATCGGGCAGCGAGCCAGGCAGTCAGATTCGGTTTGTTGAGCGGTGTGAACGGTAACATTAACATGAATTCCGATTGTTCCTGCCCTGGCAGTCTGATAACGACATAATAGGGTTCAACCGGTTGCCCATTTACCCTGGAACTTTGGGGGACCTGCTGCGGTGCGAAAGGGCTTCTCGGTTGCGGAGGCGCGGAAGCCTGTCGTGTTTGGGCATCTGTATTGTCATAAAGCTCCCTGCCGATCTCCCATTTATCTTCACCTGCGTAGAAGGTTACGGGATCTTTCATGTGGTAATCTTGATAAACGCGGGCTTGGATAAGGAACATGGAGGTCGGGTATCGGATATGCGCCTTAAGCGCCTCTGGCATCTCTTCAAACGGCTTGAAAAGGTTCGGGAAAATCCGTCGATAACATTCCGCGATTGGATCCTGCTCCCGCTCCATAACGTAAAAATCGACAGTGCCATCGTAAGCATCAACGACGACTTTCACAGAGTTTCGGATGTAGTTCCCCCACGGTTCAGCGTCTTGCTGTGCATCAGCAATCTGCCGGCTTCTCTCACTGACGAATTCTCGCATGGAAACGGAATAAGGATACCGGTGCGTGATAGTATAGGCATCGATCATCCAAACCAATCTACCGTTATGGAGAATGATGTAAGGGTCTCCGTCGTATCGTAAGAAGGGTGCGATTTTTTGGATCCGTCTTTTGATGTTTCGTTCGTAGAGGATTCGACTTGTCGGTGAAATTTCACCGGGTAGCACGAAGTTAATTTCGTTATCGAACTTAAGCATGTATACCATTTTACGCCAGAAAGAGCTCAGTTGGACCCCGCCCTTTCCTTGATAGGCGTATTCGGCGTATTGTTGACCTTCCTGCGGATAGTCAAACTCAAGTCCTTGACTGCGTTCCGGATGAACGATGACATAGCGATCCGTGCGTTCACCATAATAGATACGGGGTCCCGGTGTTTCGGTGAACCGATGTTGCCACTGCTCGTCATAGTCAATTGGTGGCAATCCCTGAATGTACATGTTAGGTTTGCCATTATCAATTTCGTTGACGGGACTCACAACGGCACCGTAACCGTGCGTGTAGGTATAGGTCTGCTTATACCAGTCATTTCTAATTTCGATAGGGAGCTCATTGATATTGAGTTCCCGTCCAGAGAGCATTACCTGCCGAATCTCACCATCAACGACATAGCGATCAATATCGACATCGTTGAAATCATACTGTGTCCGCAATTCCTGGAGTTGTCGGAAAGTTCTACGCAAGGGTCGCCAATCCCAGAGACGAATGCTATTGAAAACAGAAGCGTTTTCGGGACTTCTTATGTCATCATAACTGAGTTGTTCTGTCAACGGATATTCTTCTTCCGTCACAGTATTCTCAGCCAAACCATACGCCTGGAGCGTTGCTTTGATGTTGTAGTTGATATAGTCCGCCTCTAACACCTGTTTTCTGGGTTCAACCTGCCATCTCTGTATAGCGACCGGATAGACCTGTCCGAGGAATCCGGCAATCAGGAACACGGCGAATCCACCAAAAGCGAGGGTGTTGCGTTTTAAGAAGATAGAAATGATGAAAACGATGGCACACAGGATTGTGAGTCCAATCAAAAAATATAAAATAGGGAGTCGTGCCTTCATTGCGGCGTATCCACCCCCCCCTCGGACGACATCGTTTGTCGTGTAGAGGAGATCAAACATAGCAAACCGGTAGTTCCATGCTCGGAAGAGGAGTGTCAACCCGACAAGCGTGAACAAATGTGCTTTCACATTGAAAGGTGGACGGAACCGAAACTGGCTGGTATCTCCCGTGATTAGCCCGTGAAAAAAGTAGATGACGATCGCAAATATCGTCACCAACATAAAGATACCGAAAAGCGTTCCGCACACATAGCGTTCTGCCGGCATCCTGAAAACGTAATAGGTAACATCTTTATCAAAGATAGGATCGCGCGCAGGAGAGGTCAAGAATGCTTTCTGTCCGGGTTCAATTTGAACAGGCGTATTCAAACGGATAGCATCATTCAAAATAGCTTCAACCCGTGCGTCCTGATTTGTCCCGTTTACCTGTAAGCTTATCTGATCCCCGACCCTTATATTTTTCGCTTGGAGTTCGAGTTGTGAGACAGGAATTTCGGCAGAATTGAGACTTTCTTCTACAACAATAGGCGTAGCGGCAGGGAAAGTGAGACTCTCAGCATTGGCATAGCGTAAATAGATTTCCCACCGGTCGCTGGCTGCATACCCCATCATGATACTAAAAAGGACGGCAAGTAGTGTGAGTGCCCCGTAAATCATTTTTCGCGTATCACCGGGATTTTCTGCGCCACCCCCCATGAAATCCGCGCCGCCCATAAAAGCCGGACTGAGATGTGCGGGTGTGAACCGATAGATTAAGGCAATGTTCGTTAGAAGGATCGCTAAATAGCAAATGCCAACAATTGCACCGACCCAGATTTTTGTTGTGAGAATTTTAGTGTAAACGCCGAAATAGTTCACTACCTCAAACCATAGGAAATCGGGATACAGGTTAACCCAGATGGCACCTAATCCCCCAACGACGGCGAGAATAGCGACAGTGATAATAAAGCGTTTGGTTCGTGAATCCATATTTTTAATTTTCCTTGCGGTTTTTTAATTTTCCTTGCGGTTAAACAAAGAACGTTCGGTCTTTTCGTCCGTTGGTGAAATCCGCCTGCGTGTTTTTGCGAATCAACGCTGAATGCGCGTGTGGCATTCAGCGGGGTGTTTCTGCGTATTGTTGCAGGCTACAATTCAGGTTTCCGACAGCGGAGGAAGCAATCAGCGTCAAACAGCTTAAAAAGCTTGCCCGAGTCCGAGATGGTACTTCATACCGGGTTCAATGCTCGTCAGATCTGTATGCCACGCCGCTGCGAAGTCTACTGAAAAAACACCGAGTTGCAAACGCAGTCCAGCCCCGATTGAGGCTTTAACATCCTTAAGGTGAATACGATTTTTATCGCGAACAAATATCTGGAAGGGATTCTCCGGTCCATATTGCCAATCCGACCAAGCCCCTCCCAAATCTGCGAAGGCAATTCCGCGGATCCCCCCAATCGTCCATTGGACGGGCCATCCGAAATGAAGCACATCTATGAAGGGAATACGGACCTCAAAGTTGAGGAGTCCGATGCGTGTTCCGACTAACTCCTCATAATTATAGCCGCGTAACGTATCAATCCCACCGAGATAAAAATAGGATCTATCACCCCCGAAACTACCGCCGAGCAATAACCGGGCTGCCAAGGTAGAACGTCTGCCGAAACCGAAATAGCGTCGGGCATCAAAAATAACATTTGTGAGTGACAATTCACTACCGAGTGCGGGAAAGGATTGCTCAAGTTCAATGCGGTACCGCGAACCTGTATAAGGGGCCCACTCCCGCCACATCGTTGTATCTCCAACAAATGCAACGGAACCCATCGTGAGCAAGCCTCTATCGTCGAAGGGATCCAAAGGTTCGCGCGTTTGGAAGTTGAAGGAGAACGGCTTCGAGTACATTGAGAACGCGAAGTCAAGTCGATGGTATCTGTCAAACGGATAATTGAGGTATGCGCCGAGTCCAGTAATCCGCTGTAGAATGCCGCGTCTGCTCTGTATACCGCCCAAGATATGGTACTCATGATAGTTATAAATCATTGCCCCAACATCCGTTCGGTGTGTCAAAAAACCGTATTGTGCGATAAAATCCGGTGTCAGGTAACTGGATTGGTTCATGACGCTAAGCCCGATACGATGGTTCCCTAACATGTCGCTGCCAACGACCTGGACCGTACTTCTCAGGATGCCATCCGCCCCAAAACTGAAATCCGGGAAGATCGCATCTAAAGCAAAAGAGGAACTTGTGCTATATTTTCGTCTGGCAATCCTATAATTTTCTGGTTCCTCTTCCGTTAAAATTGCAGAGGGTTCCGCCACACTCGAAACCCCAATTTTTTCCTCAATCGTCTTGGCAATCTCCATGATACAGACATCGTATTTTCCATTCTGGTAGGCACTAAACAGCAAATGTTTACCATCGGGAGCCAAACTTGGATTGAAACAACCTGTCATCATATTGGTAAGGCGCGTCAACGCAAGTTCCACAGGTCGAGAACCCACAGGTTTCACACTATCGTTTTCAGCAGAAACGACGGAATGGCTATCAGCGGAATCGTTATCCGTTTCCATGTTTGCCTCGCTGTGAGCGTTATCCGTTAAAGAGGGATCTGATTTAACCGAACCCTCTTTTAACGGATCACTGTTAACCGATGACGGATGACGCATTTCCAGTTTGTGTATATCGTAAATGCCCTGCCGATCTGAACAGAAAAGGATCGATTTTCCATCGGGTGTCCAACTTGGGCTGATGGCGTTATAGGTGCCATCGGTCAGCAGACGTTCCGTCCCTTGATTGCGGTTTATCAGCACCAACCTATTTTTCGCGCCTCGTTCGGAAGTGTAGACGATTTCGCCAGTTATTGGATGCCATGATGGATGCGTATCGTTAAATGGGTCGAAGGTAAGCCTGTCCACTTCACCCGTCAGCAATTCGATGATATAGAGATCCGACTGCCCCTCTTTTAGGGCAGAAAAGATTATCCGTTCACCACTACCATCGTAGTCGGGTGAAATGACGTTATCGAAATCCAACTCGAAGTATTGCGTCAGTTCCCCAGTCAAAATATTGACTTCAAGGAGGTAATTTGCATCGTGATGTTTGGCGATGAATGCGATCCTGTCGCCATCAGGTGCCCACGCGAGACTTCTCCCAAATCCACCGAAATCGGTTCGGATTTCCTCGTATTTCTCACGGAAAAACCGCTTGGTGACGCGTTCGATGCGCTTACCCGTTTTTGCAGACATCAGGACGATTTCCAGAAACCCCTCGTTTCCTGTGACGTAAGCGATAATATCGCCGCTTGGCGACCAGACAGGTTTAATGTTATGGGAGTATCGAGATTCCTCGGTGAGGTTCTTTGCGACCAGATCGGGCAATTCCCGATCCGCAACGAGAGGCCAGTAGCGTTTGCGGACTGTCTGCCGCCACGCTTTATCAAATTCTTCGAGTTCTACGCCGAGTACCTCTTGGAAAACACGGTTGATGTCCTTTGTGCGACTTTGGCGTAACCCTTGCAAAATCTCAGCGATTTTCTCTCGTCCATACGTTTCTGTGAGATACGCCACCGCTAATTGCCCTAACTTATATCCAACGTAAGGTGAACTGAGTCGGTTGAAATTGTGAAGCTGCGGTAGCGGCACGATATTGTTATTCATGCTGGCATCTCGGACGACCATCTCTCCAATCGCATCGTTGTCTTCTGCAAAATAGTCCGCCATTCCCTCTATAAACCAAATTGGCGGGGAATACAGGAACTCGCCGCTATAGATGCGGGCATGTGGTTTCTGGTAGATAATATCGTATTGAAAAATATGAATGAGCTCGTGAAAAATTACCTCTCGAAACGCTTCCAAGGATCCGGTGAACGGTATAACGATACGGTGTTTAAATAGCTCAGCGAAACCGCCAATCCCTTCGTGCAGTTCCTGGAGAATTATGTTGGTTTCCTGAAAGTCTTTATGGGATTTGTAAAGGATAAGGGGTGTCCTGCCTTGCAGCTCATGTTCAAAATCTTCGCTGTGCTTTTCGTAAGCTTCTTCGGCAATAGCCGCCATAATAGGCACGAGTTTCGCTTCACTTGGGTAGTAGTGGATGTCGAAATGCTCTGTCCGGTGAATGTGCCAATCGAAACGTTGTCCGGTAATCTTGTTCTTCCCAAAACTTTGCGACCACGCAACGCAAGGTGATAACAAGCTCAGAACAATAAGTATCAACAGGGCATGCCTGCCTACCCATCTTTTCTTCCTGTCTTCCACTCCTACCGATGTAGTTCTGTTTTTACCGTTCTTCACACTATTCACCTTTTCTATAGCTATCAACTGACGACTAATTGACTAAATATCTATCTTCGCTCTCATAATGTGGAGAGATTTGGCGCGTAAATTCTGATACGGCACGTCTACCGAGTTCCCGAATCGTATTCGCTTGCGGTCCAACCTGTGAGAAAATGAACGATCCGATGGTATGCGCCTCAGCGGTGCTTCTCCGGTAAGACTCATCCCAGACGACCTGTCCGGTTTCAACATCAACAATCATGACCCGGAGTGAGAGGAGATAGGTTTTCTGCATGTAATCCTGATAATCCAAGATGTAGCGTTGGCGTCTCACGGAGTAGCGTTCTCCATAATAACGTCTTGGACGGCTATCGGAATAAAATCGGAAACTCCCGATGATAACCGCTTTTACCTCAAAGTACTCACCGAGCTGACGCAAGTGCTTCGTATCCGTCAACCAATCTTCTCCAACGGTTTCCCCAGTAAGCATTCTCGCCGTTTCTTGTGAGCTGACGACCTCAAAATGTTTTTGGCGTGCTAAACCTCTTCGGAGTATTGAAGCGATCTCCTCACCAACCTCTGGCGGTAGTTTTTCGTTCCGTTCCACCTGTTTCTCGCTGACAAACGGTAAAACGGCAAAGTTGGAGTAGCGGGTGATGTCGATTTCAGATTGGACCTTGACCGGAATAGAGACGCGCGTCACAGCACTGCTACATCCGAAAATCGTCAACATACCTAATAGGATCCCTATACCTTTCGCTATCTGCATCCTGTGTATCCTCGTCCAATAGGTGGGGCGGTTCTTCTAACTGGGGTGCATTTCCAGCGTCCCCGCCACTGCGTCGGAGGTGTATCCGGCACCGCCGATAGTTGAGTCTGTAGTATTTATTATTGGGTTCTAATTCCGCTGCGCGCGCATACGCGGCAATAGCCTCTTCCATGTTTCCGAGTGCCTCGTAAGCAACGCCGAGGTTATTATGTGCTTTAGAATCCTCTGGATCGATACTGATAACCTGATTCCACCGAAAAACGGCTTCATTCCAGAGCTGCGCTTGTGCTGCCTTGATTGCGAATCGGTTGTAAGCCTCTGTTCGCGTAACATCCCGCGATATTATAGCACATCCGGATAGAACCCAACAGAGGAGAATAGCGACAAGCGCGAGTTGACTATATCTTAACACGTTTATCACCCCAAAATTTTGTGATATCGGTTTGCAAACTACCTCATATATTTTACATCGTATCTACCTTTTGCGTCAAGAAAAAAACTGAATGCCGATGACTTTTCCTACTTTTTTCTTGAATAATATGCTAAAATATTTTACCCTAACGTGAGTTCGGAAAATAATAAAAGTTTGTGGTTTCAAGAGAACCCCTTTTGTATAATAAGGTAAACCCAACCTATAACAAAAGGAGTTCTCTAATGTCTATGATAACACTTTTCTGTGAGATTGACGACTTTTTTCTCGCACTTGTGAAACATCGGTCA
>JAJEDB010000137.1 GCA_022821725.1 Candidatus Poribacteria bacterium | reverse complement strand
ACATGTGCTAATGATACACTAAACATTGGTATTCTCTCCTATGAAACTCATCATAACTTTTTTAGGAAAGGATACCAACTTTCACACTTTTCCTCAACAGACTTTTTCACCTTATCTCTTTGACAAAAACTTTACACACCCACATTCTGGTATTCTGGTTTGAGAAATATCAACTATAGGACTTACGCATGCTGCTCTTTTGTAGCATAACCTGTATGAAGTTTCAGAAAATAAATCGGTAATTTGAGAGCTCCCCCAGGCCCGGTAGGTGCGGTTTGCAACCGCACCGGACTTCACCAATAAATTACCGAATTAATAAATTAATCTTCATTTAGGTTGTGTCCCAGAACTGTGTGCGTTTTGTGTCGGTTCGCATTCTCAGATCGCGTGCTATCGTCAAAATTGCGTAAGTCCTGAACTATTAACTTGCATTTTTCTGAAACATCGTATAAACTCAACAGATATAACCGTAAGGGAAAGTGAACAATGCCTGATACACACATCAGAATTGAAATTCAACGCGCCCTCAATAACTTCGCGGATGGAAACTTCTCCGAATTTATCTTGCAATCCTCTAATCCTGATTCAGACAATGGACAAGCGAAAATTGATAAGAATCCCAGGGCAATCAAAAACTTGAAGCAACCTTCAAAAAACCCATCTTGTAACGGAGAAAAGCCATGCAAGAACTGATCCAAGGAACTGTGGATACCTATTACAACAGCGATTTTACCGACCTGAAAAGAGAAAACGCTGCAGTGGGACATAACACCCAAGGCATCGCTTATAGCAAAAACGGTGCGTATACGCGTGCAATCGCAGCCTTCAGCAAGGCGATAGAACTGAATCCGTATTTTGCTGAAGCCTATTACAATCGAGCCACTGATTCCCTCAAAGAGGGTTCCTATTACACGGCAATTGAAGACTATGATAAGGCAATAGAACACCATCCAAAGTGCCCCCAGTTCTATAACGCTCGCGGTGTAGCTTACGAAAAGTACAGTGAAATTCTGGCGGTTCTTTCACGCCATAAGGTAGCGATAGGACTGGAGGCGAAAGTCCCGAAAGTCTCTACGTATTGCGGAGAAGGGCACTACAGTGAAGCGGAACTCTGTAAGGCTGTTGAAGACTATAGCACGGCGATTGATTTGAAATCCGATTATGCTGAGGCGTATAGCAATCGGGGCAGAGCACACTTCAAAAAAGGTGAGAGCGGCCCCGCTATCAAAGACTACAGCACGGCGATTAATTTGGAATCCGATTACACTGAGGCCTATCTCAACCTTGGCGTGGTTTATCACAGCAGAGGCGAGTTTGACGCTGCACTCGAAAACTATAATATCGCCATATCCCTCGTATCCGATCTCCCTATTGCCTACAGTCATCGCGGGGCTATCTATCTCTGTAAAGGGAAAGTGAAACCAGCGATTGAAGACTATAACATAGTGTTATCCTTCGACCCCGATTACACAGAGGTCTATTACAAACGCGGGATAGCCTGGTTATATGCAAGCGAGTGGAAAAAAGCCAAAACCGACCTGATTGCTGCCAAAGATATGGGGATGGCTGTCATGCAGGCGTTTCATGACGACTACAGAAATGTTGAAGTGTTTAAACAGGAAACGGGTATTCGTTTGCCCGAAGACATAGCAGGATTGCTGATGCCACAAAAAGGACTTGCCGAACTTGAAAAGGAAACTCGACTGGCGTTGGCATTGAGATATTATAAAAATGGTGCGATCAGTACAGGACTCGCTGCCCAATTGGTAGGTATATCCCGCGAAGCGTTCTGGTATCTTATGGGGGATTACGGGATCTCTCTGTTTGAGTTAACTGAAGATCTTTCAGCGGAGCTGAAGAATGCCGCCAAAACCAATTATCAGTAATAACAGTCCGCTTGTCGCACTTTGGGGACTCAACCTTTTCCCCTTATTACGAGATCTCTATAACGAGGTGTGGATTCCGGAAGAGGTTAAAGAGGAGTTTCTTGGAACAGAGAGAAGAGCCCGCCAGCAGGCTCTCAAAGAGGCCCCGTGGATTAAAACCGTTCATTTGACAGATGTACGGGACATATCAACTTATGTGAGAGGTGGACTCGACCTTGGTGAAGCCGCCGTATTCGCCCTTGCCAAAGAACACGATGCTCAATTTGTCATTATTGATGAACTCAAGGCGCGGCAGCACGCCACAAGAATAGGATTATCTTTTAAAGGTACAGTCGGCATTTTGTTGGAAGCAAAGCAAGATGGCTTGATTAATGAGATCAGACCTCTTTTAATTCAGTTGCGGAATAACGGAATCCACCTTAGCGACGCACTCATCAATAACGCACTGCAAGCGGCAAATGAGATGTCCTAACGAGTCTCTTTGCAAGGCAAACCAGTGAAAACAAACGACACTAACTCTCCGAAACCCATTCCTCTGTCGCTGCCGCGAATTCTTTGGATAACTCTTCAGAAATTGTCTGCTCCAAGAGCTCAATCAGATCCTCACGGAATTTAACCCAATCGTCACCGCGACGGGTAAACCGGTGCCTATCCCCAATTTCAACAAACATCGTGTCGTTCGGTTCAGACAAGGACTCAAAATAACGTCTAATGTTCATAATTATGCTCCATTGTATTATAGGTGTCGGTGCGTTCACTGCGTTCACTTTCGGTTGTCAGTCGTCGGTTAAAACAGAGGTCTTGTTTAACAAATTGCCGCTTTAACTGACAACCGACAACCGATAACTGATAACCCTTCTATAACCATTCATGCATCTCCCAACCAGATGTGAGTGCTTTCTCACGGAGTGCTTTTCCCGGATTCACAACGACCGGATTCCCAACACATTCCAACATAGGCAGATCGGATTGACTGTCGCCGTAAGCGTAACTGTCTTCCAATGAAATGTCGTGTCGTTCAGCGTAGGCTTGCATCGCTTTCGCCTTCTCTTCGCCGATAAGCGGCACGGTTGTCAATTCACCCGTGAATTGTTCGTTTTGTTCCTGAAGTTGGGGTGCCAATACAGCATCGACATCGAGGAAGTCCGCTATCGGCTGAACAATGAAATCAAGCGAACCCGTTACGAAAACGACGGGGGTGCCTTGCACCTTGTGTTCCTGAATTTGGGCTATCGCGGCAGGGAAGATCTTCGGACGCAGATAAACCTCGAACATTTCGGTAGACAATGCCTTGATCTCGGCGACATGCATCCCGCGATAGTTGCGATAAAATGTCGCATTGAAACGGGGACGACTGATCCTATCCAAAATTAAGTAGTAGACAATTTTGGGTAGAAATCCAACGAGCCACAGATACTTTAGAAGGAATGGCGTTTCTTTGAACCGCATCCAGATATAGTAATGGACGATCGTGGACTTCAACAGAGTGCCATCCACATCAAAAAATGCGACTGTTTTTAAAAGTTTCGGATTCGGATCTGACATGGTAACGTCCTAAGAACCTTCCTGCTGTCTCAGCAGTGCCCCCAGTTCTGCAACCCGATTTTGTGCCAATTCCAAAAATTCTTGGTATCTGTCGGGATTGATCGGTGTTTTGTCCTGCGCGCCCCACTCCTCCGGTGGGAAGGTAAACGGTTCACCAAAAACAATACGCACAGGATGTTTCTTAGGGAATTTCCGTCCCTTCGGTAACGCCCGGTAGGTTCCGTCAATATAAGCCGGTATCACCGGGACGTTAGGCGTATAGATGAGCAAACTCAGCACACCCGGTTTGAAAGGTTGAAGTTTACCATCAAGGGAACGGGTCCCTTCAGGAAAGATGAGCAAGCCGTTATTTTCTGACATCACCTCGTTCGCTGCCCTGAGATCCTGTAGAAACTCAGTAAAATTCCCCTCCCGTTCTATCGGCAGCGCGTTAAGGCACGTCCCAGCAAACCAACCTTGAAAACGGGTCGCGAACCAGTAATCTCGTGCGGCAAGCACCCAGAGTCGGTACGCCTTCGTTCCGAGCGCAGTAATCACCGTTAAGGTATCAAGGTGACTTGTGTGATTCGGCATAATAATATAGGGTTTATCCTGCGGAATATGCTCAAGCCCGTAGCATTTCAATGAAAAATAGTTCCGATAGATGCCGGTAATCACGGTGCGGAACGCACGGGCATACCACCGAGGCACCTGCCTGAACTCGGGCTTTCCGGCCTCGCGCGGCTTCTCTTTCTCTCTTGCGAGATCTGTCGGAAACGTCTCGATTAATGTGACAACATCACCGACCGTCTCTAAATTGGCGAGTAACGCATCAGGGATCGTTTCACCGAGTCTGGATTCAAGGACCAGTAGAAGATCGAGGCGCGTGAGTGAATCAAGCCCTAAGTCGGTATCTAAACGACTCTCCCGTTGAATTTGGTGTGCCGGCATGCGTGCCAATCGTGCGAGGGTCGAAAGGATTTCTTCGGGTATGTCCGATCGTGGTGCAGCAGCATCTATATCCGCGATGGAATTCTCCTGAAGGGCTGCCATGCTTTTAAGATGCGCCTCCAAGCTATACCTTAGACGTTGTCGATCTATCCCCCCATCCGTAGTCTTTGGGAGGGGATCCTTCCAGAAGTGAGATTTGTGGAATTGTTGGTAACTCGGGAGCTGCTTGGCTCGGGTCTGAAGATGGTGCTGAATTTCCGTTTGTGTTTCCGCGTCGGGCGTTGTCGGCACAATCACGGCATGTATACCCATATCCGACCCGTCTTCATGCGGAATGCCGAGGACACACATTTCAGAGATGGCTTCCGAACTGTCCCGATAGAGTGCCTCTAATTCAACGGGATAGACATTCTTTCCAGATGCCGGAACGATAATGTCCTTGCAATGCCCAGTGAGATAGAGGTAGCCATCCGCGTCCATGTAACCCAAATCGCCTGTGTAGAGCCATCCGTTGCGAATCGCCTTTTCTGTAGCATCCGCGTTCTGATAGTAACCCTTCATCGTACTCGGTCCCTTAGCGATGATCTCCCCGATACCATCGCTGTCCGGATCCTTGATCTGAAGTTCCACACCTTCTACCGCGGGTCCTACCGAACCCCGTTTACTTTTCAGATACGGATTGACACTGAGAACGGGTGCTGTTTCGGTCATTCCGTAGCCTTGGTAAAGGGTTATACCGAATTTTTGAAATCCGTCGTAGATCGCATCGGAAAGCGAGGCACCACCACTCACGAGGACGCGTATTTCACCCCCCATGACCGCTTGTGCTTTTTCTGCCAATGTCTCACCCGGTGTGTCCGCTCTCGATGCTTGTCGCTCAATTGTGCCTTGAAGCATCTGAAAAAGGCGTGGAACGCCAATAAAAGCCGTCGTCTTTGCCTCACGCATTGTCTTCAGAAGTGTTGTAGGACGAAGCGCATTGACGTAAGTCGCCGTCGTGCCGCTGTAAAGTGCCATCAGTAAACTACAGGAGAAACTCAAGGCATGATACAATGGAAGTGCTGACAGGATCCGCTCGGTGTCTGTCGGTGGGAGCGCTTTTGCCACTGCTTGGACATTAGAAATAAAGCCGCCGTGCGTAAGCATCGCGCCTTTCGCTTCAACAGTGGTTCCCATTGTAAAGATAATCGAAGCAACGGTATCTGGAGAGACGTCTACGTTCGGAAAATCGGCAGGAATCTCGGCGGTTGGGGCTTCGTGCACCGTGGCATCGGAAACTCCCACAATTTCACAGTTCTTATTGATGTTTTGTAACATCGTCCCTGGCGTTGATAGGGTTTCCGCATCCGATTTTTCTAATACGCTTTCGGAGGCTAAAATCGATTTCGCAGCGGTGAACTTGGCGATCGCCAAAATTTCATGGGCAGGTGTTTGCGCGTCAAGCGGAACAACAGCGATCCCTATTTGGACGGCTGCAAGGTAAGCGATACACCATTCCGGCTGGTTTTCAGAGACTAATATCACGCGATCGTCTTTTCGCAAACCGCTTTCCCAGAGCTCCCACGCCACGTGGCGCGACACGGTATACGTCTCCGCGTATGTATACGCTTCCCATCCGCTTTCGTTTGCCATCTGCAGCGCCACTCTATCCGGGATTCGCGCTGCCTGTATCTTAATCAAGTCTACGATCGTTTTGGGTTCAATCCGTTCGAGGGCAGTCGCGGACTCCTCGGACTCGTCTTGCGAATTCGCCTTCTCCTGTTTGGCAGAGGAAGATGCTTCTGTATCGTTCGCCGTGTTATCTTCAATCTTCAATACATGTCTCTTTATGCCAGGGATATGGATCTCTTGGAAATACCGCTTCCAATGGATTCTTGAAACATCGAAGTTAAAACGCTGCCGTTCTGTCGGTGAAAGCGCCTCGTAAAGTCCCTGGGTCTTCTCGGTCTCAAATTCAAAGTTAGTCCGCGTGTAAGGGGCATAGATTCTGATGTAATGCAGGAGTGCTTTGATACCGCTCTGCTTCAGGACAAGGTGGCGCCGTTTCCGCTTAGCGGCACGTATCGGAAGTTTGCCGAGTGTCTGAACCGCAAGATCGACCAGACGCATACGGCTATCCAATTTCCGCTGAAATTCCGCTAAGCTCGGATATTTCCAAATTGGGACCGCAACCGGTTTTCCGTCCTCTACCATTGGATATTTCATAAAATATTCGTAGGTCGCTTCAAAGATACCTCGAAAATAGAGCGGATTCTGCGTCCCTGTCGCGACTTGATACACTTCAAGACCACCGCGCCTCGCGGTCGCCTCAGCGGCTACCAAGATAGCGTTCACTACAAAATCGACAGGAATAATATCGAGGATTATATCCGGATCTGCCGGGAAATCTGGGAGCCGCCCTTTCCCGAAACCCACGATCAACGGTTCGCACATCCGAAATCCGCCGAGCCATCCGGGTTCAGGTTCATCAAAACTACTCTCAATAATTGAGGGACGCACGATAGCAGTGGGCAGTTCGCCGCGCAGTTCCATAACCATCTGCTCAGCGAGGAATTTCATATAGGTGTAAGTATCGTTCCATCCGCGCGAACGAGCGTGCTGCAACCCTGCCTCAACCAAGCGTTCCTCAAGCCGTTCTGACTTCAACTCCTCGATCTGTGCCGCAAGTCCCTTACGCGTTCCTTTTATTTGCGCCGCCGCTTCTTGCTGAAGGTTCGCGAGGTTTTCAGGCGATTCGGCTTCAGCACGGATAGCAGCACTCAGGGAAAGCAACCCTTCGATCTCCTCGGAGAGCGTTTCAGGGATAGGCATGCCAGTTTTTTCGCGGTGTTGTCTTGCGTAGTCTGCGTATGGCACTGGGAGTTCTTCAGGCACGCGTCCCGGTGTGTCACCGCAAACGTAGGCTGTTGAGATGTGGAGAAACACAGCCTCCGGACAACCCTTCGCAAAGTTGACGACATGTTTCGCAGCGAGGGCATTCCCCCACAAAGAATCATCGAAAGGTGGATCAAAATCTACAAGACCCGCAATATTGATAAAGACCTGGACTTCGTTCTGGAGTCTTTGGTAGTCCGCCTCGCTGAATCCAAGGTGCTCGTGCGTGAGATCCCCCTCAACAGCTGTCAGTTTCTGCTGCGCCCAGGCATCAAAATTGTCGCCGTGTAGCCGACGAAGGGCGGCAAAAACGTCGGAAGTGAGAAGCTCATTTTCTAAACGCTCTTGCGCGGAAGTATGCTTTCCCGTTGTATCCGTCCGGCTTCGAATGAGGAGATAAATCTTTTGGATATCGGGAAGGGCAGTTAAAATTTTTGCGACCATCGGTTGTCCCAAAAATGCGGTGCCACCCGTCATAAGCAGAACTTTTCCCCGAAAAAAATCAGTGATTGACATAATTCTCTTTTCTGTGTCATGATAGATATATGAACATATTGCACGGGCCCCACGCCTTGCATTGTTCTCAACTTATATTCGTGAATTTCGTCTAATCTTTCGATAAATCACCCAAAACGCAGTTTACAGGGTTCCAACATCTTATTAAAAATAACACATTTTCTATAAAAAGTCAAAGGGAACCGAATAGATAATGCTACCAGAAGCAGAGAAGTTACAGTTTTTACAAAAGACGGAACTTTTTGCAGAACTCCCACAAACCGAATTAAAAGCGATCTGTCATATTGCCAACGAAGTCGCGTATCCAGCCTATTCAACGCTCTTTGAAGAGGGAGATGAAGGCGATTCGCTTTACTTATTGGTGGAGGGTGAAGTCAGTATCATCAAGGCAGGAACAGAAGTATTGTTCTTTGATGAAAAGGGGTACTGCCTCGGAGAAATCGCCTTGATTGACAATAAACCGCGGAGTGCCACAGTTAAAACGGTAAAACCCACACAATTTCTGAGGATCACGAGAAGCGATTTTTACAACGCTATGGCACGAGAACCGCGAATTGGGAGTGGGATGTTCCGGGTCTTGAATGAGAAAATCCGACGCGACCTTGAGATCCAGATGAGTGCTATCCGTAAGGAAGTCGCGCAAGAAGAATCGATGCGACTTGCCGCTGAAGTCCAGAAATCTCTCCTCCCAAATAAAGAAATCGCGCAACGCCACGTCAGTTCCTCCGGATATTGCAGACCCGCGAATAGCGTCGGCGGCGATTATTACGACTATATGGAATTCCGGGACAATAGCGTCGCCATTTTTCTCGGTGACGTCATGGGGCACGGCTATCATTCGGCGATGGTTGCCGCAATGACAAAAAGTTGCTTGCAAACACAGCTCCGTTTCGATGCTTCTGTGCCGGAAGTCATGAAAGCCATTACCCGGGTCACAGAAGAAGATGCCCAGGCTTTTATCTACATGACCTGCTGTTATCTTATCATTCACCCCGACAACCGGTTGGAGTTCGCCAATGCCGGGCACCCGCAGATGCTCCTCTATCGTGCTGAACAGAACGGCATCAAGCGTGACAATACGGATCTCATTGAGTTAGAATCCTCTTTTCTCCCGGTCGGTATTTCAATGTCCGACACACCGACGCAATACTACAGTTCTGAAGTAGAGTGGTATCCGGGGGATCTGTTGGTCCTTTATTCAGATGGGATCACAGAAGCATTCAATCCTAACGCCGAAATGTATGGATTCGACAGGTTCACAGAACTCATTTCGCAAAAACGACATCTGTCCGCCGAAGAGATAAAGACAGAGATTCTGTCCGACCTTCAGGCACATCAACAGGACGAAAGTGCCAATGATGACATTACGTTGGTCGTCGTGAAGTTTCTCTAAGAGTTGTCGCTTGTCGGATTCCTGGGTATCCGTCTTTCCCAGACCCGATAGGTGCGGTTTCTAACCGCACCGGATCCTTAAAAAAAGACGTGAAACCTAATAATTTCTTAAAATTGAATGGCTCTGCTGCTGACAACGATTCTACTTGAGTTGGCTGACGGCATAATGTATGATATTTTCCATGAGTGCTTTGTTCAAGGAAGTGGTATATTGGCTATCGTTACGAAGGCTGGTGATAATGTATAATCCCTTGCCATACCGTCTCGCTCCAACAACGAGTTCCTGAGTGTTCTCGGTCGTCGCAAAAATTTCATCGCGTCGGTGCCAGTCTACCCATGCGTCATCAACAAGGATTTTACCGGACGCAATTTTGTTGGGAGTGGAGAAAAGGGAGGTGCCTTTTTCAGTAACAGCGAAATGTTGGACAGGTGGGCTTTCAACGCCTTTCAACTTACCTTGTAGCCATCCGATACCGCACGGCTTCTCAGCACTGCTATCCTGTCCCGTAACAACGACAATGCCACCCTTTTTCACAAAGGCTTTAATCTTCTTCTCTACTTCACTCGAAAGGAGGTAGTGTCCGTAACTCGAAATCTCCTCGTATCCGATCCACAGAATATCGGCTTTTTCTAATTGCGGTAACGCCTGTTCTCTGGTGGATTCATGCGCCACGGCACGCTCACCGACTTTTTTCACGGCACGCAGTGCCATATATTCATACGTTGCTGTATTCGTATAGACAGGGCTTTGGCTCCATGTTGTATCTGTGCTATTTCCTGTGAGTACCAGAACTTTGACGGCATCTTTCGGGGCATCAACCCACATTTTACCGGCTAACATGTCGAGAACAATCGCTTGGAATGCTTTTGTCTTGCCATCAAACGTCCGTGACATCATCGGGTCGATGTGCGTAAATGTCCACCAAGCGCCACTGTATCCACCGCGATAGGCACGCATCTGAAACCACGTATCGTCAATGAAGCACATACTGTCTATGCCATAATGTTCACGATAAAAAACAATGATGGGCATGCCCGCTTTGAGGAGTCTTACCATCTTCTCCGGCGAGGTGCCGCGTTTGTAATGTCCCGTGGCGAAGTTCATCTTGATTTCCTTGAGCTCGCTTTTCCCTTTGACGTCTTTTTTTACTGTAACAACGCCTCGTAAACGTTTCTGGTCAACGCTCTTTACTTCGCCAAAAACGATATTCGTACAAGCATCAAGGACCTCACGAATGGTATACTCGCGCTCAATAAAAGCCGGTGCCGTTGGCGCGAAAAGTAATCCGATAAAACAGAACCCTAACCCTAAAGCAATGAGGGTATATGTAAAGCGCATACTGGAATCCCCTTCTATATATGCCAGATTTTCTAAGTAGCAAACATTGTATTACATCTCCATTGAATTTTCAACCATTTTCTGCCTCGTTCTCAAGTTATGTTAGGATTGAAACGCTCTCTTTTCGTGCAGCGCGCGCGCCAAAACTTTCAGCTGAAAGACACACGATTCACATCAGCGCAAATCTGTGATGCCGCCACTTACATCGGATTTCTGATCTTTGTCCTTGCGCTACCGTTCGGTTATTCCACAGCATTCCTCAACATCGGACTTTCGTTTGTGCTGTTCGGATGGGTAGGACGCATCATTTCGGATCGGAAACGCAATTGGCAACGCACGCCGCTCGACATTCCCATCTTGCTGTTTCTCGGATTGGGGTTAATCGCCTCACTTCTTGCGCCACATCCGGCTACCAGTAGCCTCGGCTATTTTTGGAAACATCTCCGGGCAATCCTGCTCTTTTATGCGGTGATTCACAGTCGATTGGGCACTCGATGGCGGCATATTGTCATCGCTTTCATCGCCGCTGCGGGTTTCTCCTCCGCCCTCGGACTCTATTATTACGCAAATGATACGCGCTTGGCAATGGATTTCATGGGGCGGATTGGGTTACAATTTCAGGAGGAACTCGCTGCGGGGGAAGGCACAAATTTACAAATGTCGGATGAATTGCGCGTCGAATTGCGAAATTGTAATGTACCGCTCTCTCAAACCGCAACGTTTGTAACGCCAAAGCGACCCGACGAATGGCGTATCGATGACCCAGCCCGAAACAGACGCTATACCGTCCGTAAGGGTGAGACGCATCTGATGGTGTATATAATCGAGCAACGGCTCACCGGAACCTTCAAGATGCCGAATGACTTGGGGGCATATCTTGCCCTCGCACTCCCTTATGTTATGGGCTACTTTGTGGCTGGCTGCGGTCTTCTGATTTTCCACGCAGGACGGACGGCAGCACATGGAAAATCACGACGTTTCTCAATTGGCGTGATCGTGGGATTCGGGGTGGTTTTGGCACTGATGGGGGCAAATTTGGCGTTGACGCTGACGCGCGCGGCATGGGTGAGCGTCGCCGTTGCAGTCGTTTGTATCGGCGGCTATTTTGTTGTAAGGACTCTGTTTAAGCGTGTTTCATGGAAAAGAAGTCTGCTCGGAGTAGTGTTCATAAGTGTTGTGTTCTCTGTGTTGATCCTGAATGGAGACTCCCGTCAGGCAATAAAGGGTGTCGTTCCTCGACACATCACGGAACGCCTCGAAACGATGATTACACACCCGGCGGGGTTCATGGGTGAACGTCCACAATGGTGGCGCACCTCGCTTGAACTGATTCAGAAATACCCACTGACTGGCATCGGGCTGGGTAGGTTTCGCTATGAGTATCAACACAACGGACCGGAGGAGCAGTACTATACACCCTATCACGCCCACAACATCTACCTACATATCGCCACAGAGCAAGGCATCCCATCGCTTTTTCTGTTCTTATGGATGGTGACAATTATGTGTCGGCAGGTTTTTCTCATGCGAAAGACAAACGATTTTTGGCAGCTTGGGACCTTCATCGGGGCAAGCGGTTTCCTAATCTCTGCGCTTGTTTACGGACTCGCAGATAATATTCTACATCAGCGCACAGTGTTGCTTTTCTATTTTATACTTGGTATAATTTTTTACACACAACGCTCTCAGGACAAACAATATGAAACCTCGGAACCTCATTAACATATCGTCTGTAACGACCTATCCGCTGCAGAACCGTATCAACAAGGTCTCTGTCCGTGATTTCGCAACACCCCCAGAAGTAGCGATAGACCTGTCCCAATTTCTATCAAGTCTACCGAACATCCTCAAGGGACAGGAATTCTTGGCACTCGTCGACGATATCGTTGCTGCCCATCGGAACAAGAAACCGATCCTCGTGATGATGGGCGGGCATGTCATCAAATGCGGATTGAGTCCGTTCTTAATTGATTTAGCAAAACGTGGCGTAGTTACCGGATTCGCCTTTAACGGCGCAAGTAGCATTCACGATTTCGAGATCGCGCTCATCGGAGAAACTTCAGAGGACGTCGCCGCCTACCTCGAAGATGGGCGGTTCGGGATGTGGGAGGAAACCGGACGCTTGATGAACACAGCGACGCAGCACGCCGCGGATACAGGGATCGGAATGGGTGAAGCACTCGGTAGGCAACTCGTTGCGCGGGACGCGCCCTATAACGCATATAGCCTACTTGCTGCCGGCATCCACTACGATGTTCCCATCACGGTGCATGTCGCCATCGGCACGGATATTATCCATCAGCATCCGTCTGCGAACGGTGCCGCTATCGGCGCAGCGAGTTTCACCGATTTCCGACTCCTAACGACGTTAGTGACGGATCTGGAAGGGGGTGGCGTTGTACTGAATTTGGGTTCAGCAGTCATATTGCCTGAGGTATTTCTGAAGGCATTGACGATCGCTCGGAACTTAGGACATACCGTATCCCAGTTTACTGCCGCGAACTTCGACATGAATCAACAATACCGTCCCGTAGAGAATGTCGTCAAACGTCCAACAGAGATGGGAGGTAAAGGGTATACATTCACAGGACATCATGAGCTGATGATTCCGCTGTTAGTGCAAGCAGTTTTGTCTCGCTTGTAGATCGTGTGGGGTGTTTTTATTTCTGAATTTCCACTGGTCTCCTCTCTTTGAGAACAGGGTCCTTCACTCTTGTGGGAGGGGTTTGTAACCCCGATTCGAGAATGAAGGGCGTTGTCTCACAATCCCAATCCTTTAGGTTTGGGTCCGACCCGCGTCAACTCGTGCTGGCGTAAAAAAAGCGTTGACATTTTTTGTGAAATTGTGGTATAATAGTTGTATCAGGTGGCGAGGACTTACAACCTGCACGCTTGTGCAGCCTCCTCGCCGACCGACTGTTGTAAGCGGTTAAAGCCTGATACCTGATAGACCATGTCACATAGATCACATAAGATAGCCTTGCGCCCCAATAGTGTTCAAGAGCGTTGGTTTCAGAGTCAATGCGGTTATGCCCGATTTGCGTGCAACGCTGCTCTATCTGATTTTAAAACAGGCTTGGATGCTGATATATTTTATTCGGGTATTGATCTAAATAATCGCTTTAATCAAAGGAAAAAGGCGTATCACTGGACGAAAGCACAAGACCAACGCGCTGCATTATATGCTATCCGAAACCTAACAGAAGGTATCAAACGCTGGAAGGATAAGATCAGTGGATTCCCAAAGTTCAAAAGACGTGGGCGTAGGTTATCCTACACGACAGACGAACAAGCCGTAAAGGTAGACGGAAAGCGTATCAAGTTGCCTAAAATCGGTTGGGTAAAGATGTTTCAAGAGTTGCGTTTTGAAGGTGAGATCATCCGTGTTACTATATCCAAGACGGCACATAGGTGGTTTGTCTCTATCACCGTTGACACAGGAACACCGAATGTTCCCCGTGATACACGTGGACTCCCTGTTATCGGCGTAGACGTAGGTATCAACTCACTTGCCACCCTTGATACGGGTAAACACTATGAGAACCCAAGACCTTTGAAGTGCTTAGAGCGAAAACTTGCCCGTGAGCAACGCAAGTTAAGCCGTAAAAAGTTTCTATCCAATAACTACTATAAGCAAAAAGAGAGCGTGGCAAAACTGCACTATAAAATTGCTTGTATCCGAAATGACGCACACCACCAAGCGACGACAGAGATAGTGAAGATGGCGAGTGCGATTGGGATAGAAACGCTGAAAGTTACGAACATGCTCAAGAACAGGAAACTTGCCAAAGCACTATCAGATTCGGCACTTGGTGGTTTTCTTGAGAAACTCAAATCCAAAGCAAAAGTGCTTGGAATACCGATCAGAGAAGCTCCGCAATTCTTTGCTTCGAGTAAAACGTGTAGCAGTTGTGGGTATGTCAAAGACGAACTCTCGTTATCGGAGCGTGTATTTCATTGTGATTGGTGCGATACGAAAATAGACAGAGATCAAAACGCTGCGATAAATCTCAAAAAACTCGCCGTGGGCTACACGGAGAGTTAAAACGCTTGTGGAGTTTGTGTAAGCCCTCCACAAGATGGAGGCTACGAATGAAGAAGCAAGAATCCCACGACTTTAGGCGTGGGAGTATCAAAAACAGTTGACCTTTGGGATGAAAATATGCTACAATCAGAGTATCACGTTGGCAGACATATCGAGCGTCCCTGCTTGGTAATGTTTCAAACATTCTATCCGCAGCAACACTCCTGACGATACTTGAAGAATGAAGTAGTCTCATGTTTTACCGGATCAGACTCGCTCTCAAAGAAGAAGGAGAAATCAAAGAACAGGGTCGTCAAGAAGCTTACCAAGAAATGTCCGACTGGAACAGTCGCCGTCTTGAAGCCGAAGCCCGTGGCGAAACTTTTACAGAGCCACCGCCGGGACACGATTCCCTAAAACCCAGAAAGAAAAAACGTTTCATCTTTTTCTGATTGCTCTTGATCATCGGAACACGCAATGACTTCAAATATTAAGCCCAAGACGATATTTACGGGTGATAATCTGCCGATAATGCGCGGGATGAACAGTGCATCGGTGGATTTAATCTACCTTGACCCACCCTTTAATAGCAATGCGAATTACGCAGCACCGATTGGCTCTAAATCCGCTGGTGCTGAATTCAAAGATACATGGACGCTTGATGATGTTGATAATGCTTGGCTTGATCTAATTGAGACAAAGTATCCAGCCCTTAACCGAGTCATTCACGCTGCGATGACAAACAGTGATAAATCTTACCTTATTTACATGGCTGCTCGGTTACTGGAAATGAAGCGTATTCTAAAAGACACAGGGTCTATCTACCTTCACTGCGATCCGACAATGAGTCATTTACTGAAGTTAGTAATGGACGCAGTATTTGGAAAGCGGAACTTTAGGTCTGAAATTACATGGAAGCGCGCAACATCTACGCAGAAAGGATCACAACATCGTAGTTTGCGATGGGGCAACAACGTTGATACTCTGTTGTTTTACGCGTCGTCATTATCCACGTCATTATCTCCAGAAAGAGAGTTGACAGAATCTGAAGTCACAGAGAAATTTAAGCGTGTTGATGAGAATGGGCGGCGGTATTATGACGATTCAGCTCATATTTGGAGTTCACCAGGTATGGGAGCTCGTCCAAACCTTTGCTATGAATGGCGTGGTTTTGTGAACCCACATCCATCTGGATGGAGATTGAGTAGAGAACGCTTGGAGGAAGAATATCAAAAAGGGAACATCGTTATTCGCCCTGATGGGAAATTAGAGCGGAGAAAGTATCTTGAGGACTACAAAGGCACTTCCTACGGTAACCTTTGGGATAATATACTTCCTACATCAGGGAATGAACGCACTGGCTACCCTACCCAGAAGCCCCTTGCTCTTTTAGAACGCATCATTAAAGCATCATCTAACAAAGGCGACATCGTTTTCCATCCGTTTTGTGGGTGCGCTACAACCCTTGTCGCAGCAGATAGACTTCAACGGGATTGGATCGGTATTGACATATCAGCAAAAGCCGCTGAGTTGGTCGTTGCGCGTATCAGAGAAGATCAGGGCTTATTTCGGGATATCATCGCACGGACAAATATTCCCAAACGCACAGATTTAGGTAATATCCCCCGATACAACGCATCTGAAAACAAAACACGGTTATATGGTGAACAAGAGGGATATTGTAGGGGGTGTGGAGTACATTTTGAAATGCGGAATTTAGAAGTTGACCACATTATTGCAGAAAATGTTGGCGGGACTGACCATATTGAGAATCTTCAACTGCTCTGTGGTAACTGCAACAGAATTAAAGGAGATCGTGGACAGGAATATCTTGTCTCAAGGCTGAACAAAGATTGAAATGAATAAGGGACTAATATGGATCCTGAAATTTTCGACATTGTACTAAAAGCAGGGGGATCGTTAGCTGCCAGTGTAGGTAAAAAGACTGTTCTGAGTGTATTTAGACACGTTATATTAAACCAACCTGATCATGTAATAGAGCGATTTTTTAGTACGTTAAGTTCAGCTGAACAATATAACGATGAGAAACTAAAACATGATACGCTTAGAGGCGATTGGTATTTTGATAATGATAACGACCCCAAGTTTGTAGAAAATATGGTGAGGCAAATTATTAGTGATACTCAAGGAAAGAAAAGCGAATACATCACGAAATTCTATGTAAATATTCGGTTGAGCTCTAATGATGACATAGAGGAACACACTGCTTTTTCATACATGAAAATAATGGATGATTTATCTTGGAGGCAATTGTGTATGATAAGACTGATCCAATTGAGAAAACAAGGGAGATTAAACAGATGTGATGAGATGACGAACGAAAAGATAGGCATTTTGCCCGACGATCAGCGTACGACATTTTACGCTATTGGTAGAGAATATCAGGAATTAATGGATAAGCAATATATTTGGGGTGCTTCTGTGAGCCTTCGGAACATGGAACCTTTTTTAGACAGAGCCCCAGGTTTTGCGAACGTTCCACCCCGTATTGAACGGTTATCTGATTTAATGAATCTGCATGAAATAAAAGAAAAGGAGATTAGCGAAATTTTTTCTATATGGAATATAACAACATTGGAAACTTAACTCATTCCAAAATGAAGCGCATACGCTTATTTAGACCACTTTTTCGCAAAGTTAAGATAAGGTTTGCTGTTGAAATTCCAGTATGTGTCAGATACCCTAACGCCGAATGTAGGCGTTTTCTGTCGCACAGAATACCGCGTCCGCAACACCTCAACTATTTCTCGTTTTTCCGATCCGTTTCATTCAACCACGTCAAGGCTTTCTTTTGGGTGTCAAGTGCCACCGCCAATCTCCCAAAGTGTTGTTCCAGTTGAGTGATCCGCTCCGTAGCGTCCTTAGATGGCTTACCGCTTGATTCAAAAAGGGACGCGGCATTTTCAACGACTTGCTGCTTCCACTTGGAGAGTTGTTCGTCACTCAGGTTGTGGCCCAAATAAAGTGAAGTGCCACCGTTTATTCGGGCCACAATTTCGCAAATTTAATCCAAGTTTTGTTGCTCGAATTCCATAGGTGTCAAATCCCCTAACGCCGAATGCGGGCGTTTTTGGTGATAGACGTGTTCGATAAAATGACCGATGCGGTTTCTCGCCTCGGTTATATTCTCATAGGCGTTGAGGTGAACTTCTTCCTCCTTGAGGGTGCGGATGAGTCTTTCGGCATATCCGTTCTCCCAAGGACATCCCCGACGCGCCACCGAAATCTCAACGCCATGTGCTTCGAGCGTGGTCACATAAACTTTTGAAAGATACTGCACACCTTGATCGGAATGGTGAATCTCAGGGACGCTGTG
>JAJEDB010000140.1 GCA_022821725.1 Candidatus Poribacteria bacterium | reverse complement strand
GAACCTACGTTTTCAACGACTTGTTGTTTCCACTTCGAGAGTTGATCTTCACTGAGGTTGTGTCGACGACACACTTCTGCTTGCGAACTTTCACCGCTAAGTGCTTCAAGAACAACTTGACCTTTAAACTCAGGGGTGAAGTTTCTTCGTTTTCGTTTCGCCATTGGGGCCTCCTTTCAAGTTGTGGAGATTATACCACAATCTTGGTTTAGGGAGTGGCCCGAATTTAGGGGTGCAGTACAACATGCAAGAATGGTACAATGTTGTAGATAGTCAAGACAAAAAGTTCGTTCAGGCGATAGCAGAAGCAATGAGCATTAATATCTTGTCGCCTATACCTGTTGTTGAAACTGCGATGCAAAATGCTGTATCCCTTACTTTTACACATAAATCTCCAAATTCTTTAGTCCCTATTAATAGTATTGACGAATGGGATGGATGGCTTAACGGAATATGGGAAAAACACCCAAACGGCATAACGACAAATAGGAACGGTTACATAGAATTTCCCGAAATGCGTGAGTGGTCTCACTGGATGTATTGCCATGCCCACAGTATCGTAAAATACGATATTTCAGGCGGTAATTACGCTCGATACAGTTCTTATTTTGTGCTTGCCGACCCTAAATGTGGCGGAGGAACGTCTATGCAATTTATCGCACATGCGGACGGCGCAGAAATTTATAGATCTAAAGAATTGTATCTCGCAGATAATGGTATTTATATTGAGTTTTCGATACCACTCAACACCCGAATATTTACTATTGAAATAGACGATTTAGGGAGTAATGGGTGTGACCACTACGTTTTAGGAGAACCCCAGTTGTTTTCCAAAGAACAAGTGCCTTTAGCAAACTTTGCAGATGCTGATATAAATAAAGACGGGCAAGTAGATTTATCTGATGTGAAGATAGTGCGAATTGCTATGCAAAACTCAACTTCTCACCACACCGACGTAAATGGCGACGGTGTGACAGACGAATTGGATTTGCTGATAGTTAAAGGAAAAGCACACGAAGCTATTGCAGCTGCAGCACCGAGTCTAATAAGAAGAAAACGATTGACGACTTGGGGAGAATTGAAATCAATTGGATTTTAACGAATCTATTAATCACCTTACACATTTTTTGCTTGACAAGTATTGTTGAATAAGGTATAATTGCTGTAAATGGATAAAGGCGACAGGCAGAAAATCGTTATTGATTTAGCGACTGATGTCTCTATTTATGCGTCCAGTATAATGTTAGGGCTGATAATCGGATATGCTATAGGTGCAAAATCAATAATAGCAAGTCTCACATTAGTAGGCACAATCAGCCCTATTATAATCGCTTTCACAGCAACAGCATTGGAGGTGTTTGACAAAATGAGATCAAGATTTAGGGTCGAAGAATTGAAAGCTGAAGGCAGAAAAGAGGGCAGAAAAGAGGGCAGAGAAGAGGGCAGAGAAGAAAGAACGTCTGAAGTCCTTGATATACTGGAAAAGCACAATATCAACGGGGACGCGTTAAAAGAAATTGAGGCGTTATCAAACGATGACGACGAATAACCAACGATGCATAATTCAAAGGGACGAATGCGAAAAAAGCACCGTCCCTTTGTCTTGTGCATCACACAAACAATCAACAGGACGCAATAAGCACAACGCTTTTTTCTGCATCCCAAATCTACTTGTTGCGTTTTGATTTTGCATAAATCAGCCTTTTGGGTGGTTTATTGCTTACCCTGTCTCCGGTCAAACGTGAAGTAATTAATCGTATGATTGCGTAAGTGCAAGCGCAACAGTCAAACGCCTCACTTAGTTGAGGTTAGATTGCTCCGATGAGGGAGGTAACAATAACCACTGATAATAATCCAATCTATCGGCATCCAAAGTAAGGCATCAGAGAGACAAAAGGGATTGTGAAAGCAGATAATCTATCACTTCTTAAGAATGTTCGTAGCGGCGCGAATTACTTGTGGCAAAGCGATCTCCGCGTTCATTTCGGGCTTGGAACAAATTCGGAGGTTGATACTTTGAAAGCCTACTGGTAAAATGAACACAGAGAGCAGCTTTCTAAGCTAAAGTCAAACCAAGTTCTTAAGTATCAAAGAGGAACATGGAATTATAAACCAACTGGAGCAAGGTAATGGACAAGTGTGGAAGATATGACATTACCTTCTTCTCCAAACATACACACATTTTCGAAGTGGCACGCGCCCATACGTCCCCATTTGTTGACTGCTATTTCCTTTTTTGATCGGTACAACCCAGATCTTCTCAACTTCAAAGCCGAGGGATCGCGCAATGTCGGACAAAATCATGTCTACAGAGATGCTTACGCCTGCATATCGCACGTTATCGTTCACCATAAGGAGACGAGCATTCGGTTTTAAGACGCGAGCACACTCACCCATAACACACGCCATCTCTAAAAAATATCCGCGAACCATTCGTGGAATGCCGTTGTTATTTAAGGTCCCAGCGTCTTTTTCGTGCTGGAGATAGGTATTTATTGCCTGCAGCAATTTTTGCTGGTTAGCGATTTCTATAAAAGGCTTCCACTGCGGACAGATTTTTAGCAAATCCTTTTCCCGATTTTCCACGGTGCAACTCAGCATCTCCTGTCTCAAATGAGAAACTTCTGCTTTTGTCAATTCTAACATAGCAAGCTCAAGCGCGTAAGTCCGAGTGTAATCATAACGATTGCAATAAGGCGGCGAAGTCATAACCGCAGTGTAAGCAACCGTTTCAAGGGTCGGAAGGACTTCAAGACACGAACCTTCAAATAACCGAATATCCGCCATAGGCTGCTTAACGGGGAAAAGGGTTACAGGCATCTGAACATCGCGGATATCCGATAAAATTTCTTTGAGTTTGGCAGTTATAGCAGCATCAAAAGCGAGAATTTCGCCTTTATTGAAAGCCTTTGTCCCTGGGCGTCGCTTGCCGGAACGAGCGTCCCAGCGTAGGTATTGTCCATCTTTTCGGGTGTAACTAACACTTTCTAAAACACACAGAAGAGCAAGTCTCAAGATTGCTTGAACTTTCTCATCTTCTTGTTGAAGGGCACCCCTATACCGTTCAATCGCTTCCACTGTTTCTGGTGGATACGCATTTTCCGTGATCGGGATTGTGCTAAATGGCAGCCTTTCCGAAAATTCCTTCCAAGGTAGAGATTTTATCCAGGATTCAAGTGTAGCGATGTCATTCGATGTCAGTTCTCTTTCTGACAAAAGGCGGGCGCGGATAATCTCCTGACCTATAGGCAACAATTCTATACCGTCAGCGGGGATGCCTTGGGAACTTGCAGCAAACAAAGTTGTCCCTATTCCCGCAAAGGGATCGAGCACCTTTCCTGACACTTGCCCAACATAACTACCAAGAAAATACTCAACAAGCCCCGCTGAAAAGGCTTCTTTATATTTATACCAACTATAGGCAGGCTTCCCTTTGTTTCCCTGAAAACTGACAACTTTCCGAGACAAAAACGGTGCCCCCGAGAATTGCGTTTTAAAGCTCTCAGCGAGTTCAGTGTCCAATGCGACGATTTTAGCGCGTAGTTCGGCAGTTTCTGGATGAGGTGTATTCCTGTCAGAGGTCATAATGTTTTTTACGTATCATCTCCAGGGATATCCGGCCAATTGTGCACAGGTGAATATCCCAAATCGTCCACTGCCTGTTTCCACGAGAAACGGGAATCCGCACGACCCGCGACGGCGTTATACGCGCCATACCTCACCGTCTCTGTTTCAATGGCACGTGCAACACACTGTGCAACATCTCTCGGATCCACGTAAACGAACCAAGGATCCGTCACAATTTCAGGCACTGCAGGTCCCGGATTCTGTCCGTCTCCATCTATCACCCCCGGGCGGACATGGATCACGTCCAACCCGTGTGCTTGATGATACGCCGCGCCGATCCGCTCGCCGAGGTACTTCGCCAACGCGTAGTAAAGATCCCCCGGACCGAACTGGAAGTCATCGTCCACCTCGTAAGGCAATCGTGCGCTCGGCGCAGGCGGACACGCCGAAATACTTGAGATGTTAACCAACTTTTTGACACCCTGCTTTACACAGGCTTCCGCGACGTTCCAGGTCCCTTTCACCATCACATCCGCAAACAGCGAGGCGGGTTTATCAGAGCGTCCCCGCACCAACGCAACGAGATGGACGACGGCATCTTGATCTGCACACACTGCCTCAATTTCGGCAGCATTTGTCACATCTGCCTTGATAAAAGTTGTGCCTGAAACCGTCCGATCCAATTCAACAATATCGGTGAGCGTGAGTTCATACGCACCACACAACCGATCAATCACAAATTGTGCCAGATACCCATTCGCACCCGTAATCAAAATTTTTTTAATTTTCCTTGCGGTTCGGTCAGGTGGGTTCAACATTTGAAGGACTTCTCCGTAGATCCGCCTGCTCCGTTGTTGCAGGCTACAATCATGAAAAGAAACACACCTCTGCAAATACTTTTAATTTTCCTTGCGGTTCGATCAGGTGAGTTCAACATTTGAAGGACTTCTCCGTAGATCCGCCTGCTCCGTTGTTGCAGGCTACAATCATGAAAAGAAACACGCCTCTGCAAATACTTTTAATTTTCCTTGCGGTTCGGTCAGGTGAATTCAGCATTTGAAGGACTTCTCCGTATATCCGCTCTGTAGCGGCGAGACGATCTTACCTCTATACGTTTCAGGGCGCAGGTGGCATTATCTGCGCATAGAGCGCGTTGTTAAATCCGACAAAGAAACTATCTCCACTTCGGACTGTAGGCGCGCGCAGGCTACCGCTCCGTCCCATTACCACTTTCAGGATCGATGCCTGTGTGTCTGCGGTTGGCACAAAGGTTTCCACGCGCTGCCCTTTCGCAACAACGATTCGCGCCGCGCTGCCCATTAAGTCCCAGACGGCTGTTGCATCCATTCGCTCTTTTCGGGCATCTGTCCGACTTTCTGGTTGTAATTCGTGTTTGTCAAGAAACTCTTGAACTTTTTTACACGAGTTTCAGCTACTCCGAGAATAAATCCAATCTATCATTTTTTAATTTTTCCTTGCGGGTCGGTCAGGCAACTTTGAAACTGAAACCGACTCTCCACATATCCGCCTGCTCCGTTGTTGCAGGCTACTGTTTCGTGCATTTCTAAGGCAGTTCAGCTACATTCATAAATCTGCCGGTGCCCCGACTCTGGACCGCGGCATCAATTAGGGCGAGTGTCTCAATTGCATCCGCGAATGGCGAACGAATGAGGGTTCTATCGCCTGTTTCAATGGCACGCAACCACGCTCCGGATTTGTCTAAACCCAGACTGTTTTCGGAAGCCCCTGGTTCGTTGACCACCTCACCGTTAAGGTATCCACAGATAACGTTATCCGTCATCTTCGCTTGTAATCGCAGATGCGGTCCGACGACTTCAACCTCAAAACTAAACCCTTCGGTGCCACAATGATTCATGTGTGTTCCGAAAACGCCGTTGTCCAGTTGATAGGTCATCTGAATGGCATTTTCGGCATCGAATTCGGTCCGTTCCAACGCTATGTTTTTCGCAGCGAGGGCATGTGCTTGCACAGGCTTCGGATTTCCCATCACAAAACGCGCACAATCCAACACGTGCACCGCCTGTTCCGGCAGGGGACCCCCGCTTATATCATATTGTAAAAACCAAGGCGACATCCGGAAACTCAGGTAATAATTAACGGTGCACACCGTCCGCACGAGGTGGACCGTTTCCGAAGCGATCAATGTTTTCAGCCGTTCATAGAGTGGATGATAGCGGAGTTGGAACCCAACCGCAGCAATGACATCCGCTTTCTCAATGCATGCGAGGCATTTTCTGCCCTCAGCCATGTTCAAGGCGGGTGGTTTTTCAACCATCACAGGAATACCGCGGTCGCATGCCATTTGGATCGGTTCCAGTCGGATAGGAGGGGGTGTCGTGATAACCACCCCGTCCATGTCCACATCGAAAAAGGCATCCAACGCCGTAGTTGCGAGTGCTGATTCGGCATGTGCTGCGAGTTCGCGTGCAGCCTCAAGTCTTACATCCTGGACGGCGACAACCCGCGCACCGTAATTGGTTATCGCCCCCTGATGATGTCTTCCCATATTGCCAGCACCGATGATGCCTATTGCTAACGGTTTTTGAGCGTTCATTGTATTTTGAGGTTTCCCCACGCTATCGCGAGTTTCCCTTTCGGTTCAACGGGAAAGATGTTGAACCCTGGGGTAGTAACGAAAATGTTATCAAATTGCGCGTAATGCGCAGCAGCACCCCGATTGCCACCGCGCGTATAGAAGCCAGTTTTGCCGTTTTCAAACTTTTTTTCAGCATCGGTCCATTCTCCGATAAAAACGAGATTATTCCATTTAGCACCGACTTTACCGAGGTATACCTTAAATTTGGAGTTTTCGCGAACTTCAAACTTCACGCGATACCAAATGTTCTGTTTACGTTTTTTCTCGTCTGCGAAACGACTTACTTCAAAATCCCACGCGCCACCGTCTTTCCGGTGCCATTCGATATATTGTGGTGCGTGTTTAGAACCGAGGTTTGAAATTTCGTGCATGTAGAAGTTATCGTTATCCTGCGCGTGGAAAACAAACCCCAATGAACCGCCATTTTTGGCATTGAAATCGGCGTAGTAATCAAATTCTTCGGGAAGATCGGTGAGACTGAGCCCAGCACCACCGCCCCATACGTCAAGCACTCTCCTTCCAAGCACATCGTGTCGGGTGTCGTTATCTTCAATGCTCCAGCTCACTTGCGGTGCCCAAGTGCCGAGATCAATTTCGAGACGCTCAAAGTCATCATGAAACAGAATCTCGGCGGAAACATCCGCAGATGGTGCTATCCCGACTAAAACAACAAACATCAGTGCAGCAACCCTTCTCATCTGCCATGTACAGGTTTTCATACATACCATATTTTTCTTTTCTGTGTGTAGGATTGTTTTTGTCTGTTGTAGGCGCGATTTATCTCTTTCTATAAAATCGCGCCTATCGTCAGCGTGGTTACTCTGTCTTAATTTCTCCCCACGTTGTGGCAGCCTTCCCGTCCGGTTCAACAGCCATCGGGTCTTTGCCGCCGTAAATTTCGATTTCATCAACGCGAGCCCCGCCATTCGTGCGAATATGGAGACGTAACCACCGTGCCTCTACATCTTTGAAGGTAAACTCAGTCGTTTCACTAATCGGATCGCCCTTGTGCGTATAAACCTTCGTCCATGAGTTTGCATCGGAGTTTGGATCGGCTTTCGAGGTTGCGACAAGGATATCAAAGTCAGCAGTCGTCCTGTCAACAAATCCCTGCGAATGATCGCTCCCGAAGTAGATGCGGTTCACATTCGCCACATCCCCCATATCAATCTGCGCCCACCCGGGTATCGCACCGATAATCCAGCTCCGGCAGTTGTTGTAAAAACCGTCGTTGAGGTATTCGACACAGTGTCTGCGCGGACACCATCCCTCGAGCTGCGAAGAGGCTTCCGGTTTCGCATCTTTGAGGAGTGCCAAGTTGGGTTCCTTGTCGCGAACCGTCGGCACAAATTCTGGTCCCGGCTTGCCGCCGGCATCACATTCATCCGTTGCTGCTTTTTTGTCCTGCGCCTTAAACTCGTAACGTCCGAACTTTTCAGGTCCCTTCGCCTCGTCATGGACTGCGAAGACAACAAGCGTGCTCATCAGCATCGCTACTATCACAAACCCCCAATACTTTGTCCATCCCATTGTCCATTCCTCCATCTTTGCGGTAGTATTTACCATTATACTAACACAAGTGAAAAATTGTTTCAAGAAAACGGTTATCCCTGGGGGGTGTGTAAAGTTTTTGTCAAAGAGATAAGGTGAAAAAGTCTGTTGAGGAAAAGTGTGAAAGTTGGTATCCTTTCCTAAAAAAGTTATGATGAGTTTCATAGGAGAGAATACCAATGTTTAGTGTATCATTAGCACAT
>JAJEDB010000129.1 GCA_022821725.1 Candidatus Poribacteria bacterium | reverse complement strand
GAGAGCCTCCAGCACAACTTCGGCTTTAAACTCGGGCGTGAATCTTCTTCGTTTGGCCATCGGATACTCCTTTCTATAAGAGTATTATTCTATCATAATCTTGTTTTAGACGGTGGCCCTAATTTCCGATGGCAGTACACTGTCTTATCCAGAGCCATTCAGTTTTCGCTAATAGAATATTGGCTATACCTGCTATCTCCAGTATTATTGACGGGGTGCCAGCTGAAGTAACTTCTGACTAATATCTTCGCAACGCGAATTTCAGGGAATTGGTTGAAACTTAACTGCGATGACGGTATACTATTGACTGATATATCAAGAAGAGTAAACAACGACTCTTGGGCGTAATAGTCAACATACTTGTGCGTATCCAGAAATTACGAGGTATCTGTTATGAATGCGTTACAATTTCCGGGGGCACGGTGGTGGAAGTTTGATTTTCATACCCACACACCCGAATCGGTGGACTTCAGTGATAGAAAATTGGATGCTGAAAGTTGGTTAAGAGCATTCATGGAAAAGGAAATTGACTGTGTAGCAATTACCGACCACAATAGCGGGGATTGGGTAGATCTTCTGCAGCAAGAATTAAAAAAAATACAGGCAAACCAATCTCATTGGTACCGACCTTTATATCTCTTCCCGGGCGTGGAAATTTCAGCAAACGGGGGTGTACATATATTAGCAATATTTGGATATAACAAGAATAAGAGTGATATTGATAATTTACTTCGGGCTGTTGATTATAAAGGAACGAAAGGAGATAGCAATGGTGTAACAACCAAAAGCATTACTGAAGTCGTTGATGAAATCGCAGAACGAGGTGGCATTCCTATTCCCGCCCATGCTGATAAAAAAAGAGGCTTGTTTAAACTTACCGGATTCACACTACAACAGGTATTGGAAAATAAAAATATTGACGCGATGGAGTTATGGGACAGTAATTATCAAAAACCCCCATTGTATATAGACGAAAAGTTACAGTGGACTGAAATTAGGGGGTCTGATGTACACGATTTCAGTAAAGAGACATTTGGCACATTTACTTGGGTCAAAATGGATGAACCTTCTATTGAAGGACTAAAACTTGCACTACAGGACGGTGATGTATCTGTAAACCGCAACATGAACGACACGCCTAACGATCCGCCCGACTACTTTATACAAAGTATAGAAGTTGATAAAGCAAAATATATTGGACGTTCTGAACCACTCAATTGCCGATTTAGTCCGTTTCTCAACACCATCATTGGCGGACGTGGACGTGGCAAGTCAACACTGTTGGAGTTCATGCGTTTGGTGCTTCGGCGCGATACAGACATTCCTGACCCGTTAGTTAGAGAGAGTCGTAAATACTTTGAAGTAGGGGATACTAACCTACTGATTGAGGACAGTAAAATATCGTTAATCTACCGCAAAGGTGAAGTGCGATACCGTTTGAACTGGGCCCCCACTCCAGATTGTCCCTCTTTGGAGGTGGGAAAAGATGATGGCACTTGGGAATCTTTTGATGGAGAAATTAAGTCGCTTTTACCGGCCCGCATTTATAGTCAAAAGCAGATTTTTGAATTGGCTAAGGAGCCAAGTGCCCTGATTGGGATTATTGATGAAGCACCTAAAGTTGATGCCACTCAGCTTGAGACACGGAAAAGGGACTTGGAAAACCGATACAAGCAAATTGAGAGTAAACGACGAGCGTTGAATGATAAAA
Organism: Candidatus Poribacteria bacterium; assembly: GCA_022821725.1. GTDB lineage: Bacteria > Poribacteria > WGA-4E > WGA-4E > WGA-3G > WGA-3G. The sequence continues at coordinate 72,361 of JAJEDB010000129.1, read as the reverse complement.
TCGCTGAGGAAAGCAGGCTGCGCGGGGAATTCAACGATCTCACAAGACGGATTGCGCAGATCGAAAAATCGGGGCATAAAGCAGTATTGCAAAATTACCGCGAGCGGCAGCAGCAGTTAAACGAACTTGACAGTTTGGAGCGTAAATGGGAAAACATGTGCAATCTGCTATCGGAGACACTGGATTCTATTGTTCCAGCGGATTTTAATGCACAGCATTTTAGCGAACACACGGATATTTTGTCGACTTTAGAAACAACAAACGGGGAATGGCAGTCTATCCATGACGAGTTAAGCGAAGTGGTCCAAAAGGCGAATTCGGTTGTTGCCGAGTGGCAAACTAAGAAAAATACGGCAGACTGGATGCAAGCACTCAAGACAGATATGGCACAGTATGAGCGATTGCGTTCTAAACTTGAACAGGAAAATATAGACCCCGATAGATATCCTTTGCTATTGACACAACAAAAGAACTTAAAAAGAGAGTTGGATTCAATTGGTGAACATAAGACAGATTTGCTTAATTTAGAGGCTGAAAAACGGAGAGTGTTTGTGGAAATTAAAGAGAACAGGAAAATACTCTCAAAAAATCGGCAAGAATTTCTGGCTTCTGTGCTAAAAGACAATCAATTCGTCAGCATTGAAGTCCAGCCTTTTGGCGAAAAGTGGAGTAGCATAGAGAAAGAGATTCGGAATATACTGCAATGTCAGGATCGTTTTGCCTCGGATTTTAAAAACTTAAAAAAGATTTATCACAACAGTGGAGACGAGAAAATTGAAAAACTCAAAGAAACGATTGAAGGTATTCGCAAGGGAGAGAAGACTGCCAAATATAAATCGTTCGCGACTCGTTTGCAATCGTTGTCACGAGAATCTATGATTGATCTCACTCTGTGGTTTCCCGAGGATGCGTTGAAAATTACCTTGGATGCCAATCGTAAACCGATGGAACTCGGCTCACCTGGTGAGAGAGCAGCTGCGCTATTGGCGTTCATCCTATCCTATGGAGACGAACCCCTCTTGTTAGACCAACCCGAAGACGATTTGGACAACGAGTTAATTTACGACTTGGTTGTCAAACAGTTGCGAAAAACAAAAAGTAAACGGCAGGTTATCGTTGTGACGCACAATGCCAATATTGTGGTTAACGGTGATGCAGAATTAGTTTTACCGCTTGCGATAGTGGAAGGTCAAACTTATGTGCAACATCCTGCAAGTATACAAGAAAAAAAGGTTAGGGAATCTATATGCAATATTCTTGAAGGCGGAGAAAAGGCATTTGAGCAACGCTATAGACGTATTCATCTCGGAGATTAGTCATGTATTACAGTCTAACGGAACTTCTTGAAAAAATTATTCTTGGTGAAGATTCAACGATTGAATTCAAAAGGGAGATGCCTCACAGAAATAGTCTTGCTGACGAAATCGCAGCATTTGCGAATACCCAAGGCGGGATAATACTCATCGGTATTGACGACAACAGAGAGATCGTCGGAATTGAACTGCAGAAATTGGATAGTGTAGAAAAAACGGTTGTTGAAATATGCAATGACAGCATTGAACCTACCGTTCCCATATTTACAGAAAAATTACGGATTGATGATAAAAACCTACTGAAAATAGAGGTGCCGAGGAGCCTTTTTGTCCACAAAACGTCTAACGGTTATTTTACAAGACAAGGCAGCAGCAAAAGGGAGATGTCCACCGAGCAATTAGCGCGGGTATTACAGAGCCGTTCCCAAGCAAGAATTATCGCATTTAATGAACAGTTCGTCCCGAATACACATAAGGAAACCTTAAGATCTCCACTCTATGAACGATTCATCACAGAAGATGCCTCTGGAGATGCTATAGAAGACCTACTCCTGAAAAGAAGTTTACTCGTTAGAGAGGGGCGAGAAACCCGTGCTTCTGTAGCCGGTATTTTGATGTGTCATGACACACCTGATGATTACCTGTATAACAGTTTTATTCAAGCCGTTTACTATAGTGGCAAAGAAAAAGATGCCAACTACCAGATAGATGCAAAAGATTTTAGGGGACCCCTTGACCAACAGATTGTAGATGCCTTTAAATTTGTTCAAAAACACAACGAGGTATCAGCACGTAAGGAAATTGGCAGGATAGACCAACCCCAATACAGCATGCGCGCGATATTTGAGGCAATTGTTAACGCAGTTGTACATAGAGATTATTCAAAATACGGCTCAAAAATTCGTCTGTTCATGTTTGCTGACCGGCTTGAATTATATTCCCCAGGGGCGTTAGCAAATACTGTAACAATTGATAAATTACGTTACAGTCAAGCCACGCGTAATGAACTCTTAGCACGTTTACTTTCGGAAATTACTTTGGATGCTGATGTTGGAAAACAGGTAAAGCGAAGGCACTTTTTAGAAGGACGTGGGGAAGGTGTCGGCATCATTCTAAACGAGAGTGAAGCATTGAGCGGAAAAACGCCTATCTATGAACTTTTCAACGAAGAATTATGCTTGACAATACTTGCGGCAGAATCTCTTCAATAAGTTGATAACAACAATGTTCCGGAATACCCGGATAACCGAAGCCAACGAAAAACCCGCAGAGAGAAAAAATGCCGAAAAAACGTCACTTTCCCCGTCCCGCTTGACTTCCGCACGTCACAGTCGGACACAACCTGAGGCCTATTTCACAAACGCACAGCCGAATTGCTAAAGCAAGACTTACGCACTCCCCCGGTAGGTGCGGTTTCTAACCGCACTGAATCCTGTGAAAATAGGTAAAATGTGGTCATTTTGCGTAAGTCCTATAAAGGAAACCTACAAAAAACTGAAAAGACGACACATTTCGCTATAATTCGCAGCATTTCGCAGCATTTCGCAGCATACTGGAGAAAACCGCGCCGCAATCTGAGCAGAAAGTCCAGAGGATTTCCGACGGGCTTTAGAATCAAACGGAGAGTGAACCTCGCGAAGGAAAACAAGAAATATGACAGAAAGACCGATCGTATTTTACAATCAGGAACAGCAGATAAACGGGATACTGCATTCGCCAACAGGTTACGAAACACCATGCCCGGCAGTTGCCTTTTTTCACGGATTTACGGGAACGAAGGTCGAGCCGCACCGGATATTCGTCAAAACTGCGCGGGAGCTCGCCGCTATCGGGTTCTATGTGCTTCGGTTCGATTTTCGGGGTTCCGGGGACAGTGCAGGCGATTTCTCAGAGATGACGATCGGTGGCGAGATTTCGGATGCCGTCAAGTCCATTGATGTGCTTACTGCTATGCAAGGGGTGGACCCTGAACGCATCGGTATTTTGGGATTGAGCATGGGAGGCTGTGTTGCGGCGTGTGTCTCCGGGCAGGATACGCTTGTGAAATCGACGGTGATGTGGGCACCGCTCTCGGACGATCCGCCAGACCGGAAAAACGAGATTTTGGAGCGGTCCAAAAATACACCGACACCGGAGGAAATCGCGCAGTTAAATCCGAACATCGTCGGGAAAGCGTTCTATGAAGAACTCCCTCACCTATCTCCTTCCGTTATCATTCAGCAGTTCACAGGCGCGCTCCTCGTGATTCACGGCAGCGGTGATGATGTCGTGCCCGCCTCCCACGGCAGACGCTACTACGAATTGATGCGCGACCGCGATGCGCTGACGGAACTTGAGATCGTTGATAAGGCAGATCATACTTTTAATACGGTTGCATGGGAACGAGCGGTCATCTCCAGATCGGTCGCGTGGTTTCAACGGACGCTGTGATGGACTATTCGGAGGCGAGACTGATACGGATTGCCTCCAATGCGACTGTTGCGTCTTCCAAATTGGGAGGCTGATCAGCAGCCCCTCGGATCTCGGAGAACCATAACTCTTGGAGCGTCTGTTGCGGTGAATCCGGTATAGGAATCGGTGTCACGCCAGAAGGTGTTGTACAGTGCCACTCGCCACCCGCATCACTAATTGTGCCTTCCGTGAGGACGTATCGCTCGTGTTCTTCGGCGGCGTTGATGGCGATACCACCGGCCCAGGTCCACTGTCCGATACCGCCGCGTTTGAATTCAACAGTGAGCGTGTTGACAAACCCGTCGTACTGTCCAGTCTCCCTTAATCCTTCGTAGACAGCGTTTCTTTTAACGGACGCAGCACCCCCGAAGAAATCCACAATCGGATAGATATGATAGATGAAAAAGTGGGCGGGGGTTCCTGACACCGGCAGATTGAAGAGTATCTCAGGACGCGCACCCCGACCGGGTGTGAGGCGCACGAAAGCGGTGAGCAGCAGATCGCCGAGTTCGCCTATTTTTTGCTTGAGGGCTGTGTGGGTGTTGGAGACTGCCTCCGGATGCGATACCCGAAGTACACGACCCCGTTTTTCTGCGAGCTGCAGTGCTGCTTCTCCTTCACCGACATCGCTGGCGAGCGGATACTCCACGAAGACATGTTTATCTGATCGCAACGCCGCGAGGGTCATCTCACCGTGGCTGTCGTTGTGGGTGCAGATGACGACACCCTCTATGTCTTCGCGTTCAACAAGACGTTGCCATTCGGGTATAAAGACTGTCGTGTGTTCTTTGGCGAGTTGAGTGCCTGTCTGTTCGTTTCTGGAGGCGATCGCCACGATTTCGGCATCTGGAATTGAAGCAAATCGTGTGAGGTGATTCCGTGCCATCCCACCCGAACCGATAATTCCGATTTTAATCTTGGTCATATTTTTTAATGATCTTCCATAAGAAAGGCGCGGTTTCTAACCGCGCCTACCGAGTTTAAGACTGTTTCAACCGTGCCTATGCCCAACCTTGGCTTTCACCACCGACACGAGCGACACTAATTTTTTCATAATAACCACTCTTCCGATATGCCGTCAGCGGATGCGGATCGCGTCCCATCTCCAAGCGGACCTGCTCCACCAGCGGATTTACATCCGTTTCATAGGCGCGCTGGAGGATAGATTCTGCTTCAACCAGATCGGCGGCATCCTGCGCGGCGGCGAGTGCCTCCCGATCAACGAGCAGTGCCTTCGCATACGCCTTTTGCAGATTACACACGGATTGGATACTCGCTTCTACCTTCGGTTTCAGGTTATGACTCTGATCGATCATGTAAGCAATGTCGGTTTCCGTGTTCGGATCGAGTTCTGCAGCGACCAGTTCGGTGTAAATCAGGAAGAGTTCCTGTGGATTGATAGAACCGACCGTCAAGTCATCGTCTGCGTATTTCCGGCAGTTGAAATGGAACCCACCGAGTTTGCCTTCATCAATCAGGTAGGCGACAATGAACTCAATATTCGTGCCTTGTGGGTGATGCCCTAAGTCGATGAGGACTTGCGCTTTCTCACCGAGTTTCGTTGCCATGAGGTAGGCGGTTCCCCAGTCGGGGAGATCGGTATGGTAGAATGCGGGTTCAAAGAACTTATACTCGATGAGCATACGGGTGGCATCTGGAAGTGCATCGTAGACTTCCGCTAACGCCTCCGCCATCCATCGCTTGCGTTTCCTGAAGTTCGACTGTCCGGGAAAGTTCGTCCCGTCTGCGAACCACAAACTCAGCAGATCGGATCCGGTTTTCTCCATGATGTCAACACATTCCAGCATGTGATCTATCGCGAGTCTGCGAATATCTGCATCCGGGTTGCAGACGCTACCGAGTTTATATGCCTGATCCTGAAAGACGTTCGGATTGATTGCGCCGATGCCGATACCGACATCCGCGGCATACTGTTTCAATGCCCCCCAATCGTCTGTCTTATCCCACGGAATGTGGAGTGCGACGGTGGGGGCGATACCGGTGAAACGGTGAACGGTCGCTGCATCTTCGAGACGTTCGGCGGCATTTCGGGCTGCCCCGAGTTGTTCAAAGACACCGAACCGGGTCCCGGAATTACCGTAACCCCATGACGGTGTTTCGATGTGTTGTTCCTTGAGATGGGCTTTGATAGCCTCTACCTGAATTCCCTGTTTCTCTAACGTTTCAGCTAAAATATCATAAGCGGGATTGCTCATTCTGTGTTTCCTTTCTTGAATAGTTTTCGGGTGTCAGTCTTCAGTTATCGGTTTTCAGTTAAGAGGTTGCCATCGGTAGTCGGGAAGTTTGCAAGTGTACTAAAGTTGGGAAGTTGCAAGGGTTTTCGTTTGGAAGGTCAAAGTACCTCTTACAACTTTAGGCACTTTAGAACACTTTACCGACTTTAAAAACTTTCCGACAACTAAAAACTATACCGTTAGTTCCTGAAATATCTGTACAAGTTTCTCCTGCGTAGCGTTCGGATCTTCAATGATGATACGCGCACCGCCAATAACGTCCATGAATCCCAATTCACGCGGATATCGAGGGACAACGTGCAGATGAAAGTGCGCGATGCTTGCACCGGAGGCATCCCCCATGTTATAGCCAACATTGAAGCCGCGCGGCTGATAAGCGCACGTGAGTGCCTCGAAACAGAGGCATTGCAATTCGTGCAGTTCTTGAACCTCTTCCTGATTCAACTCTCGGACGTCGAGCACATGCCGATTCGGAAAAATTAAGAGGTGTCCCGGACTGTAAGGATAGAGGTTCAGCGAGATGGTAAAGCGTTCGGTTCGATGGACCTCAAGCCGTTGGACTTTATCATTTTTCTCGACAATTGCGCACAGAATACACGGGACATCTGGACGGTTTTTTCCTTTGGCATAAGGCATTTTGTTCGGGACGAAGAGGTTATGTCGCATAAAGCGGTTCCCTATTTCTTTTATAGCAGACGATGTTATGTGATTCTTGGGTTTTCTCAGTGGCAAAAAAAGATTAAATTTTGATACATATTATGATATACTATTTCGGTAACGCTTGCAAGCAGATAATTATTAGCAGTCGCAAAGCGGAGAAAAACTGTTTTGCCGCGCCTGATGAGGACAAACGAAATGCCCACCCGACATCCACTTCTGGAAGTTTCGGAAATTGACACACATATCGAAGCATACCTGAAGCAGATCGGAGAAATCACGTTTCAGTTTCCTGAACACGATTCGAGATGTCAATCCTTCCGAGTGGTCGTGGACGATCAACATTGGTTCGTTAAACACGGCAACACGCCACAGACCATCAGATGGCTCAAGCAGGCTGTGCGTTTCCACGCCGCTGTCCAGCACGAGGCACTCCCGCGATTGAACAACGCTTTCACGACTCCCAATGGATTCACACTGGTCTACAATTGGGTAGATGGTGAGGGGGTACGTCCTGAAAGGGAACTGCGTCCTGACGAAATACACCCGCGTGACAGGTTTTGTGCGTTGCCAGCAACTGAGATAATTGATGCCCTCAACGTCATCTATGATGTCCATGTCCTTATTGAAAGGCACGGGTTTATCGCTGAAGACTTTTACGACGGTTGTATTATCTATGACTTTGAGGAAAAGCGGATACACCTCTACGATTTCGACCATTACCATCCAGCACCTTTTATAAACGACCGAGGACGGTTGTATGGCTCAACTCGGTTCATGGCACCCGAGGAATTTCAGAAAGGCGCGAGAATCGACGAAAGGACAAACGTCTTTATGTTAGGGCGGACGGCGTTCGTGTTGCTCGCCAACAACAGCGATTCACAAGACGACTGGAAAGGGAACGATGCGCTATGGCATGTCGCAAAAAAAGCAACACATCCAGACAAACAGTTGAGGTATGAGTCTGTCCAAGCGTTCGTTTCGGCGTGGCACGCCGCGATTGGTGATTTTTAATTTATCACCTCTGGGGCTGCACTTCACTACGTTACCCAAGCCTGCAACAATACGCAGAAATGCCCAGGCAAAAACACGCAGGGTTTTTGCTGGGGGGTTTCTTCAACTCGAACACGAAAAACGTAAAAGTCCAAGCAACCGATACTTATCCGCAAGGAAAAATTAAAAATAAGGAAAAATTAAAAATAAGGAAAATTACGGACGACGAAATTCAATTCTTCAACGATAACGGCTATCTCATCCTAAAAGGTGTAATCCAACCGGATGAACTTACCGTTATACAACGCGAAAGTCAACGACTGATTGATGAGATTTTGGCGGGTGGACCGGCAGATCCATGGTGTAATCGTGGACCTGAGGGAATTCCCTACTATCTGACCTATCTACACTCGCACCCGAACGAATTCTCCCTGCGACTGCTGGGGCACCCGTTTATTGGGGATCTGCTGCATCGGATCGTTGGACCCGATTTTATCCCGTGCTATGAATCTTTAGTCTTTAAACTGCCGAAACACGGTTCTTCTGTGCGATGGCATCGGGACGGCAATGCAATCCGTGAGAATCATCCGATCTTTAACATCGACATCTACATAGATGATTCCACCGTTGATAACGGATGTGTCTGGGTTATCCCGAAGAGCCACCTCTGGGGGATCGAAGAGGCACAGGAGGTTATCGACAGGGGTGAAGCCAATTTTGAACGTGAAGACGCAGTGCCAGCAGAAGTTGAACCCGGAGATATTCTGCTCCACCATACCAAAGTCTTGCACGGCAGTAAAATTAACACGAGCGGGACGCTGCGTCGGGTGATTTACTTCGATCAACGGACCCCACAGTGGAACGAACGGTATAAATGGTGGCAGTCGGAATTCTTGACGCAACGCTGCAAACTCTATCAACGCGCCCTCCACGAACGCCGGACGAATCCGTATCCCTCGGATACTGAGCAATTTGGTTATGCAGTGCCATCGGATATGCCGATATGGGATCCAGTGGACGATTTCGATCTGCGGATTCAGCACCGTGCCTATGCGTATCAGGAATAGCGTCAGATCCTATAGGAACTGTTGGAAAGTTTTTATAGTAAATTCCAAAAATAAATACACACTTTCAACCCCCGGTAGGTGCGGTTTCCTAACCCCACCGATGCTGAGTGTATAAGTAATTACAGAATTTACTATAATAATCAGGTTTTCGGGTAAAGGACAACCGCAAGCCCGCAACAATACGCAGAAACGCCCCGCTGAATGCCACACGCGCATTCAGCGTTGATTCGCAAAAACACGCGGGCGGCTCGAACACGCAAACCGTTAAATTCGCGGATGCTATGACTTATCCGCAAGGTATAATTAAAAAATGAACGTCTTGCTTATAGGGGGTTCGGGACACGTTGGGACGATGACACTCCCTTACATGAAGCCTCATCACAATTTTCGAATCCTTGACCCGAATCCGCCCAAAGATACATCCATTGATTACATCCAAGGCTCCGTTACCGACCCTGCTATCGTTCAGGAAGCGTTGAAGGGGATGGACACGTTCGTCTATATGGTGATGCTGCAACCCACGAGCGATCGGTCCTCTGCCGCCGATTTCAGCGACATTGTCGCAAACTACGAAGTGAACGCGAAGGGACTGCATATCGTCCTACACGCCGCGAAGGAAGCAGGCATTCGACACGCCGTCTACACGAGTACCTTCACTGTGCATGAACGGACACGAAACAATTTTCCGTATGAGGATGTCGTACCTCGCGATAATCCGGGGGTCTATGGGTTAACCAAGGGTTTCGGCGAGCAGGTCTGCGAATACTTCTCACGGGAACACGGCATGTCGCTTATCGCACTGCGGATCACGGGTCCGTCTACGCGGGAACAGTGGCTTGAACGTTATACCCAACCGAAAGAGTCCTCAGTGCATATCTGGTGGACAGATGAGCAAGATTTGGCGACCGCGTATCTCGCTGCGATTTCAGTTGAACACGAAGGGTTTGATGCTTTCTTCATTGCCGGGGATCATGAACAGAAGGAGATTAACCTCTCGAAAGCGAAACGCCTGCTCGGTTGGGAACCTCTGACGCATACACGTGTGTAAATTTGACAAAAACCTTATTACATGATACAATATAATACGACCAGACCGAAAGTCTACGTTGAAACAACGGTTTGAACTGGCTGGCCCCACCACCGCCGCGGACCGAATCTAATAAGAAAGACTAATAAGAAAGACTAACTTGTTCACACGAAGGAAAATTGCCTATGACGCACCCTGAACTCACCTTAACGGAACGTCGTCCGTTCCACACCCAGCGCCGAGATACATGGTGGTTGCAACCGTTAGCTGTATTTGTCGGGTTGGGGGCATTCATTGTCTATGCGACCTTCCGGGTTTTGGAGGGGGAGCATTTTATTTCTGGTCCCTACCTGTCGCCTTTCTACTCACCACTACTTTTCGGTACGGATGCGCATAGCCTTGAGCACAGTTGGTTTGGTGAGATGCCATCCTGGATGCCGGCATTGATTACACCTGCCGCCTTGATTTTGTGGGCACCTGCAGGCTTCCGATTCACCTGTTACTATTACCGAGGGGCGTATTACAAAGCGTTTTGGGCAGATCCACCCTCTTGCACGGTATCGGAACCGCGTAAAGGCTATCGGGGTGAACACTCCTTCCCGCTGATTATCCAGAATATCCATCGGTACTTTCTCTATCTCGCCCTCATTTTCCTCATCATCCTCAGTTATGATGTTTGGGTGGCACTCTGGTTTCCTGATGGAAATGGTGGAAAAACCCTCGGCATCGGCATCGGGACGCTCGTTTTGGCAGGCAATGTCATCTTTTTAGGCGGTTATACGCTCGGATGCCACTCTTTGCGCCACTTAGTCGGTGGGGTTGTTGATTTGCTCTCTAAAGCACCCATTCGTCGACGCGCGTATAATTGTGTGACCTGCTTGAACGAGCGACACATGCTCTGGGCGTGGATGAGTCTCTTTTGGGTCGGTTTTTCGGATGTATACGTCCGTTTTATAGGACCGGCACTCGGTCAGGACTGGATTACATTTTGATAGTAGATAGGACTTACGCACCGCCCCGGTAGGTGCGGTTTCTAACCGCACCGAAGCTCGTGAAAATAGGTGAAATTTGGTCATTTTGCGTAAGTCCTAAGTAGAGAAGAGAGAGGAAGTATTAGCGTGGCATCTTACGAAACTCATGACTATGATGTATTGATAATCGGAGCCGGTGGTGCTGGACTTCGTGCAGCGATTGAAGCCGCCGCAGGTGACCTAAAAGTAGGGCTTGTGTGCAAATCTTTGCTCGGTAAAGCGCATACTGTTATGGCAGAAGGTGGTGTCGCAGCTGCTTTGGCAAACGTCGATGAAAGAGACAGTTGGCGTGTGCATTTCGCTGACACCATGCGGGGTGGACAATATCTCTCTAACGCACGAATGGCGGAACTCCATGCGAAGGAATCACCCGATCGAGTGCGTGAACTTGAAGCCTGGGGTGCTCTATTTGACCGCACACAGGAGGGCGGTATCCTTCAACGGAATTTCGGTGGACACCAATACCCACGTCTCGCACACGTCGGTGATCGAACTGGATTGGAAATGATCCGCGCCCTGCAGGATCACGGTATCCATCAAGGCATTGAAGTGCACATGGAAAATACCGTGGTTTCGCTCCTCAAAACCGGCGAAAGGGTCTCAGGGGCATTCGGTTACGAACGTGAAAAAGGACGGTTCAAAGTATTCTCCGCAAACGCAGTCGTTTTGGCAACCGGAGGCGTTGGGAAGGCATACAAGATCACAAGCAATAGCTGGGAATATACCGGCGATGGACATTCCCTTGCATACCACGCCGGCGCGGAACTCATAGATATGGAGTTCGTCCAATTCCATCCGACGGGCATGGTGTGGCCCCCCAGTGTCCGGGGTATCTTGGTCACGGAGGGCGTGCGTGGCGAAGGAGGCATCCTCACAAACAGTGAGGGCAAACGCTTCATGTTCGATGACATCCCAGAACTCTATGTGAACCAGACAGCCGATAGTCCTGAGGAGGGGTGGCGATATACGCAAGGCGACCGAGAGGCACGCCGTCCTCCTGAACTCCTCACACGCGATCATGTCGCACGGTGTATCGTCCGGGAGGTCCAAGAGGGGCGCGGAAGTCCACACGGGGGTGTATTCTTGGATATCGCGTGGATTAAGGAAAAGATCTCGAACGCGCCAGAGCATATCCGTAGAAAACTGCCGAGTATGTACCACCAATTCAAGGAACTTGCCGACATCGACATCACACAGGAGCCGATGGAAGTCGGTCCCACAACGCACTATATCATGGGCGGCATTCGGGTCGATGCGGATTCACAGATGACAGCGGTTCCAGGACTCTTCGCTGCGGGTGAGTGCGCTGCGGGATTACACGGTGCCAACAGACTCGGCGGTAATTCGCTGTCCGATCTACTCGTCTTCGGTAAACGTGCCGGGGAATACGCCGCACAGTTTGCGGAGGAGAACGAAGCAGTCCCACTGGATACAGCAGAAATTGATGCAATCGCTGCGCATACACTGAAACCCTTTGAGAACCCAGCAGACGATGGCAGTGGTGAAAAGATGGGACCCTACGACATTCAGGCACAACTCCAAGAAAAGATGCAGGAACTGGTGGGTATTGCCCGGAGTCAGGAAAGCCTCACACAAGCCTTGGAAGAGATCCAAAACCTCCGTGAGCAGGCTGAGAACGTTCACGCTATCGGCAATCGGGAGTATAACTCCGGATGGCATACCGCCCTTGATCTCGACTGCTTAATCACAATCTCTGAATCGATTGCACTTGCAGCACTTGAGCGTCGGGCAAGCATCGGTGCACATTCACGGGACGATCATCCAGAGAAAGAGGAACCCGGTGCCGGGAAATATAACACCATCGTCAATAAAGCACCCGATGGCACAATGGAAATTCGTCGCCAACCGGTTGATGAACTCCGAGCCGATCTGCAGGAAATCATAGACGAAATCGGATAATTTTTAATTATTCGCAAGGCGTTAAATTAGGCTTTTTGTTTATCAAAGGCTTCTGCTCATATCCGCCTGCGCCGTTGTTGCAGGCTACCGTCTTGGGTAAAATTAAAAAAACGCAAGGAAAGATTAAGTCTTTGTCAATCCACCAAGCATGTAGCTCGTAATGTAATGGAGAGCGGGTCTACGGAGAAGCACTTCATATATCAAACTGACTTGACCGAACCGCAAGGAATAATTAAAACATGGGGAAAGCAACTTTTAGAATCTGGCGTGGCAATGCGGATGGCGCAGAATTTGTCAATTACGACACCGAGGTTTCCGAAGGGATGGTGGTTTTAGACGCTGTCCACCGTATCCAAGCCGAGCAGGCAAACGACATGGCCGTGCGATGGAATTGTAAGGCAGGAAAATGCGGATCCTGCTCCGCCGAAATCAACGGGCAACCGAAATTGATGTGCATGACACGCCTCAACGATCTGTCGCTTGATGAACCCGTTACCGTCGAACCGATGCGGGCATTTCCGCTCATTAAAGACCTCGTTACAGACGTATCTTGGAACTTCAGAGTGAAAGAGAAGATGAAGCCGTTCACGCCGCGACCCCCGGATGCCGAAGACGGCACGTGGCGGATGGAACAGGAAGACATCGATCACATCCAAGAGTTTCGGAAATGCATCGAATGCTTCCTCTGCCAAGATGTCTGCCATGTCCTCCGAGAACACGATCTTCATGACGAATTCATCGGACCGAGATTCTTCGTTTACGCCGCTTCCTTGGAAATGCACCCAATTGACACTGAGAACCGTCTCGAAGAATTGAAAGATTCGGACGGGATCGGGTATTGTAACATTACCAAATGTTGCACGAAGGTCTGCCCAGAGCATATCACGATTACGGATAACGCCATTATTCCGCTCAAAGAACGGGTTGTTGACCAATTCTACGATCCGATCAAAAAATTGTTCCGTGTCTTTAGTCGTTGAGAGACGTATTTGTGCGTCTAAACCACAGTGAAGTGAATCACCATTCTCAAATGCGTATACCAAAAAATCTCTTGACAGATATAATCCGGAGATGTTAAAATCATGGGAACCAGCAAAAATGATATTTTAAGAGTTGGTGTGATTGGGCCCGGCGGTGCAGGGCGGGGAAACACACTCGGTTTCGCAACACGTCCCGACGCTGAAATCGTTGCCGCTGTGGACACCCACGAAGCGAGTTTAGACGCTTTAGAAACTGCGCTCCAAGAACGGGTTGATGGCTATAAAGCGAATAGTTTCAACCGTTACCTCGGTGAATACGAGTTCGTGGAGATGCTCAATCACGAAGATCTGGATATAGTCGGTGTATTCTCGCCGCACTCCCTTCACGATATTCACACGAAATACGCGCTCCGCGCCGGATGCCACGTTATCGTCGAGAAACCGATGGCGAATGTCGTTGGCGATGCAATCGCTGTAACCAAGATCGCAATGGGCAGCGGATTACATCTTGTGGGTGGGTATCAACGCCATTACGAGGATACCTACATGGCAGCCAGACGCGCTATCGCTGAAGGACGCATCGGTAACCTCCAGAAATTTGAGGTCTACATGGCACAGCGCTGGGGTGCCGGTGGGTGGCGCGGGGATCCACGCTTCTCTGGGGGTGGGCAGCCGAATGACTCAGGTAGTCACCTCCAAGATATATTCTTATGGATGACGGGGACTTTACCTGCTGAGGTTTACGGGACAACTGACATGAAATTTGAGGACGACGATGGAAACCTTGTTCCAAAGTTCGTTGAAATTAATTCCTACTCTGATGTCACACTGGATAACGGTGCCGAAGGCACAATCACTATCCTCGGCAACACGCGCGTTGGGTTTGAAGAACGGGTAATTCTGGAAGGGGATGAAGGAACGATCGAAATCAAAAACGGCATCCGTTACACACCCAAAAATGGCGAACCAACACCCCTTGCTTATCCGCGTCCAGAAGGGTATCCCCGCAACAAGGTCGATCAACTCGTCGGGTTGGTAAAAGGCGAATACCAAACAAATTACACCTCTGGCATCAACGGGATACGCACCAGTTGGTTGACAAATGCCATCCTTGATGCCGGTAAGGGACCCGACCCAAAAAACAGGGTGAATTGTGACGACCTCATTCAGAAAGAGGGATACACTCGGCAAGACGTCTTAGAATTAATTGATGAATGGGCATCCAAATCCTGTTATTAAACACGGATGCTTATTCACGTAGGGGTCTTTGAACCGGGTCAATATGAAAAAAGGAGAAAGATCGTGAAATTTTCAGCACAACCCGCAATCAAGATTTATGATCGCTGGCAAAGACTGGCTGTTAAAAGTATGCAGTATTGCTCGCTCGTTGCTATTGTTTTCGTAGGAGTGATCCAAATCAGTTGTGTAACCGGTAGTGCGCTGCGCACTGGCGAAAAGCTCGCTGAACAGAAAGACTACTCAGGGGCAATAGAGGCGTATCAAAGTGTTGTGGATACTAAACCCGGCACACCCGAAGCACATCAGGCACAACTCGCTATAGGCAAAATTTTCACGGATCAGATGGATCAACCCGCAGAGGGCATCAAAGCCTATGAAGCCGTCATTGCCGCTGCACCGAAGAGCGATCAAGCCGCTGAGGCGCATTATGAAATCGGGATGCACTATTTCCGGCAGAAGGATTATAAAGCCTCTCAAACCCAATTTGACGCAATCATCAACAATTTTCCGAACCTTGAATTGAGCCACAACGCCCAACTCATGCTGGCGAAAAGTTTTGAAGAAGCAAAAGATTTTGAACAGGCAGTAGAGGTTTTCGATAACTTCGCGAACCGGAACCCTCGAAGTCAACGCGCAGCACTCGCTATTGCCAATAAAGGGCGGATTCAACGACAGTATCTCAAAAACGAAGATGAAGCGAAACGCACTTATCAATCACTCGTTAAAAGATATGGTAAGGTCGAAGGTGCCGAGAAAGAGATTGAGATCGCGAAACAGGAACTGACCGACCTGAACGCCAGAATTCCAGAGCCCGATGACCCACTGGCAACACAGATGGACAGAGCCTATGCACGGCAAGACGCCAGACGTGAAATGAATCGACCCCGTGGCGGTGTTGAGAGAAGTCGTGCCATGGGGAATATTGATATGCAAATCGCAGATTCTGGGTTCGGGGTGAGCGCATCAGAGGTCATGCGGAATTTCGGCGGTCAAGGCGGTATCTCAGGCGATGAACAAGGCAGTTACTATGATGCCGAACTCATGATTGCCAACTTCTTCTACGGTGATGAAAGTTACCGTGACGCAGGCGCCCTGTATTTCGATGCAATCGCCCGCGCAGAATCGGCGAATGTGAAGCTTGACCCGTATACCTACCTCAAACTCTCGATTTGTTATCGAAAAGTCGGGATGCATCAACGAGCACGAGAGGTCCTCAAGAAAGCTGCCAGCCGAGATGGGGGCGTCATTCAAGCCGTCATTGACACCGGACGCAATCACTACACTTCCGACTCGTATGAGAAAGCGATAGAGACCTACAATTCTGTTCTTGGAATGGCGCGCGGCAAAGATTCCGAGATTTACTGGTTACTCTCGCTGGCACACAAAAAGTTAGGTGAACCTGAGAAAGAACGGGAGGTCCTTGAAAAGTCTGTTGCGGCGAACACACAGAATTTGGATGCGTTGCAGAGCCTTGCTGAAGTCCTCCATTATCGGTTGAAGGATCGGAAAGCCGCTGCAATTTTTCAGGATCTCGTTGATCAGAAAGGTGATTCGTACATCGGATCTAAAACCCTCGGTGACCTCACTTATAAGTACGGGAATTATGTGCAATCCCGCGCGAAGTATAGAGCCGCCGCGCGGACAGCAAAGCGGTTACTCAACAAATCGGAAAGCAAAGTCGAACAACAAAAACTTCGCAATCAGGTCGTTTATGCGACTATCCTCGCTGCACGTGCAACTTACCATCTGAAGAAATTGGAAGACGCGCAGAAGATGATAGATGAATTGGCAGTAGAGTATCCCGAACACGCCTTAATCCCTTACGGTAGGGGTGAGTTGGCACTTTTAGACGGGAATGCGGAAACCGCTGTTGCTGAATTCAAAGCCTCGATTGAGAAGAACCCGCTTTCTGATATTCCGCTGATGGCACTTGGCAATTACTATGTCTCACAAGGGTTTAATGACGACGCTATAGCCCTTTGGGAAGACTACTTGGCGAAAAATCAGTATAACCAGCAAGTCCGGCGCAGCCTTACTAAGTTGAAAGGTGAAGGCGCGGAATAAGTTTTATGAAGTGCGTGGTTTTTCAACCGCGCACGCCATCATAATTTCAGAAGAATTCGTCTTTTTGCAAAAAAACTTGACCTTTTATTATCAATTGTGTATAATTAACAATGAAGGTCCTTAACTTCCTAAGCGCAAGCACGCTTTAAGGGTGCAATTCGCAGCTTTCCCCTGATGAAACAGTGTAACCCCCGAAAAAAGCGTATAATTATTCTATAGCATCAGCCCCGATTCCATTTTAACCTCTATTTTGCCTCCTATTTTAGCGATGGTTTTCAAATTGCGTCCCTGTTTTTCACATGTCGCACATTTGAGTGGAGACAAAGAATTCGCTGGGTAGTTAAATGGACACTGTGGTGGAAAGATTACCTTGGAACCGGGCACAATGAGGAGTATTTGAAACTATGGAGAGCTTGGACATTCGCAAGCTCCAAGAAATGGAGTTCTCGGAACTCAAAGACTTTGCCTTGACTCTCGGAGTGAACGAATACAACGGGTCTCGGAAAGAGGAATTGATTAACGAAATTATAGAGGCGAAATCTGAAGGGGACACCCAGTTTTACGGCGGTGGTGTCTTGGAAATCCTTGATGACCGCGACCAGCACTACGGCTTTCTCCGTTCATCGCGCTCCAATTATTTGCAGAGTAACGAGGATATTTATGTGTCCTCCTCGCAAATTCGACGCTTCGATTTACAAACCGGACACGTCGTTGAAGGGGTAATCCGTCCTCCAAAGAAGACGGAAAATAAAGCAGAACGCTACTTCGCAATGTTACAAATTGAGAAGGTTAACGGGGAAATACCGGAAGCCGTCAAGCAGAAAATCCTTTTCAATAACCTCACGCCTATTCACCCGTACCAAAAATTGAAGCTTGAACATAGTCAGTCAGAGTACGGGACTCGCATCGTGGATCTCATTGCCCCCATTGGGAAGGGACAACGCGGGTTGATTGTCGCACCCCCTTATAGTGGGAAGACCACGCTACTCAAGAATATTGCCGCCGGCATTGAAGCAAACCATCCCGAAGTCATTCTCATCTTTTTGTTGATTGATGAGCGTCCTGAGGAAGTTACAGATGTCGCTCGTTCTGTCAAAGGAGAAGTCATTAGTTCTACTTTTGATGAGCATCCCGAACGGCACATTCAGGTCGCAGATATGGCGATTGAAAAGGCGAAGCGGTGGGCAGAGTACGGAAAAGATGTCGTCGTTCTGTTAGATAGCATGACACGACTCGCACGGGCGCACAATGTGATGACACCCCACAGCGGAAAAACGTTGTCCGGTGGCTTAGATGCAATGGCGTTTGTGAAGCCACGTCAGTTCTGCGGCGCAGCTCGGAAATTTGAAGAAGGCGGAAGTCTAACGGTGATCGCATCGGTGCTCGTTGATACGGAAAGCCGGCAAGATGAATACATCTACGAAGAATTCAAGGGCACTGCCAACATGGAAATCCACATGGAGCGTTCTTTGTTAGATCTCCGTATCTATCCACCGATTAACATCGAAAAGTCGAAAACACGCCGTGAGGAACTCTTATTGGCACCCGATGTGCTTAACAAGGTCTGGGTGCTGCGGAAATTCACGAGTCAGATGGATGACGCAGAATCGCTTGAGATGCTCATTGCGCAATTCAGCAAGACGGGTACAAACGCAGAATTCCTCCAACGAATGGTGGACAATGCGACTTACAGTAATACGTCAGTGAGAACGAATGCGCGTTCAAAGCGATCAGCGTGAGTTTCTATACATCTACGCTTCCGCGCCTCAGCAGCGCTGTTCCAAAAATAGTAGAGAATCGTAAATTACGAATCCAAAGGAGTACATTATGAAAGCCGGAATACACCCAGAACTGGTAGAATGCGTCGTTACATGCGTTTGCGGCGCAGTCCATAAAACGCTCGCTACCCAACCAACGATGCGGGTAGATGTTTGTGGAGAATGCCACCCATTCTACACTGGACAACAGGCTCGATTTATCGACACTGCCGGACGCGTTGAAAGTTTCCGTCGACGTTACGGACTCACCCAAGACGATAATTAAAGGTATCGTTTCGCAGGTAAGTCTATTGATCGGTGTTCCAAGAACGGATACCCGTGCCTTAGTAACAGTAGGCGCGGGAAATGCCTAACTGTGTCGTGGGTGCAACATAGAAACGTCCATTTCCAAATCCACTTGCTTTAACGGCAAGGAATAATTAAAAAATGTTTGAGAAACTCAAGGATATTGAAAACAGATACGCTGAAGTCGAACAAGCACTCGGAGACCCGGCGCAAATTTCAAATCAACAACGATTAATGGAGTTATCTAAAACGCACGCGGAACTCTCACCAATCGTGTCCACCTATCAGGAATATCAGCAATTAGAATCTGCCCTTGACGATACGCTGCTTCTCATAGAAGCCGAAACGGATGCGGAGATGCTCGGATTAGCACAGGAAGAGTTGGACGTTCTCACTGCGAAAAAAGAGCAACTTACTGAGGCACTTAAGGTGCTTCTGGTTCCAAAAGATCCGAACGACGAGAAAAACGTCATCATCGAAATCCGTGCGGGGACCGGTGGCGAGGAAGCCAGTCTTTTCGCAGCCGAATTGTTTCGGATGTACACCCGCTATGCTGAACGTCAGAATTGGAAGTTAGAACTCCTCAGTTCAAACGCAACTGGCTTAAAAGGATTCAAAGAGGTCGTCTTCTCAATTGTAGGACAGAACGCATACAGTCAACTGAAATTTGAGGGCGGTATACATCGGGTACAGCGAATTCCTGCCACTGAAGCAAGTGGACGCATTCATACATCTGCCGCCACCGTGGCGGTGCTCCCTGAAGCGGAGGAACTCGATTTGGCGATTGATGAGGCAACCGAATTACGTATTGATACCTACCGATCTTCGGGACCCGGTGGGCAAAGCGTTAACACAACCGACTCCGCTATTCGGATTACCTACTTACCAACCGGACTGGTTGTGACATGCCAAGACGAAAAGTCTCAACATAAAAATCGTGCAAAGGCGATGAAGATTCTCCGGGCCCGCCTCCAAGAACAGAAACAATCTGAACTTAATACTGAAAGAGCCGAAACCCGTAGGTCTATGGTTGGCAGTGGCGACAGAAGCGAAAAAATTCGTACCTATAATTTCCCACAATCTCGGGTAACTGATCACCGGATCCAATTCAGTTCCTATCAACTTGATTCCGTTTTAGATGGTGCGCTACAGACCTTTATTGAACGGCTCACAACTGCCGATCAAGCGGAAAGGTTGAAAGAGGATTAAAGCCTCCAGTTAAGGAACACGAAACTATGCCGAGTAAAATGTGGAGCGTAGTGGATCTTCTCGATTGGACAACCGGGTACTTCCAGCAACACGGCATTCCAAATCCGAGATTAGATGCTGAAGTATTGCTTGGGCACTTGCTGAAAAAAAGTCGCCTGCAGCTCTATCTCCACTTTGAGATGCCTGTCTTTCAAGAACACCTCACACCCTTCCGAGAATTAATAAAAAAGAGAATCGCCCACACCCCTGTGAGTTACCTCACGAATCGCAAGGAGTTTATGTCCTTGGATTTCTATGTGGATGAACGGGTCCTCATTCCACGCCCGGAAACAGAACAACTCGTTGAGACGATCCTCACAGCAGAAACCGAAAATTTCCAACGTTTACTCGAGCTTGGGACAGGGAGCGGTGTAATTGCGACCTGTCTGGCGGTCCAACACTCAGAGTGGGAGATCGTGGCAACCGACATCTCTGAATCTGCCCTCGCTGTTGCTCGGAAGAACGCTGAAATACACGCCTGCACAGCGCAAATTAAGTTTTTGTCTGGAGACCTCTTCGAGCCGGTAGCGGCAATATGTGCGAATGGAGACGCACAATTCGATTGGATAGTCTGCAATCCGCCCTATATCAAAAATACGGAGCGCGATACCTTGCGTCCGGATGTCCGGGACCATGAACCGGAAATCGCTCTCTTTGCGGGAAATGACGGGCTTGACGTTATTCGTCGATTAATTGCTGAGGCACCGAAATATCTCGCACCCACAGGAAAACTGATCCTTGAAATCGGTGCAACACAAGCCAACACGATTCGGACGCTGCTTGAGGCTGAATCTGCCTACGCCACGTATAAACTGTTCAAGGACTATGCGGGGAAGGAACGCATTGTTCTGGCAAGCGTCCCATAGAGACGCATTTTGCGTTTTTTTGCTGCTATAGGTACGTGTTTTGGCGGGATTCAGCTAATTTATCCATAAATTTAAAAAAAACTTGTTTTTTCTTGACATATTTTGTGAAAATAGTATATAATAAATTAACTCTTTTCTCATGAATCTATGAGTGAACGTTAGTAGCGCGTTAATTCTCCAAGGCGTGCCACTCTTTTCTTTTTTTGAAACGTTATAGGATTCATTAACGTTACATTGCATAGCCTGCTGAAAAGGATCCTTATAGGCGAAGGAGCAGATTTGAATGGCGCGCCAAATATCTAATGACTTATCTGCTGTCGAAGATACCTATCTCGCGACGCAAGCGAAAGCAGGCAACGAAGCCGCGTTTAGGCAATTGTTCGACAAGCATTATAAGTGGGTTTATAATAAAGCCTACCGAATGCTTGGAAATTATCAAGATGCTGAAGAAGTTGCCTCCGATGTGTTCGTCAAAGTTTGGCAGAAGCTGGGCAAATGGGACACGGAGCAAGGTAGTTTTCAGGCATGGTTAAATACGGTAGCGCGAAATACAATTATCGATGCGATACGGAAGCGGGACAGGATTCGGGAACACCCGCTCAGTGGTTCACCCGATGAGGATGAACAACCGCTGAGTAAATACGAAGACCCGCGTCCGGGACCCGAACAAGAATTAGAAGCCTCGGAAGCGCAACAGATTTTGGAGAGTGCCCTTGAACAGGTAACGAAACCAAATCATCGGATTGCGTGGATGTTACGGCACTTAGAAGGCTATAGTATCGCAGAGATTGCCCGCATTCTCAACCGCAAGGATGGCACTGTGAAAATCTGGATTTTTCGGTGCACGGAAGAATTGCGGAAGATTCTGATTGCAAAAGGCATTCAGTGGATATATTAATTGGAGGATTAATTCATGCGCTTCTGGAAGATATGGCGGAGGGCCGGCATCTCGGCAGATGACTTGAAAAAGGCTGAGATGTTGGAAGCTTATACGTGCTGGCTAAAAAATGAGAAGCTATCACGTAAGCAGAAACGCCTTCTAAAGGAAATTAACAACTTTCCGGACCTTCAGCCATTGAAGCAATTAATAGACTTCTCATACTACCGCTTTGAGGAGAGAGAGAACGTCATGCCGCCGCCCGGCGCCGAACAACGCGCCCGCGAACGTGTGATGGCAGAAATTCGAGGTGAAGCCGTAGAAGCCGAGCCTGTAGATGTAGAAGGGCTCGAACTGCAACCCAGTTATAGCCTGCAGGGGATGGGCAATGAAGATACCGAAATCTCACAGGTGGGGGCATCTTTGCCTGACGCGGAGACCCTGCAGAAATGGGATACACAACAACCCGTTGAATCCCCGGAGCTGCTAAAGCGCCACGACGCAATCCAGACGCTTTCTCGTATACACGTCCGATTTGAGCAGAAGGATGACGAGGTCTACGTCACGGATTTGGGGGGTTCCGATACGACTTACCTTGATAACGCGCCCGTTAAAGCACCGACCCGTATTCAAGATGGTTCTACGCTGAAATGTGGGAAAATTAGTTTCAAGGTCGTTGATATTGAACGGTCATGATTTTACTGGGAGAGGGATTGCGTTGTGCATTGAGGGATAAACCTTTAATGCACCACCGTTCCTTATGAAGGTTGTGCACGTTGGACATACCAATTCATTGGCATTATCACATTTTCAACAGGCAGCGCTTAGTTATGGACAGGCGTGTTATGTTGAAGCGATCCACCACTATCTCGCTGGCTTGAAATTGGGGGCAGCACAGCATCACTATATCTATGCCGACCTCGCAAAAGCATACGAGATGGTAGGAGAGTGGGATACGGCATTGGCGTGCTTAGACATCGCTTTGCGATTATGTCCTGATTCGCCGACGGCGCTTAGGCGGAAAGCACGCATTCTTGACGAGAAAGCGTGTTATAATACACTTATCTCTTTGGATGACTTGAACGAACCTCCCCCTCTACAATTCCTTGAACAGTTACAACTCTGTCCCGCGAAGTTCCCTAAACAGGTTGTCCATTCCGAATTTTTCGATCTCACGTGTCATTCCGAAATGAACTCCCAGACAATCTGGAACATCTGTCGCCTGATTTATCGAACTTATTCGGAATTGGGGGAAATGTTAGGGCACTATCCCGCTTTACCCGTCTCTATATCGATTGCAAATACGAACGGACGTGCAACCTCTCAACATTCAATGCCAAGATGGGCGAGTGGGTGCTATGACGGCGGCATCCGTCTGGCATACTGCGCAGCGGGTGAGCCAGTGCTCAGCATCTTATATGCGCTGTTACGACATGAATGGGTCCACTTGTTGATTCATCATGTAGCACACGGGCATTGTCCTGTATGGCTTGATGAGGGACTCGCACAAAGCATTGCCCGACCTATGTTTAAATCTGAACGCCGGGACTTACAGCAAGCAGGGCAGATGAAACGTTTACTCCCCTTCGCGCTATTGAATAAACCGTTTAACCAACTTCCCACAAAATATCGGAAGTTGGCGTATATCCAATCCACTGCAGTCGCGGAATTTCTCATCCAGCAGTTCGGTTTCCCCAAAATTCGCAAGCTGCTTCACCAGTTAGGCAACGGTACTCCGATAGCGATTGCAATTGAACACGTCTTTGGGTGCAATCTGACAGAGATCCTTTTTCTGCAACAGAGCGAACAGATACCCAACCCAGTTTTTTAATGTTTCCTTGCAAAAACACCCCTCCCTTCCATTACGGGCTACAGGTTTTACAACCCCGCCTTCTGATCGCCGATTGCTGATCACCAAGGCGCATAGTTAAAAAGATGACCAAACTCGATATCGGTATTCTCATTCTTGTTGGATTGGCGGGTGTAAGTTGCTATCGGGCAGGTTTCACCCGAAGTGTATGGGGTATATTCGTCATTGGCATCGGGTTCTTTACTGCCTGTCAATTTTGGAGTCAACTTGCGATAGTTATCCAGAAGTTGGTAACAGATCCGAGTTGGGCAAAGTGGCTGAGCATTGTTGCTATTGTGCTGGTCGTCTCTATTCTCGTGGACTCTCTTTTTGAACGGATTCAGCGGATTCTCGAAAGCGGCGTTTTGGGATGGATGAACCATCTGCTCGGACTCGGCTTTGGGATTGTTTCTGGTGGACTTGTTATAGCCTTCGCGCTCATCCTTT
Source organism: Candidatus Poribacteria bacterium (assembly GCA_022821725.1). Taxonomy (GTDB): domain Bacteria; phylum Poribacteria; class WGA-4E; order WGA-4E; family WGA-3G; genus WGA-3G. The sequence continues at coordinate 48,014 of JAJEDB010000129.1, read as the reverse complement.
TCAACGTTTATGGTCCCGATGGCTTCAAAAACGAGATTGCGAATTCTCGATTTGCCCCATACCTTACAGATATCGGAAATAGCGTTTGGGCAATTAGCAAGGAGCATGTGCAAAAGCAACTTGATACCGAATGAAAATTTTTCTCTCCCTTTTAGAGCGATATGGGCGCGTCGCTTGTGCCGTGTCGCTTATTTTCTTATGTGCATTTCCGTTACCTGCTGAAGCTGTAGAGGCCTCTTTTGCGGATTCACTCTTCCAAGAAGGGGATTATCTCAACGCCGCTCACGAGTATAAGCGACTCCTCTTTTTACATCCCGATGCCCCTCAAATTGATTTCATAGCGTTCCGTGTTGCCGCCTCCTACCAGAATGCAGGCAAATTGGAGAACGCCATCCGCGCCTACCAACTTCTGATTGATACCTATCCGAAAAGTGTTCTTGTTGAACGCGCGAAAAATAATATTGCGCAGTGTCATGTGCTATCGGGCAATACTGAGCAGGGGCTTGCATCCCTTAAACGCTTCCTTTCAGAACATCAGGAGAGCGGTTTAGCACCCCGCGCACACTTTACAATTGGAATGCTCCATGCAGATAAGGGAGAATGGACACAAGCGAGTCGCGTGTGGAGCGACGTATATTCAACCTATCCCGATACGCCTTTCGCTGAAGTGAGCGATAGATTGGCGCGGCGGATAAAAAACGCTGATACGCTTCCGCACCGTTCGCCGACGGTCGCTGGTGTGCTTTCAGCGTTAGTACCGGGGAGCGGGCAGGTTTATACCGGGAGAACGACTGACGGACTTTACACCTTTCTGGGGATGGTGGTATTAGGGAGTGCGAGTTTCTATTACGCCGACCAAGAGCGTTATGAAGTTGCGATACCTGTCGGGGTACTGAGTCTGTTTTTCTATGGAAACGGTATCTATCAGAGTATTCAATCTGCGCGGGGCTTCAACGTCCGACACGAGGCACAATTTCGGAATCGACTTCAACAGGAAATTCGGGGTTCAGGGTTATTCGGAGCAATATTGCCTCTAAGAGACAAGATGGAATTAGTCGTATGGAAGTATCGATTTTAATATGATAACTGCAAGTTTTTTAATCTCTCTTATAGTCTTTGCGGCTGGTGGGACTACCGAGGAGACGATCCAACAATATCGTTATGCGGAACACCTTTTTGAATCGGGCGATTATCGGGCGGCACGGTTGGCATACAAACGCCTCCTCTTCTATCGACCTGACACGGAATTCAGGGATGTGGCGGATTACCGGATCGCACAGAGTTATTACTACCAAAATCGACCTGAACGTGCTGAACACCTGTTTCGTGAATTTTTAGCCGTTTATCCGAATTCACCTTTTCGGTTTCGGAGCCAGTTGATGATTGGGCAGCTCCATTTTGATGATGGTGAATACTCACTGGCACGAACGGCACTCTTTGAACTTCTGAACTCGACTGAAGATATAGAGGTAGTGGCAGCAGCGCACTATCTGCGCGGTTGGTGTTACGTTCATACATCCGATTGGAATAAGGCGATTGCGGAATTGCGGCGAATGGATACCCTCCAAACGGGTGCACCGCATGGAAAAAATGCGCGTCGATTGGCGAACATGCTTTTTGAAAAGACACCGCTCCCACACAAATCGCCGCAATTAGCCGGATGGTTGTCCACAATCGTTCCCGGAAGTGGGCAGCTCTATGTGGGCAGCGTCAAAGAAGGTATTTTTGCAGCAGTTTTGGGTGGAACATTCATGTATCTTGTCGCCGATGCCATTCGTGAACGCCGTTATGTTGACGGTGCGAGTATCTCCTTGATCGGATGCCAATTTTATTGGGGCAATCGCGTCGAAGCACAACGACTTGCCTCCGAATATAACTCGCATCGCGAGCGTGAGTTAATTGAGGCATTGAAAAAATCATCGGGACGATAGATACGCTTCCTCGTTCACCACGCCGCTTGTTTGAGAAATTCCAGTGCCATCAATGTATGTCCCTCCGCATTTGGATGGACACCGTCTTGCGTTGTCCAGAGGGCACCGGGACGCGCAGCGACCGCGTTCTCAAAAGCGGTACTCGTCGGAATCAACCGGGCATCAAATTCTTCCGCGAGTCTATGGATACTTGTGTTGTAAGCGTCTACGTCCAGTGGACGCGGTGCCTCAACATCTTCTGCGACGTAGAAAATTTCAAAGAGAAAAAGTGCGGCATCTAATTCAGTTTTCGCACGTGTGAGAATCCGTCGATAGCAGTCCTCCCACATCGGCAGATAGTCTGCCGTTGAAACACCTTCCGCGTGCTGCCGACTCGCATTGTTGATGCCGATTTTCACCGAAAGCCATTCCGGTTTTTCGTCAATCACGTCGATATCCCATCGGCTTTCCAAACCTTCCACGATATCCCCACCAATACCTTTGTTGACGTAGGTGATGCGACGTTCCGGGTATTTCGCAGTGATGAGTTCGGTTATTTTACGGACATAGCCGTGTCCCAATGGCGCGTAGGCATCACGCCGTCCGCAGTCTGTAATGCTATCCCCGATAAAAAGCACTTTATCTCCGGATTGAAATAATAAATTGTTCACAAAGTGTCTCCCAGATGTGTTATACTAAATTAGTTATCGACTATCGACTGTCAGAGTTAAGGGGTATCGAAGGAACGGTTATCAGTTACCAGAGGATGCCATTAAACGAGAACCTCTTAACTGATAACTGAAAGGTTTTTCGGAGGCAGGGAAACCCATAAGGGCTTCATACCGTTGATTCACCGCACCGACAACTGACAACCAATAATTATAATTTACCACATTTTGAGCGATATACCAACATGAAAGACATCGGCGTTCTACACGTCATCACCGATACGACGCTACAATCTCGATTTACGCACGCGGAATTGGCGGAGTTGGCAATCGAAGGCGGCGCAGATACCCTGCAATTCCGGCAGAAACAAGGGACGACGCGCGAATTAATAGCGATGGCACAATCCATGCAAGCCGTATGTTCAAAACACACTGTGCCGTTGATTGTGAATGATAGAGCCGATATTGCCCTAGCTGTTGGGGCGACGGGGGCACACTTTGGGCAAGACGATATGCCTGTTTCTATCGGAAGACGGATTCTATCGCCAGAGGCAATCCTTGGCGCATCTGCCCGAACCGAAGAGAAAATACTCGCCGCAATTTCAGAAGGGGCTGACTACATCGGGTTTGGACCTATCTATGGAACCACTTCAAAGCCAGACGCGGAAACGGCTAAAGGGTTAGAGAGACTCCGCCGAATGTGCGACATCGCGGCGTGTCCGGTTATTGCGATCGGCGGGATTGGTATTCAAACTGCAGGTGAAGTCATTCGGGCAGGGGCGCACGGCATCGCCGTAATTTCCGCTGTTTGCGCCCACCCGGAGCCACAAGTCGCAACGCGGGCGTTGCTGAACGAAATTCAGGAGGCGAAGTAGATTACAATATGGATGACAGAGTCGAAGTTGAACGCCTCTCTAAACTTTTCAGAGAAATTGATGAGACTTATAGTCCTGACCTCGATAAGATCGATGAAGCCTTCGTTCAGAAATTGTGGCATGAACAACGCTTTTTCGATACCAACATGGCATCAATTGATAGACGCGCGATTCGCGTGCTAAAACCTGGAATCTGGAATCATAACGAAGGTCCCGACTTTATGCACGCTGAAGTTGAGATTAATGGAAAACTCCATGTCGGCGATGTCGAGATTCATGTCCAATCTTCGGAGTGGTATGCACATAAACATCACCTCAATTCCAGATATAACCGCGTTATTTTACATGCCGTGTTCTTTAACGACGACTTCAATCTGCGAACGCGGCTCCAGAACAACAAGCGCGTTCCAACGTTGGAGTTACTGAAATGGATTGCCGTGGATACCGGCGATCTCCATGATGATACCCGAGACGCGACAACGGCGGATGGGCTTTGTCGAGTAACGGGAAAACAACTCAATATAGAGGTCCTGAAAGGGGTCTTTGAATCTTTAGGACGTGAACGCTTTTTGGAAAAGACGGAGTCGATGCGTTTGTTAAGAACGCGCCTTGATTTCGAGCAGCTTCTCTACGAAGGGATCATGGAGGCGTTGGGATACGAACGCAACAGCAAGGCGTTAAGAGAATTAGCGCAGCACGTCCCGCTCTCCGATCTCGATCAGAAATCTGAACTGGAGATTCAGGCGATCCTTTTTGGAGTCGCCGGACTCTTACCTTCACAAAGGGAGAAACCGCTACCCCCGGAAGTAACAGCGGATCCGAGTGTTACAGCGTTAGAAGCGTTGTGGCGTGGGTCGGAGTATGCTGAACTTCCATCACGCATGACAGAAGCACGCTGGAGTTTTACCGGGAGACCTCTGAACTATCCTACCCGACGCATTGCCGCGATAAGCCAGTTGATCCATCGTTCACAAGGCAGTCTGATGATGTATTTTCTGCCGACATGTGAAAAGGCTGTGGCTGCGGATACGCGAACGTCGTTACGCGCTATCGAAAAAGAGTTAACAAATCTACTGATGATTGAACCCATCGGCTACTGGGAAAAGCACGCCAACTTCGGGACAGGCGGCACTCAGAATGCAGGACTGATTGGAAAGCCTCGGGCTATAGACATCATCGTCAATAAAGTCTTACCCGTCGCCTATGTTTGGGCAATTGAAGCGAATAGTCAGAAATTACAGGACGGACTCCTAAGACTTTACAGTGTCGCCTCCAAGTCAACAGGCAACCAGATTATCCGGAAAATTGATAAACAGATTTTCACAGAGGCGCAGCAAATGCGTCTTCTGAAACCGACTGCTAAAATTGAACAAGGCATGATCCGTCTCTATAAAAACTACTGTGCTGATCGGCTCTGCGACCTATGCCCTATTTTGGAGCATGACGCAGTTTTCTCGGAGGAAGGTTAGTATGGGGTCGCAGGTTACCCCCTTAACGGATGAATCCTATTGGACGACCCTTTGGGACGGTCAACAGCATAAGATTCGTCATCTGCGATGGGTGTATGTCGCGAACCGTCAACTCGCGAAGTTGTTCGATCGGGCACTTGTAGGTGTTAAACAACCGACGCTCATTGAGTTGGGATGTGCCGATTCATTGTGGCTCCCTTATCTCGCGCAAAAGTATGGAAGCGACGCTTACGGGGTCGATTTTTCAGAATTAGGGTGTCAACTCGCACAACGCAATCTTGCCCTCGCGGGTGCGGAAGGAACAATTCTCTGTGAAGATCTGTTCGCATTCGCTAAAAGACATCGCTCGGCGTTTGATTTCGTTTACTCGATGGGATTGATTGAGCATTTCAGCACACCGCAAGCGATCTTAGAGGAGATGTACAACCTCCTCACACCCGGTGGAACAATGCTCACGGTGACGCCGAATCTACGGGGTATGTATACACCGATAGCCCGCGTCGCGAGTCCGAAACTTCTTGCGACGCACAAAGTAATTTTGCCGACTGACCTCGCTTCAGCATTGCGAGACACAGGGTTTCAGGTCACGGCGTTCGGGTATACAGGCGGTCCCTTGAAGTTGAGCGTTGTCGATTATTCGCCGTGGCGAGCAGTCATCGGTAAATGGGGGCATGAAGTGCTTTGTAAATGTGTGAATCTGACGGATATTGTCCTTGGTAATTTCTTAGTGGGGCTTCGTGTGCCGAACCAACAGCTGACTTCGCCGTATGTATACGCACTTTCCACAAAACCAAAGTGAGGATGATTCAAGAACAGGGTATCATTTTTTTATTGGTAAGTTTCACCGTTGAATTTGATGTTTTGAAGTTTAATAGGATTGGAAGGTTGGAAGTTGAAGAAAAAGCAAACATGTGGGAGGGCTTTGTAAGCCTGAAACTACAATCTAACCCAATAAATAGGAGAATCTCTCATGAAAACGTTATGTCTTTTGGCAATCACATTGCTTTGTGTTTCTGTAGCGATGGCAGAGGAGACCTTCTTTTCTGCATTGGAGAGCAAAGCGGAAGTTGAAAAAGAGGGCGGCACCGTTGATGGTGGAACCTTCAAACCCGGTAAATTTGGCAACGGTTTCGTTAGCGAATCCGTTGGCGATGTTATCCATTTCCCTGTGGAAGACCGTTTTGTCAACCTCGACGAAGGCACCGTTGAGTTGTGGGTAACAATGGGTATGGACACCAGTTCCATCACGGGCGAACTTTTCACGTTCATGACTTACAAACGCGGCACCGACGCGGTATTTCTGCAGTTTAACAATGGCGGGATCGCGCAGATGCGGATTAAAAGCGCAGGCTCATGGCATAACGCCAACAGTGCAGCACTCAAGTGGCAAGAGGGAGAGCATCACCACATGGCAGGCACATGGGGACCCGACGGCTTGAAACTCTATTTAGATGGCAGGCTCGAAGGTGAAGCTCCCTTCAAAAAGGGACCGACTGTGTTCGCTGAAACCTTTGAGATTAACAACGCCTCTCCGCCTGACCCCAAGTTCCCGACGAATTGTGTCGTTGATGGCGTGCGACTCTCCGATCATCAGAAGGAACCCGATGAGTTTGTGATGGATGATCCGGCGGCTATTCAGCCGATCGGGAAGCTCGCAACGACGTGGGCACGGCTGAAACGTTTTTAATTTACCTCGCGGAGGAGGCTTGTAGGCATGTACAAAACGGAAAGTCCGCTTTTCACAGCAGGGACGGAGGGATACCATACGTTCCGGATCCCCGCGCTTGTCCGATCGAACGAGAGAACGCTGTTAGCGTTTTGTGAGGGCAGGCGCACAGGTGGTGGAGATTCTGGAGACATCGATATTGTCCTGAAACGGAGTTTCGACAACGGCGAGCGTTGGCAACCGATGCAAGTCGCCGTTTCCACAGGAACCGATACGGATGGCAATCCTGCCCCAGTGGTTGATCGCGACACGGGGACGATCTATCTGCTTTTCTGCAAAAATCTCGCTGACGGCGCGGAAGGAAAGATTGTTGCCGGCGAAGCACCCCGCACCGTTTGGGTGACCTCCAGTGACGACGACGGAGAAACCTGGTCAGAACCGAGAGAAATCACCGCCACGACGAAGGACGAGGACTGGACGTGGTATGCAACCGGTCCCTGCCACGGAATTCAACTCGCAAGCGGCAGATTCGTCATTCCGTGTGACCATGTGCTTGGAAACAGCCGGGACTACGCGCAATACGGCTACTCGCACCTGATTGTTAGCGACGATCACGGTGAAACGTGGCGGATTGCGGGCAAGGCGCAACCGGGGACGAATGAATCCGTTGTCGTTGAAACTGTGGACGGTGGACTCTATTTCAACTGTCGGAACTACGTCGCACCGAAGCGGCGTGCATACGCAAGGAGCAGTGACGGCGGCGATACATTCACAGAATGCGGCTACGAGGAGGACCTGATTGAACCGATCTGTCAGGCGAGTCTGGTGCGCTATACGGATGCGAATCAGCACGATAAGAACCGCGTCCTATTCTCTAACCCCGCCAGTACGACCCGTGAACGGATGACGATTCGTATCAGTTACGATGAGTGTCAAAGTTGGAGTAGCGGCAAAGTCTTGCACGCGGGGCCCGCGGCGTATTCCGATCTCTGTATCGCCGCGGACACGCATATCTGTTGTCTCTATGAGTGTGGTGAAGAGAGGGCTAATGAGACGTTGTCGTTCGCAAAGTTCGATCTGGCATGGCTGACAGATGGAGAGGATGCGTTGGCATGATGCGGTCTTAAGTTTGGGTTGGGAGAATGGAAGGATGGAAGAGAAATTCCCCACAATTTGCCATCCTTCTACGCTTTTATTCTACCAGCGGTTTGGCAAGGTTTCAATCCATAACTATCTGCACACCTATAGAGCTGATGGAGGGCATCCGAATGAAAGAAGTCCCAGAAAAGCACCCAGAATTCGATCCCGAAACGTATACGGACCCTATCCTCGAAGAATGCTATCGAATCAAGGCAGAGCTCAGTGCTAAATTTAAGACTCAAAAGGAATTCTTTGCGTATGTGAAAGCACTGGAGGAAGAAGATAAACGCAATGGCATCAAATATGTCCCGTATGATCCATCCAAACGCATACCACCTGAGAAATCCGATGACGATACCTAACTGCTAATGGGAACTTTGGTAGAACTGATGGAGGACATTCAAATGAAAGAGAAAGAAATCCCGGAAAAGTCCCCAGAATTCGACCCTGAAACCTACACGAATCCCATCCTTGAAGAATGTTATAGAATCAAAGCGGAGATCAGTGCCCAATTCAAGACCCCAGCGGAATTCTCTGCGTATTTGAAAGCATTGGAGGAAGAGGATAAACAGGATAGGAAAAAATATGTTCCCCATGATCCGTCCAAACACACCGCACCCGATTAGGGGCACACATCCGTCAAAAATTACTGCACGTATTCTTCCCCACGATGCTCCGCAATCCATGTCTTTAAAGGCACATCTGCGTCTGTGGGCTGCCACCACCCCTTAATGTCTACACCGTCTCCCAGCAACTGCCGTCGAATCGGATCGCATTTTTCAAGAATTTCGGGGGGCATAAGGTTGTAGTCCAAACCACGCAACCACCGGTAGCTATACCCCATAAACAGAACCTTCCGAGTTGCATCCGAGAAATTCCAACCGCGTGAGTGCCACATCCGCCGATCGAATAGCACTGCTGTCCCGCGCTTGACGGTCAGATCGATCGCACCTTCGGGATCCCCATCAGGATCGTCGTCTCTGTTGGGTGGACGGGTGTCCAGTTTATGACTACACGGGACAATGCGCATCGCGCCATTGTCGCGGTGGGTAACGTCGCTCAACCAGTAACTGACTTTCAGTGAGAGTCGGGGGTGCGGACGCTCCATCTCCGGCACAGGTCTACCCCCGTCTTGATGCCAATGCGCCCCTTTGCGAATCCGCGCCTTGTCGGGCGGTTCGGGTGGATACATGATGAGGTGTGAGATGTAAAGTTGGATGTTCCATCCCAGAATGTCCCAGAGCAGCGGAAAGACCTTCTTGTTATCGAGCAGCTCCAGCAGCACATCGTCTTCAATGACAGTGCGGAACTTCGACAACAATTCGTGCGGTGCTAACCCCGTTTTGGCGCGTTCCTCAGCATCAAGCCGATCTGCGACGACCTCTAATGCGTCTACCATCTCAGGACTTATCGCGTCTTCGACAATAAGGTAACCCTCGTCATTGAATGCCTTGAGTTGTTCTTCCGTAGCACAGTAGTCAAGCCAACTTGTATCCATGGTCATTTCCTCCAGAGACTAACGGCGGACTTCAGATTTAATACGTCCCCACATGGTTGTGAGTTTTCCCGTGACTTCCACAGCAAACGCGATACCTTCCATATCCGCTTGAATCTGTTCTTCCGTGATTGCGATGTTGAGAATTCGGAGTTCATCAAGCGTTCCATCAAGCCAGATATTTTCATTTGCTTTCTTCCCGATCCAGACGGAGGCTTCATTTTCGTTGATGTCCCCTTTTCGATCAACCTGTCCATCCTGTTCACCATCGAGATAGATGCGAATTTCCGAACCATCATAGACCATAGCGAGATGATGCCATGTGTCCACCTTCATCGGGGTTGCGCCTTGTGCCACAGCAGCGGCACCGGGTGCGGTATAGACGAATCCGCGGATTTTTCCGCCAGGGGTATCAAAACCCCATCCGCTTTCAGGGACAGAGCCTTTCCGCGCAATCGGTGGATGTCCGGCTGGAAATGAAGCCGGTTTGAACCACGCCTCGATTGTCAGTTCATCGCCGCCCGGAAAAAGACTTTCGTGATGTGGCACTTCAATAAGACTACTCGCGCCATCAAAGATCAACGCACCACCGAGTTTTCCATCCTTCGTCCATTCAGCATCGGTGATTTCCCCGTGGTTTTCAAACTCGGAGAGATCTGTCGCTTCATCGACGACCTCTTCATCAAAGAGGTATAACAACACGGTCTCCTCTTCAAATGCAGCGAAGCAATTGACACTTAGAAGCAACGCGCATGTTGCAAGTATTAGCGTCCGAGCCATTTCCTAAGCCTCCTTATACTGTGTTCCAAGAATTGCCTTCGGAATATTTGCGTTTATTGTATCAAAAAAGTGAAATTTTGTCAGGTGTTTTGGAGTTCGTATCCGCTTTAGTCTTTGACAGATAGATGTGGATATGTGTAATCATAGATTTTCGGCTCGATTTCTGAAATAAATCCCGAAATTTTCAGATTTTTTTGTAAAAAAGTAAAAAAAGTGCAATTTTGCTATTAACTTTTTTCGTTTCAGTGCCATATATAGAGTACCAAGGGGCACAGGTTAAAGAATTTGCATGTTTGTCCTTTAAATTTGAAGTTCATGGCTAAAATGGTGTATGATTTGAAAGGAGGCGGAACTTGTGTTTGGAAAAAATAGGGTTCGTTGGGGCATTTTATTGCTCGTTATCTTGATAGGCTTGGGGATGCTCTACAACCATCACCGGAATTCAAAACCCTTAGAACCTGTGATAATCTATAAATATACGGAACCTCCGGTACGATCGGTCAAATCGGAGGAGCCGCAGTCTGAATATCAGGAGACACTCTTCTCTGATTCAGAACCTGAGGTAGGGCTAGTTGAGACGCTGCCATCTCTCGTTCCCGACACACCAGAAAACGATGTTGAGTTTGAGGTGTTCCCTGAGGTAGAGGTGGATGTTGCCGAATTTTCGGAATCGGTTCCAGAAGAAGAGGTCCCATTTGATTTCAAAACAACGCCCGAAGGGTTTCCGCTCATCCCGTATTGGGATCGACCCGCCGACCGTCAAGTGAATTGGACTTACGACCATAAATTAGTCATGCATGTTCTCGTCAAACTCTGGCGACAAGGCGTGCATAATTTTGGGGGCGGTTCTATTGATGACACCGGTAGAGTACGTCCACACTATACAAATACACTCTATGTTGAATGGGACGAGGCAACTATGGATGATGGAACAAAGCAGGAGTACATTTCTTCTTTTGTCGGACCTGTAGGTGTTTGGAGACCAAAACATCCTTTCGATCTTCCGCCACGCTCCGTCCATTTAATCGACATGAATTCACCTGAAGGTCAAGGGATTGACCCCTACACCTTCCTAACTTCTACGGAGTTACCCTAATGAAGATTCTAGGTTTTTCGCTCATACTACTTGTGCTGTGTGTTGTTTTTTGTTCTAACTCTGTGCCGAGTGTCAGTTACGTGATAGCATCCGCAAGTGCTTGGTCCAGTAACAATTCTGTGCACCTCAGCGCATCAGGTGATGCGGAGGGAATTGAAGTTGGCGGATATGTTATGTCAGTCACAGGCAAATCTGATCTGAGGTCACAATTCGTCGGCAGTACATCTCCTTATCATTCGAATACACTTAACCCCAAGCGACGCGGCGAGTCAGATTCCTCAATTGGAGGGGTAGGTTATGATGGCGTTGGTTATCAGGAGCATGATGACGCTGAAGCAGAGTAGTGTTTCTGATCTCTTGCGAATGCTATCGCACTTTCGGGCTGTGATAGAAGGGCAGTTAAGTCCTTCTATCCACTCTTTAGCGAAAGCACTTGAAATAAAATTTTTCTTGACAGATAAAAATCGCATCTGTTATACTTTGAGGAAGGGGGTATATTATGAAATTGAGATGTCAGTCTAAAGGCAAGCGGTGTCCACCTTACGCCCATGAAGGCGTTTTTGAGGCATCGAGCGAAATGCTCACCCATTTTGAAAGGGATCTGACTTCATGTGCGAAGTGTATCGCGTATATCCGCCCGGCACTCCCAAGTTTTCAGGACGATCTGTTGCAAATCGCTCGGATCACCTTATGGAAAAAAGGACCTGCGTTTGATCCAAACCATCAGCAGCAGGCATCCTTTCGCAGCTATATCCTGCCATGGATCTGCGGGGCACTCACACGAGAAAAGAAAAGGGAGTTACAACAATGCTACCGGTTTACGCCTGTTTGTTATCAAGAGGATTCTTCTCAAGAAAGTTCAAAGGCACATCGGAACGGACAAGCGAGGGAGTTATTCACATTGCCAGACAAGAAGGCTGACTTTGAGGATACACTCATCTATGAGATGTGGAACGCCGATTTCGAGAAAGCATTGCCGCAACTCTTACAAGGCTTGACAGAACGTGAGCGGCAAGCGTTCGCCTGTATTCATGAAAATATGAAACAGTGCGACATCGCAAAGAAACTTGGACTGAGCGCGCCAAGGGTGAGTCAACTCTTGAAGCAGGTGGAACTGAAATTGAGGCGTGAATGTCAACATCTGGGACTTATTGAATAAAGGAAAAACAATGAACGATGAATAACGGCGATTGCCACTGTCAGCGTAAATGCTGAACCGCAATCGCCTTTCTTTTTTAATTTTCCACTCTCTCAATAATTTCCCCTGTTTCCCGATCCCGGAAAATGCGTTTCATTCTGCCATCCGGCATCCGTTCACTCTTGAGCGGGGCATATCGTTCATCAGTGTCCGACTTAGCGGTTTGGGCATCAGCGGTTTCCGTTGTGCCACGCCACTCCTGAATTTCAACGGCTTCCCACTGTTTCGATTTCGCGGATTTATAACAAGCATCGATAATAGCGTTCACGACGTAACCGTCATAAAAGGTTTCCATCGGTTCACGTCCTTCATCAATCGCGTTGAACATATCGAGGAACATATCGCGATAGCCAAGCTCCACGACCTCATCGCCAACGGGGAAAAGCCAACCCGTGTCGCTCTCGGCTTTCTCAGCGACATATCCCCCCTGCCCAACAGCCGTGAACATCTCATAACCTGTGCGGAGCCAGTGGTTGAGCCAGATGGTTCCTTCACTCCCGGAGACCTCGTCACGTAAATCCATGCCCCCGCGGAATGCCCAGCCGACCTCAAATTGTCCCATCGCGCCGCTCTCAAATCGGATAAGCGCAATGCCGTGGTCCTCCGCATCAATGGGATGCACGAGCGTGTCTGCCCAGCACATCACTTCAAGCGGTCTGTTATTTTTCCCAACGAAGTTTCGGATGATCTCGATGCAGTGGCACCCCATATCGACAATGGCACCACCGCCTGCTTGCTCCAGATCCCAGAACCAATCACTGTGTGGACCGGGATGCGTCTCACGGGAACGCACCCACAGGATCTTACCGAGGGCACCGTTTTGGACGGACGCTAACGCTTTGAGGGTTTTCGGGGGATAGACGAGATCTTCAAGATAACCGCCAAAGACACCGGCGTTTTCAACGATGTCCAACATCGCTTTTGCCTCTTCAGCAGTGCGTCCAAGCGGTTTGGTGGAGAGGATGCTTTTGCCGGCTGCTGCCGCGATCTCCACGGCTTTCAGGTGCAAGTTATTGGGTAATCCAATGACAACGGTATCCGTTTCAGGATGGTTGATAGCCTCTGATAGATCGGTTGTTGCGTGGGGGATGTTCCACTCTTCGGCGAACGCTGTCGCACGTTCTTCGCGCCGTGAATAGACGCTGTGGACGCGGTCTGCGCCGCGTTGGTTGTGGAGCGTCATCGTGTAGAACATTCCGATGAGTCCAGTACCGAGCATCGTGACGTTATGGCTCTTCATTTTTCTCGTTTTCCTTGCGGAGTAATAGTGTGCGTTTAGAAGTTGACGTGCATTCTATTTATCTGAAGAAACACCCCGCTGAATGCCACACGCGCATTCGGCGTTGATTCGCAAAAACCCCTCCATTCCATTGTGGGCTACGGTTATGTGCAAAAAAATTGGATTAAGACCGTAGCCCGCAACAACGGCGCGGGCGGATTTAAAGAAGAACCCTCAGTAAACAAATCACTTCATTGAACGCCTTGCGAATAATTAAAAACTATTGGGCTTTGTATCCTGCGATGACCCCTCCATCGTTAACTGTCCAACAGTTATTCGAGTCGGTTGCATGAACGCCTTTAAAACTATCAATTCCACCCACTGATGCAGCGGGTTTATTCCAGGTTTTGCCGCCATCGGTTGTGTGTAAAATAGTGTTATAGCCGCCGACTACCCAACCGATCATGGCATCAACGAAGATAATATCGTGGAGATCGTCGTATGAGTCGGTTTCTTGCTGATTCCACGTTGCACCGCCGTCGGCGGTATGCAAAATTAAGCCTCCCTGTCCGCATATCCAACCCGTGTTTTCATCAACGAAGTGGATACCAAACAGGTTATCATCGACGCTGGCAAGGTTCCGTTTCTCCCAGGTTTCACCGCCATCCGTGGTGTGCAGGAGCGTTCCGAAGGAACCGATAACCCACCCCATTGTAGGGGAGACAAACCAGATATTCTCAAGGTTGTTCCGGGTCTCGCCGACGCGTGCCCGTTCGGAACTCCCTATCCAAGTTTCGCCGCCATCGGTCGTTTTGAGGATCGTGTTCTCGCTGCCGGCAATGAAACCGGTTGTTTCACTAATCATCTGGATACCCATTAGATTCGCGCGAAGACGTCCTGGCCTGCCATCACGTCCGGGGGTATCGCTCATCGCTGTTTTCCGTGCCCAAGTTTTACCACCGTCTTCGGTCTTCAAGATAGTCGCTCTACCGCCAGTGATATAGCCGACGTTTTCATTTACAAAGTAGATATTGTAGAGCGGCGCACCACCGCCACCACCGAACATACCCGCTGGGGGACCACCGCCAGCACCCGGGCGTCCGCCTGGTCTTTGCCCGGCACCGGGGGGACGCATATCAACTTCGATTTTGCCCCAGATTTTGCCACCGTCCGTCGTCACCAATATTAAACCGCCATCTCCAACGACCAAACCTCTCTCGTTATCCATGAAATAGACATCTTGTAACCTCGCGTCAATTCCATCATCTCGGACAAAGTTGTCTTCACGCAGGATCGTCCACGCTGCTTCGGAAACTGTTGCGAAACAAAAAAGCATCGCAACTCCGAATAAAGCGATAATCGTTCTGATCATGATAATTCTCCTTTTTTAGCTGACTGAAATGCATCGTAAATCTGGCGTGCTCTGCTTTCAACATCCCCTAAGTAATTTTGACCTATTTGTTCGGTGTAAAGTTCGGTTAATTCACCACTTGCTTCACCGAAGGCTTTGGCGAACTTCCGACACTCTTTCTTATCGCTGCCAGAGGCGTAGGCTTTGGTTTTCGCATCCGTGCCGGACTTTCGGACTTCAACACATTTATCGTGAAACTTGAGATAACTGCCGTCGCCAACAAATCTGACATCCTCAAGCGTTGAGAAATCAAGGCTCGGCAGGGCATCTGAGAGGATGGCACGTGCGTGTTCTACATCTATTTTCCCATCTCGGAGCGCAATGGCGATGCCGAGAAAAAACAGGTCGTTTTTATCGCGTTTCGCCTCGCCTTCACGCTTCGCTGCCCGGAGTTTTTCAGGATTTGGCTCCGATTCGTTGTAATACGTGATGTCCTCTCTCACGTCATACATCGCTGTAATTTGGCTCTCTGCAAACACAGCGGCGAGATAGTCAGAGAGCGAAATATTTGCCGCTTTACAATGCGCTGCGAGTGCCGTAACCAGCACCATGGATTCACCTGCCGATTTTTCACGCATCGCAATCGCTGTGCGACGGCTCTGGCTCTGGATGAGTTTTTCGGGACCGGTAATCATGCCTCCGCTCTCTTCACCTGCGAAAATCAGTCGCGGTTGGACACCCAGTGAAATCGTTTTACCGTAGACATCTTGAACAACAACGGGCGCCTCTGGCGCATCAGCCAACTGTCGTTCAATCTTTTTCATAATCGCGGCGATCTCCTTGAAACCGACAGGAACGTTAATGACCTTCACACTGTTCGCATCACCCCACTGATCCCACGCGAGCGCGGAGGGTGTCGTCTTAATCATGAACCGCGGATGATCTTCCCAAAGACCGGCGGTTTTCAGTTGCTTGGCGTAGAAGTCCATCAACATCAGGAACGCTTGATTCGGTGTATAGATCGTCAAGAGTCGGTCGTCCCCGAGATCAAGAAAATCAATGCCGAGTTGTTCCAACGTTTCTGAGCGTGATGCGTCCTCTATTTCACAGACGATGAGTCGGTCGCCATCCGGATCGGTCGCTTCGATAATGGTTCCAATGGGCTGCGATTTGAGTTTCGTTGCGTAATCTGTGGATGTGACGACATCGAGGATACTAAAGTCGCAACCGAGATCGTAAAATTCAGTTTCACCCGTTTTCGGATTCCGATCGAGTTTTCCGATGTTGTGATAGAGCGGGTCCGCCTCAACGTGGAGCCAGCGAACAGCGTTGGCGATTCCCAACCGTTCAAAGATGGCACGCATCGGACGATACATACACCCACCAACACAATCGATAACAATGGAGGGTTTCGTCTCGCGGATGAGTTTGAGATTCGCATCTGTAGCAACGCCGCCTTTGAGATAGCCGACATAAAGCTGCACGCCGTCGTGAAGTTCTTCCAGTCGTTCAAAATCGATGTGAGCGTCGCTAACGGCACTGAACTGAATGGGATAGCTGTCCGTCTCAGCGATTGTGAGGATCTCTTCAATTTTGTTGACGAACCGCATGGATTCCTCGGGTAGGTATTGGCTTCCCTGATTGTTGAGGTCTTTGGTGGCGTTTTTTGTACTGACGGAATGGCTTGACGTGACGTGTTCGCCACCGTCCAAATCAAGCATGAAGATCAAAAACGATGCCATCCAGATGGGGAGGGTGCCAAATGATTTCGGCACATACGTCCGAATCCCTTGTCCGGCTTGGATACGGGCGATGTATTCGACATATTTCTGTGAGTTGTAGCGCACCTCGCATCCGGCGAGTTTCTCAACCAACCTTCCATCTGCGGTTTCATTCGCGACGAGACTTTTTCCGAGCGTTGCTAAAATAATCCCAATCTGGTTAATCGGGAAGCGGGTGTCCCATGGGTATAAAATATTCTGTGGACCGCGGATACCGGCGGTCGAGACTTGTGCTTCTTTCGCGTAGTTACGGAACCATTCCCAGAGGTTCAAACGCGCAATCCGTTCCTTATCAAGGTGGAACGTGAAGGCATTGGGTTCATCTTGCGGAAACAGAGGTGTTTTTATGGAATCCGGCGTATTCTGTTCAACGACTGCGAAGAGTTGTTGTTCAGTGCGATCCCTCTTATGGCGGTAGCTTTCGTCGACTGTGATAACCATTTTTTAAATTTACCTTGCGGAGAAATAGCGAGCGTTAAGACTCTGAGATTCGTTCCTGAAGTCTGCCTGCGTATTGTTGCAGGCTCTCGTTTTTGAATTTTAGGTTATGAACATGTTATCACATTTCCACATTTTTTTCAAATCCGAATATGAGGCTTAATAGATAAATTGGGTAATTGACGGGAAACCATGAATGGTCTCCCTACTACAAACGGGTTGGTTCGTAGTAGTGCGATTTATCGCACGTTGGGGAATTACCTGATTAAATTCTTAATCTTCATTTTCGGATTTTTCCCAGATTCTATCCAATAGAAAAACGCAAGTTGCTACTTACGAGATTTTCGGAAACCTGCAGATAGCGTTTTTCATCGAAATGGGTCATGATGCATAAACGTTTTGTAGCGTAAACTTTTAGTTTGCGCATCCACAGACACAAACTATAAAGTTTGTGCTACAAGTGGCAACTTAGGTTAGAAAATGAGGTCTTAGGTGGGGTAAGCGGAATGAAATTCACGAACGAATCTGCGTGTCTCGCATGTTTTGATTTGAGAAATCTTTAGAAGTGTGCTACAATTAAATATCTACAGTGCATTGGTATCAAGCTGACAACATCGGAAAGAGAGAATTTAAAATTAAACTCCCATTTCTTGATTGATGAAAGATGACTACAAAAGTTGACCAACTTACGCAATTCGTCTTATGTCTTAATAACGAGGGATACCCAACATCTCTTGAAGTGGGGAAAGTGTATCGTGTTGTCCAAGATGATGAAGCGGCACTTCACGGCTATATTCGCGTTATTGATGAAAGCGGCGAAGATTATGCCTATACAATTAACCGTTTTCACCCTATCCAACTCCCTACTGCCGTTGAAGAGACGTTGTTGTCACTTCACAAGTATAGACATCCCGTCCACTGAAAGTCGCAATAGTATATGGAGAATCTGTAGCGTAGGATGTTGTCGCCGCATCAACCTGATAAACTTTGACGGATTGTAGGATTTTCAGGAGTGTGATCGTTCAATTGACGATTGGACAATCTTCCTTTCCTTTGCTTCCAGTCCATATAGGTTATACACTAAAGTATCAATTTTCTGCTCCTTCGCAGACGTATCGACTTCTGGATTTTTCTGCTTCGCTGTCATAATCTGCTCCGCTAATTCAATTATCGGTTGTTGTTCTGCTAATGTTACGATGGGGATTGGTATCTTGCCAACATAGTCCTGGTCAAAATGCATAGTCCTAACAGCGGAAGAAAAAATAAATTTGTGGGCGTACCAATTGATCAACGTCGAATTCAAAAGAGCCGAGATAAAAATGGGAGAGATGTTTCTATCAGTAAGGACAGTATTCGTTACTGTATCTACACTTAATACCTCATTTGTCCGGTCTGCTGTTGCCGTAATTTTGATGTGTGGTTTTGGATCGGTAATATGTGCTATAATATTCTGTGACATTACCTTCGGTTGCTGTAAAAATTCGATTTTTTCATTAAGAGAATCCGAATCTTCGAGAGGCTCTAAATCTTCGAAGTTTACAAAACCCTTAATCCCATTCGTCCCGTAGCGAACGATTTGCTTTCCCCCAACGACTGGAACATCGCCGGATTCACTCAGTTTGCTTTGCCATGGTAAACCTCGCTTTGTATCAGAAATGTCTTTCATCAATGTTCCAATTTGCCTGACCTTTAAACCGATTTGGATATCTTCAAGTGAAACATCACATATCCATGTCTGAAACAGTTTCGGATAAGAGTAAAAGACACGTGTCTTCCCAACCGGGGCTTCATTGACGAATCTGCGTGCTTCGTAAAAACTTTCTTTATAGCAAGAGTCATAGATGAAAATTACCTGTTCCAGTTTGACTCCTCTAAAAGCCTCGCCTACGTCAATCAAAATTCGAGTTTTTTCCAACAGTGCAAAAAACAAACGATGCCAATTTTTAACGAATAACAGTGACTTTGGCACGATGAAGGCGAGCACCCCATCAGATTTCATCAAACGGTTTTTAGCAATGTCTATGAAGAATGCAGCACTATTATTATTGTTTCCGGTATCTGTTCTGACTGTCTTTAAGTGTGCTTTTTCGTGAGAGGTAAGCTTTGCCCCGTACGGTGGATTACCGACGATAACGTCAAAGCCAGGGTTTTCCAATTCATTTCCCAGTTCATCGCGAAAGACTTCTGGAAATTCAATCTCCCAATGGAAATAGCGATAGTCTTCCGCTAATTGTTGCGCTTTTTTATAACCTTGAAGGTTGGAAAAGTCTGCCACCTGTCCTGATTTCAGAACGCTGAGTATATTATGGTAATCACCGCGGTTAACCTCATTGCCAAAATAGACACTTAGCCAGAGATTCGCAATTTCTCTGTGTTGATTGAGCGTTTGCTGTGCCTGTTCCAGTTCCTTCTCCATAAGATGTATATTTTCAGCAGTCGAGCTCTCTATACTATCAATCTTAAGATAGTGTCCGACTGCTTCAGAGACGGTGTTGGTGAACTCGAAAACTATATCGAAAGTAGGCTGGAGTGTTTCCGGGGAACGGCGAGATTTCTTAGGGACAGGTAAATTCGCGAGATTAGCGATGTTTGCCCCAACCAGCGAATTTCCACACCGGATATGGTGATCCAAAAACGAGAGAGGCTTTCCTTTTGCCACGGTGTGAAGCCAGAGAGCTACTTTCGCTAACTCCACTGCCATCGGATTTTTGTCTACACCATAGATACACGTTTCCACAACGCGTCTACGCCAATATGCAATTTCTGTGTCAATGTCCTCAGTTTCCATAGGTGGCGCGTCAGGATGTGTTGCTAACTCCAATGCCAAGTGATCAATCACACCAATAAGGAAATGTCCACTTCCGATAGCAGGATCTAATACCTTCAGTCTCAAGATTTCTTCAAACGCTTTTCGCTCACAGAGAGGACTTAGCGCGTTTTCAACCATCGATCGCACAATCGCATCAGAGGTATAATAACTACCACTTGCCTTTTTAGCATTTCTATTTTTCTTTAATTTCACGCCTCCGGTTTGATGCTGCACAGTCGGCTTATATTCAAGCAGCCCTTCATAAATATTGCCCAAGTGCTGAATCGCTAAATCTTGATATGCAATACGTTCTTGTTCTGTTGTCCGGGTCAATGTGTCTATAACCTTAGCGAGAGATCGGTTCCCAATTTTCTTCTTTACCAGAAATTGATGGCGTGTCGGATTGAAAAGCCCTCCATTATATTGAGGGATGTCTTTTTCCCATCCTTTGTCAATGAGCTTAAAAAGGGTTTGGAGACGGTCCCAGTGATCACTGCGTAAATCAGGAACTACGGCTCCGGTGTCTAACTGACTATGTATCTCGATAGCCAGTCCCTCTACACTGTATCCGGTCTGATATTCAGGATTCTGAAGAGGCAAGAGTCCACGGCTTTCGGCGTATAGCACAAACAGCAGGCGATAAAGCAGAATAAGACTATTTTCATGTATTTTCTCTACATCGGCAGCAGAAGTGGTTAAATTGTTCTCTTGATAGCTTAAAAATCCGTTGATGAGTTCTTCTAATGCTAAATATATTTTCTCTCCGAGATCATCTGAAACTGAAACGGTATAGTGGATACTGCCTGATAACACATCATCCAGAAAGGATCGATGAGAAGGGGCTGGAACGAGTGCCTCACTCCGAAAAAAATAATAAAAATAACGAAACGCATCTATATCTCCATCGGTTAGTATCTTTTCAAGGTTAACTTCGTAAAAACTATCTAACTTATAACTTGTATCCCGATGGTAAAGCCTCCATAATTTTCCACTTGTCAGCATTCCCCATCTGAGCTCTGATGTGCGAATATAGAAATCAATCTGATAGTTAGGATTAGCGTTAGAAAAATGATCTCCACCGACCACTGCTTTCTTATCAAGGTCTTTTTTCCACGCCTTAGCATCGCCGACAGCGACTGCTGTATTGAAAAAGGCATCTGTATTAACCTGTGGATGTGCTGTATCCAACGATTCTTGGTCAGCAAAAAAGGCGTAATCTGGTTGCTTTGTCCCTAAGGATGTTGGTAGTATTGGCTGGACTTCAAAGACATGTCCAAGGCATTTCAGGACCGGGCGGATGAATTGCTCCTCCGTTTGTGGTTCATTCAGATTCTCTACAAATCCAGTCACAGAGGCGTAAAGTTGTTTAATCTGATCGTAGACAGACTTCAATGTATCCGATGTTTGATTTTCTACAACTTTTTCAAGGTGATAACTGGAAAATAAAGTATTGTTAAAGGGTAATACCACTGTTTGCTACCTCTACGTCAAATTGACTAAACTTTGGGCGATTTTAGGCGGTCCAGATGTCGCCTCTACAGGGCTAAATACCTGTAGGACAAGTGCCCAAAAAATCCGTGGAATCTGAAAAAATCTGCAGAAACCCCTCAGCAAATACCCCAAGCAATACGCAGAAATACGCAGAAACACCCAAGCAAAAACCCCTATCAAAACACCCTGCGCTGTTGTTGCAGGCTACCGTTTTTGAATTTTAAATTGTGAACATGTTATCACATTTCCACATTTTTTTCAAATCTGAATTTCGTGTTTCCTCAGATTCCATCCAGTAGAAAATGAGTCTCAGGTGGTGTAAAACTTGATTAGGGTATATTCAGCGAAAATCGCCTTGCTTGATGAATATACGCACCTAACGCACCGATTTTTAAAATTATGCACCCTTTCCATCCTGAAATTGTGTCTTTATAATTAAGGGTTTTTTCTAACCCTACTTATGTTTGTTGAATTCATATCATACTTGATAATATAATAATGGATGGTTATATTTCTTTTCTGCTTTGAAGGAAAAAATAATGAGAAATCCATACGTCTCGTTCTTTTTCGCGTTAAGTTACGTAATGTTATGCCTGAATATCTACCCTGTTTTGGCAAAAGCACCTGACACCCCTAAAATTGTCTTTTCAGCCTATCGTGACGAAAATCGAGACATCTATATCATGAATCCTGATGGTACTGATCAGGTAAACATTACCCAGCACAAGGCACTCGATGGCTATCCGATGTGGTCTCCGACAGGTGAGCATATTCTCTTTGCGTCGGATCGAGGGGGTGTGCTTGACTTATATCTGATGGAGCCGGACGGCTCGAACGTCCGGAGGGTATTTGGCAAAGAAGCGCATCGATCTGCAGCGACGTGGTCGCCGGACGGGAAACAGATTGCTTATAGACGGAGAGAACCGAGTGGCGCGTATATCTACATCGGGACAATAGATGGCAAAAATGAGGAAGAGGTGGCTTTTGGGGGGAGTCCTGCGTGGTCACCGGATGGAGAAGAAATCGTTTTTCTTACGGGGTGGCCCGAGCGCATGCAGATCACGATTCTCAACGTCAGCACGCGTAAACAGAAGGTATTGTTTCCCAGACCGGTAAGACCTTCGTGGATGACATCTCCAGCATGGTCCCCTTCAGGGAATCAAATAGCGTTTACATGGCTCCATCAGGTCCCATTGAAACAGTTTGCTGATACAGAGACAATATACATTATAAACCGAGATGGTACAGGACTTCAACAGGTTATTGACGAAGAAGGTTCGAGAGCAACCTCTCCCGTCTGGTCCCCTCGGGGAGATGCCCTGCTTTATAACCGACGTGTCAAAGACAAGCCGTTGCAAATCTACAAAATTGGGTTGAATGGCGGCGTTTCTGTGCGACTCACGAATCCAGAATTTTGGCATTTTGTAGGTGACTGGTTCGATCCTGCGTTTGCATTGCCAGTCGCACCACAACCCCAATTGTTAACGACACAGTGGGGAGAAATAAAAACGAAGTAACGGCTGTTTGCGAATATAGTGCTTCCGGAGATTGGTCTAGGACTTACGTAGGACGCTCTTTTGTAGCATAGGCTGTTAGCCTGTGCCACAGACCGCCTATGTTTTTTATACAATCCCTTTCTCATAGCGAGAACAATGATCAAAATTGCGTAAGTCCTATTGGTCGTTAGATTGGTGTGGAACGTCCTGAATTATAATTTTCCTGTGATGAGGTATTCCATGAGACATAAGTGTTTTCTCCTATGTTTTCTGCTAAGTGTAGCCGCAGTAGACATAGGTATCTATGAGGTGTGGGCGGGAGCACCCACATCAGCAAAAATAGTGTTTTCATCGTGGCGTCATGGGAATCTGGACATCTATCTCATGAATCCCGATGGCAGCGAGGAGGTGCGCCTCACCCACGATCTCGCAAGGGATGGCGGTCCGAAATGGTCTCCGACGGGCGAACACATTCTTTTTAACTCTGACCAAGACGGGGCTCCAGGAGACTGGGATCTGTATCTGATGGATGCCGATGGATCGAATGTGCGGCGCGTGTTCGAGAAGGAAGCGGCGCGGGGCAGGGCAACATGGTCGCCGGATGGCAAACAGATCACTTACAGCCGCTGGGAGCAGGGGAAGTTCTATATTTATATCGCACCAATAGATGGTAAAAAAGAGGAACGTATCGCACTTGGCAGCCAACCCGTGTGGTCTCCTGATGGCACGGAGATCGCCTTTATTGAAGGGGCAGTAGGAAACCCCAGGCGGATTAGTATATTAGATGTGCGAACGCGTAAACACAAGTTCTTTTTTCCGCCCAAGGGACCCGCGTGGGTTCGGCATCCGGCATGGTCGCCGGAAGGAGATAGATTGGTGTTCTCTTGGTATAATCGTGTTGAGTTTCGGCGCGAGGATGCGCATTTAGAGACAATCTATATTGTCAAGCGTAATGGCACAGGTCTACAGCAGATTATTGAAGAAGGAAAGCGAGCCGTAGAGCCAGTGTGGTCTCCACGAGGAGACACACTGCTTTATAGTCAACTGGACCGGAATGACACGCAGCAAATCTTCAAAGTTACAGTGGATGGTGGCGAACCGGTGCAACTCGCCGATCCCAGTTTCCGGAATTTTGTAGGGGATTGGTTCGATCCAGCGTTCGCATTGCCAGTCGCACCACAACCCCAATTGGCAACAGAGATATGGGGACGATTAAAACAATAATCGTCTATAATAATGTGTTTTAAGTTAGGACTTACGCACTCCCCCGGTAGGTGCGGTTTCTAACCGCACCGAATCCTGTGAAAATAGGTGAAATTTGGTCATTTTGCGTAAGTCCTGTTAAGTTTAACTCGTGGAGGAATTCTGATGAAATATAAACGTTTTTTTCTATCTGCTGTCGTGACGGTGAGTTTACTAAGCGTCAGCGTTTCTGGAATATGTTCAAAAGCACCTACAACCGCCAAAATTGTGTTTACCTCAACACGTGACGGCAATCGCGAAATCTATATGATGAATCCTGATGGAAGCGATCAGATGCGGTTGACCAACCATCGTTCAGATGATGCCCTGGCCGCTTGGTCTCCAACCGGGGAACACATTCTTTTTGCCTCTGACCGTGATCGGTTTACGCTCAGTCGAGACCTGTATCTCATGGAT
Organism: Candidatus Poribacteria bacterium; assembly: GCA_022821725.1. Taxonomy (GTDB): domain Bacteria; phylum Poribacteria; class WGA-4E; order WGA-4E; family WGA-3G; genus WGA-3G. Next base: position 23,473 of record JAJEDB010000129.1, on the reverse strand, counting down.
CCTGATGGCAAAAATGTGAGGCGGGTGTTCGGCAAGTCAGAAGACAGATCTGCAGCGACGTGGTCGCCAGATGGGAAACAGATTGCTTACAGAAGGCGAGAACTGAATGGATCGTATATCTACATCGGGACAATAGATGGGAAAAAAGAGGAACGCGTGGCGATCGGAGGAGGTAAACCGGCGTGGTCTCCTGATGGGACGCAGATAGCCTTCCTCTCTGGATTTGAGAACAAGCAGGTGCGAATCAATATGCTTAACGTGCGCACGAAAAAACAGAAGGTGCTCTTTCCACGCGAGGCACAATCTACTTGGATAAATGGCACTTTAGTATGGTCTTCAACAACGGATCAGCTGGCTTTTTCTTGGAATCCGGGAGCGGAACAGAAAAACATTGAAATGGAAACGCTTTATACGCTAAATAGCGACGGGACCGGACTTAAACGAGTTGCAAGCAATACTCCCCCGAGAGAAACTTCGCCGGTCTGGTCTCCGCAAGGGGATGCCCTTCTGTATGACAAAACCGATAAGCATAACCGCTTGCAAGTCTTCAAAATAGCGTTGGGCAGCGATGTTTCGGAGCAGCTCACAGATACTTTTATACCAAAGGTATTTGGAGAGTTCTTCCAAGCAAATAGCCCAGACGACTGGTTCGATCCAGCGTATGCCCTGCCAGTCGCACCTAAACCGAATTTATTGACGACAACATGGGGACAAATCAAACAGAAATAGCACTTCGTCAGTCTTATCGTTCCCGTGCTGAAACCAGTAGATCGAACGAATTGCTCTGCCATCCGCCTTCCATAACGATGTTGTCCCGCGTTTCACGCAGACGCTCGACCATACGTGCCTTCATACGCCGGAGGACGTGCTTGTATCCGAGATGGTTCGCCAAGTTATGGAGTTCATGAGGATCGCTCTTCATGTCGTAGAGTTCGTCCTCGCTGTAGGGGTTGTAGACGTATTTCCACGAATCCGTCCGGACCATCCGAACAGAGGCGAGTGTCGGTTCGTAACCGTGAAATTCGGCGAACACATCATCGGGCCAATCCTCCACATTTTCTCCTCGCAACAGAGGCACAATCGATCTACCGTCAAGTCCCGGCGAAGCTTGCGAGCCGATATTAAGACGTTCGGGCATCTTTGCACCCCCGAGTTCCAAAAACGTCGGCATAAGGTCCACAAGATTCACGAATTCATCACACGTCGTTCCGGGGGACGTTGCGCCGGGATACCGGATGACGAGCGGAATGTGGTGTGTTTCTTCATACATGTGGAATCCCTTGTTGAAAAGCCGATGGCTGCCGAGCATATCGCCGTGGTCGGTTGAAAAGATGACGACGGTATTTTCTGCCAAACCGTTCGCCTCAAGAGAGTCGAGAATTCGGCGCACTTGGTCGTCAATGAAGGTGCAGTATCCCCAATAAGCCGCGATGACCTTCTGCCAATCGGGCCACGTCAAATGACTGGCGTTCCACCGGAGCATCTCTTTCTGCTGGATGAGCGGTTTGTTGATGAACTGCTCGTCAAAGTTGCCCCACCGTTCAGCAGTGTCGGGATCATACATCGTGTCGTAGGGTGCTGGCACGGCATACGGGAAGTGCGGTCCAAAGAAATTCGCGGCAATCATAAAAGGGTATTCGGAATCGGAGTAACCGTTGATGAGCTCAATCGTTTTGTCTGCCGTCCACGCTTCCATCGTCCGTTCAGCCGGGAGCGGATGTCTTCCATAGAAAGGTGCCTCCCCGCCCCACTCATACGGCTGGACAGCATCCCTATCGATTCGGAAATCAATCCCATCCTCGCGGAGCCATTGGTGCCACTCGCTATACGGATGCCACTTATCGTAACCCCAAAACGCTGTGTCGCCTTCCTTCGCCAGATGCCACTTACCGATGCAGCTGACCCGATATCCTGCCTCACCAAGGAGTTTAGGATACGCGGGTTTGTCGAGGATCTGGTTCGCAAACACGGCGTTGAAATTGCCCATATTTGACAACTGTCCGTGATTGTGAGGATAGAGTCCGGTGAGTAGCGACCCACGTGCCGGTGAACAGAGCGCGATAGGGGTGTAGGCGTTTGTGAACCGCATACCCGTTGCAGCGATTTCATCGATAGCAGGTGTTCTGCAAATGGGTGCGCCGTTGCAACCGAGTGAATCGAAGCGTTGCTGGTCGGTGAGAAGAAAAAGGATATTGGGTTGTCGTGCCATTCTTTAATTATTCCTTTCGCTGGGGATCCCCGTATACCGGGTGTTGTTTTCTGCTCATCAGGACTTACGCACTCCCCCGGTAGGTGCGGTTTCCCAACCGCACCGAATCCTGTGAAAATAGAGGAAATTGGATCATTTTGCGTAAGTCCTACTCATTTCAGGTTCTCCGGATTCAGTGCCTCCAATTCAGGATGAACAAACCGCCCGTCCTTCCGAATCAGGTTTCCGTCAAAGTACATCTCTCCACCCCCATGTTCCGGGGTCTGTATCATGACCATATCCCAGTGGACCGCGGAACGGACACTGTTATCCGCCTCCTCGTAAGCCTGACCGGGGGTGAAATGAAACGATCCGGCGATTTTCTCATCGAACAGAATGTCAAGCATCGGGTTCGTGATATACGGATTGAAGGCAATAGAAAACTCACCGATATACCGCGCGCCCTCATCTGTGTCAAGAATATCGTTCAGTCTTTCGGTGTTATTCGCCGTTGCCTCAACGATTTTACCGTTTTCAAAGCCGAGGCGAATGTCAGTGAAGGTCGTTCCCTGATAGATTGTGGGTGTATTGAAATGGATCGTGCCGTTGACGGAATCTCGCACAGGCGCCGTGAAGCATTCACCATCGGGAATATTCTTTTCGCCGGCACACGGGATCACAGGAATATCCTTGATACTGAACCGGAGATCGGTATCCTCACCGACGATGTGAACTGCATCCGTTTCCTCCATCAGAGACGTGAGGGGTTTCATCGCCTGTTCCATTCGGCTGTAGTCAAGCGTACAAACGTCGAAATAGTAGTCCTCGAACGCTTCTGTGCTCATCTGTGCCTGTTGTGCCATTGCCGGGTAGGGCCACCGTAGAACGACCCATTTGGTGTGTGGCACGCGGATATCGTTGAGCGGACGTATCCAATGCTTTTGATAGCGTTGCATTGCCTCTGCTGGGACGTCAGACAGCTCTGTGATATTGTGGCTCCCACGGATACCGATATACGCCTGGACCTTTTTTATCCGATATATTTCGTATTCACCAATCAGTTTTATTCCGGCATCGTCTCCGTTGAGAATAATTTCACGTTGGATGCGATTCTGCTTGAGTTCCACGAGAGGTATCCCACCCGCTTTCCGAACTGCTCGGATGAGGGCAATGACCATCTCTTGTGGGATATCTATGCCTTCAATGAGCACAAATTCGCCGGGTTGGATTTTCGTGGAATGGGTTGTGAGAACATTTGCGAGTTTATCAAGTCGTGGATCGTGCATAGTTACCTCAAATTTTTCAGGACTTACGCGGCTTCCTTGCTGGCGAGGTTTCCGAACCTCGCCAATAGCACAATATGTAAGCACTTTATCGAAAAATTGCGTAAGTCCTATATATTATACACATCAATCTTGAGAGTAGTTTATCACAATTGGGAATAGATAGCAAGTTTTGGGAATCTGTAAGACAGGGTCATTCAATTGTCCGAAATCTCTCTTGTGGGAGGGGTTTTCAACCCCGATTTATGCCAAAAGTGTCACATCTACTCTCGATAAGCCACTCAGAAACCGAGAACTGAATGACCCTGATCTGTAAAATTTCAAATATTGAAACAAAAGCGAAAATCTATTAGAATGGAGTTCAGACAGAAAAGGAAGTCTGTTTTTTCAGGATCTCTTAGAGGTAATTCGATGAGTAGGCAGTCGAGAAGTGACACAACTGACACATATTGGAGAACTGTATCACGCGAACACGTCAGCCGATTGGTTCGATCCTATGACATTGGATGTGTTGCCCCGACCGCAGCTGCTACCCATCGAGTGGGGGAAAATAAAAAAATGAAAACACGTCTGTTATCTGTTGGGTATATTACCGTCATTGTGTTAATAGTACTACATCTTCTGCCGGTCTGGGGTTTCAAGTATTTCCCGACGCAAGATGGAGCGAGTCATATCTACAATTCCTACGTGGTGAAGGAATACCACAATCACGAAAACTACCGATTACGCGAAGTCTATGAACTGAACGCCACGATCTTCCCGAACTGGACCTCCCACGCGCTCCTTGTCGTCCTGTTATACGTTTTTCCACCCCTCGTTTGTGAAAAGATAGTGCTTACGCTCTGCATCGGTCTCCTACCGCTCTCCCTTTTCTATTTTCTCAACCGTGTCGAGAAAAAGAATATAGTGTTTGGACTGCTTGGGTTTATTTTTGCCTACAACTACCTACTTCACATGGGGTTCTACAACTTTGTCCTCAGCATGTCCCTGTTTTTCTTCACGATGGGTTACTGGTGGCGGGTCAAGGATAAACTCCGGCTGACAAACATCATTGTCATATACGTATTGTCGTTGGTGACCTACCTCACCCACTATCACTCTTACGCGGTGCTTATCATGTCATTGACGTTCTTCCCTCTCTTTTTATCGGCTTATGATGTGTTACATCGGGTATGGAGTCATAAGGAGACATCACAGCCACTCATGCACCGACTCAAGGTGAGTGTAGGGAGGCACAAACCGACATTGACTTTCATAGGGAGTCTTATACCTGCTTACTTTATCCTGTTCTCCTACTACTTCTACCTTTCTAACAACCACGGAGGTAACAGCAATCATAAGGGTTTTGAATGGTTAAACGACTACTTCTTTGGCATGAAATCCTTGGTCTCTTTCCGAGACGATCATGTGCTGATTGGACGTGTACTGCTGATCTTTTTTGCTATCGCTATTGTCCTGACAATCACCAACAGAATCTGGCAGTGTTACAAATTCCATAAATCAGAGGCATGGAAAGAGACTGGCGAACGCCTCTGGACACGTGCTGTGTCACAAATGGACGGGTTTCTGATCATGTCTGTCGTTATCACGGTGATGTTTTTCATAGCTCCTTGGTCTGGCTACAGCGGTGGCTGGATAAATGACCGATTTCATCTGTACATATTCCTTATCTTGATTCCATTCTTTGCCGTCAATTTGCATCGGCATATAAACTATGCTGCCGGAGCGATTATCATTGCTTTATCCTTATGGCACCTCGGTTACAACGTTCACACTTATACCTTGTTGAACCGCGACATTGCCAATGCTATCGCGTTGGAGGGTATTGACGAAAAGGATACAATTCTCACGAGTGAACCCGGAGAATGGGGTGGTTTTTCAGATTCGCTCGGTTTTGAACCGAAATACGTTGAACCCTTCGGTCATCTTGAGTGTCTGTTGGCGGTGCATAAAGGGATCGCTTATCTCGATAACTACGAGGCGAATACAGACCATTTTCCGCTACGGTATAAGGAGGCGTATAAGGAAAAGGAACATCTTGCCGACTTCGCTATCATTTGGCGGACAGAATACGGCGACGTTGGTGGTTTGGAAGAAGAGTATGATCTTATTGATGCTAACGACTACAACCGACTCTACCGCCGCAAACGCACGCCGCCCGATTCGCAGATGTGGAATGGCGAAACCTTTGTCTCTTTTGACATGCAGCCTGAAGAGGGTCAGACAGCACCCGGACATATTCCTGTATATGTGGATACCGTCTACACGGATGGGAAATACGGCTGGTTAACGGTATCGGCGCGGGAAGCGTCACAAAACAAATTCGGGGTTGCACAACCTTACGCAGATAGCATTTTGGGGAAAGAAGATGCGGTTTTCCGGGTCGCACTTCCGAATGGCACTTATGAAGTGGTCTGTTATTTCAGTGCAAATATAGTAGATGAAGAGGATAGATCTGAACCGTTAGAAGTAAATCTTATCGCGAATGGTAAGAAACAGATTCAGCAATTGCAGATTCCTGTAGGAAATGAGACGATTGATAGCCGTTACACTATCACAATTACAGATGAGCATTTAACGCAAGTGGTATATACCCATGTAAAAGGTAGATATAACAGGTGGGGCTGGAGCGGCTTTACCATCGAATCGACCGATGGCGGGCCGCACTTCCGTCTGCCCGAAGAAACCCAAGAACAGTGATTGGGTGAAATGTCTGGTTTCCCTTTTAGGATTTCGTGCGTCAGGTTCAACGCGATCTCGACTTGATTTGGCCCCATGTCGTCGTTAGAGAGGTGCTATCCGGACTGACGGCAAGCGCGCTACTGATGGAAGCACCATTCATCCCGATTAACACTCTTTCCTTTTTCGATTCATCTTGAAAACGAGTTTCACCTTCTCGCTCATCAAAATTCCAAAGTGCTAAAGTGTCCCTGTCACTTAAAAAATAGTCGGGCGGATCGAATGGCTCCTCGAACCACGGTAGATCAGGTAAGTCATACCGGGCGGTCCTGGAAAATCTTATGGCATCAATATCGCCGTGAAAGCGAATCGTTCGGACCCTCTCCTGAGCATACCCACCGACGAAGAAATCTTTAATGTGTCCGCGATCCTCCACAGACACTCGATCCATCAAGCCGAATTTGCTTTTCCGTTTAATCCGATTGTTATATGCGAAACCAAATGTGCTGTCCTTGTAAATGATCGCCACATAGTTCCATCGGTTTCTCTCTATTGGCGCGTAAAAAAACGAGACACCGTGGGTATCTTCTCCTTCCAGATACGCGCCACCGTAGCAACACAGTTGACTCGCATCGCTTTTACATTCCGCACGGTTTGCGCTCAATCCGAAGTAAACTTGCTGCGTAAAAATGATACTGTTCTCACCGTGATTTGTTGGTTCAGACTTCGGATAAAACCACATTTCAACAGTGAACTCACGGGTTTTTTTCGGAAACAGATACCCGTGTTCCTCAAACGGGAGAACGGCATAGTCATCAACGCCATCCAGCGACAAAACACGACCAGAGGGCTGGAAAGAAAAGACGGGCATAACGAAGCTAAGAGATAGGACTACGATGAGCAGAAACTTAAATCTGGTAACCATGTGAGAATCCTCCTTGTCCACATTTTGATCTACCACAGCAGCTTGGGAAGGTCCCTTATCGAATTTGCCCGGACTAAAGGAGATGTGCAGGACCATTCCACATCTCGATCTTGATACCACGCCGCCTGAATCGCTCTCATACCGACAGATGCCGCACCCCGCAGTTCATCGTAACCGCCATCGCCAACAAAATACGCTTCAGAAGGTTGAACACACATGCGTGAGCAAGCCAGCTCGAATATCTCCCTATCGGGTTTCATTACCCCAACACTGCAGGAAAACACGACCGGATCCACGTGATCTTGGAGCGGACAAAATTGCCAAGCGAGGACTTCTTCGGGCAGGGCATTACTGATAATTCCAACTTTCAGCCCACACGCCCGGACGGCGCGCAACATTTCAAATATCTGAGGCTCGACTTGACCCAAGACTTTCGATTTCCATACCTCATGCTCTTGGGCAGCCATGATAATCTCATTTTTCGTCAGTGGCGACTCGACTGCTATACACATATCGGTGAACCTCGCCAGACAATCAGGAAATTTTCCGATCATCGCGGCATCCTCATTTTCCTCCCACCAAAGCAAAGATTTATCTTCAGTCGTGCCCAGCCGTTCATGAAACGGAGCCCGTGCTTGGAAATCCTTTCTCGTTTTCTCTGTTATGAGTGTTTCAAACAAATCAAAGAAGACTGCTTTCAAATCACTCCTCCGTTAGGTTAATTACCACACATACAAATGGGGTTCTTTCTCCCGAATCAACGCCTTCACCTGAGTCGATTCGATTTGCAGGACAATCTCTTCGCTCCCCATGTAATTGCGCCATTCTGTATCGGGAAGTAAATCCATTTTGTAAAGGATTTCCCGAATTGATTGACATATCGTGTGGATGATCTCGCTGCGCGTTTCATGATTGTTTGCCGATTCGAGTTTCTTGAGAGAGGGTTCTATCAGGTCCATCCATTTCGGAAGGCTTTGTGCCTGCCAGTGTAGCCATTTCCAGTATACGGGAAAGCGTCTATTGAACAGACACAGGAGTCTTAGGGTGCCTTCGACGAAAGCACCCTGGCCAATGAGTAAACCTATACCATCCCCGCGTTTCGCTAAACGATAGCACGAGTTGTAGTCGCCATTGTGCCAAAGTCCCCATAGATCACTCGCGATCTTCCACTTCCAGATGTCTGCCGGGTAGTACGCCTTTTGGAAAGCGGATATGCGTTCGCTAAGGGCATTAGAGGGGTCGTAGAGAACAAAACCGGACGACGCATAGCAGAGATTGTTATCATCAGCGGCAGCCCATTCCTCGATCCTCACAGGTGGATAGGCAGATTCGTGAAAATCACGATAGACTGCGTTGATGGTGTTTATCCGTATTGTCTTCGGTTGCAATTGGGTCGTGTCAATTCCTAAAAACGCATCTGGAATAGCCGCCTCCAGAGCTTGAGCAATAGAAGATCCATATTCTGCAATATCCTCTTCCGGCAGCAGGAGTTGGCACTTACTGGGTCCCCAGTCGTGATCGCGTGACAGTTCGTCATCGGCACCAAGAACATCGGATCCTAATCCGATGATTCCAGCACTGAGGCGAGGAAGGACCTCCGGAAAGCGTTTTTTTAAAACGGGTAGAAAAACTTCATCAAATAAAACTTTACAGTATACGTGTCCCTTCAGCGGTAACGCATGGTTTTTAGAATTGAATTGCGAGGAGTCTTGTTCCTTCATTGAACCAACAGATTTGAATGGGTAGATAGTAGAATTCACCAGATGACTGCCTTCATTTTCTCTGTGTCCCTCAAGTTAGTTAACTGCGAAATCTACGACAAAGCACATTAGCAGAGTGCATTCACCACAGCATCGCCGACCTGTGAGGTCGTGGCTTGCCCTCCAAGGTCCTGTGGGAGGGTTTTCCCTTCTTCGACGACCTGTAGGACAGCTGCATCTATCGTTTCTGCCGCTTCCACCTCACCGATGAAACGCAACATCATCGAACCAGATATAATTGCCGCCAGCGGATTCGAGATGCCCATCCCCATGATGTCGGGGGCACTCCCGTGAACCGGTTCGAACATCGACGGGAATCGGCGTTGCGGGTCGATATTGCCGCTCGGAGCCAATCCCATGCTTCCGGTGATAATTGCGCCGATGTCCGTGAGGATGTCCCCAAACAGATTGCTGGCGACGACGACATCAAAGTCCTCGGGTCTCCGTACGAAATCCATACATGCTGCATCCACAAGTAACGATTCCGTCTCTATGTCGGGATACTTTGCAGCCACTCGCTCGAAGGCTGTATCCCATACAATCATGCCGTAACCTTGGGCGTTCGACTTGGTGACCGAAGTGACTTTGCGTTTTTTGTTTCGTGCCCGAGCTTGCTTGAAGGCATAGGTGATAATCCGCTCGCAGCCATGACGCGTAAATACGCCAACCTGCACGCCGACCTCTTCCGGGAACCCTTGGTACTGGAACCCACCGACATTGGCATACTCCCCTTCTGTGTTCTCTCGTATCACCACCAAATCAATGTCCCAAGCCGCTTTGTCCTTAAGCGGTGTGTTTATGCCCGGATAGAGGACACTCGGTCGCTCACAGACGTATTGATCGAATCTACGTCGGATTGGCAGCAAAAGCCCATTGAGTGTAACGTGATCTTGGATGTCGGGGTGTCCGACTGCGCCGAGATAAATCTGGTCGAACGTCGCCAAGGTGTCAAGCGCATCTGCTGGCATCATGTGCCCATGCTTGAAATAGTAGTCTGAGCCCCAAGGAAACTCCACAAAGTCCCATTTGATGTTATACCTGTCGGCGATGGTGTTGAGGACCTTGAGTCCCTCCTCCATCACTTCAATCCCAATGCCGTCTCCTCGAATTACCGCAATCTTGTATTCAGCCATATTTTCTCCTGCTAAAGTGGTGCCTGCGCTGTGGTTTGGCGAAGGTTATCTTGGACCACAACTGAACATAGGGTGTTAGGCAGTATTGTGTCCATCTGCAGACACAAAATCAAAAGCCAACGCATCTCCGATTGGCACATAGCCGATTTTGGTGTAGATGCTGTTAGAAGTTGGATTTGCTAAATCGGTATAGAGGCTGCAAAATGAATAGCCATCCGAAAGTAGTTTCTTTGTCAATAATAGAACAGATGAAGTCGCATACCCTTTGCTGCGATGCTCAGGTGGGGTGTATACCACACCGATTGTTGCACCATTTCTCATCGGGCGGGATACGCCGGCAATAGACACTGGACCGTTATTATCCCAAATGTATAGTTGCTGATCCGTGATGAGTTTCTCGGCGCGACTTTTAGCATCCTCAAAACTGGTAGGTTCACCGATTGCCTCCGAGAGACCAACAATCCATTTCGCCATGAGTGGATGGTCATCGGGACGAGCGAGACGCAACTTCCCCGATGAAAGTGGTAGATTTGTGACGCTTCTCGCCTCAAATACACGCATTCGTTTGTCTATGCTGGCTGATACACCAACTATGCCTTCAACCCAACACTCAGAAAAGACTTGGGTTTCTGTCTCCGGTCCAACGACTCCCGGTATCTGGATATCAATTTCACGGAGGTGCCGCACAAGAGATACAATAACGGGGTGGATGTTCGCGTCAATTCTGCTTAAGATGATTCTCTTGGGGGGTGTCATGAGTGAAACGCCAACGACTCTTCTCTGCTCCAAAATACTCAATAGCAGCGGCAATTCGGATCCGTAATAGTATGGGTCTTCGGCGAGCCTATAAGCCAGACCGATCGGCAAATTATTTTCACTCTCATTCTGTTCCAGGTAGGCACCAGAAAGTGAAATCAGTTCACTTGCATGGTTGTGAGATTGTATTTCGATCATGATGCTTCGATTGCCTTAGACCAGCACTTGGCCATCCTCTTAAGTTCGGGCAAATGCCCAGGCCAATCATGTAAGGTCGCTGGATCAAAATCAGCCCCATTCGGCCATACCAACGTATGAACTTCAGGATCAATCCGCACTTGGTTGAATAAAGAGCTATCGCGAAGTGGACCGAATAATTCACCTTCTAATGTGGGTTGGAAGTCTATAACTTGCTCTGTATCGTCATCAAAACAGACGCGAAGTGTGTAGGGTGCCTGTATTTCAAAAAAAACCACGCGATATATTGGATGACTCATACTGCCTTTTTTGGGTTGATTGCTTGCATTTCCAAATGGGCTGATTGTGTGAAAACTATCACGTACTTGACTCGCTGTTTGAACAATATTTTAACCGACTCCGTCCGATTATTCAACTCATTTTTGGCTTAGACATTGCATAAGATGACAGTTTATGCTATGCTCTCATGCAAAGAAGGAAATCAGAACTATCTCTGACACTTAAGCAAAGGAGAAACCGATGCAGAACACTCAAGAAATTGGTTGGAAAGCCGTTAGTAAAACCGGGGTCGTTGCCGCGGGGGGTGCGAAAGCGGTTGCTGCGGGGATCGAAATTCTGGAAGTAGGTGGCAATGCGGCAGACGCAGCAGCAGGAACGATTCTTGCGCTCAATGTTACGGACCACGGTGCCTGTTCCATTGGAGGTGAAGTGCCACTCCTTATCTTCGATTCGAAGAAACAGGAAGTGAAGTCTCTCTCCGGACAAGGACGTGCACCGTTCTCACAGACCGCCATCGATTGGTACATGGAAAACGGGATTCCGAACGGCGACATCAAAATGGCTCCCGTCCCGTCGGTTGTGGACCTCTGCACAACGACACTCAAACTTTACGGGACCAAGACGTTTGAGGAGATCGTCGCACCTACATTGGCACTCCTTGATGCTGGTGAGGCAGATTGGCACCCTGATTTGGCGGTCACCCTGCGTCGGATGGTTGAATCGGAACAGAAGACATCTGGGAGCCGCGAGGACAAAATCCAAGCGGCAAGCGATCGTTTCTACGGACGAAACGGTGCTGATACCGACATTGCCGATGCATTAGAAGGTTTTTACATTGACAAGGGCGGGTTTCTCCGTAAGGCAGACCTCGCTGCGCATGTTACGCTTATTGAGGACCCTGTAGCAGTCGATTACCGAGGGTATAGGGTCTACAAGTGCGGCCCTTGGACACAAGGTCCCTATCTCTGTCAGGCGTTGCGTTTATTGGAAGGCTTCGATCTCAAAGCGATGGGTAATGCCGCGACGGACTATGTACATGTGGTTACGGAGGCACTTAAATTGGCGATGGCGGATCGCGACGCGTATTATGGGGACCCAGAATTTGTTGATGTTCCAATGACCGCATTGCTTTCGGATGCCTATACCGAAATTCGCCGACCGCTCATTGATATGCAGAAAGCCTCACACGAGGTGAGACCCGGTGATGTGGATAATATGGAATCCCTAAAGGCCGGTGGGGTCTTTCGACCCGGTGTGGGTGGAACGACGACCTGTGCGGTTGCTGACCGATGGGGGAATGTCGTCGCTGCGACACCGAGTGCCAATGTCTATCATGCAGGCGGCATGGTCGGACCGACGGGGGTCAGTTACGGCAACCGTTTACGCAGCCTCAATACAACGCCTGGACATCCGAATTGTATCCAGCCCGGAAAGCGTCCGAGAATTACGCTGACACCGACGCTCGTTCTCAAAGAGGGGACCCCGATTTTAGCCATAAGCGTTGCCGGTGGCGATCTGCAGGATCAGGCGACGATGAATTTACTGCTCAATTTCGTTGAGTTTGGTATGCAACCCGAAGCGGCTGTCACAGCACCGCGTTTTGCCACTGCGCATCACGAAGATTCGTTTGATCCGAATCCCAACCGTGTAGAGACGTTCGGGCAAGCGGGTTCGTTAACGATCAACGATAGTGTGAGTGAGAGCGTTCGAGAGGAGCTTGCCGGTCGCGGGCATCAAGTTAGAGCGCACGGAGGTGCCATTGCCGCGCCTTCCATGATCCATATCGACACAGATAGCGGAACCTGCTACGCTGCTGGGGACCCAGCTGCTGGACGACATGCGGCAGGCTTAGGCTAAAAATGATAGCGTGCTGTTCCTAAAAAAAATCTCGTGGGTGATATCTTCAACGAATAGACTGATGTTACGCATCAAAGTCCCCTCTCAAGATACGCTCGGAAGGGGATAAGGCATCTTCATCGTCTAATGCTACCTCAATCTCTGATTTTTTCCATAGGGGACCCACATGCATCATATTGAAAGGCTCAATTTCTGTGTTCCCCTTGACCTTGCGACAAACATATAACGATTCGGCGGGAACGAGATCGGGCAGAAGCGATGAATGCGTTGTCACAATGAGTTGGACATCTTCAAGACGCATACGAGTTTCCAAAAATCGGGCGATACGCTGAATTCTACGAGGATGAACGCCGTTCTCCGGTTCCTCAAATCCTATCAACGTAGGAGGTGCCTCGGCACTAACGAGTGCTAAGAGTCCTAAAATTCGGAGGGTGCCTTCCGACAGGACGCGGGCAGAAATGCGCTTTTCACCTTCACGAAGATCCAATTCGACCTCACCTAATTCGTTAACACTGACATCAATTCCCGTTATAGATGGAATCATCGTATGAAGCGATCTCTGGACAGATTGAAATTGTTGCTTATTACGAGCTCGCAAGGTATTGAGAAAGGCTGCGAGGTCCTCCCCCATCGATCCGATATCGTGAACCGCCTTGATCGGGTTTGGGAGTCGCATTTGTTCCTTAGGCTCAAGGTAGAAGGTAAGCCAGTTTGCCAACTCTCGCTGCATCGCAATCAAATGCGGATAGTGTGGTGGATAGTGTGATCTCGAAAGGATACTGTAGTCAAGGTAGCGTTCATAGTAGAGGGGATGTGCTTGTCCCTCCATGCGCAGATGCAACCGATTCCCGATTCGCTCTAAGAAAGGCTTTCTGTTCTGTTTTGGTTGCCCTTCATCGGTTAATGCGATGAGATATTCATCTGCCACGCGTAGAATACCGAATCCTGGAAGCATTTCAACCTCAATTCGGTACCGCAGCGCCTTCTCACGCACAAGGACCCGTCGGTCGGAAACGGGTTTATCTACACTGTGTGTGCTTTTTGCCGTTGTTTCCCGTATTTCCTGAATACGCCGATTGATACTGTCAATAACAGCAGCGGAAAGTTGAACGTCTACCTCTATACTAAAGGACACGCTTTCTTTTTCCATGAGGCTCTTGATACCTTCGTCCCCAAAAGTGAATGATTCCAGCGGATGCCCTCGATACGGTGGCTCAAATGCGTTTTCTAAGGTTTGGCAGGTCGCCATCCGGGACAGAAGTTGCAGGGCATCAAGGAAATTGCTTTTTCCCGAAGCGTTAGGACCAACGAGCACGGAAAGAGGTTTGAGATTTAACTCAATATCCACGAGTGATTTATACCCTTGAATTCTGATTCGCTTCAGCATAGTAATATGCCTCCGTTCAATATCCAAGACTCCGTAGATATTCGCGATTTACAACTGCGGCTTCAGCGGGTGGACGCGGCGGATAAGGACGGTCGAGTTCGACAGAGACCCATCCGTCATAACCGACGGATTCGAGTCCTTTTAGTGCAGCTTTGACATCAAGTCCCAGATTTCCCGCGCCCAGTTCAGCGAAACGTGCTTGTTCACCGAAACGTTGCGTTCTATAATCCCATGTGCTTGGAGCATCCGCGTGGCAATCCTTGAGATGCACGTGCCCAATCCGATTCCGCAAATTTTCGCTCTCAAAAACCTGCATCGGATCACTTCCGGCGGCGAGCATGTGGCCTGTGTCAAATAATAACCAGAGACTCGGTGCGGCTGTCAAAAGGCGTTCCGCATCCTCGACTGTCTCAAGCAGGGTACCGAGATGTGCGTGATGGAAGCCTTTGATATTGTGTGCGTCACAGAACGCGAGGACATCGTCTAAGGTCCGGGCGGCGTTCTCGAAGTCAGTATCGCTTGGGTCGGGTCCACCCCATTCTGAGCGTCTCAACGAAGGGACTTCAGCGGCATCATTGCCCAGAGCGATATTAAACTTAACCCTGTCAAGTCCTGCCCCACCCGCGTTAACGATATGAAGTCCGAGACTCCGTGCGAGCGTCGCCATTTCAACGAGTTCATCGGCTGTTTCTATTCCTAAGCCTTCGACACCGTCCCACCCAGCGTCAGCGACTTCACGCAGCACTTTTTCCGGGTTTTCGCGCTGCTCACCCCCAAATTGAATGAGGTGGCAGGCAAGTCTGAATCTTCCCATGACTATGTCTCCTTACTTATCCAACTGATAAATACAATTTCTTCCCAAGTACTTTTGCGTACTTTCCTAAGGTTGACAATCTAACATCTTCCGCATGGTTTTCCATTTTTGAAATAGCAGATTTCTTAGTATTCAATTTTTGTGCAACATCTTCTTGAGTTAAGCCAGTTTCCTCTCGGGCTTGTCGAAGAAGGACACCGATCTTGAACTCCAAATAACCCGTCTCGTAATTTTCGGCAAACTCAGGGTCTTTGGCGCTACGTTTTTCGATATACTGTTTTAAGTCGCTCACTGTTGTTTCCTCCTGAAATAATCTCGTTTTCTCTGTTCGGCCAGACGAATGTCTGACCTTGGAATTTTCCGTGTCTGCTTGGTAAAAGCAAATTTAAAAATATCACCTTTTGACCGGCGAAAAAGGAGTAATTATAACGTGAGTTTGATTTAAAGATTTAGAGGAACCCGTTACGATACATTGTGTCTGGCGCAGATTTGGTGATACATGGTCTCCAACACTCCAGAGGAGTGCTATGTCTATAGAAAAGTGGATTTCCAAATTCTTGCACTCCAGAGGAGTGCTATGTGTCGTGTAATGACATACCGCTCCGCTGGAGCGGAAGCGTCGGGCCGATTCGCTGCTATAGACATATTGCTCCTCTGGAGCAAGGAGCTGCCTTTTAGATATGATGTTGGATTTCACGTATGCCCAACCGAACCTACATTTATAGGTGTATTTTATTTTTCAACTCACGTTAATTATAGTTCATCAGGGAATAAGGCCTTAAGTAAATACGGATCTATTGCTCCCGGTATTGAATTATTAAGTGTAAGGCGACCTATAATTGTTTGATTTTTCACAATGTATGGCGGCGAAAAAGTGTTCCTGTTAAAGGCACTATGTTGACTATATTTACTGCCATAATCACCATACTGATTCCAAATGGAATTACTTCCATATTTACTGCCATAATCACCATAATTATTAAAAACAGAATCGCTATCGTATTTTGAACTTATTTTACCAAGGAGCGTGTTTTTACTATTATCAGCAATAATAGAGGCGTTCCAAAGGTCAGTTTTTGCCTTGATTTTGAGTATATCCCAAACCTCTGCAAACGTCAAATTTAAGGCATCTGCGTATTTTGGCGGTATTGGCTTGATTGGTTTTATCTGTGCTTTGCTTTCATTAGCAACAAATGCTCCGAAAAAAATCGCACTGAAGACTATAATTAGCGAAAATGTACATATAATACTAATGATCGAAAATCTCTTCATTTATTTCTCCTCCTTACTTCACTATGAATTTTATTCTTATTGAGTGCTGTTAAGGACAATTTTCGATCACGGTTCTGATACAACCACATCTCCATGTTTTTCTTAATAGCAGCCCATTCGCTGTCCAACATTGAATACCAAGCGGTATCCCTGTTTCGACCTTTTATAATCAGGTGCTGTCTGAAAATGCCTTCAAACTTAAAACCGAGACGCAGTGCTGCTGCTCGAGAACGCTCATTTAAGGAATCGCATTTCCATTCGACGCGTCGGTATTTGAGCCTATCAAAAGCCTCGCAAAGCATCAGGTATATGGCTTCTGTGTTTACGTTTGACCGCTGAGATTCTGGTGAATACCAAATGTGTCCGAGTTCTAATCTTTGCATATCTGAGACAATGTTAAGGAAACTCACCATCCCAATGCGTTGCTTTGATTCGAGATGGTGGACGGTAAAGAAGAGCGGATCGCTCGCTCCGGCGCATTTCACAAGCCACGCCTGCATGCTGTGCGTACTATCAAAGGGACCGTAACTCATATAGGTCCAGATTTGCTCCGTTATATCTGAGCCGTGAGAACACGCATAGAGTGCCGCAACATCGGCTTGTGGATCGACTGGAGACAGGGTAATGAATTTACCGACGTAGTCTGTCTTTTGAGGCAAATCAACATGAGTGATAGGTTGGACGGTGTTTCCAACTGGAAGCGACGATTGTGGCATAGCAATTTCTATTTGTATGTATACGCCCACCGGTGATATTGACCAAAATCGGTAGCGGAGGTTAATAGATCCGGCGCGAGCGTGTGTTTAAAACTGTCTGGTATAAACAATCCTGTATTTAAGCGGTCCTCATGAAAAATAGAATTTCGAGCCGCGCGAACCACATTGTGTTGTTCCTTTACGGAGAGCCGAGGTTCAATAAATCCTTCAATCCACAATCCACGGTAGGTTAATGTATCAACGGGTATGAAATGAACAGTCTCCGGCACGTTAGGGGTGGACTCGCAAGCCAACGGATCCCAAAGAAAAAGACTACGTACTTGAGCCTCTGTTGTAAAACCCGCCTTGGAAAAAGCACGTTGGCTTGCATAATTATCAATGCGGATGGATGCCCCAGCGCAATGCACTCCCAGATGAGAACCGTAGGTTAACGCTTTCTCAATAAGAGAGGTGCCGATACCTTTTCCTTGACGCGTCGAACGAACAAGAATGAGATCTATTTCCCATCGAGGGATTGAAATGGGGACCAGAAATGCCGAGAGGAAACCTGCGATTTCGCCACTATCCATTGCCACGAAGACTTGATGCTCAGGCGACGAGATGTGATCCATGAACACGTCAAAGAGCAGTGATTCTTCCCAGGTTTCCTGTAATATTAGATGAATGGCTTGGGCATCATCTGGACGCGCCAATCTAATGTCCAACATATTCCTTTCTTCGTTTAAAGTTGGACGCTTATCTCGCAACCTTTTTGAGCAGTCCCCAAGTCGTCGCAGCTTTGTCCAACGGTGATACGCTCAAAACCTGTTCCATATCTTGTTGAATCTCATCTTCAGTTAAAACCCTGTTATAGATGACGAATTCATCAAGCCGTCCCCCGTAGGGCCACGGACCGTCTAAGCGATTGCCGAACCAGTGATCTGATTGGGAAACCGGAATTTCGCCTTGCACTTTATAGGTGTTATCAAGTTTGCCGTTGATATAGAGCCGAAGCTCCTTATCAAACTCGTAAACTGCGGCGACGTGCGACCACTTATCGTTTGGAATCTCGTTCTTTGTGCTGTTCCATGTGCGTCCACCAGCGCCGGGGCACCCCATCCACACTGAGGGTTTACCCTGATGGATACTCAGATAATACGTGTGAGGTCCCGCCTGTCCGCGCACATTACGGTAATCGCCGACGCTCTCTGGGTATACCCATACCTCCATCGTCAAGTTCTTGGTAATCGCCAGACTGTCAGACGCTTCCGCTGCGACGACCCCTTTCTGAATCTGTTCGTTAAAAAATACCCCCGAATTGACCTTTCCATCTTTCTCCCATTTGGCATCGCCTTCGAGCGTGCCGTGGTTCCCCTTGCCGCTCAGGTCTTCAATCTCTTTTCCCTTTCCCGCATCGAACGAGTAGTAGAGAACCATTGCGTCGTCCTCAATCGCTTCGGTTCCGAAGGGGAATATCAAAATGAGTGCCACGCTCAGAATATAGGAAACTATTCGTCTCACTTTAAACCTCCATGTGTTTACGGACAACAATAGAATTGAATATCCTGCCTTCATGAGGCTCTAATCTCCGGTAGTACTCTAACTTAAATGATCGTTGTAGGACTTCAAGAAGTGCCTCTGTCTTCCAGAAAGAGAAAAACCGTTTCGGCGCATATCTGTCTTTTTCCCAGATACCCTCAAAGTTTTGGTCTCCCCAAATGCCAATATACATTATACCGTTTTCGTTGAGTCGTCCTGAAATTAAATCTAAAACCTGATCAAAGTCCCGCTTCGGTATGTGTAGGAGACAGTTCATCGTATACACCGCATCAAAACGCTCATTAATCTCGTCAAGATTATAGCAATCCAAGACTCGCGCAGGGACCCCCTTTTCTGCGGCGAGTTTCACCATTGTTGGTGCATTGTCCACTGCCAGAACGCGGAGCCCTTGATTTTGAAAAAACAGCGCATCCCCGCCGGGACCACACCCAATTTCAAGGAGCGTCTCTCGTCCGTCATCCTGCAAGAATTTTAGAAACTCTGACCGCTCCCGGACCTTGAATGTGTCAGGAGAATGAGCGGCTCTTTCATGGGCGTACTTCTCGTATGACTTCACAAGTCCGTCAGTGAATTGCATCATAGCGGTCAACGCTCCTGTCGAACTCCAATTGGTACCTCAACGATTAGGTCTTAACGACCAATAGGGAGGCGCGCGTCAATGTCGATTTTATAGATTTTCCGTCGAGCGACACATGGGATAGGTGGCTCTATACGCCTCACATTTGAGAGTTCCCAACACACATAGTTAGGGGTCCACGCTACTCCTTGCGATTCCGCTTCTTCAGGGGTCCAATCGTGAATGCCTGTAATGTCGACGATTGCGCGTGCCAGTCCGTTCGGGTCTTCTTGTCCCTCTTCGGTCAGATAAATCTCATTTTCTACAAGCACGAGATTGAGAAAAGGGATCTTCGGCGGCAGCCAACGCCGGATTTCGACCATCTTTTTTCCTGCAACAATACGCTGCACGGACGGTGAAACTATGGACAGTGCATCAACTATCAAAATTGGTTACTTCCAGTCGTCATCTGGCGGGTAGATCATGGAACTTCCGCTGCCTGCGCCTTTAAATTCGCTCTCAGCGAACCAGTCTTTGACGGTATCGCGCCACTTAATGAAGTGTGGGGCTTTCAGGTGTTCTTGGAACGCTGCTTCGTCTACATAAACCTCATAGAGCCAGATCCGGTTCGGATCGGCACCGTCCTGAATCACGTCAAACCGCAGGCATCCAGGTTCATTCGCAACAGAACCTTTCGCGTCATCTATCATGGATTCGATGAATGCGTCTCTGTGCCCTTCCTTAATCTGAATCGGTGCGATGATAACAAACATACTTTTTCCTCCTATAAACAATTTTCAATGTGGATTCTATTTTCACTTCGACATGCAGATGCCGAAGTCACATTAGCCTATCACGATTAGGAATAGATGTCAATTATGAGTTTTCGGTTGTCGGTTGGGATCAGGAGATCGGTTCTACAAGGGATATTGCTATATTCAGAAACCATTCCTAAGTTCACAGTTGAAATATTATTTTCTCTCCCGAAGGTCAAGAACGGCTTCGTAGTGTTTGGTTATCCGCCCGTCATACTTTGTTTCGATGAGATCGACTATTCCCTCAAACAGTAGACGCTTATTCTTATCTGGCAACGCGATGTGCCCTGAATAGGTACCCAAGAGTTTGATGTACTGCTCAGATGAATACGTTTGCGTCCATGGGTAGGTGTGTTTAATTGGAGCTTGAAAGGCTTCGACACCCGGAAAGTGTGTGGCGTGTGTCGGACGATTCGTGGTCAGCGGCGCGTAGTATTTATTGTAGAGACGCTGACTTTCCGCAAAGAATCCTTCGTCCTTTCTGACGTGCTGGTTCGAGAAAACGGCGAGGAAACCCTTTGATTTAAGCACCTCGGATGCCTTCAGGTATCTCACTTTTGGATCTACCCAATGAAAGGCGGTGGCAGAGATAATCAGGTCAAACTTTCCATCTGATTCCCATTCCTCAAATGCGTGTTCTACAAACGAAACGTTTGGAAACGCCTTCAACTTTTCCTTCGCAACGGTAATTAAATCGGCACCGATATCCAGGCAGACTAATTCGTATCCGCGTTCTGCAAACGGGTGCGTCGCTTTTCCTGTCCCACAGCCAACCTCAAGGATGCTGCTATGGTCGTTGAGTCCAGAGAGGTCCAAGACATCCTGGATCAGTTCTTCAGGATATCCGGGTCGGACATCTTCATAGAGCGTTGGAGCGGTATTAAACGTGGTCTTGAGTTCAGTATTTGACATCGAATGTCCTTTCTTCAACATCACTTCCTCGGGGGCAGTAACGCCACTAAACCTCTTTCAATTAAATTGAGCGAAATCTGGAAGACTCGGTTCAAAAAGATATGCCAATTTCGCAAACACAGCTCGATCCCCAGGCAGGCTATCAGCAACCACAAAGAAGAAGTGGCTTTCCGGCGTAAATTCGTAATCGAAGATGGAGTTGAAGTTGTAGGTGATCTCATCTACCATCCGTTCATCTACACGTTCAACGAAGATGCGCCAACCAATCTTTTGGGTAAATTGGTAATTGCTACGGAGTCGGAAAATGAGCGTATTTCGGTGTGCGCGCCAAAAGAAATTGTCCAAATCCAGATCAATGGTAAGTTTGCCGGAGAGGTTGACACCCCCAGAGAAACTCGTGAACCGATTGAATTCGTCTCGGCGGGTACCGAAACGATTTATCATCGACAATTGTCCCCAGGGTGCCTGATAATCGATCTCTGATCGGATAAACTTGGTGTCAAAAAGCTGACCGACTTCGCGAAGCCGTCCGAACCCGCCCGAAGTGAAAAAGTTAAACCGTCCAATGTCAATATAGAAGCGCGATTCGCTCAGCCGTTCCCGTAGTAACCTTTGGGCATTGGTTTGATAGAAATGACGTGTATCAACCCAAAAGGATTCCACGAAATGCGTCTCTGGAAACTCATATCTGTATCTGAGACGAGCACGCACACGGCGAAACGCTCCCTCCTCGAGCCCCATCTCGTTTGGGCGAAAACCGTCCTGAATCTCTTCAAGCTGCGCCTCACCCAGCCAGCCTTCGTGAGTCCATTCCGTGGCGGTGTGGTACGCCCAGTGCATCTCGCCATCAACCCAATCAACAGCGTGCTGCGACGCGGCAGTCCAGTCTTGATGCAAGCCAAACCGTCCATTGAGCGATAGGAGTGCGACATCTCGATCGGCTTGGTGTTTATGGATCCCCATCGCGCCGACGACAGTCCGTTCACCGATATCGTGATTAATCCGACCGGCTAAGAGGTTCACCTGCTTTTTCTCATCTCCGTCGTACCGATCGATCATTTTGCCGTAGGTATTGATGATCGCGAAATTGGAATCCCCAATTCTGCCCGTCGTTTTCGCACCCACATCGATTTCTTGGACGCGCCGGGTATAGAATAAATCCAGCGGCAGCTCAAATAACTCGGCACCCTCCCTGAAAAACGGGCGGCGTTCTGGAAGAAACAACTCCCGGTCGCTTGAGACGTTAATTTGCGTCGGATCGCTCTCCAACTGTGAGAAATCAGGATTGAGCGTTACATTCGAGGTCAGATGTGTTGAGATCGGAAGGATCAGGTCCAGTCCGCCATCAAGGTCGTTAGGACGATCCACGAAGGCGCGATAGCTGCCATAAGGAAGAATCCCAACTTTTTGTTCTGTTTTAACCCTTTCTAAATCCAATCCGGTCAAATTGCCGTATTCCGACACACGCGAGAAAAAAGCCGTCTCTGCCCATGAATGGGATTGACCATTTATCGGACGCACCCGCCAAAAGTTGATGCCCCAGGTGGTATTCCGCCGATTAAAACGGACCTCACGGAACGGAATCGCGAATTCTGCTGTCCAATGATCCGGGTGTTTTTTTACTTTCGCTTCCCATTTTGCATCCCAACTCATGTCAAAAACGCTTTCATTGCCGACTCTCTCATCCGCCTGCGTGCCGAGTGTATTGATTGCGAAAATATAGCAGTTGCGCCGGTCGTGATAGGTATCGAGCATCACCTCGATACAGTCGTTCTGCCAGACGAAGGAATCCCGACGCGTTAGAGTTTCCCGGAGACTTTTCATGTCTGGCTCCTCACAACGCACACCGATATAGAGCATGTTTTCATCGTACAGGACTCGAATTTCGGTATCTAATTCGGCGGGATATGTCTCTCCCTCCTTTGCCCGGAAGAAATTGGTTGCGATATCGGCGTGTTGCCAGACGGGTTCTGTTAAGTTTCCGTCAATAACGGGCGGGGTCTCCGTCCATACCGCACGGAGCGTGCGCCTTGTCTTTTGTGTATTTGCGAAAAGCGATATAGGCACCAAAAGCAGCATCGGCATCCAAATGAGTGCGCGTGCCCAACGCACTCGTCCAATATGTTCCATTATCGCCTCATTTTTTTATAGTGTGTCTATGATGTGTTTAGCAGTTTTGCGAACTACGGTAGATTTTAGGATTAATTAGGCACGCTGCACAGGCGAGGTTAGGAAACCGCGCCTACCGCAGGGCGAAAGTGTCTATTTATAGTGACCTTTAGAATTAAAGAGACATTTTTTCGGTTTTATGATAGGCTGCGTCTATTATGGCATATTCAACAGATTTACGCAAACGCGTCTTAGATTTTATTCAAACTGGGGGTAAAAAATCTCAAGCCGCCCG
>JAJEDB010000028.1 GCA_022821725.1 Candidatus Poribacteria bacterium | reverse complement strand
CGGGCGGCTTGAGATTTTTTACCCCCAGTTTGAATAAAATCTAAGACGCGTTTGCGTAAATCTGTTGAATATGCCATAATAGACGCAGCCTATCATAAAACCGAAAAAATGTCTCTTTAATTCTAAAGGTCACTATAAATCGGAGTAACCCGTCGTAACGTAAAGCATTCCATCAATATGCGTTATGCCGGTAGGCACAAACTTCCCACCTTCACTGAAATAGGTGTTAACTGCCTGATGCTGAAAATCCGTCATTGCGTCCGGGGCTTCCAGTGTATGGACGAGTGTTCCCTCCATCGTCGTCGTGAAAATCTTGCCGACATCGTTTGCTGGGAAAGAGAGATAGGGAGTTCCTTCAGAGGTCATCCAGACGGTTGTGTAATGTGCGTTGGCTTCTTTCAGAGTTGGAGGTGTCTCGATGAGGTGTGTGGTCTTCAGGTCTGCACTTATCTGGATGATGCCGACACCCGGTAGTGCGAAATAGGTTTCACCTTTCCCGTCCCGTCGGTCCACATCGAACCCACCGTGTGCCTTGTCAAGCGCGGCGACAACTTCCGGCGGAAAATGGTCACGCATATAAAGCACCTTGAACTGCAGCGCGCCCTGCCCACTGGTCCGCTCAGATACTTCATGGTGTGCTACAAACTGGAAATCTCCTGTTTCTGTTGGGGGATGTTCTGTCACGTGTGCATAAACGTGTCCACCTGTTATTATAAAGGTAAGGGCAAAAATTAAAAAGGCAATCCGTCTCATCCGAAATCTCCTTTCTATGCTTGTATCATTGCTCGGAACTTTTGGGTGAACTCGCAGCTGCGCGCGATACTCGCGACATCTTCCATCTTGTATTGGACAACGAGGGGACCTGAAAAACCGATCTCTTTTAAGCCTTGCGCAAACGTTTCAAAATCGAAAACGCCACCCCCCGGTTCGCCGCGATGACTCCCTGATAGATGCACATCACCGAGGCATGCCTTCATCGCGTGCGCTGCTGTGTGCGGTTCCGCACCATCGTTAAAAAGATGATACGTATCACACGTCAGATAGACCTGCAGACCGGTATCCTCAACAAATGCCACGCCTTCGCGATAGTTATCAAGCGGACACCCCTTCTCAAACTCAAGCGCAATCTTCATGCCATTTTCATTGCAAGCGGGTATCATCTGAGACAGACTGTCGGCAAGTGCGTCCAGAGATTCCTGTCGCGATACACCCTCGGAGGGGTTCACCCACACCCCAATAACTTCAGCGTCAAATCGGCATGCGACCTCAAGGACGATCTCAAAGTGCTGCAGTGCCTCTTCTTTTCGGGCGGGCGTTGTCAGGATATGATTGCCGAATCCGATCGTCGGGGCAACGAGATTGTGTTGCGCAGCAAGACGCACAGCGTCATCTATCTCCGCAGTCGAGAGTTCACCGAGAAAGCCGGAATTTACAGGGATGTTGATACCTTCGTAGCCTGCCTCGGCAACGAGGTCAAAAATTTCGGCACGCGTGAATCTGCCTAATGTGCCAGAATACGGGTCGTAACAGATAGTTAACATTTTTCCTCGCTTGAATCGGTTTCTTTCGATAAGGGATACGGGTCTTCTTTCGTCAGTTCTCCATTTGGGAGTTCATAGTAGAGATGTCCATTAAAATCATACACGTTAGGAATCCCTTTTTTGCGGTTCTCTTCTTGTGCCCTTTTGACGGCGCGATTGCCAATCCGCAGGAACTCAAGTGTATCCTTATAAATGTCAACAGAATCTACTTTGTCGTCGCGCATTATGCACCTCCATTGCGAATGTCTTTCATGAACACTTCAAAGAAATGTTCGTTTATCACTTTAACCTCATTGCCCTTACCAACGGCGGCTTCCTGAAAGTGTTCCGCAGAATTGTAGAACAGATGCCATTCATCCACCAGATCTCTATAGATATACCAAAAATTGTGCTTGCTCCGATAAAAACGGCGGATGACATCTTCCGTTGGCACGTGGTGTCCACCCGCGCTCACCCGATTTCGGACCCGGGCAACACACGTTTCAGGGGATTTGAGAAAAATAAAGACGATTGCGACTGTGTATCCAGCACGTTTCAATCGGGAGATGATTCTCGCAAATCCTTTTCCTGAAAGTGTCACCTCAACGGCAAAGTCTTTCTCTGCTTCAATAAGCTCCTGGATCTCTTTTATAAAGAGCCGTCCGGCTTGAATTTTGACGCTGCCCATGTCCTCCGGTCTGGATACGAGTCTTTCAGCGATTGCGTCGGCACTAATGTATTCAGAAACCTCCGAATCGCGAAGATATTCACGAGCGAATGTCGTTTTGCCTGATCCGTTTGGACCCGCTACGACTATTACATTTTTTGACAAAGTCTACCTTTCTAACCTCGGTGCGGTTAGATGAAGATTAATTTATTAATTCGGTAATTTATTGGCGAAGTCCGGTGCGGTTGCAAACCGCACCTACCGGGCCTGGGGGAACTCTCAAATTACCGATTTATTTTCTGAAACTTCATGAAACCGCACCTACCGTGGGTTGAGTGTGGTTAGGAAACCGCACCTACCGTGGGTTACTTTTTGTTTAGACAACACTGCTTATATTTTCGGCCGCTGCCGCACGGACACGGCGAGTTTCGTCCGATTTTCCGTGAGATTGTTGTGGTGCTGACGCGTGTTTTCTCCTGTTGACGTTGACGTAGGAGTGGCATAATACTATTTGCAGGGCGCCCGGCTTGTAGTGCGGAAGCCATCATCTTCATCGGTTCGTCAATGTGATTGAAAAACCGTTTATAGCCAGCACAGAGGTAGTTCAAGCCATCTTCACCCGTAGGCGTTTTGATGAATCTGTTCTTTGGGCAGCCCCCATTGCAGACGAACTTCACTTCGCAATTCCGGCAGTATTCAGGCAATGTATCCCGTTTATCGGTCCCGAATTTGCGTTGGAATGTTGAATCCACCATCTCGGCAATAGTATTTTCGGCAATGTTTCCGACGTGATAGTCGGGTGTGACATAATGATCACAGGAGTAGAGGTCGCCGTTATGCTCAATTGCAAGCGCATCTCCGCAGGTTTCATTGAATATACAGAGGCTCGGATTATAACCCAGCCATCCCTCTAATGCGACATCAAAAATTTGGACGAAGATCCTTCCGATGTCGTTGACGACCCATTCATCGAAAATAGTGCAAAGGAATTTGCCATATTGACGCGCCGTGACGGAACGCGGGGATACATTCTTGCCCCCGAAATGCTCAACCGCTGGGATAAACTGCATGAATTCTGCGCCGAGCTCTTTGAAATAGTTGTAGACCTCCAGCGGATATTCAGCGTTATGTTTATTGACGACGCAGAGTATATTGTAATCGACCCGATGCTGCTGCAAGACACGCAACCCGCGAATTACCTGATCAGAGGATGGCTTGCCGCGTTTGTCATATCGGTATTTATCGTGGATTTCTGGGGGACCGTCGATGCTGACCCCGATTAAAAATCTGTTCCGCTTGAACAGTTCCGCCCATTCATCATTGAGGAGGGTAGCGTTCGTCTGAAACGTATTTTGGATCTGCATACCGGGACGTCTGTACTTCTGCTGGTATCTGACCGCCTGTCGGAAGAAGTCCACCCCCATCAACGTGGGTTCTCCGCCTTGCCATGCGAACGTGACTTCGTTGGTCTCCTGTGCATCAATGTATTGCTTGATGTAGTTCTCCAAAATTTCGTCAGTCATGCGGAAGGAGCGCGTTTCGGGATAGAGTTTCTCTTTATCCAGATAGAAGCAGTACTCGCAGTCTAAGTTACATATCGGCCCGATCGGTTTCGTCATTACGTGAAATGCGCGCGGTGTGTCCTGTTGAACCATCTGATTGTCCTCTTTTCACTTTTCTAATTTACCTTGCGGAGGAACGACGTGCGTTTAAACTATTACACGCGCTCCTTAAACCCGCCTGCGCCGTTGTTGCAGGCTACCGTTTTAAGCCTTGACTTCCCACACCTATACCTCAACAACGATCAATTCGCATAATTCATTTTTCTAATTTACCTGTTAGCCTCGTATCATGGTCACCAAAGATGTCTTAAAGTTTAGCATATTCCACGTGAATCTACAAGTTTTTAATCTTTTAATTTTACCTTGCGGTTCGGTTAGGTGAAAACGTGTTAGTGCCAAAATTGTGCAAATCTTGATTTAGAAAAACGAGGGATGTGATATAATATCTTATGTCAAAAATAGAGGATAACCTGTTTACCCGGTATTTTAAAACTAAGCGTCCAACAAAATTTTGGGCATTTCGTATTTCATGGAGGTTCTCAAATGAAAACACTATATATAGGTATTGCTTTGCTTTTATGTTTTTGCTCCGTTTCATGGGCATTAGAAGAAGACGATCCAGCAATCGTTGGTGTCTGGCTCTTTGAAGGCGATGTTAAAGATGCGACAGCTAACGGCAATGATGGAAAGATTGTCGGTAATTTTAAGTTTGAAGACGGTAAATTCGGTAAAGCCGTCGTTGCGGGTGGCGGGGGTAGCATTGATGTGTCAGATTCAAAAAGCCTCCAAAGTATATCAGACGAGTTGACCGTAGCTGCCTGGTTTCGCGTAGATGCCGACTCAGATACTGGCGTTCGGAAAAATGGTGCCTATCTGTTAGAAGACCAGTCCGGTGGTGAACCGATACCCGACGGCTTCTCATTCAGAGTCTGGACAGGTGCCGGTATTACACCCGGATTCTACGGTAAAACAGAATTGGAACAAGGGAAGTGGTACCATGTCGCCGGAACATACGACGGAAAAAATGTTGAGATGTACGTTGACGGCGAACCTGAGAGCAAAAAAGGCGCGTTGTCATCCAATAAAGCAGATTGGAAACCGGAGTGGAACGGTAAAGTGAACCCTGGAGAAACGCTACAACTTAAATTCGGTCCAGAGCAGTTTACGGGGGGTATTGACGAGATTGTCCTTCTCAGTCGTGCCCTTGAGGCGGATGAGATTCAGCAGCTACTCAATGGGTGGGACGAGGCTTTCGCCGTTGAACCGGAAGGAAAACTGGCGACGACATGGGCGCGAGTGAAGACAGCCCGATAAGTTGATGATGAAACAGTGAATCAAGCAGAAGGTCGCGGCTCAGAGATTGCCCCTGCGATGAAGAATCGCGACCGAAATACCGCTCTTACGATACCGAATTGGCAGACTATGCTGGATAAATCAACTAAAATTGGAGAGGTGTTTACTCCACTGAAATGGGCAAAATGGCTCATCGATAAGTGGGATATTTTCGATGCCTGGATTGAGGGTGCACACATCTGTGACCCCACAGCAGGAAAAGGCGCATTCGTCCTCGCATTTCTGGACATCGCGCGTCGTAGAGGTGTTCCAATTACCGCAGAGCGCTTATCCCGACTCACGCTCATCGAGATGAAGGCTTCACATCTAACGTGTTTTAGAAAAAACGTCTCACAAGAATTCGGTTTCGATTTCCCAGCATCCCAACTCTTCTGTCAAGATGTGATTATAGAGTCGCACTCGGGAAAATATGACATTCTTGTTGGCAACCCACCGTGGGTGAATTTCGCGAATCTGCCATCGGATTACAAAACGCGTATCAAGCCTTTTTTTCTCTCAGAAGGGTTGGTGCTGGACAAACAGCGATTGCTCTTAGGTGCCTCTCGTATCGACATCGCGGCACTGGTTTTACAGATCGGTCTCGGCCAATTGCTAAAAAAGAACGGGGTTGGGTATTTCTATCTCCCGCTTTCCCTCTTTTTCGGTGACGGCGCGCATAGTGGCTTTAGAAATTATAGTGCCAATCAGCGCGATTTCGCCGTAGACACGGTTTATGAATTCGCGTCGACAAAGATATTTGAAGGTGTCGGCACGTCATACGGTTGTGCTAAATTTCAGTGCGACACGCGCCAGACGTTCCCGGTTACATATTTCAGGGAACTGGACGGAAACTGGACCGAGCATCAGGCGGTTCCACTTAAAAAGTCTACAGACCCATGGCGGGTCGTGCGGGACCTCAACGAACTAAATACAGACATAACTGTTGACCTTAATTTGTCGCCGACACAAACCCCACGACAGGGCGTGAATACATGTGGTGCCAACAGCATTTTTATCTTTGAAGACAAGCCTTCACATCTTCCTGAAGCATTTTTGTATCCGCTCGCGACAAAGGAGATTTGGCGACAGGACGCGTCAGTCCCTCATAAATGGATACTGCTACCGTATCATCGGGCAACAGGAAAACCACTTACACAGCATCAGATTGAACAGCATCGTCCGTTGAAAGAATACTTCCGCAATGCTGAACAAACACTGCGATCCCGGAAGGGAACGCTGCTCCGAACGGCGATGGATAGCGGGTATTGGTGGGCACTGTTGGGTGTTGGTCCCTACTCGTTTGCGCCGTTCAAAGTGATGTGGGAGGCGTATGGGAAAAGCCAATTTAAGCCTGTTGTGCTGAGTTGCGTAGATGGACAGGCGTGGCAAGGCAACCAATCGATGCATGCGTTTATCCCGTGCTGGTCTGAAGATACCGCACACAAGATTAAAAATGCCCTTGAGAATCCAGAAATTCCGACACTATTGCGGCAACTCAATGGTGCGGGCAAACGCAATTGGGCACAACCGGGGAAAATTAAAAAAATTCTATCGTTTAGAGAATCACAGGATGCTCAAAAGGATCAGACATATACATGACACAACAAACAGGGTTCGCCTATCATCCAGACTACCTTAATCACGACACCGGTCCGAACCACCCAGAACGACCCGATCGGCTGCGAGCGAGTTTAGCAGCACTTCAGGAAAGCGAGGTCTGGGAACAGTTACATCCCATTGAACCGGTACCCGCGAGGGTCGCACAACTCTGTTACGCACATAATCCTGCTTATCCAGAACATATCCGACGACACTGTGAACAGGAAATTCCGCTCACTTATGATACGACCGTCGGGCATGAATCGTATGATATTGCTTTGCTTTCAACAGGGGGTGTGTTGCGTGTAGCGGAGGCGGTTGCAATAGGAACTGTAAAAAATGCTTTTGCCATGGTGCGTCCGCCCGGACACCACGCAACACAGGGACAGAGCATGGGATTTTGCTTGTTCAACAATATCGCGATTGCTGCTCGCTACCTTCAACGCGAACACGGGGTTGGCAAGGTCGCGATTGTCGACTGGGATGTTCACCACGGAAACGGGACACAAGACATCTTCTATGAAGATGAGACGGTATTCTTTTTCTCGATCCACCAGTCGCCGCTCTACCCCGGCACAGGTTCAAGGTATGAACAGGGAAGCGAGAAAGCGCGTGGCACAACCCTGAACGTGCCGATGCCCGAAGGGAGCGGTGATGATGAATACATCGCTGTCTTCACAGATGTGCTTATCCCCGCCTTGAGAGATTTCTCGCCTGAGGTCATCTTAATTTCAGCCGGTTTCGATGCGCACTACCTCGATCCGCTCGCAGGGACCGAGCTCACGGCAGACGGATTTTCTACACTGACTGACCTAATCCTTGAGCTTGCCGAGGAGACGGCATCAGGACGTGTTATTTCTGCGTTGGAGGGGGGTTACAGTTTAGAAGGGGTATCTGAATCCGTTGTAGCGCATGTAGAACGTTTACTGAAGTTTGATGGCAGTGTTTAGTGCCAATGCGTCCGATAGCATTAGGTGTGAAGTGCTGATACAATTATGTCAGGCGGTTATCAGGTTTCTTACCGACATGAATCGAAACGATACCGAATGTTTTTCGATAGAACCGGACATCTGTCAGTCCACACTGCTCCATAACGGCTTTCAACGCCTCACAATTCGGGAACTTCATGACGGAACGGGGGAGATACCCGTAAGCGTCGTCCTGACTCCGAGAGATAAGGTTACCGATAAAGGGTAGGATCTTGGTGAAATAGAAATAATAGAGGCTTCGGAATAGCGGATTCACAGGCTGCGTAAACTCCAAAATAACGACCCGACCTCCGGGGGCTGCAACGCGCGCCATCTCGCGTATCCCCATCTCCAGATCTGAGACATTTCGGATCCCAAAACCGACAGAAACCACATCAAACGTATCGTCTAAAAAGGGAAGGATCAGGGTATCCGCTGCCAGAAAACTCGCGCCTGTTCCGCGTTCCTTCCGTTCCACCTTCTCATCGCCGATGACCAGCATCTCAAAGCAGAAGTCTGAAGCGATTACAAACCCTTCTGCTCCAATTTTATCGGCATACGCAAGGGCGAGTTCACCCGTGCCTGTGCAGACATCCAGCACCTTACTCCGTAAGTCAACACCGCTTGCTTTGACCGTTTCGCGTCGCCAGGCACTGTCGCGTCTGAGACTCAACAACGAGTTGAGAAAATCGTAGTGGTAGGCGACGGCTGCAAATAGATTTTGTATTCTTTTGTCGCTCAAATTTGGTCGAAGCCTCAGAGGTATAGCAATCGGCTTTTAGTAGATCGTTGTGCGGTTACAAACGTTTTTTCCCGACACAAGCAGGTGACTAACCACCGATCACCGACAACCGATAACCCTTAAACTACATCCGCAATTCTGCGCCTAATTCACGATTCAGCCCTTTGACAACTTCGTCGTGAAGGGCATTGACGGCTTTATCTGTCAAGGTTTCGGTCGCAGAATGATAGGTGATCGTATAGGCGAGACTCTTCTTACCCTTCGGAACCTGTTCCCCTTCATAGACATCAAACAGACGCACCGAGTCTACAGAGTCGCCGCCCGTTGTATAGATAAGTGCCGTCGGCATATCTGACAGTATCTCCTTATCCACAACGATCGCAAGGTCGCGAGCCACCTTCGGATAGACAGAAATCGGTTCAAAGCGTTTGGCAAATATAGCCACATCTGTTAAGCATTCAAGGTCAAACTCAAAGAGGTATGCCTTATACGGTAAATCGTAATTTTCGAGAACTTCTGGATGCACCTCGCCGAAAACACCGATCCGTTTATCACCTAACAATACTTCCGCGTTCCTACCCGGATGGAAGGTCGGCGTGTCCGTCTTCTGTAGTGTCCAATCCACAACCCCGCATACCTCAAGCATCTCCTCTACAAGTCCTTTGATGTCAAAGAAATCTGGAGGACGGTAGGGATCGCTGTAGACCCCTTCCCCAATCTGCCCTGCCAAAACACCCGCAACGCGTTCCGGT
The DNA here is from genome assembly GCA_022821725.1 of Candidatus Poribacteria bacterium. GTDB lineage: Bacteria > Poribacteria > WGA-4E > WGA-4E > WGA-3G > WGA-3G. Next base: position 5,602 of record JAJEDB010000028.1, on the reverse strand, counting down.
TCTTTTTCTTCGCCATCGTGGACGAATACACCGCCGATTTCAAAGAGAGCGATGGTGTCTATCTGGTGGTTACGGTTATGCTGCGCGTTTGCAAGCAGCCCTGGCGTTAGTGTTGTGCGTAGCACTGACATCTCTGGACTCAACGGGTTCTGGAGTCGCAAGGTGTTACGAAGTGGATCATCCGGGTTCAACCGGATCCTATCAAAACAATTCGGGTCGCAAAAACTATAATTCACCGCTTCCATCATCCCAGCTGCGAGGAGAAAATGTTTGATTCGCTTGCGAATTTCTACCTTCGGATCCTGTGCTGGAACAGGAATATCGCCTTTAGGCAATGTTGTCGGGATGTTATCGTAGCCGTGGACCCGGGCGATTTCCTCAATGAGATCAATCTCGCGCGTAATGTCAGCCCTGAACGTCGGCACAGTGACGTGATAGATATCTCCAGTAGCGTCCACGTCGAAACCGAGGCGATTCAAAATCTGCACCATTTCTGATGCTTCCAGTGTCGTCCCCAATACAAAATTGACGCGTTCCGGACGGAGTTGAATTTCGGTCAATGGCTGTTGTCTCGGATAGACATCAACGACGCCTTCACAGATTGTTCCACCCGCCAACGCCGCAATGAGTTGGGACGCACGGTCAAGGGCAGCGAGGACAACCCCCGGATCGGCACCACGCTCGAATCTGTAGGATGCCTCTGTGCCGATTCCTAACGCCTTTGCGGTGGCACGAACGCTTGATGGGTTGAAATAGGCACTCTCTAATAGGACATCGCAAGTTGCTTCCGTAATTTCCGAATCGTAGCCACCCATAATTCCAGCGAGTGCGACGGGTTTTTCCGCATCCGCGATGACAAGCATATCGGGTGTGAGTTCGCGTTCAACTTCGTCAAGCGTTGTTATGTGTTCACCCTCCCGCGCCCGGCGAACAACAATGCGGTTCTCTGTGAGTTTGTGATAATCAAAGGCATGGAGCGGTTGTCCATATTCCATTAAGACGAAGTTCGTGACATCGACAATATTGTTAATAACGCCTATACCGACAGACGCAAGTCGCTGTTGCAACCATGCTGGGGATTCTGCCACCTTAACGCCTTGAATGACGCGTGCTGCGTAACGCGGGCAAAGCTCTGGGGCATGAATCGTGACAGACGTTAACGCTTGGGCGTTGATGTCGTTTTCCGTCAGGTCAAGAGTAGGCGGTTTTAAAGGATTTCCGGTTTCCGCTCGGATTTCGCGAGCAATACCGATTAGGCTGAGGCAATCCGGACGGTTGGGCGTAATCTCCAGTTCAAAGACGACATCGTCCAATCCGAGAGCTTCTGAAAAAGGGGTCCCAAGGGGTATACCCGTTCGGAGTTCCATCAAACCGGCGGCAGCGTCAGAGAGTCCTAATTCCTTTTCGGAGCAGAGCATCCCTTCCGAAGTTTCACCGCGCAGCTTCGCGCGTTTGATTGTCAAACCGACGGGTAGGGTCGCACCGATTGTCGCAACAGGCGCGATCATTCCCTCGCGGACATTCGGAGCACCGCAGACAATCTGAAGTGCTTCAGTACCACCGGTATCTACCTGACACAGAACAAGCTTATCAGCGTTTGGGTGTGGTCGGATTGAGGCGACCCTCCCCACAATTACACCTTCGAGATCGGCTCCAAGATGCTTGACGGATTCTACCTCAACACCTAACATCGTCAACCGATCCGCGAGTTCATTTGGAGAAAATTCAAAATCGATGTAGTTTTTAAGCCAATTTAGGGTTACATTCATTTCTATGCCAAATCCTTCATGCTTCGTTGGACTTCGTGTCTCGAAAATCAACTTTTCTTAAAGAGAATCTTGTCCAGACCTTATCAAGATTAGCATCATCACCAGAGGATCCACCGTACGCTACTATATAGTTTTCTCCGGTAGCGTTGCGTAATTTATTGGCTATATCAAAAATATCTTCTACCTGACGTGAACTTTCTGCATTGATAACACGGAATTTCAAAACATCTGGAGGTTCAGAGGAACTTTCATCATATTTCAGATAGGGGTAATCTTTTAAGATACTTTTAAGAATACCAAGGATATCCAGGGCTTTTCCCAGTTCTTTCCGGACAATCTTAATAATTTCTACTGCTGCCCTCTGCAAAGTTTTCTCTAATTCTTCACGAGAAAATTCGCCGAGTTCTTCATCCTCAAGTGTTGCAGTGAAAATCCCTTTGCCCAAGTCCATAGGCAAACCGTTCTCTTGTTCATTGTAATCTCCGTTCAAGGCGTACCGAACCCTCGCAAAGCGAATAGGACCATAGCCCTTCCTTTCAGGTATCTCTATTCTAAGAAACTTGATGAAGTCGTTGCCTGGGACCTTTTTTAGGTTAATATTACGAATTTCAAACATACTCATTATAGTTTCTCCTATAAAAGCGGCAAATCTGACGGAGAGAACTCTACTTCAAAACGGTGCTTTACACAGAACGGAGGAATATAACCGTAAACTAACACCTCCGCATCTCGTTGTGCGAATGTGAGTGCTATTAGTTGCAGTTCAACACTGGGAGAAAAACCTCCGCCCACATTGGGTGCTTGAGACGTTTGCCCTCCCAGAAGATCTTCTATATAGTCTAAATTTACAACCCCTCGTAAGGGTTGTGGTAGGATGTGGATGACCTCTTTAGCGGGATCTAACACATTAAGCCCGTGTGGTAACGAATCATCAATCTCTATTTCGTAGATATAAGCAGGTCTACCCGGTCCGGGTTCCCTCTTACTGCTAAATACTGCATAGTGCCACGCCACTGCGTAGGAACGGGTGAGTGAAATATAAGGACTATTGACTGTACTTGTTGCGATATGTTCTATGAGTACTTCGGTCTCAGGATGATTTGCAGGTGACCTGGCCGTAAAGCCTACTCGTCGTGAATCTCGGGTATGCCAATATGTTCCGATCCCAGCCCCTTTATAAAATGTAGCCATCAACGCTCCTTTAGGATCACTGCAAAGAAAAAGAAATATCTGATAAGCAATATTATTATAACATCAACTCGGAGAAATATCAAATCATAATCGGTCAAAATATACTACAGAGCAAGTAGTAAACAAAGCGGAACTTTCATGAAAATTAAACAAAAGGAACTTTAAAACAAGTTGTATAATCAATCTCTAAACACGATCAGAAAGGTATATCCTCCTCAATCCCCGCTCTTCGTTTATTCTCAAAGTTTATTTGTTCACTTTGAAGCCTTGCCTCATGCTCAGCCTGAGCCTCAAGACCCTGCTGTACATCGTCAGCATAACACTTCGGACAATATTCACCACCGTAAGAAGTAGAACAGTGAAAACAAAAATTTGTCATTTGAGACTCATAATACCCACGCTTAAGATCCTCTTCAGACGCGGCACCATGACCACAGCCAGGACAACCATCTATAAAACGATCCCATCCATCAGGAACAGAGCTCTCAAAAAATTCACAACCTGGGCGGCCACAACTTAGAGGAGCATCAACATCTAAAAGAAACCTAAAATAACAAGCCATAACCAACCTCCAATAATTCGTGAAACCTAACAGCGTTTAATTCTCTCGCTACTTGCGAAAACATTGACTTGCCAACCAACACTAAAACTATTAACGATGCCGTACGTTATGCCGACGTTTCAAGTCCCCCCAAGCGATCGGCAATTTTGCACGAGGTGAAACATCAAATGGCACGAGAAGATCTTCAAAATACTCAAATTGCGCGATCTGCTTACCTTTCCCGTCACAGATACCGACGTAGAGACCGACTTCAAGCGGTTCATCGAACTCCTGTTCGGTTTCGCCAATATCAATCCATGTGTCTTTGGCTTTCCGTTTCCACCATGCTGTAAAGGTGTCCTGCTCACGGCGGAGCCGCATGTAAAGTGCCATTTCACCCACTGGGTCCTGGAAACCGGGGACGACACCGACAAGCCCTTCACCGCCATCAAATTGTCGTTTCTGATATTGGATAACGGCATTGTTGTTTTGCGCGGGACCGCGCCCCCAGAGTTTAATCGTCACCCATTCCCCTTCACGTCCCTGATGATCCTTTGTGGTCGGCGAGTATGCAACAACCCCTGCGACGACACAGGCATCTTCATAGTCCATAAAAAGATGCGTCTCTATATCGAAATCCCCTTCGTGTTCCTGATAGAGCCGATTTGTCGTGTCCGAGGGCCAAAGATTCCGGTTCAGTTCACCTTTAATGTGAAGCCATCCGGCTTTCGTTTTGCCCATATCCCATTCTTTCGGCTCAATGCCTTCTTCGTCGGAAGTCTTCCATTTCCAATTCGGGTTCTTCAAAGCGGTTCCATCGAAAGGGTCCCCGAGAGAGTCCACGGCTTGCACGGAAGTTATGCCGTAAAGCATCGCGAAGCCGATAAAAAATAAAATAATCGCTTGTTTCAAATCTTGTCTCCATAAAGGAACTGGCGGCATTAGAGCCGCCAGTAATTTGAAGTAGCTGCGAGCATCGGTCGCTACTACTGTTGTCCTTTCAGTTCGCCCCACGTAACAGCGAGTCTACCCCGCGGATCAACGGGGGTCGCCGGACTTGACGCTTCTCGAAAGTAGTCAAAAGTGACAGTCATCTTACCAGTAGCACTTTCGCCTTCGCAAATACCGACGTAGATACCGACTTCAAGCGGTTCCTCGAGTTCGTTAGTCGCTTTACCGACCGAGATCCAGTCGCCTTCTGCGTTCGGCTTGAACCATGACTCGTATTCGTCGCCGTCGCGTTTGACGCGTAATTCAAGCGGAATAACACCTTGGTCTGGATTGTAATCGGCTTGCGTGCCGACGTATCCTAAATCGGCAGAATCGTTTTCACGGCGTTGATACTGGAGTACTGCATTATTGCCTTGCGCAGCACCGCGCCCCCACAACTTCAAGGTCACCCATTGACCATCGCGGTCCTGGTGATCCTTCGTCGTTGCAGAATACACGACAATCCCAGCAACAGTGCAAGCATCGGCGTAGTCAACAACCATTGATGTCTCTATGTCGAACTGATCCATGTCAGTGACTTGATAGAAACGCGTGGAGGTGTCAGAACCCCACAAGTTCTGGTCGAAGCCTGCCTCGGCAACGAGCAGTCCATCTTGGAGTTCCCATGGGCTTTTATCGCCATCCTTGACCTGCCAAAAGGATTGAAGGTCTTGACCGGTGCCAGTGAATTCGTCGCTCATCAATGCCTGTGCGAAAACGCCGGGGATGAGACAGACAGATAGAAACAAAATCGTCGTTATACAAGTAATCTGTTTCATTAAAATATCCTCTCTATTTTTTCGTGCAGGACGACCTTTTTCGGTATCCAATGGGATCCTTTTATCCCTCAGATAACGCTTAGGGCATCCCTACAGATAATTCATCTAAAATATGTTAACACATTGATTGAAAAAAATCAACTTTTTTCACGTAGTTTCGTAATTAACACTATAATGTGAAAAACAAAAAGTGGGGTGTGTAAAGTTTTTGTCAAAGAGATAAGGTGAAAAAGTCTGTTGAGGAAAAGTGTGAAAGTTGGTATCCTTTCCTAAAAAAGTTATGATGAGTTTCATAGGAGAGAATACCAATGTTTAGTGTATCATTAGCACAT